>NZ_BKAJ01000032.1 GCF_007992495.1 Reyranella soli
AACATGACCATGAGCGGGCCTGGAGGCCCGCGGTCCGGCAAGATTCTCAGTGCTCAGGATCGATCGGCTTCACCACGCCTTCGGCGGCCTCGATGACCTCGCCAGCATCGAGGCAGAGATCCTCGCGATTGCGCATGCTCATGATCTGCACGCCAGTCCGCAGCTTCTCGTGGCTGCCGACGGGCACGGCGAGCCCCGGCAGGCCGAGCAGGGGCGCCAGCAGGGCCGAGCGCATCGATTGCAGGACGTCCCTCTGTCCCTCCACGGTGACGTCGGCGCGCTGCTTGGGCGGCAGGTCGCAGAGCGTCGGCAGGATCACCAAAGGCCATTGATGGAAGAAGGTCATCCAGCGCAGCATCAGCCCTTCGCGCTCGGTCAGCGCTGCGACGTAGCCCTGCAGGTCGACGGCCTTCTGGACCTGCAGCCACGCCTGCATCGCGGCAATGGCGTCGGGATCGCCCATCTTCTGCATCTGCGGCCACAGGCCACCGAAGACGTCGGTGACGCAGATCATGTGCCAGAGCTCGACGCCGCGCTCCATGTCGGGCGGCAGGATCTCCTCGACGACATAGCCCGCGGCCTGCAGATGCTTGCCGGCGAGCCGCACGGCGGCGGCCTGGGCGGGATGGGTCGGGCCGCCCGGCACCTCGGGCACGATGGCGACCTTGATGGGCCGCGCCGGCGGCGGGCCCTGCATCGGCACGTCGTTCCAGCGCCAGTCGCGGCGATCGCCGCGCGCCATGACCTCGAGCGCCAGCCGGGCATCGCGCACCGAGCGCGTGTGGGGGCCCTGCGTCGCCATCAGGATGGCGCCGATCGGCCGGCCGGTCGGCGCGCTGGGATTCAGCGAAGGAATGCGGGCGAAGCCGGTGCGCAGGCCGACCACACCGTTGCAATAGGCAGGGATGCGGACCGACCCGCCGATGTCGTTGCCGTGGGCGATGGCGCCGATGCCGGTCGCCGTTGCCGCACCCGCGCCGCCGCTCGAGCCGCCCGGCGTCACCGTCCGGTCGCGCGGATTGTAGGTGCAGCCATGCAGGGCATTGTCGGTGAAGATACGCATCGAGAAGGCCGGCGCATTGGTGCGCCCGACGATGATCGCGCCGGCATGCTTGAGGTTGGCGACGACCGGGCTGTCCTCCTTGGCGATGAAGTCCTTCAGCGCGACGACGCCGTTGTCGGTCGGCAGCCCCGCCTGGTCGACGTTGACCTTGGTCGTCACGGGCACGCCATGCAGCGGCGGCAGGGCATGGCCACGCGCGCGGGCGGCATCGGCGGTCTCGGCGGCGGCGCGCGCCTCCGGCTCGAGCACGCGAACGACGGCGTTGACCGTCGGATTGACCGCGTGCAGCCGCTTCAGGACCGAATCGACGGCTTCGCGGGCTGAGGCTTGGCCGGTGCGGATGAGGCGGGCAAGGTCGGTCGCGTCGTATTGCCAGAGTTCCATTAAGCAAAGTCCTTCGGTTTGAGGATGACATGCGGTGTCATGCCGGAGCGCGGACCTCCAGGTCCGCCTCATGATCATGAGCGGACCTGGAGGTCCGCGCTCCGTGACTAGGAGGCTTTCTGCGATTCCATGCCGAAGAAGATCATGTTGCCGTCGAGGTCGGCAACGTCGAAGTCGCGCAGCCCGTAGTCGTAATCCTTCGGCGCCTTGAGCACGCGGGCGCCGCGCTTCACCAGGTCGGCATGGAGCCCATCGACATCGTCGACGAAGATCGACACCGCGCCATGTCCCGGCAGCCGTGGCGTCTGCGAGGCGGCGACCAGGTGCAGGCTCACCTCGCCCGAGCACAGGCCGACATAGAAGGTGGGATTGCCGTATTCGAAGGCGACGTCGAAGCCCAGTATGTCGCGGAAGTAGGCGAGGCTCGCCATGACGTCCTTCACGGTGAAGATGGTGATGCTGGCGCGCATCAAGGTGCTCTCCCCAAGATCAGGCCGAAGCCTAGAGCGCAGGGACGACCGCGTCGAGAAGCTGGTCGACGAAGCCGCGCGTGATCGGCGCGTGGCCCATCAGCAGGCGGTAGAAGAGCGGACCGAAGATGAGGTCGAGCGCCAGATCGATGTCGGCCGGCGGGAAGACCAGTTGCTCAGCGATGCACCGTTCGAGCATCAGGCGGGCCGCATCGCGGTTGCGGGCGATGAACTCGTTGCGGAACGCCTTGGCGAGCTCGGTCTCGGACTGCGCGGCCGCGACCATGGCGGCGACGCTGCGGCCGCCGGGTGCGGCGAAAGCGTCGGCCACGGCATGAAGCTGGGCGCGCAACGCCGCGAGCGGCGATCGGGACGTCTTGCCGGCGGCGGGAGCGCCCGAGGCTTCGAGAAACGCCGCCATCGCCACGGCCGGTGCGTTGGGCCAGTAGCGATAGATCGTGGGTCGGCTGACGCCGGCCTTGGCGGCGATCGCCTCGATGGTGACCGCGGTGAGGCCGCCGTTGTCGAGCAAGGCACGGGCGGCGGTGAGGATGGCCGTGCGGGTACGCGGATCGCGCGGGCGACCACGGCTGGCAGGAGAGGGGGCTTGACTCATGGGCTATTAACGTTACGATACGTAACGTAATATAACACAGGTGAGGTCATGAGCGCAAAGGATCAGACCCTTCGAGCCCACATGACGGTGCACGATGCCAAGGAGGCGATCGCCTTCTATGCCAAGGCGTTCGGCGCCACCGAGCTGTTCCGCCTGACCGAGCCGTCCGGCCGCGTCGGGCACGCGGAGATCAGGATCGGCGACAGCGTGCTCATGTTGAACGACGAGTACCCCGACTTCGGTGCGAAGAGCCCGGCGGCGATCGGCGGTTCGCCTGTGGCGTTCCATATCCAGGTACCCGACGCCGACAAGGCGGTCGATCGCGCCATCAAGGCGGGCGCCACGCTGATGCGCGAGGTGCAGGACCAGTTCTATGGCGACCGCTCGGGCATGGTCGCCTGTCCGTTCGGCTACCGCTGGTTCCTGGCGGCAACGAAGGAAGTCGTCAGCCCGGAAGAGATGCAGAAGCGCTGGACCAGGATGCTGGAAGGCGGGAAGGTCGAGTAGTCATTGGACCGCGGGCCTCCAGGCCCGCTCATACTCTTCCGGACTGCCGGCCTCCGGCCGGCATTCATGATCATGAGCCGGCCAGAGGCCGGCGGTCCGGAAGACGAAGACCATGAGCGGGCCTGGAGGCCCGCGGTCCAATGAGTCAATCCCCAGCATTCTCCGCGATCCACTCCGCATACGCCGGATAGACGTGCTCGAAGGCGAAGGCATGAATCGCCGGCAGCTCATAGGGATGCAGCTCGCGGATGGTGCTCTCGACCAGCGCGTAACGCTCGTCGGTGGTCTTGAACAGGACGCGCAGCTCGGGCTCCTGCTGGATCTCGCCCTTCCAACTGTAGACGCTCTCGATTTGCGAGATCTGCGCACACGCCGCGAGCTTGCGCTCGACCAGCGTGTGCGCCAGGCGATGCGCATCCTCGCGCGTGGCGACAGTGGTGACGACGGCGATCGGCTTCACTTGCGCTGTTCCTCGCTCCGTCCCTCCAGGCGCTCGGCCGGCAGCACGACGACCTGCTTGAGCACGCTGCCGGCGATGACGGTGAAGGACGTGGCAACGTCGATGAGCGCTCCGCTCAGCAGCCGAACCAGGTCGTCGGCGCCGGTCACCGGCTCGCCGTCCAGGGCCAGCACGATGTTGCCGGTCTGAAGGCCGGCTTTGGCCGCCGGACTGTCCGGCTCGAGGCTGGCGATCGCCACGCCGAAGGCCTGCTTCAGTCCCAGAGCGAGCGCGAGTCGGCGCGGCAGCGGCACGGTCTGGCCGGCGACGCCGATGAAGGCGCGGCGCACCCGGCCATGGCGCACGATCTCGCTCACGACATGGCTTGCCGTGTTGCTGGCGACGGCGAAGCAGATGCCCTGGGCGCCGGCGATCACGGCTGTGTTGATGCCGATGACCTCGCCGCGCGAGGAGACCAGCGGGCCGCCCGAGTTGCCGGGATTGAGCGCGGCATCGGTCTGGATGACGTCGTCGATCAGCCGGCCGCTGTAGGAGCGCAGCGAGCGGCCGAGCGCCGACACCACGCCCGCCGTCACCGTCGATTCGAAGCCGAGCGGATTGCCGATCGCGACCACGAGCTGGCCGCGGCGCAAGCCCTTGGAGTTGCCGAGCTTCGCCGCCGGCAGGGACACGTCGTCGACCACGCGCAGCAGCGCCAGGTCGGTATGCGGATCGTCGCCCAGCACGCGCGCCTTGACGGTGCGCGTGTCGGCCAGTGCCAGCCGCACGGCCGACGCGCCCTGCACGACGTGGCTATTGGTCAATACCAGGCCATCGGGCGAGATCACCACGCCCGAGCCGGTACCGCCGCGCTGCCGCTTCTCGCGGTCGGGCGGCGTCTCGACCCGCACGACGGCGGGACCGACGCGGTCGACGACGTCGACCACGGCCTGGGAGTAGGCATCGAACAGAGGCTGATCGTTGGGGGCGGTTTCCGGGAGGGAACCAACTTCCCCCGACGGGGTCGTCTCGTCGAGGACGAGAGACGGATGGAAGTCGAACATGCCCGTATATGGGGATTGGGTCGCAAGACGTCACGTCGTCCTGAGCGCAGCGAAGGACCTCATCGCCGCTTGCAACCGGAATGAGATCCTTCGCTTCGCTCAGGATGACGGCTGCGCCGTCAGAACAGCGAGAAATACTCGCGCTGCTCCCAGTCGCTGACCTCCGACTCGAACCGTTCGATCTCGGCCTGTTTCAGCTTGAGGTAATAGTCGACGAAGAAATCGCCGAACCCGGCCCGCAATGCCTTGTCCTCACCGAGGGCTGCCAGCGCCTCGCCCAGCGAGCGTGGCAGGGCTGCCGCCTTCGTTTCGTAAGGGCTGTCGGCCGACGGTCCGGGATCGAGCTTGCGGTCGATGCCGTCCAGGCCGCTCACGATCTGGCTCGCCATATATAGGTAGGGATTGGCGGCGGGCTCGCCGACGCGGTTCTCCAGATGCGTCGCCGGATCGCCCGGCCCGCCCAGCACCCGGACCATGACGCCGCGATTGTCCTGGCCCCAGACGGCATGGTCGGGCGCCAGCGAGAACGGCCGATAGCGCTTGTAGCCGTTCAGCGTCGGCGTCGAGAAGGCGGCGGCGCCACGGGCGTGGTGCAGCAGGCCCGCCATGTAGTGCATGGCGAGCGGCGACAATGGCTCGCGCCCGTCCATGAAGGCGTTGGCGTGCGTCTTGCGGTCCTTCAGCGACTGATGCAGGTGCCAGCCGCTCGACATGACGTTGGCGAGCCGTGGCCGGCACATGAAGGTGAGGTGATAGCCGTGGCGCTGGGCGATCTGCTTGGCGGCGCTGCGGAATAGCACCATGGCATCGGCCGGCTCCAGGCCAGTTCCGGCGCGGAAGGTGAACTCGACCTGGCTCGGCCCGAACTCGACCTCGATGGAACGCAGAGGCAGGCCGAGATCGACGATGTTGGTGCGCAGGATCTCCAGGATGGGATCCATCTCGTCGTAACGTTGCTCGGTCAGGTACTGGTAGCCCTGGTTCAGCAGCGACACGTCGGGCGGCTCTCCCGGCTGGCCGGGTTGACCGGCATCGCCGATGCCGAGCCTGCTCTTCTCCAGCTTGAACAGATGGAACTCGACTTCCAGGCCGGCGTAAAAATCGTAGCCGCGGTCGGCCAGCGTCTTCAGCGCGCGCTTGTAGACGTGCCGCGTGTCGAGCGGCATGGGCCGGCCGTCGGCAAAGAAGATGTCGCACAGCATCCAGCCCGAATGTGGCGCCCAGGGCAGGGCGTGGAAGGTGGCGGGGTCGGGCAGCATCAGCACGTCGGCCGCACCCTCCAGTTCTTTCATGCCGAAGCCCGCGCCCGGCTGCCAGACCGGGAACACCGTGCGGTGCGCGGTGTCCTTCAAGAGCATGGTGGCCGAGAAGCCGACGCCGTTCTTCAGCGCGGCGTCGATCTCGCTTGCCGCAAACGTCTTGCCGCGCAGCACGCCGTGCTGGTCGGCAAAGGCCAGCCGCACGACCGACATTTCGCCCGCCTGGATGCGGCGCTCGGCTTCGCGAGTCGCCGTCCTGCGTTCGTCCGTCCAGAGACCAGCGCGTTCGACCAGGGTCATGCGGGCTACGCCACCAGAGGCGAGCGCGTGTGCGCCGCCCAGCTGGACTCCTTGCGGCGGCGCTCGTCGAACTCCTTCCAATAAGACTCCCAGCCCTCGGTCGGAGCCATGCCGTCGACGGTCGCCGGCCCTCGAACGGTAGCCGCCTGCGCCGGGTCGAGCCACATCAGCGGCTTCTCGCCGTTGCTCACCTGGCCGATCGCCGATAGCAGCAGGCGGCGATAGGCGATGATCGCCTTGTCGCTGTAGCCCAGGTGCTCGCGCGTGCGGTCCTGGATCAGGCCCTGGCTTTCGATCGCCCACTGGTCGTGCACGTTGATGTCGAAGCCCATGCCGGTGAAGGTCTGGGACTTCTGTTCGGTGATATTGTAGCCGTAGTTGTTCTGCCGGCCGATGCGCGGCTTGTAGTCGGGCAGCTCGTAAAGCTGGAGCCTCTGCTCGCGCATCTGCTGGTGATCGACCGGCTTACCGAAGCTGGTGAAGATCGCGTACCAGTAGCAGGAGGTGTCGTCGATCGGCACATGCCACTGGGTGATCGTCATCTCCGTGCTCATCGGGATCACGAAGGCATAGGGGAAGACGAGGTTGGTCACCCGCACGTGGGTATGCTTTTCGCTGATCTTGCGTAGCGTGAACAGGCGCAGGCCGTAGTCGGTGCCCTCGACGTCGATGGTCGGCCGCGCATACTCGCGCATCATGCGGCTCATCGGGATGTTCGAATCGGCGGAGTTGGCGCGGAACTGCTTGCCGTAGGCCTCGCCCGACGGATCCTCGTCTTCGTAGAAGCGGTGAAGGTAGGAGGCGTGGGCGGGATCGATGCCGACCTCCAGCGCCTGCAGCCAGTTGCAGTCGATCATGCCCTTGAAGGCGAAAGCGTGTGTGCCGGGCGCCAGGAAGCAGTCGAAGTCGGGGAAGGCGGGCGCCTCGCCCTCGCCGAGATAGGCGAAGATGATCCCGTTCTTGACCACGACCGGATAGCTCTTCTGGCGGACGCGCTGGCAGAGCACGCTGCCGTCGGGCTCAGCCGGCGTCTCCAGGCACTTGCCGTCGACGTCGAACAGCCAGCCGTGGAACAGGCAGCGCAATCCGCCATCCTCGAGGCGGCCGTAGGCGAGGTCGGCACCGCGATGCGGGCAGCCGCGGTCTAGAAGGCCATGCCGGCCGCGCTCGTCGCGGAACAGCACGAAGTCCTGGCCCAGCACGCGCACCGCCTTGGCTGGGCGCTCGTCGGGCAATTCGTCGGTCAACGCCACCGGATGCCAGTAGTGGCGCATCAGCGCCCCGCACTTGGTGCCCGGACCGACCTGGGTGATCAGCTCGTTCTGCTGCTGGCTCATCATGCTGGCTGCCCTCCGACCGACTATAGGCCAAGACAGAGTGTTACATTAACGAACATTCGTTCTATAATGGATTATTCGGCGATCCGCCCTTTGCTGGCAAGACCCCATGAGCAGCGCATGAGCAGACTGCGTCCACAAGATGCCGAGGCACGCGCCCAGCGCGCCCTTGGCGCCGATTTCTCCGAGGCCCTGGCGCGCGGGCTCGGCGTCATCAGCGCCTTCGACGAGCAGCGCCGCCAGATGACGCTGAGCGACGTGGCGCGTGCCGTCGACCTGCCGCGCGCCACGGTACGACGCTCGCTGGCGACGTTGGTAGCGCTTGGCTACCTCGAGGCCGACGGTCGGATGTTCCGCCTGACGCCGCGTATCCTGAAGCTGGCGATCGCCTACCTGTCATCCGATCCCGTGCCGGCGATCCTGCAGCCGGTTTGCGAGCGCCTGTGCCGTCAGGTCGGGGCCTCGTGCTCAGTGGCGGTGCGGGACGGCGAGGAGGCGGTGATGATCGCACGCGCCGTGCCGGCGCGGCCGGCCTCGGTCGGCCTTGGCGTCGGTTATCGCCTGCCGGTGTTCTGCAGCGCCCTCGGTCGCGTGCTGGCCAGCACCATGTCCGACGCCGAACTCGACGCCTTCCTGGCGCAATTGAAGCCGGTCCGCTTCACGCGCCAGACCGTCGTGACCAAGCCCGATATCCGCCGCCTGATCCTCGACGTCCGCAAGAAGGGCTATGCGCTCGCCGACCAGGAAGCCGAAATCGGCATCCGCTCGATCGCGGTGCCGCTGGTCCGCTTCGACGGCAGGGTCGTGGCGGCGCTCAACATCGGCGTGCAGCCCGAGCAGGTGTCGGCCAAGACGATGATCGCGGACTATCTGCCCTTGCTGCTCAAGGAAGCGGCGGCGCTCAAGGAGCGGCTGGTCTGACTACGACAGCTCTCACATGCCGACATCATCGAGCGTGACGCACCCGGCTCCTGAGGCTATCGAAATAGCTATCATCGACACCGGCCGTAGTTTTCGATGCGGCGCCGTCGAGCAGGCGATCACGTAACACGACGCGATCCTGATCCGCGCGAATCAATTCACAAATATACTCGCCGCTCGTGGCGTAGCCGTGCTTGGTCGCTTGCTCGTCAACGAAGGACATGAGCGCATCCGGAAGTGAAATGTTTAGCGTGCTCATCATATGCCTTCTGGTTGGCCACTATCCCTTATCCGCAGCTTTCTCCGGTGCGGTCAAGAACGCCGAGACGCAACTAATGAACACATCAAGCTGGTCGTCGTGGATGTAGTGCCCCGCGTCCGCGATCTCTCGCCATTGGATGATGTGGTTCCGGACACACAACGACCCGGCGACATCCCGCGCCAGGTAGTCCGAACGGCCGCCGCGCAGGACGAGTGTGGGCGACCGGATCGCTTCGACATGCGGCCACAGGTCGACCTGTCGTGACGGGTCGGGGTTGAGGCGGGCCTCTGCGATGCCAGCATGATCGTACTGCCAGGTCCATGTACCGTCCGCCCGTCGCTTCAGCATGTTCTGCAGCCGGTCCAGGCGTGCAGCTTCGCTGACGGTCGGCCTCAATCTGCGCATGAACTCGGCGGCGGCATCCCAGCTTTCGAAAGAACTGGGCGCGGACTGAAGCTCCTGCCGGATGCGCGCGGAACCCGAACTGTCTGCCGACGCACCTGGGCCGGCATCCTCGATGACGAGGCGGCGAACGCGGTCGGGGTTTGCCGCGGCATAGACATAGGCGGCAATGCCACCCATCGAGTGGCCGAGCAGATCGAAGCGCTTCAGTCCGAGCTGCTGCACGACGGCCTCGAGGTCGCGAACGTAGTCTTGATTGTAATATCGCCGCAGCGGATCCCAGTCGCTCTCGCCGCGGCCTCGCTGGTCGTAGGCAATGGTGCGAAAGTGCGGCAGCAACGCCTGCGCCAACGGAGCGAATGTCCGCGCATAGCCTCGAATGCCGTGCAGCATGACGATCGGGGCCGCTGCCGGGCTACCCCATTCGATCACGCGGAGGGCGAGCCCGTCGCTCCCTTGCAGCTTGTAACTGCGCTCTTCCATCAGGTCAGCCTTTCCTGGTCACGGAGCCTGCGGCCCACCGAGCCGCGAGTGCAGGCGACCACGGGTGGCGAAGGCAAAAGCGATGACGATCTCATCCGGATTGGGGGCGTCGGCGAACATTGCGCTGATCGTGTCGTAGTGGGAGCGGACGTAAAGTTCGTCCTTGTGGGCGAGCGGTATGTCGATCGCAGACCCCGGAGAGCCGCGTTTTCCGGTCGAGGGGATCCAGGCCTTGGCGCCGCCGATTGCCGAGCGCACCGGATCGGCGAAGACCGTCGTCAGCAGCGCATTGCCATGTTCGTACTCGCCGGCCGCGCCCACGATACAGGCCTTGCCGTAGCTGGCGACGTGGGCGTTTCCAATGGCACTGTTCAGGCGTTTCCCGAATTCCTCTCCCAGCGCCGCCGACTCCCGGACCCATGCGCTCAGGTCGTCGACGAACCGGCCGGAAAAGGCGTTATGGATCGCCGCGCCGATGACGATCTTGCGGACAGGGTCGCCGTCCGCCAGGACGCCTGTTTCGTTTGCCAGGGTATCCTCGACCTGCAGGTACCATTTGCGGATGTGGAATTCGCCGAAATTTTTCGTTCGCATGGGTCGTTTGTCTGCTTTTGGAAAATCGTGCCTAGTTGACCGAGCGTGGGTGGGTCCGGACGGGCGCCTCGAACGGCGTCCATGCGACAGCGGTGATCTCCGGGAACGCTCGCCATTCCTTGAACCAGCTTGCGCCACCGTCGACAGACCGAAAGAGGTCGCCGTATTTCGTGCCGGCAAAGAGGAGGGAAGGATCGGCGGCGTGCACGCCGAACGCCCAGAAAGTGGAGTTGGGTTCAGCGTGCAGGAGGGCCGGTGCCCACGTCGCGCCGCGATCCGTTGATCGGTAGAGCCTGCTGCGCGTACCGGGCGTGCCGTCGCCGACGGCCAGGATCAGCGTCTCGTAGCCGGACAGGGGCTGGACGGTGCGCGTATAGTAAAGGCCCTCGAAGCGATCCTTTGACGCCGCGCCGCGCCAGACCTTGCCGTCATCCGTGCTGGTGAATACCGAATTGACGGTCAGCACAAAGGTCGTGCGCGGCTGCTTCGTTGCCGGCGGCAGGATGGCGATGGCATGGATGTCGGAACTGCTGATTCCGCTTTCCTGGTCGATCCGCCGCCAGGTGACGCCGTGGTCGGAGCTGCGCCAGGCGCCGCCTTCCTCGACCCCGAACCAGACCTCGGCATTGTTCGCAGGATCGACGCAGATCGTGAGGATACGGGGTCGGTTGACGCCCTGGCAGAACTCGGGGATCTCGGGCGACAGCCGCTCCCAGCTGCTGCCGCCGTCGGTCGAGCGGAAGACGATGGCGCGGGAGGGAGCTCCGGTGCCGGCATAGATGAACGATGGATCGACCGGGTCGATGGCGATCGACCAGACCGCGAGGCCATTCATCGGCGAATCGATCAGTGAAAAGTGCGCGCCGCCATCCTTGCTGAGGCAGATGCCGCAGTCTGCGCCGGCCAGAACGATGCTGGGATCGCTGGGATGGACGACGACGCTGCGGACGACGCCATCGAATTCGATGGCTTCCTTCAGGCCAAGCCGATGCCAGCTCGCGCCGTTGTCGACGCTCCGCAGAATGCCTTGGCTCGCCGTGCCGACGAGAATGGTGCCTTTCATTGTCGGTCCTCCAACGGTGTCGATGGTCAGCGTCTCATAAGGATCGGCCTGCCGACCATTCATGCCAATGGATTCGGTGCATATCAATAAAATTGTAGTACGGTAATTGACTATATTACCGTTTTTGTCGTACTAGACGCCTGCAAACGACCGGAGGCCAATGGGGATGGCGTGCAGCGTCTTGAGAGGCTTGCAATCGTTGCTGGCACTGCTGGCTTTGGTATTGCCGCTGACGGCGATGGCCGGGCCGTATCCCGACAAGCCAGTGACGCTCGTCGTGCCTTTCGAAGCGGGCGGCTCGACCGACGTGTCGGCCCGCGTCGTCGCCAAGGCCTTGTCGGAGATCCTGCGCCAGCCCGTGATCGTCATGAATCAACCAGGAGCGGGCGGACGCATCGGAACGCGTCGGGTCGCGACAGCGGATGCCGACGGATACACCTTGCTTTGGGGGAGCGGCAGCACGCTGGCGGTCGCGCCCATCCTGTACCCCGACCAGACCTATCTGACGACGCTTGTGCCGGTCAGCCTCGGCGCCCTGCAGCCGTTCCTGTTCGTTACTTCGCCTGAAACGGGTGCGCGGACGGTTGCCGACCTCGTGGCGCTTGCCCGACAGAAGCCCGACATCCTGAATTTTGCGTCGGCCGGTGTGGGTTCAAGCAACCACCTGCTTGGTGAGATCTTCATGTCGGCGACGGGCACCAAGTTCGTGCACGTGCCGTACAAGGGCTCGACGTCGGCGCGAGACGCCGTGATCAGGGGCGACGCGCAGTTGATGGACGAGGTGCTGGCGCCGTTGATGGCACAGATCAAGGCCGGGCAGCTGGTGCCACTGCTGGTCACGAGCGAAACGCGTATCCCTTCGTTGTCCGACGTTCCGACCGCGAAAGAAGCGGGCCTCCCGGACCTCTCGATCACCGGCTTCTTTGGGCTCATGGCGCCGCCGAAGACGCCATCGGAAGTCGTCGCGACGCTCAATGCGGCGATGAGAAAGGCCCTGGACTCACCCGATCTCCGCAAGTCCTTCGAGACCATGAGCTTCGACGTCGGCAATGGGTCTGCCGAGGATCTGGCGACCATCATTGCTCAGGGGCGCGAGCGCTACGGTCGCATCGTTGCCGATCGCAACATTCGGGTCGAGTGAGCGACCGTCCTACAACGGAGACCAAGATGAAGCTTTACCTTACGCCACATGCCTGCTCGCTAGCCGTCGACATCGTCGCGCGCGAGCTGGGTATTCCCCTTGCGCTCGAGTGGGTCGACGTCCGGGCCAAGCGACTTCGCGACGGGTCGGACTATTACAAGGTCAATCCGAAAGGGCAGGTGCCCACCTTGGAGTTGGATGATGGCCAGCGGCTTACCGAAGGCCCGGTCATCGTGCAGTACCTTGCCGACCGGAAGCTGGGGAGCCCGTTGCTGGCCCCCGCCGGGACGCTGGAGCGTTACCGGATCCTTGAATGGATGAACTTCATCGGCTCGGAGCTCCACAAGGGCTTCACGCCGCTCTTTCGTCCGACGACGCCCCCAGAGTACCGGACGATCGCCCGGCAGAACCTGCAGATGCGGCTGCAGTGGGTGAACGATCAGCTGGCAGGCCGGGAATTCCTGACGGGCCCGACCTTCACCGTCGCCGATGCGTACTGCTACACGATCGTGATGTGGACGAAGCTCCACGACATCGACATGGCGCCGTGGCCGCATCTCAGGGCGCATCTGGCGCGCGTCGCGTCGCGCCCAAGCGTGAAGGCTGCCGAGCAGGCCGAGCAGGAAGCAAAGGCCGCCGCCTGATGGTCCCGATGAGGCTCTATCACGAAGTCCGAGGCTGCTCGCTCGCCGTCGACATCGTCGCGCGCGAACTGGGGATTCCGCTCGACCTTATTTGGGTCGACGTGCCCAGGAAGCTTCTTCCCGACGGTTCCAACTATTATGACGTGAATCCGAAAGGGCAGGTGCCGGCCCTCGAGCTGTCCAACGGCGAATACCTCACCGAAGGCGCCGTCATCATGCAGTACCTCGCGGATCAGCGGCCCGAAAGCGGGCTTTGCGCTGCGGCCGGGACCCTCGAGAGGTACCGGATCATGGAGTGGATGAGCTTCATCGCGTCGGACCTGCACAAGGGGGGATTCATGCCGCTGTTGAAGAAGGTGACCCCGGACAACTATCGGCCCATCGCGCGCGGCCTGGTGGTGGCCCGCCTGAAGTGGCTCAACGATCACTTGGCTGACCGGGAGTACCTGACCGGGTCGCGGTTCACGATCGCCGATGCGCACTGCTACACGATCGTGATGTGGACGGAGTATCAGGGCATCGATGTCTCGCCGTGGCCGAACCTGCAGGCGTACCTCAAGCGTATCGGCGCGCGCAGCAGCGTCATTGCCGCGAAGGAAGCCGAACGCAGGGAGGCCGAGCGCCTGCTGCAGGCGGTACCTGCCGGAACCAAGTCCGCAAATGAGATTGGCCAATGAAGGCGCGCTGGAAGGTCCGGCCGGAAGGGTCGAACTGGGGCGACTTCGGTCCTGACGATCAGCTTGGGTCGATGAACCTTGTCGGTAGGGAGCAAGTCCTGAAAGGGCTGGCGGAGGTCAGGAGCGGCCAGACCTTCAGCCTATCGCTGCCACTGGATTATCCGGGCGGTACCGCTTTGCATCCCAGTCGCCATCCGCCCCGGCGCTTTGCGACGTTGCGCGCGGGGAAGAGCGCGGGCGCGCAGTGTTTCTGCTTTGCACTCGCTCGCGACAATCCGCTGCTGACGGACGTCGTCTCGGACGACGTCGTCCTTCTGCATACCCAGTACTCCACCCAGTGGGACGGCTTGGCTCACATGGGGAGTCTTTTCGACTCCGATGGATCGGGCAAGCCGGACATCACCTTCTACAACGGCTATCGCCTGCGCCACGGACTGAAGCTCGCCGAACGCAGCGACAGCGCGGAGCCCTGGGCGACATATGAGAACCCGCGGGCCGACGTCCTCGGGGTGGAGAACCTGGCGAAGCACGGTGTGCAGGGCCGTGCCGTCCTGGTCGATCTCTTCAAGCACTTCGGCCGCGCCAACCATGCCGTCACCTATGACGATCTCCAGAAGATCCTCGAGCTGGACAACGTCGTCATCGAGAAGGGCGACATGGTGTGCTTCTACACCGGACTGGACGATGTCATTCTCGGCATGGGCGGCAAGCCGGATCCGGGCGTGTTGCATGGCTCGTGCTCGGGCCTGGACGGCAGCGACAGGCGCTTGCTGTCGTGGATCACCGATACCGGGATCGCCGCCCTGATCTCGGACAATTTTGCGGTCGAGCTCATGCCCAAGGCCCCGGGTCCGCAGGTCAGTCACGCGCTGCTGCCCCTGCATGAGCATTGCTTGTTCAAGAACGGCATTCACCTCGGCGAGCTCTGGTTCCTGCGAGACCTCGCAAAATGCCTGAGAGAAGATGGAAGGAGCCGCTTTCTACTGACGGCGCCGCCGCTTCATCTTCCGGGCGCGGTGGGGTCGCCCGTGACGCCGATCGGCACTGTGTAGGAGATCGTCGATGAAGCGGAGGCTCTTCAACAGGTCGTTCCTTTCGCTGCTGGCGGCCGGCGCCAGCTGGCCGACCGCCGGTCGCGCCGAGCCTGGCGGCTTTCCTTCTCTCGTGTCGCTCGTTGTGCCTTTCGCTCCAGGCGGAGGCGCCGATCAGCTTGCCCGTGAATTTGCGAATGCGGCACAGCCACTGATTCCCGGCACCACCTTCGTCATCGACAACAAGCCTGGAGCGAATGGCGCCATTGCCAACCGGCATGTCGCGCGGCAGAAGCCGGATGGCTCGACGTTCCTGCTCGGCACGTCGAGCACGCACGCCCTCGGCCCCTTGCTGACGCGATCCGAAGTGGACCCGGTCGCCGACTTCAGCCCGGCGACGCTGCTGGCCGAGACGTCGACGGCGTGGGCCATCCAGGCAACTGCGCCGTGGCGCAATCTCCAGGAGGCGATTGCCGCTGCCCGGAAGACTCCAATGACCTATGGGACATTCGGCGTGGGCTCGTCGGCGCACCTCTACGGCCTGGTCCTGGCCGGCGCCACCGGCGCGAAGCTGGAGCATGTACCGTACAAGGGCTCCAGCCAGGCCATTACCGACCTTCTTGCCGGACACGTCGACTCGGTCTTCCTGACGACGAGTGCCCTCGATGCGATGGCAAAGCATGGCAAGATTCGTCTTCTTGCCGTAAGCGGCGCCGAGCGGACACAAATGCTGCCCGACGTTCCGACTTTCGGCGAACAAGGCGTGCCCCGCCTGGAGTTCAACGGATGGTTCGGCCTGTTCGGCCCGAAGGGTGTCGCTGCGCCGCTTCTCGATCGTCTGGCCTCGGTCGCCAGGGTTCTGGCCGACGATCAGGGCTTCAAGAACCGTCTCGTGTCGCAGGGCTACGACTGGGTGGGCTCGACGCCATCGGCCTTCGGCCGGGAACTGACGAAGACCATCGACATCTATCGGCAAATCGTCGCCACAACCCCAGCAGATGAGTTGACCCGATGAACGGCAGCACGATGAACCATGTCGAAAGCGCGACGCCGCTGCGCAAGCAGGCCGAGGAAGGTCTGCGCAAGGCGATCCTTTCAGGCCGCTACGACGCCGGGGAGCGCCTGAAAGAGCGACAGCTCATGGAGGCACTCGGTGTCAGCCGCACCGTCTTGCGGGAGGCTCTGCGCCAGATCGAGGCAGAGGGACTCGTGACGCTTGTTCCAAACAGGGGACCCGTCGTTTCCGTCCTGTCCTATGAGGATGCCGAGGAAATATACGAAGTGCGCGGGATCCTTGAATCGCAGGCCTGCATCGGCTTCGTGCTTCGGGCCTCGAGCGGCCATGTGCGCAAACTGGAGAGTGTGTTCAAGGAATTGAGACGTGCGGCGGAGGCAGGCGACGTGGGCCGCACCTTGGAGCTCAGCAGCGACTTCTACGACGTCATACTCGAGGGAAGTGGCAACAAGGTTCTTAGCTCGATGCTGAAGCTGCTGCACAACAGGATTGTCCTGTTGCGCCGAGCATCGATGTCGGAGCCGGGGCGGCTGCCGGAGACGCTCGACGAGCTCACTCAGATGTTCACGGCCCTGCGCGCGAGGGACGAGTCGGCTGCCAGCAAAGCATCTATCCATCATGTTCGTCAGGCCTCGCGCGCCGCCTTGCGGATCATGCGACAGGGGCGCTGATCGAGCGCTTGGGGATGAGCGCCAAAAACAGGCGCCGGCTGGTCGAACGGGGGATCGCGATGCATTTCTTCAGGATTCTTCTTCTTGTGTTGTTTCTGGCCGTACCTGCTCGTGCGCAGCCGGCCTATCCGTCGAAACCGATCACGCTCGTGGCGGCTTTCGCGCCGGGCGGTGCAACCGACACGGCGGCACGCATCATCGCCAAGGAACTCTCGATCGAGCTCGGCCAACCGGTCGTCGTGGACAATCGCGCCGGCGCCGGCGGTGCGATCGGTGCCTCGTCGGTCGCCCGGGCGGCTCCTGACGGCTACACATTGTTGCTGGGAACGGGATCGGAGCTCGTCGTATTGCCGGCCGTGAAGATCAAGGCGCCCTACGACGCGTTGAAGGCCTTCGAGCCGATCGCCGAGATCGGCACGATCTCCTTCGTGCTGGTCGCCCATCCTGCCGTGCCTGCCAACACCGTTCAGGAGTTGGTCGCGCTCGCGCGGGCGTCGCCGGGAAAGCTGTCCTATGCGTCGTTCGGCATGGGCTCGACAAATCACCTGCTGGGTGAGTTCTTCATGAAGAGGTCCGGCACCGACCTGCTCCATGTCCCCTACAAGGGCAGTGCCGCCGCTGCGACCGATCTGGTCGCTGGTGAAGTCAAGCTCGCATTCGATACGACGACCGTGGCAATGCCTCTGGTGCAGAGCGGCAAGCTGAAGGCGCTCGCCGTCCTGTCGTCCGCGCGGTCCAATGCCGCCCCGGACGTGCCGACGCTGACCGAGAGCGGGATCGCCCTGGCGACCGTGGGATGGGTGGGCGTGCTGGGGCCGCACGGCATGCCGGCGCCGATCGTCAGCCGACTCAACGAAGCGATCAACAAGGTGCTGGCGACGCCTGCCATCAGGGATGCGTTCGCCGAAAGAGGCGTCGGCGTCGTGACGACCACGCCGCAACAGTTCGGTGATTTCCTGAAGTCGGAAGTCAACGAATGGACGGAGGTCGTGAAGGCATCGGGAGTCCAGGTCGAGTAGGCGAGGGTGGTGGGCGCCGACCGGCCTCCAGGACTCTAGTCCATTGCCTCAAAACCGGTCGCCCGCACGATGGCTGCCCAGCGCTGGCGCTCCTGTTCAAGGCGAGCCCTGAACTCGCGCGGGCCCTCGCCGGATACCTCGAAGCCGTAGTTGCGGATCGCGTCCTGCAGATCCTTGGCCTTGAGCGCCTCGAGCGTCGCGGCATTCAGCTTGGCCACGACGTCGGCCGGCGTCTTCGCCGGCACATAGAGACCCAGGCCGTCCTCGACGACCATGTCGCTGTATCCGAGCTCGCGGAACGTCGGCACATCGCGCAAAAGCTGCGCGCGTTGCGCACCGGAGATGGCGAAGGCACGGACCTTGCCCGCCTCGATCATCGCTGCGCCGTCGGCGATGGATCCGAAGTAGACCGGAATCTGGCCGGCAACGAGATCCTGTATCCCCGGAGCGCCGCCCTTGTAGTGTGCCGGCGTCATGTCGAGGCCGGCAGCCTTGGCGAACATGGCGCCCGTAAAGTGCGGCGTGGCACCCGCCGCGGGCGTGCCATAGACGGCATACTTGGGATTCGCTTTCACCCATGCGACGAAGTCGGGCAACGTCTTCACGTTCTCCGGAACGAGCGGACCTACGAACATCGCAAGCGACATGCCGATCACGCGGGTGACCGGCGCAAAGTCGCGAAACACGTCGTAGCTCAACGACTTGTAGACGTGCGGGTAGAGGAACATCGTAGCGTCCGGCACAAAAACCATGACGCTGCCGTCGGCAGGTGCCGTGCGGACGAAATCGATCGCAATGCGGGCGCCCGCACCCACGCGGTTCTCGACGATCACGGAAGGGGCCGCGACGCCGCGCAGCTTGTCGCTGAGAATGCGCGCAAGCGCATCGGCAGCACCGCCGGGCGCAAAGCCGACGACGATCCGGGCGACCTGTGCCGGTGCTTGAGCGAAGGCCCGATGCGAGAAGGACAGGAGAGTGGCGGCTCCGACCAGCTGTCGGCGCTGGATACGACCAGGGGCACGGCGCGAGCCCTTGGTGGCGCGCCGTGGTGATGCATGTGAGAGCGACTGGCTGAATTTTGCCGACCCGTGTGACGCCATTTGCGTTTCCTCCGGATTTCCTTGCGCGAATGCTCGCGGGTTTTGTGAATCTTGGCAAGAATATTGTAATACCGTATTACGGTCTGATCGAACTTCGGCGAAGAGGGGATCATTTGTCTCTCACCACGGCAGCGACGGCGGTCCACCGCGATGTTCACCGCGGGCCGCAGTCCTTTCCCATCCATGGTTTTTGCGCGCCGGGCTTCGAGCCGGTGAGGGAGGCCTTCGAGGCCAACTTCGAGCTCGAGGATGAGATCGGCGCCTGCGCCAGCGTCATGGTCGACGGGCAGAGCGTCGTCGATCTGTGGGGCGGCTGGCGCGACGCGGCTGGCACCAAGCCGTGGGAGCGTGACACCATCGTCTGCATGATGTCGGTCGCCAAGGCCGTGTCGTCGACCTGCCTTCACATGCTGATCGACCGTGGCCTGGTCGACCTCGACGCGCCGGTCGCACGCTATTGGCCGGAGTTCGCCGCTGCCGGCAAGGAAAAGCTGCTGGTGCGCCACGTTCTGGACCATCGTGCCGGCCTGCCTATTCTCACCGAGCGCCTGCATCCGCGCGCGATGTTCGATCACGCGCTGATGGTCGGAGCCCTGGCCCGCCAGGCACCGCTGTGGGAACCCGGAACCAAAGCGGGCTACCACCTTCATAACCAGGGATTCCTGATCGACGAGATCGTTCGGCGCGTAACTGGGCTTACTCTCCCGCAGTTCCTGCGGAAGGAAGTGACGGGGCCGCTTGGGCTCGACTATCAGTTCGGCCTCTCGGCCGCCGATCAGGAGCGCTGTGCCGACTTCCTGCAGGCGACCGACGGCACGATCTTCGCGGCCCGCAACGGCGATCCCGGCAGACTCCTGTCGCGTGCATGGGACCAGCTGCCCGATCCGCTCGATCTCAATGCGCGGGAATGGCGCGAGGCCACCATCACGAGCGCCAGCGGCCACGGCAACGCACGCGCCATCGCTCGCCTCTACGGCGCCTTGGCGCACGGCGGCGAGCTCGATGGCGTACGCTTGATGTCCCAGGCAACGCTCGATCAGGCGATCGAGGAGCAGCACAACATGATCGAGGTCATGATGGAGCGGCCCTACCACCAGGCGCTGGGCTATCTGCTGACCTCACCGCCTCTGGTGTGGATGGGACCGGGACGGCGTTCGTTCGGCCATCATGGAGTCGGTGGATCGATCGGCCTGGGCGATCCCGATGCCAAGGTCGGCTTCTGCTACGCGATGAACAAGATGCATGCCCGCGTCGACAACGGGCCGCGTGCGCGGCGCCTGATCGAGGCGGTGTACCGTTGCCTGTGAACGACTCGTCGAGGATCGTCGTCATTACCGGCGGCGGCGGTGGGATTGGCGCCGCCTGCGCCAGGGCGATGGCGCGGCAGGGCTGGCACGTTGTCGTCTGCGATATCGACAAAGGCCGTGCCGAGGCTGTTGCTCGCGAGGTTGGGGGCACCGGCCGTGCATTGGATATCGCCGACGCAGCCGCGGTCGAGACGCTGGCATCCTCGGTCGAAGCCGAGGTCGGACCGTGCGCCGGTCTGATCGCATGTGCCGCTCACCTCGAGAATCCGCACCAGCCGGAAGAGCAATCGCTCGAGGAATGGCGGCGGATCGTCGACGTCAATGTGAGCGGCAGCTTTCATACCTGCCGGGCTTTCGGCGGCCGCATGGCCAAGCGCGGCCGCGGCGCCATAGTCACCATCGCCTCGATCACGGCCTTGGGCAGCTCGCCGCTCGTCGCCTACGGCCCCAGCAAGGCGGCTTTGATGACCATGACGCGGAACCTTGCGGTAGCGTGGGGCCGCCGCCAGGTGCGCGTCAACTGCGTGGCGCCCGGACCGACCCTCACGCCCGCGGTCCTGGCGAGCCACGCGCGGGGTGAGCGCGATCCGGCGGTCATGGAGCGCGCGACCGCGCTCGGCCGCCTCGTGCAACCCGATGAGGTCGCGGCGGCGGTGACCTTTCTGATGTCGGACCAGGCGTCCGCGATCACCGGTGTGGTCTTGCCGGTCGACGCGGGAGTTTCGGTCACGGGAATCTGGAACCTCTATGGCGGCGTGCCTGCCTGAAGCGGGGAGCAAAATGACTGAATCTCCGAGCATGAAAGTGATCAGGATTGCGGCGCCGCTGCGCCGGCAGGTGCTCGACAACATCCGCGAAGCCATCGCGGTCGGGCGGCTGCCCGCCGGCGGTCGCCTCGTGGAGCGCGAGCTCTGCGAGATGACGGGCGTCAGCCGCACCTTGGTCCGTGAAGCCCTACGGCAGCTGGAGAGCGAGGGCCTGGTCGAGGTGATTGCCAACAAGGGGCCGATCGTCGCCAAGTTCTCGGCGAACCAGGCCCGTGAGGTTTACGAACTGCGCGCCGAGCTCGAAGGCCTGGCGAGCGAGCTGTTTGCCGATCGCGCGGACGAGAGGCAGCGCAAGGCGTTGCAGGAGGCCTTCGCTGCCCTGCGAGCGGCATACGTCGTGGGTGAACGCAGTGGCATGCTTGCCGCAAAAACGAGATTCTACGATTGCCTCGTCCAGGGGGCAGGCAATGAAACGCTGGGCGTGATGCTGCGACAGCTGCATGCCCGCGCCATGGTCCTGCGCGGGACTTCGTTGTCGCAACCGGGCCGGACCGCCGCAAGTGAACGCGAAATCGCCGAGATCATGAAGGCGATTCGACGGCGCGATGGCGCGGCGGCGCGCAAGGCCTCCATCGGCCACATAACCAAGGCCGCGCGAGTGGCGCAGCAGGTGCTGGAGTCTGCTGCGGGGGAAACCGATGAGCTGGCGCGGAGGCGAGCCTAGCCATGACTGAGCTGCAAGACCACGTTGGCTTTGTCACCGGCGCCGGCCGTGGCATCGGGCAGGCAACGGCGCTGCTGCTGGCTCGGCGCGGCGCCACAGTCGGCATATGCGATCGCGACGGCGCGAGCGTGTCGGCCACTGTGGCTGAAATCAGGGCGCAGGGCGGCAATGCGCACGGCTATGTCGTCGATGTGGGCGAACGTCAGGCGACGCTCGATGCCGTCGGCAAGTTTGCGCACGAATGCGGACGGCTCGACTCCCTCATCGCGAGCGCCATGTGGATCCGCTACGAACCGATCGAGGACGTGAGGGACGAGGTGGTGGACCGCATGTTCGCCGTCGGCATGAAGGCCGTCCTGTGGGCCGCGCAGGCGGCGCGGCAGGCCATGCAAAGCGAGCGCGGCGGCTCGCTGGTCACCTTCGCATCGCCGGTCGCAGACCGGGGCCACCGGGGGACAGCGGTCTACACTGCCGTGAAAGGCGCGGTCGCGGCACTCACGCGACAGCTCGCCATGGAGCTGGCGCCGCGGAACATCCGGGTCAATGCCGTTACCCCCGGATCGACGGTCACGCCAGGCGCTCAGGCGATTGTCGACGAGGCGGGCTGGGAAGTGCGTCGCCGGGCAACGCCGCTCGGCAGGTTGGGCCAGCCGTCGGACATCGCCGAAGCCGTTGCCTTTCTTGTTTCTCCTCGCGCCTCGTTCGTCACTGGCGAGATCCTCCACGTTGATGGTGGCCTGACCGCCGGCGCTTTTTGACCGCGAGTCCGTCTTACTCAGGCTCGAAGTTCGCCGCCTTCAGCAGCGCGACGTTGCGCTCGATGTCGCGCGCCATGAAGTCCGTGAAGGCCGCCGGTCCGTCGAATGCCGGCACGGTGCCGACATTGGTGAATTGGCGTCGGACCTCCTCGTTCGCGACGGTACGCTGCAGCCCGTCGGCGAGCTTGTCGAGAACGGCCGGCGGCAGGCCGCGCGGGCCCCAGACGCCGTACCAGCTGTTGAAGACGAAGCCGGGCAGGCCGGATTCCGCCGCAGTCGGGACTTCGGGGGCGAGCGGGCTGCGCTCCGCGGTGGTGATCGCCAGCACCTTCATGCGACCGGCGCGCACCTGCTGAAGCGCGGCGACGCCGGCATCGATGAAGAGCTGCACGCTGTTGCTGCCGAGATCGGTGAGCGCCGCGGCGGCGCCGCGATAGGGCACCATGCTGATGTCGACGCCGGCCAGGCGGTTGAATTCGAGGGTCGCGAGATGGCCGGCCGCGCCCAGCGAGGATAGCGCGAACGAATAGCGCTGCGGCTCGCGCTTGGCCGAGGCGATCAGTTCGCCCAGCGTGTTGGCCGGGACGCTGTTGGCGGCCAGCACCAGCAGCGGCGCTTCGCCGACTCGGGCGACCGGCTGGAAGTCGGCCTGCGGGTCGTAGCGCGTGCTCTTCAGGATGTGGCGGCCGAGAGCGAAGATGCTGGCGCTGAACAGCAGCGTGTGGCCGTCGGGCGGCGACTGCCGCACGTGGTCGCTGCCGACGGTGCCCTGACCGCCGGCGCGGTTCTCGACGACGATGTTGGCGGGCAGCGCCGTCGCCAGGCCTTGCGCTGTGAGTCGCGCCGTCGAATCGGTCTGGCCGCCAGGCGGGAAGGGGACGACCCAGCGGATCGGGCGATTGTCCGGGAACGACTGCGCGAAGGCGGAGCGACCGAGCAGAGGCAGGCTCAGGCCGGCGCTCAACCAGGATCGACGAGTGAGTTGCATTGTGCAGGCGCTCCTTGATGTCTCGGCCAACTTGGGATGCAAGGTGCGGGCCGGTCAACAACGCCGGTGCGCGCGCTGCGCCCGCTGCGTTCGCCTTGCGCACGTATCGTTGAAGAGGCTTGCGCCGGCTCGTCTTATGGCGTGGCATCGCGAGATGAAGAGCGATGTCCGAATGACCTCCCGTCGCACCGGCGTGCAATCGTTCGAGCGTGGCCTGGCGCTGCTGCGCGCCTTCGGCGCCGAGCGCACGGCGATGACGACGGCCGAAGCCGCATCGGCGGCGGGGCTGACGCGCGCCGCTGCGCGGCGACTGCTGATGACTTTGCAGGAGCAGGGCTATGCCCAGTTCGACGGCAAGCGTTACACGCTGACGCCGCGCGTGCTCGAGCTTGGCTTCGCCTGGTTGTCGGCGCAGCCTTTGTTCGGTGTCGGCGAGCCGGTCGCCAAGCAACTGGCCGAGCGGCTGAACGAGACGGTGTCGATCGGCACGCTCGACATACCCGACGTCGTCTATCTGGTGCGCGCCCTTTCCTCGCGCGCGCTGCATCTGCGCGTGGGCCCGGGCACGCGCATTCCGGCGCACACTTCGTCGATGGGGCTGATCCTGCTCGGGAGCCTCGAGCCGGCTCAGCTCGACGCCTTCTTCAAGCAGTGGCCACGCCGTCGCTACACCGACCGCACGCCGGTCGAGGAGGGCGAGGTCCGTGCCTTGATCGAGGCCGCCGGGCGCGACGGCTACTGCTACCTGCGCGGCGTCATGGAAGACAGCATCGCAGGGCTCAGCGTGCCGGTGCGCGATCGCGCGAAGGGGCGGGCGATCGCCGCGCTCAATGTCAGCACCAGCCTGCAGCGCACCTCGCCGGAGGAGGCGTTCGCCAAGCTCCTGCCCGAGATGCGCGCCGCCGCCCAGTCGATCGAGGCGGCATTGCGTTGAGGGGGGGAACGGGCATGCAAGCGTTGTCGGTAGCGGTTCGCGATCACAGGCACGGCCGCCTGCGCGAGGTCATGCGTGCACAGAGGTTGGACGCCTTGCTGCTCACCGGAGCGGATTTCTTTTCCTTCGCCTCGAACCACGACATGACGGACCTCGCCTGGGAGCGACCCTTTCTGCTGGTACTGCCGGCTTCCGGCGATTCGCTGGCGATCCTGGCCGACCAGGGACGCCACCTGTTCGAGATGGAGCGGGCGCGCGGCACGCTGTGGATCGACGACCTGGTGTTCTATTCGGAGACGCCGCAGCTGCGGTCGGGTGCCAGGCCGGCGACCGAATGGCGCGAGCTGGTGGCCGAGACGCTGACGGCGCGCGGCCTGGATCGATCGCGCATCGGCTGCGACGCCGCGACGGGGCCGCTGACGGGTGCCCTGTCGCTGCTGCCCGGGATCGAGCTGGCCAATGTCAACGCAGCGCTGCGGCCGACGCGCTGGGTGAAGCATGGCGAGGAAGTCGCGGTGATGTCGGCGCTGGCCGACCTGTCGGCGGCGGTCATGCCGCACTATCGCGAGGAGCTGCGGCCTGGTCGCTCGGTGCAACAGGCCGATGCCGCCATCGCGGCGCGATTGCACGGCGAGGCGGAGCAACGTTTCGCCGGCGCGAATTTCTCCATCGTAAAGGCGACCACGGTCGCCGGCGCCGCATCGGCCTCGCCGCACGGCGACGGCGTTTCCTGTGGCAGGCGGGTGGAGGTCGACAGCGTTGCCGTCAGCACGGTGGTGACGCGCCTGAACGGCCTGGTGATGGAGATCGCGCGCACCTGGCAGATCGGCCGGCCCGGCGTGCGCCGGCATGCCCTGCACAGCTGCGCCGTCATGGCCCAGGAAGCGGCCATCGACGCTGCCATGTCGGGCGAGCCGGTCTCCGGCATCGACCGGGCGGCACGGCGGGTGATCGAGGCGTCGGGTTTCGCTTCGCATCTCCTGCACCGGAGCGGACACGGCATCGGCGTGGTCCAGCACGACTTCCCCGAGGACGTGCCGTTCAACGGCCGTCCCCTCGAGGCCGGCGAGCTCTACGCCGTCGAGCCCGGCCTCTACGTGCCCGGCGTCGGCGGGTTTCGCTGCGCCGACGTCGTGCTGGTCGGAACGCGCGCGCAGCGTCTGCCGGCGCCGCCCAAGGACATTGTTTCTTGCACGATAGTTTGACGGCATTGCTGGCATTCGACCGGCCGGACTGGGATTTTGCGTCAAACTCCCCTTTATGGGGCGCAATAATACCCGTTGCCTGATAAAAACCGTGGTTTTGGAGATTGACAGGAGAAAGAGACCCAAGTTATATTTCTTTCGTGAAATCCGTGTGCGTCGCGGAACGATAGGTTTTCACCTCCAGCCGGGGATTAACCGACCGGAAATGCCGGTCTATAGAAGGAGCATGACCTCTTCTCTCAACGGCATGCCGGGCCCGACGTCCCGCCACTACTTTTCGCAACGCCTGCGTCTTCACTATGTCGACTGGGGCAATCCCGAAGCGCCGCCGCTGCTGCTGGTCCATGGCGGCCGCGACCATTGCCGCAACTGGGACTGGGTGGCCCAGGCGCTGCGCGACGACTGGCACATCATCTGTCCCGACCTGCGCGGGCACGGCGACAGCCAGTGGTCGCCCGACGGCAACTACGCCATGTCGTCCTACATCTACGACCTCGACCAGCTGATCCATCAGCAGGGGCTGGCGCCGGTGACCATCGTTGCCCATTCGCTGGGCGGCAATATCTGCCTGCGCTACTCGGGCATCTTTCCCGACAAGGTGCGCAAGCTGGTTGCCATCGAAGGACTCGGGCCGTCGCCCAAGGTGATCGCCGAGCGCCGCGAAACGACCATGGCCGAGCGCATGCGCGAATGGGTCGGCGAGCAGCGCAAGCTCTCGGGCCGCCTGCCGCGGCGTTACCCCTCCATCGAGGACGCCTTCAAGCGCATGCAGGATGAAAATGCGCATCTGTCGGCCGAGCAGGCACGGCACCTGACGGAGCAGGGCGTCAACCAGAACGAGGACGGCACCTACAGCTGGAAGTTCGACAACTACGTCCGCGCCTGGCCGCCCTACGACATGAGCTACCGGGCGATCGAGGAGCTGTGGTCGGAGATCACCTGTCCGACGCTCCTGGTCTACGGCAAGGAGAGCTGGGCCTCCAATCCCGAGAAGGACGGCCGCATAAAGCATTTCAAGAATGCCGAGGTCGTGGAGTTCGACCAGGCCGGTCACTGGGTGCATCATGACCGCCTGCGCGATTTCCTCGCCACGACGACGGAGTTCATCAAATGAAGGCGGCGATCTTCCGCGGCGGCGACATCGTCGTCGGCGACGTGCCTGAACCGAAGCCCGCGACAGGCCAGGTCCTGGTCAAGACCCTGGCGTGCGGCATCTGCGGCTCGGACCTTCACGCGGCGCAACACGCACACCGCATGGTCGACATGTCCAAGCGCGTCTCGGGCCGCATCGCGATGGATCTGTCGCGCGACGTCGTGTTCGGCCATGAGTTCTGCTGCGAGGTGCTGGACTACGGTCCCGACACCGAGCGCCGCTTGCCACTCGGCGCGCGCGCTGTCGCCATGCCGGTGATGCCCTTGAGCGCCGAGACGCGCACGACCATCGGCTATTCCAACGATTATCCGGGCGGCTATGCCGAGCGCATGGTGCTGGCCGCACCTCTTCTGTTGGAGGTGTCCAACGGCCTTTCCGCCGAGCATGCGGCGCTGACCGAGCCATTGGCTGTCGGCATCCATGCCGTGGAGAAGGCGACGCTCGCCAGCGACGACGTTCCCCTGGTGGTCGGTTGCGGCCCGGTCGGGCTTGCTACCATCGTCGGGCTGCGGCTGAAGAATGCCCGGCCGATCATCGCCGCCGATTTCTCTCCCAAGCGGCGCGAGCTCGCCGCCAAGATGGGCGCCGACATCGTGATCGATCCGGCCAAGGAGACGCCCTATGGCAAACTTCCTGTCGGCCGTCGGGCGGTGATCTTCGAGTGCGTCGGCGTGCCTGGCCTGCTGCAGCAGATCTTCGAAGCCGCACCGCGAGACGCCCGCATCGTCGTCGCCGGCGTCTGCATGGAGCCCGACCGCATCGAGCCGTTCTTCGGCATCGTCAAGGAGCTCGCCCTGCAGTTCGTGCTCGGCTACACGCCCGCGGAGTTCGCTTGGTGCCTCAGCCTGCTCGCCGAAGGGCTGGTCGATGCCGAGGCGCTGATCACCGGCAAGGTCGGGCTCGAGGGGGTCAAGGGCGCCTTCAAGGAGCTCGCCAACCCCGAGCGCCATACCAAGATTTTGGTCGAACCATGGCGGTGAGGTTCCTCCCCACGTAGTGGGGAGGGATTGCTTGCCATCGACCGATTTGATAGCGCTTGCGCCGCTCAGGGAGGAATCAAATGAAACTCTACAACTCCATCGGGCCCAACCCGCGCATGGTCCGCATGTTCATGGCCGAAAAGGGCTTCGACGTTCCCAAGGTGGAGGTCGACTTGCTGGCCGGTGAGAACCGCCGCGAGCCTTACGCGACCAAGGTCAACCCGGCAGGCCAGTGCCCGGCGCTGGAGCTGGATGACGGTACGGTGCTGGCCGAGGTCACGGCGATCTGCGAGTACGTCGACGAGGAGAAGAAGGACACGCCCTCGCTGATCGGCGATACGCCCGAGGAGCGGGCCAAGACGCGCATGTGGACGCGCCGCATCGACCTCAACATCGTCGAGCCGGCACTCAACGGCTTCCGTTTCTCACAGGGCCTGAAGCTGTTCCAGAACCGTGTCCGCTGCATTCCCGAGGCTGCCGACGCGCTGAAGGCTACGGCACAGGATAAGCTCAAGTGGCTCGACGGGCTGATGGGCGGCAATCCTTTCGTTGGCGGCAACAAGCTCACCATGGCCGACATCATGCTGTTCACCATGGTCGACTTCATGGGCACTGTCGGCCAGGCGATCCCGGCGGACTGCAAGAACCTCACCGCCTGGTACGGCCGAATGAAGGCCCGCCCCAGCGCGGCCGCCTGATCTGGAGACCTTTACGATGCGTTGCCTGACTGCGTTGCTGGCCTTCCTTCTTGCGACCCTGGCCGTCGGGACCAGCTTTGCCCAGGGCGACACGCCCAAGGGCCTGTTCCTGACCACGGACTATCCCTCGCAGACCGTGCGCGCGGGTGAGGTGACGACCATCCGGCTGAAGCTCACCAACGCCGGACTGCCGCCCGAGCCGGTGTCACTGGCGCTGAAGGACGTTCCGGCCGGCTGGAAGATCGACATCCTGGGCGGCGGCCAAGCCGTCGCCGCGGCGATGCCGGGCGTCAACCAGGATGTCGCCCTGCAGCTGCGCGTCGACGTGCCGAAGGACGCCAAGCCCGGCTCGCAGAAGATCCTGATCAGCGCCAAGGGGCCGATCGCCCAGTCAGTCGAGCTGCCGCTGACGCTCACCGTAGGCACCGAGGCGCCGGCCAAGCTCAGCATCAAGTCACGCCTGCCGTCGCTGCGCGGCACGCCGCGCTCGGCCTTCGAGTACACGGTCACTGTCGGCAACGACAGCGGCAAGGACCTGACGGTGGCGCTGTCGGCGCAGGGGCCGGCCAACTTCCAGACCACCTTCACCGAGGGCTACGGCTCCAACGAGATCAGCTCGATCCCGATCGAGGCCGGGCAGACCAAGGACATCAAGGTCAAGGTGACGCCGCCGCGCGATGTGAAGGCGGGCGACTATCCGGTGCTGGTCAAGGTGGCGTCTGAAGGCGCCACGGCCGAGTTGCGCGTGACGCTTCAGGTCAGTGGGCAGGGCCGGATCGCGCTGTCGACCAAGGACGGCCGCCTGTCAGGCGAGGCCGAGGTCGGCAAGGCCTCGACCTATACGCTCGTGTTGTCCAACGACGGCACGGCGCCGATCGAAGAAGTCGAAATGTCGGGAACGGTGCCGACCAACTGGAAGGTCGAGTTCAACCCCAAGACCATCGCGAGCCTCGCGCCCGGTGAGAAGAAAGATGTGCAGGCGGTGGTGACGCCGGCCGACAAGGCGATCGCCGGCGACTACGTCGCCTCGTTCCGCGCAAATGGCCGCGGCGAATCGGCGTCGGCCGACTTCCGCATCACCGTCACCACCTCGACCCTGTGGGGCATCGTCGGTGTCGGCATCATCGCCGTCGCCCTGCTGGTCCTGCTGGGCGCCGTCGCGCGCTTCGGCCGGCGCTGATCGGCCGGCAATGGCTGACAACGTCATCGAGGCGCGCGGGCTGCTGAAGACCTACGGCAGCCAGCGCGCCGTCGACGCCATCGACCTCGACATCCAGCGCGGCGAGATCTTCGGCCTGCTGGGGCCCAACGGCGCGGGCAAGACCACGACCATCCTGATGATGCTGGGCCTGACCGAGATCAGCGGCGGCACCGTCCAGGTCCTGGGCTTCAATCCCGTGCGCGAGCCGCTCGAGGTCAAGCGCCGGGTCGGCTACCTGCCCGACGCGGTGGGTTTCTACGATCATCTGACGGCGCACGAGAACCTTGCCTACACGGCACGCCTGCTCGCCATCCCGCGCTCGCAGTCAGGGCGGCGCATCATGGAGGCGCTGGAGAGCGTCAAGCTCGCCGATGTGGCGGGCAAGCGCGTCGCCACCTTCTCGCGCGGCATGCGCCAGCGCCTGGGCATCGCCGAGATCGTCATGAAACAGGCCGAGGTTGCGATCCTCGACGAGCCGACCTCGGGCCTCGACCCGCATGCCACTTTCGAGCTGCTGGAGATGATCCGCGGGCTGAAGAGGGCGGGCGTGGCGGTGCTGCTGAGCTCGCACCTGCTCGATCGCGTGCAGAGCGTTTGCGATCGCGTGGCACTGTTCAACAAGGGCAAGATCGCCCTGATGGGCACGGTGGTGCAGCTCGCCAACCAGGTGCTGGGCGCGGGCCATCCCTTCCTGGTCGAGGCCCAAGGCGCCGATATCGCCGGCGCCTTGCGCGGCATCGAGGGCGTGCAGACCGTCGTGCCGGAAGGCGAGGGGGGATGGCGGGTGATGGCCGATCGCGACGTGCGGGCGGCCGCGGCGCAGCGCATCGTCTCGGTCGGTGGGTCGCTGACGCGCCTGGCCGACCTGCAGCCCAGCCTCGAGGAGGTCTATACGCGCTACTTCCAGGAGGCGCGCCATGCCGCGTAGTGCCGTGCGCGTCGGCTCGCCGTTCACCGGCCTGGCGCCGGTCTTCATGAAGGAGCTGTCCGATCACCTCAGCAGCATGCGCATGATGGTGTTGACGCTGTTCGTGATCGTGTTCGGTGCCCTGCCGGTCGGCTTCGCATTGCAGGACCTGCGCAATGTCGTGGTGTCCGATCCCTATCTCTTCCTGCGCATCTTCACCGTCACGCCCGAGCGGGTCGGGCTGTCCTTCATCGTGGCGCTCAATTTCATCATCCCGCTGATGGCGATCGGGCTCGGCTTCGATTCGGTCAACAGCGAGTTCAATCGCCGCACGCTGTCGCGCGTGCTGTCGCAGCCGATCTATCGCGACGCCCTGCTGCTCGGAAAATTTTTGGGCGGGCTCACGACCCTTGCCGTCGCGCTGGTGGCGCTGTGGCTGATCGTGCTGGGAGCGGGGCTGCTGCTGCTCGGCCTGCCGCCGCGCGGCGTCGAGGTCGCGCGCGGCATCGGCTTCCTCGTGGTGGCGATCGCCTACGGTGGCGTGTGGCTCGCTGTGGCGATGCTGTTCTCGGTGATCTTCCGCTCGACCGCGACCTCGGCGCTGTGCGCGCTCGGCCTGTGGCTGTTCTTCTTCATCCTGTGGCCGATGATCGCCTCGGCGATCACCATCGGCTTTGCGCCGGCCCAGGTGACGTCGATCGACCAGTACGTCGCCATCCAGGAGCTCGGCCTCGCTTTGCAGCGATTGTCGCCCGGCACCCTGTTCAGCGAGGCGGTGGTGGGGCTGCTCAATCCCGAGACGCGCACCTTGGGCTTCATGCTGCCGATGCAGATGCGCGGAGCGATCCCAGAAGCGCCGCTGCCGCTCGACCAGAGCCTGATCCTGATCTGGCCGCAGCTCACCGGGCTGGTCGCCGGCATGATCGTGGTGTTCGCGGTGGCCTATGTCGTCTTCCAGCGTGAGGAAGTACGCGCCTGAAGGACTGGACCCCAGCCGCCGCCCTCAACAACGCGCACTGGTGTGACGCGGTCTGCCGTGCGCACGGGCGGCCCGGCACCTTCCTGCCGCCGATGTGGGTCAATGCCCGCGAGGTGCCGCGCTTCTATCCCAACGCGGTGACCCTGGCGCGCGACGATGCCGCGATCACCGAGCAGCTGAGCAACATCGAGATCCTGCAGAAGTCGAACCTGCCCGGCCGCTGGGCGGTGAAGGACAGTTTTATGGCGCTCGATCTGGGGCGCCGAGGCTTCGACGTGCTGCATGAGGCGTCCTGGATCCGCAACGTCATGCTGACCGGCAGTTCGGCGACCGACATCGACTGGCAGCGCGAGACCGAGGGCAAGGCCGCGTGGCCCTACCATGATCCCAACTTCGCGATGTTCACCGGCCGACGCGGCTTTCGCGTGGTGGCGGGCGGCATGCTCTATCGCGCGGCCGGCGTCGTCGGCCTCAGCAACGTCGTGGCCGAGGCGGCCGATGCCGTCGCCGTCTGGCGGTCGCTGATCCTGCTGGCCAGCCGCACGTTCCCGCGCCTGCCGGTGGTCGGCTACGAATCGGGCAGCGAGCTTGCCGCCGCTCTCGATGCGGGTTTCGAGATCGGCGATCCGCTCCGCATCTGGGTCAGGGCGCGGGAGTGAGGTCGGCAGACATTTACTTGTCTCCGTAACCGCAGGCTTTCAGGGCAGCGATCATGTGCGGCGGCGGCGGCGCTTCGACAACGATCGGCGGCTTGGTCTTGGACAGCGGCAGCACGATGCCGCGCGAATGCAGATGGAGCTGCTGGCCGGGCTCGGCGGTGCCGTAGAGCCGGTCGGCAATCACCGGGCAGCCTGCGGCCGCGCAGTGCACGCGGATCTGGTGAGTGCGGCCGGTCTCGGGCTTCAGCTCCAGCCAAGTCATGTGCGGGCCGCGGCCCAGCACCTTGTAGCGCGTCACCGCCGTCTGGCCCTTGTCGGAAACCTTCACCGACCAGCCGCTGCGCGTGTTCACCTTGAGAAGCTTCTGGTCGAACACGCCTTTGTCGGCCGGCGGCGCGCCGCGCACGACGGCCCAGTAGGTCTTCTCGGTATCGCGGCCAGAAAACAGGCGGCCGAGCTTGCTGAGCGCCTTGGGATGACGCCCCAGGACCAGGACGCCCGACGTATCGGCATCGAGCCGGTGGGCGAGCGCCGGCGGCCGCGGCAGGCCGAAGCGCAGCGCATCGAAGCACTCCTCGAGGTTCGGCGCCTTGCTGGGGCCGGCATGCACGGCGAGTCCCGCCGGCTTGTCGATCACCAGGATCAGGCCATCGCGATGGAGCACGCGTGCCTGGATCTGCTCGGCCGTGAGCGGTGGCGCGCGCCTCAGAGGTCCGGCCATCGATTGAGCCAGCTCTCGCTTGCCTCATAGAGCGCGGCCGCGCGCAGCACCGAGGCCTCGTCGCGGAAATGGCCGATGAACTGCAGGCCGATCGGCAGGCCCTCGGCGTCGTAGCCGCAGCACACGGTGAGGGCGGGGTGGCCGGTGATGTTGAACGGCATGGTGTAGGGGAACCAGTTGCGCCTGAGCTCGCCCGCCTCGACGCCGTCGATCCGGATCGGCTCGAACAGATCCTGGTCGATGGGCAGCGCCGTGCGCGACAGCGTCGGCGTCACCAGGTAGTCGGCTGTCTCGAACCAGCCTTGAATACGACGGAAAAGATCGGTGCGCTGGAACATGGCGTGCTGGTAGTCGGTGCCCGACCATTCGGCCGCCATGGCGACCTGGCGGACCAGCGACGGCGACAAGCGATTGTCCTCGCGCCGCAGCAGATGATCGAAGCGCGCGCGCCAGGTCGTGTGGTTCAAAACCTTCCAGATCGGCTCCATGTTGGGCAGCTCGTCCTGCAGCTCGACCAGCTCGGCGCCGAGGTCCTTGAGCTTGACCAAGGCCTGGTCGAAGGCCGAGCGCACGTCCTTGGCGACCATCGTGTTGCCGAGCGTCACGCTGAAAAGGATGCGCTTGCCCTTGAGGCTGCCCTCGGGACGTGCGGCGGCGATGTAGTCCTGCGGGGCAATGCCGATCGACCAGGGATCGGACGGGTGAGGGCCCGCCATGGCCTGCAGCATCAAGGCGGTGTCCATCACCGTGCGCGTCATCGGCGTCACGTAGGTGTAGTTGCCGAAGGCATCGGCAACCTGGCTGTGCGGGATGACGCCGTTGCTCTGCTTCAGCCCGACCATGCCGTTGGCCGCCGCGGGAATGCGCGTCGAGCCGCCGCCGTCGGTGGCGATGCCGATCGGCCCGATGCCGGCTGCGACCGCGACCGCAGCACCACCGCTCGAGCCGCCCGACGTGCGCTCCGCGCTCCAGGCGTTGCGCGTGCGGCCGAACAATGGCGCGTCGGTCAGTCCCTTGTGGCCGAACTCCGGCGTCGTGGTCTTGCCGAACAGGATGGCGCCGGCCTGCTTCACGCGCGCCGCACAGACAGCATCCTCCTTGGGCACGTTGTCGTCGTGATGCAGCGAGCCGAAGGTGGTGCGCACGCCCGCGGTATTCACCAGGTCCTTGGCGGCGAAGGGAATGCCGTGCAGCAGGCCGAGCGGCTTGCCCTGCATGACGGCAGCTTCCGCCTGCTTTGCCGCCGCACGCGCCTGGTCGGCGACGATGGTGATGAAGCAATTCAGCACAGGCTGCAGCTTCTCAGCGCGAGCGAGGACGGCGTCCGTGAGCTCGACGGGAGAGATTTTCCTGGCAGCGATCTGCTCGCGCAGGACCGAGGCGGGCAGGCGGGTAAGGTCGTTCACTTCAAAAGTCCTCGAGACGCGAGATTGCGCATCAGCGCCGACACGCCGAAGGTCCATGGCGCGATCTTGTCGCAATGATTGACGCGGTTGGTGAGCGTGCCGAGCTTGGGCGAGCTGATCGAGACCAGGTCGCCCACCATGTGGGTGAAGCCGTGGCCATCCGGCTTGCGCTGCTCCGTCGGCGCAAAGAGCGTGCCGGTCATCAGCACCATGCCGTCGGGATACTGGTGCGTGTCGCCCATGGCATGGCGCACCAGGTCGGTCGGGTCGCGGCTGATCTTTGAAAGGTCGCTCGAGCCGCGCAGGCGGAACTGGTCGGGACCGGTGACTTCGAGGTCGACCTTGGCCTTGCGCACGTCGTCGAGGGTGAAGGTCGCATCGAACAGGCGCACGAAGGGACCGATGGCGCAGGAGGCATTGTTGTCCTTGGCGATGCCCAGCAGGAGCGCGCTGCGGCCTTCCATGTCGCGCAGGTTGACGTCGTTGCCGAGCGTGGCGCCAACGATCGTGCCCTTGGCGCTGACGACCAGCGTCACCTCGGGCTCGGGGTTGTTCCAGTCGGAGTCCGACCGGATGCCGATCTCCGCGCCATAGCCGACGGCGGCCATCGGCGGAGCTTTGGTGAAGATCTCGGCGTAAGGCCCGATGCCGACCTCGAGATAGGGCGACCAGGCGCCGCGGGCCATCAGGGTCTTCTTCAGTGCCTCGGCCTCGGCCGAGCCGGGCTTGATAGTCGTGACGTCGGCGCCGATCAGGGAGTTCAGCTCTTTGCGCACCTGGTCGGCGCGGCTGAGGTCGCCCTTGGCGTGCTCCTCGATCAGCCGTTCGAGCAGGCTGACGGCAAAAGTCACACCGGCGGCCTTGATGGCCTGCAGGTCGATGGGCGCGAGCAGGGCCGGGACCATCTCTTCGAGCGAGCCGATTCGCTGGCCCTTGCTGCGGGCAATCGCCACAGGATCGGCGGCATTGCAGAGGTCGGCCACGGTCGGCGCGGCCGCGGTGATGTCGAACACGCCCTCGGCGCGCACGGCGACGACGCTGGGGCCAGCTCGGCCCTGGATTCGGCCGATCAGGGTGCCTGCTGTGCCGTCTTGGGGAAGGATTTCTGCCACTGGACGTCTCCGGCGCTTCGTTGCAATAAGGGCGCGCCACTCCTCGGAGAAATCAAATCATGGCCGCAGCGCGGATCAAAGGCGTTCTTTCGCCCGTCGTCACCCCCTTCAAGCGCGACCTGTCGCCCGACGTCGGCCGCTTCATTGCGCATTGCAAGTGGCTGCTGAGCCAGGATTGCGGGCTCGCGGTGTTCGGCACCAACTCGGAGGCCAACTCCATGTCGGCCAAGGAGCGCATGGGGCTCCTCGAGGCGATCGTCTCGGCAGGCGTGCCGACCGACCGCATGATGCCGGGCACCGGCGCTTGCTCGATCAACGAGGCGGCCGAGGTCAGCGCGCATGCCACCAAGCTCGGCGTCGGCGGCGTGCTGATGCTGCCGCCGTTCTACTACAAGGGCGTGCCGGAAGAGGGGCTGTTCCGTTTCTTCTCGGAGGTCGTGCAGCGCGTCGGCGACGATCGCCTGCGTGTCTACCTCTACCACATCCCGCCGGTCTCGGCGGTGCCGATCACCCACAAGCTGGTCGAGCGGCTGATGAAGGCGTACCCCAAGCAGATCGCGGGCATGAAGGACAGCGCCGACGACTGGGCGCACACCAAGAGCATGATCGACGCCTTCGCCAAGGACGGCTTCGACGTCTTCTCGGGCAACGAGAAGCCGCTGATCGACAACATCAAGTCGGGCGGCGCGGGCTGCATCAGCGCCACCGCCAACATCAACCCGGGCAAGATCGCCGAGACCTACAAGAAGTACGCCACGCCCGAGGGCGAGAAGCTGCAGGGCTGGATCAACGAGGTGCGCGGCGTCATGCAGGGCTACGTCATGATCCCGGCGTTGAAGTACTGCGTCGCCCACTACGGCGACGACGCCGCTTGGACGCCGGTGCGCCCGCCGCTGATCGAGACCGACGAGAAGGCCGGCAAGGACATGATCGCCAAGCTCGACAAGCTCGGCTTCACCATGCCGGGGCTCAAGCAGGCGATAGCGGTGGCGGCCGAGTAGGCCCGCCTCAATCGTCGGTCCGGCCGGTCAGCGTCGCCTTGTAGCCGAAGGCTGCCTCGAACTTCACGTCGACGGTCTTGTCGTCGAATTCGAGCGAGACTCGCGCAGCATCGTCGCTGCCGTGGGTCTGGGTTTCGAGGACGAGTGTCTTGCCGTCTGGCAGCCACCGGGCGCGTGCGGCGCTCAGCCCGTAGCGCTGGCGTCCACCTATGCGATAGTACCCGTCGAATCCAATCGGCCCGCCGAAGCGCGCCGCCGGCGTCGCCGGGCCACCTTCGGATTCGTATTCGAAGGACGGCTCGGCGCCATCGAGCTTGAGTTTGAGCCACTTGATCCGCAGTTCGTTGGCAGCGAACCGCCAAGTCTTGCCGGAGATCGTCTTCGCCATGACCGGCTGTTCGCCTACCGGCCCTGGCCACTCGATGGCTGCGTCCTTGACCTTCTGGGCAAGCGCGGCCGTTGCCGCGGGATCGACTCGCACCGGCGCGTCCGCAGTCACGGCGCCGGCAAGTTGGTCGACCAGTGCCGTAAGGCCGTAGCGCGGTCTGCCCGGCAGGCCACTCTGAGGCGAGAACCGGGCCGAGCCGGTGGTCACCGCCACGATGTCGAGCTTGGGCATGACGACAATGAGCTGCCGGTCATAACCGACGGCCATGTAGGCGTCGCGGCCCGGTATCACCCAGAACTGGCTGCCGTAGCGCAGATCCTTCGTCCAGGACTCGCGCATGTCGATGTCCGCCTTGCGCACGGCCTCGATCCACGACGCCGGCAGGATCTGCTTGCCTTCCCATACGCCGCCGCGCAGGTAGAGATAGCCGATCTTCGCCATGTCGCGCGGATGCATGTAGAGGCCGGCGCCGCCGCCCGAGACCCCTTGCGGGTCGGCGCGCCACATCACGTCTTCGATGCCGAGGGGGCCGAACAGCGTCTCGCGCGCATAGTCGAGCGCGCTCTTGCCCGTGACCCTGGTCAGGATGGCCGACAACAGTGGCTGTTGCCGCTGTCGTAATAGAAGACCGTGCCCGGGGCCGTCGACATCGGTTGATCCAGGATGAACTGCTGCCAGTCGGAGCTGCGCTCCATGGCGATGAAGGACCTGAAGCCGTCGAGGCCCTCCGACCATTCGAGGCCGGATGTCATGTCGAGCAGGTGGCGGATCGTGATTGCCTTCTTGCGCTCATCGAGATTGGCGATGGTGCGATCGGCGAAGAATTCCAGGACCCTGCGGTCCGTGCTGTCGAGCTTGCCGTCCCTGATCGCCATGGCGACCAAGGTGCTGATGACAGCCTTGGTGGACGAGTTGATGCGATGCTTCAAGCCGGCGCGGAACGGCGCATAGGTGGCGTCGAGCACGATCCGGCCATGACGCGTCACCAACAGGCTGTCCATGTTGTTGGAGCCGCCGAATTCGACCAGGCGAGCGAGGCGGTCGGAGCTCATGCCCTGCTCCTCAGGGGAGGAGGTCGCCCATTCCTTGGTGGGCCACGGCTGCGGCTTTTCCTGTGCTGTCGCGGGTAGCGCGAGAATGAACGCAAGAAGCACGGTCAAAAGTCGAGGCATCACTGCAACCTCCGTCCGACAACAGACTAAAGCATGGCGGTGCTTTGATTTCACGCACGTCATGACCAAATGGATGGCATGTCCAAGCCCACGCTGGCATTCGCTTCAGCAGCAATGATTCTCGTCTATCTCGGCCTCGCCATTGCGGGCTGGGGCGGGATTGATGCGTTCTTTGCCAATCCGGCGCGCACCGCGCTTGTCGTCGTAACCGTCGCGATGACTGGTGCCGCCTTGTTCAGCTCCGCTAACCTCAGTGTCGGTGAACGTGAGGATCGTTCCAACCGCTGGGTCATCGCTGCATTGGGCGTGATCGGCCTCCTCTCGGCCTGGCTGCCGGCCTACACCGAGCGCAAGGAGTTCTGGACGACCGACGGCGACACCGTCCGCTGGATCGGCGTCATCCTCTATGCAAGCGGCGGTGCCTTGCGATTGTGGCCCGTCTTCGTGCTCGGGCGCCGCTTCAGCGGACTGGTCGCGATCCAGCCGGGCCACACGCTGGTGACGGACGGCATCTATCGCGGCATCCGCAATCCGAGTTATCTCGGAATGCTCGTGCTGTCGCTGGGCTGGGCGCTGGCGTTCCGCTCGCTCGCGGGCGTGCTGCTCGTCGTGCTCATGATCCCGCCGCTGGTGGCGCGCATCCGCTCGGAGGAGGCGTTGCTGCGTTCGCAGTTCGGCGGCCAGTACGACGACTACTGCGCGCGAACCTGGCGCCTCGTGCCGGGCATTTACTGACGCGAGGCGTCGGCGCCGCACAGGGCGAGCTTCGCCGCCATGCCGTCGTAGCCGCGATCCAGATGGTCGAGGCCGTGCAACGTGGTTTGCCCTGCCGAGCCAAGCGCGGCGAGCACCAGCGCCGCCGCGGCCCGTACGTCGGTGCAGGTGACGGAGGCGCCGCGCAGGCGCTCGACGCCGCGGACCCGCGCCGTGCGGCCACGGACGACGATGTCGGCGCCCATCTTGCGCAGCTCGTCGACGTGGCGAAAGCGCTGCTCGAAGATCGTCTCGGTGATGGCGCTGGCGCCTGTTGCCATGGTGAGCAATGCCATCGCGGGCGCCTGCAGATCGGTGGCGAAGCCGGGATAGGGCTGAGTGGTGACGTCGATGCCCCGAAGGCCCGTCGCGGCGCGGCGGGCGATGACGCCTTCTTCCGTTTTCTGCAGCGCGACGCCGGCAGCCTCGAAAGAGGATGCCGCCGTGCCGAGCAGCCCAATGCGCCCGTTCGGTAGCGACAGTTCGCCGTCGGTCAGCGCCGCGGCACAGGCGAGGGTGCCGAACTCGATACGGTCGGGCAGGACGGCGTGCACGGCGCCGCCCAGCAGTGCGCCGCCCTCGACCGTCAGGACGTGCGTGCCAAGGCCCGCGATCCTGGCGCCCATCGCGATCAGGCAGGCGGCGAGGTCGGCGATCTCCGGTTCACGGGCGGCATTGCGGATGGTCGTCGTGCCCGCAGCTGCAACAGCCGCCAGCAGAAGGTTCTCGGTGGCGCCGACCGACGGCTGGGGCAGCAGGATATCGGCGCCGCGGAGGCCGTTGCGTGCGGTCGCACGGATCGTGCCATCGGCGAGCTCGATGGAAGCTCCCATGGCGCGCAGGCCCGCGACATGGAAGTCGATGCCGCGCAAGCCGATGGCGTCGCCGCCCGGCATGGGCAGCGCCGCCTCGCCGCAGCGGGCGAGCAACGCACCGAGCAGCAGCACCGAAGCGCGCATGCGTGTGACCAGCTCGGGATCGATCTGCTGCGGCTGCACGCGATCGGCGGCGATCGTCACGGCGAGGCCAGACACGCTTGTTGACCAATGCATGTCGCAGCCCAGGCGCTGCAGCAGCGCGGCCAGCACGGCGACATCGAGATTGGCGGGCACGTTTCTCAGGGTCACGAGATGCGGCGTCAGCAGTGCCGACACCATCAGCGGCAGCACGGCATTCTTGGCGCCGCTGATCGGATAGCTGCCGGTGAGCGGTCGGCCACCGCGGATGAGCAGCCTTTTGCCGGTGTTGCGCCGCCACCAGGGTGCGGCCGTCGAGAGGGAAGCATTCATGGACGAGACGATACTGGAGGGCGCGTTGACAGCGCCACCGTCGCGGGCTTATACAATAACCATGACCACGAACCTGCTCCAGAAGGGTTGGTACTTTACGCTGCTGAAATAGGCGGCGCGAAGGGTTGTGACCTGACAAAGCCGCCGCTTCCCGGCGGCTTCTGTGTTTCTGGAAAGGGCCTCCGGGCCGCGGCGGGACCGCAAACGGAGGACGAGATGTCGATCATTGAAGCTGAGCATAGAACGGCGTTGCCGCCGTCGATACGCGTGCGCCTGGCGGGTCCGCGTGACTGCGAGGCGCTTGTCGCATTGCTCGACGAGCCTGCCCATGCGCGCGAACAGGTGCTGACGTGGCTCGAGACGCCGGGCACGACGCTCCTGGTGGCGCAGAGCGAGATCGGTGTGCTGGGCGTCGCCGTGCTGCTGACGCGCATCATGCCCAAGCCGGGCGGCGGCATGCACAAGGTCGTCGAAGTCGACAACCTTGTGGTTCATCCGGACCAGCGTGGCCAGCGGATCGGACGGCGCCTGTTGGCGGCCGTTGTGGAATGGGCACGCCAACGCCGCGCCGCGCAGGTCGAGGCCGTCGTCGGCGAGGGGGATGCGAGACGCTTCTACGAAAGTTTCGGTTTTGCGGCGGCCGCCGATCGGCTGGTGCTGGCGGCGTGAGCTGCGGCCCGGTTCGCATCCGCCAAGCGACCATGGACGACTACGACGCCCTGGTCGCGCTGTTCGACGAGCTGGACGAATTCCAACGGCTGGCGCGGCCGGACGTCTTTCGCCGCTTCGACGGGCCGGCGCGCACCCGCAGACAGATCGAGGAGTGGCTCACCGGCGTCGGCTCGACGGTGCTGGTCGCCGAGCTGGATAGGATTCGCGGGGGCAGGGGGCGAGCCATGTCGGCGTGGCCGTGCACGCCTTCAATCGAAATGCGCGCAGATTTTACGAACACCCCGGCTTTGCACCGTCGATCGATCGATTAACGCTCGCTCTGTGACTTTTCGCACAGATGAGTTCTGGAGCGCCGTTAGAGTTGCGACTACCGTATAGGTAGTCGCGGCTGCGTCCGGTCTTCAACCGTGGCGCGCCGTGCCGCTGGGGAGCGGGAATGCGGCGGTGGAGCAGAACTGCCGACGCGAGGCGTCGGCGTTGGCTGGGCAGGCGTCGGGTCGCCTTGCGGGCGGCGCGCACCATCATGACCACTGCAGTTTGGAGCATCCCCTCGTCCTTTGACGGTTTGATGACGCCAACAGCAGGTTAGGTCGAAGCATGCCTCCTTCCACGCCACTCAACTGGGTGAAGTCCAAGACGGCTGGTCAGGTCTCGGAGATCGCCGTCCTGGCTCCGATCAAGCTCGGCCGTATTCCCGGCGAGCGCCGGACCTACGAAGAGCGCCTTCGGTTCTCGATCGACAATCTCACGGCCCGGGTTCAGCAGGGGATCCCGATCGAGCTCGACAGAATCCGCACCATTCACTTCGGCAGGATGATCATCCTCCGACCCGAGCAGTATCTGGTCTATTCCGACGTGCCGGGCGTGCAGTACGACCAAACCGCCAGGGGCAAGGTCCCGAAGCCGTTCGACGATTACGTCCCGCTTGACGCACCTGCCGCAACACCGCCGACGTTTCGCTCGTGGCTTCTGACGCTCGTCGAGTTCGACGGCGACATCCGCGTCTATTTCCGCGATATCGCCCAGTTCATCGCCGACGACTTCGATTCTCTGTTCCGCAATTGCGAGGACTACGGCACGACGCGGAACTTCGAAGCGTTCTGGTCCTGGATCAAGCGATATCAGATCGACACAAATCTCTTCTACTCGCGTTATGGCGACCTCACGCTGGTGCGCATCAAGCAGCTCCAGGACTTCAAGCGTCGCTTCGACGAGTTCGTCGCCGAGGTCCGGCCGGCGAACGGATCGCCCGGGATACCCATGGACGAGCTGTTCGACCAATTCCTGGCACGGACGCAGCAATACGCCGGCGATTTTCCGTCGCCTGGCGGCGTCTACAAATCGAAGAGCTGAACGGGGACCGTGATGGCATACGATGGTGAGGCAGACCGGCTGCCGCCGGTATCTTCGGGACTTGCAACCTCCGTGCAGGCCCATCTCGGCCGGGCGTCACGCTTCGTCGACGGCACGACGCGCAACTGGTCGCTGTTCTTCTTCTTCCGGATCCTGTCAACGGCCCGTCTGACGGCGAACCTGAAGCAGATTGCGCTGGCGCTCGATGCCGAGGCCGCGGCCGGCGTCGCGCCGGCCAAGCTGGACGACCCGCAGGCGCCGGCTCAGCTCTTTCTGGATTGGCTGAAAATCCTCGTCGAGGCCAAGTCGGACGACTTCTGGAAGACCTTCAGGACGGAGTGCGAGAAGGCGGGTATCCAGATGCCGGCGCAAGCCGGCCCCGACCAGCAAGCGTACGAGTTCCTCTTCCAGGCGATCGAGGACTTTTCGAAAGGCGCATTCACTCGACTGCCGGCAGGCTTCACCGCGCCGATCAAGGCAGACGTTGCACGGGCGGCGTATGTCACGCTGTCGAACCCGAGCAACTTTAATGCCTTCGTGGCGAAGTTCGGCAACACCGCCGCTGCCGCCGGCCGCACGGCGTTGTCGGGCGGGCTCCTGGGGACGTTCGCCTACGAGCTGTTCCGACAATTCGCGCCGGCACAGGCTGGGCCGAAGGACGGCGTCGTCCGGCCCGCCGTGCTACGCAGCGAGGCCGTGGAAACCGGGCTGGCGCGCGACCGTGAGCAGGTCGAGAAGCAATGGGATCCGGTTCCGATCAATTTCGCCTTCACCTTCCCGGGTCTGAAGGCGCTGCAATTGAGCGAGCCGACGCTCGCTTCATTTCCCGAAGCCTTCAGGCAGGGCATGGCGGCGCGCGCCGATCGGCTTGGCGACATCGGCCCGAGCGCGCCGGAGAATTGGGAGGGAGTCCTCGGGCTCGACTGTGTGCACGGCTACTTCACCGGCGGCTATCTCGTCGATGGCGACGACCAGCCGATCTCGGAGGATTCCCGTCGACGGCTGCGCGACGATGTAAGCGCCTTCAACGACGGTACCGGCACCAACGGGTGGGGCGAGACGCTGCGCACCATCATGACGCTGTTGTGCCTGCCGCTGGGTATCGAGATCCTCCATGTCGAGCTCGGCGAAGATCCCTATCATGTCGACAGGAACGGACGGGTCGTCCGCCCACCGTATCGCATGGAACATTTCGGTTTTCGCGACGGCATTAGCCAGCCGTTCGTCGACATGAACCTCGGCGATCCGCTCCCGGGTGGTGGCACGCCAAGTCGCAACCGAACCTGGACGCCGGTTGCTCATGGCGAGATCTACCTCAGTGAGCGGGACGAGGACGGCAACGAGCATCATCTGCCCATTCACAAGCTGCTGCGGGAAGGCAGTACGTTCCTGGTCTTCCGCAAGCTCGAGCAGGACGTCGCGGCGTTTCGTGCCTATCTGGCGAGCCAACGCCCCAACGACCATGCCGCCCAGGACAAGCTCGCCGCGCAGTTCGTCGGACGCTGGCCGAACGGCACGCCGCTGACCGTGGCGCCCGATGCACCACGGGATCTGGGAAGCGATCCGGACGGGCTTCTCAACGATTTCCGCTATGCCGCGGATGATCCGCAAGGACGGCGTTGCCCTCTCGGGTCGCATACCCGCCGGACCAATCCGCGCGATATCGGCGGTACCAACGACGTGCGTCGCCATCGCCTCCTGCGCCGCGGCATGGCCTATGGCGGTTCGTTGCTGCCGATGGATTCGCCGGACGATGGTCGCAAGCGGGGCCTGTTGTTCATTGCCGCGAACTCGCGCCTGGACCTGCAGTTCGAGGTGATCCAGGGCGACTGGATCAACAAGGGTGAGATCCTGGGCCAGGCCGGCCTCAATCGCTGTCCTTTGACCGGCGCCAATCTCGGCAGGCCGACCGATTCCTTCCTCGAAAGCGGCGCCGTGTCGCCGGTGACGGGCCTGCCGCCTTTCGTGATCACGCGCGGCGGCGACTATTTCTTCGCCCCTGGCGTCAAGGCCATGCGCGAGCTCGCGAATGGCGAGAAATTCGCCGTCGACGCGGCGGACTTGCCCTACGAGGGCTACAGCATGGGCGACGCCATGGCTCCCGCGCTTCTCGACGAGAGGCGGATCAAGGGCTATGCCGGCCAGATCTTCGCAGGAGCAAAAGACGTCGTGCGTGTCGGGATGCCGTCAGCGGCTGCCGGTGATCCCGGGGCTGCGCCGGTCGCGTTCGTGGCCCGCGTTGCCCACGTCAAGCAGGCGCTCAGCATGCGGACTGATGCGGCCGGCCAGATGATCACCTCGGTTGCTCATTACCAGGAGGCCACCCGGACCATCAGCACCGGCCAGGACATGATCGTCAGCACGCAGCCGGACGCTGTCACAGGCGCGAAGCGTGCGCTCATGATCAAGATCCTGGAAGCAGGCTGGGCGGCGCTGTCGACTCCCCAGGAGTCCGTCTATGTGCGCCTGGCGCGGCTGACCAAGCGGAACATCGAAGCGACGCTGCGGCGAACAGCGTCCCACCGGACCATCGACATCGTCTATGACCTGGGATCCGTCACGACCTACAACGTGATCAGCGAGTTGTTCGGCACACCCGGTCCGGACTGGTTGACCGAGATGGCGATCGCCTTGCGCTTCTCTCGCCAGCATCTGACCCAGATCGATCCGGAATGGCTTGCCGCCATCAAAGGCGGCAAGCCCGAAGACGTCGGCTTGGCGACCTGGCAGGTCTGGTCGATCCTGATGTTCGTCGACATCGTCGGCAACTACCTGCAGCAGGAGGAGCTGAAGGCGCTCGGTGTGCAGGCAGGCCGGGAGTTCCTGACGCATATCGACACGCTGATCGTAAAGGCCAGGGTGCAGCGACTGCCGCCGCAGGCCAACCTGCTGGCGGCGTTCGTATCTCTGGAGGCGACGTTCGCGAACCCGACCCAACCAAATGCCCTGTCGGTCGAGGCCTACTATGGCCTGGTCCGCATGCTGCTGCTGGAAGTCGCAAGCTCGGCGGTCGTCATTGCACCGACTCTGGGTGCGGTCGTCCATACGGCGTTGACTGCCGGCATCGATCTATCGTCGCTCATCCAACTGATCATGAAGGTGACGCCGTCGCAGGCGAAGTTCGACGAAGGCATCGAGCGCCTGCTCTACGAGACCTGGCGGCTAAATCCCACCGTCAAGCTGCTGATGCGGCGCGCCAATCAGGATGAGCAGTACGGCAAGGACACGGTCAAGAAAGGCGACTGGATTGCAGCTCTCATCGCCGCCGCGTGCTTCGATCCCGTTGCCTTCGACCAGCCCAAGCAGTTCTCGCTCGATCCCATCCTTCCCGGACCGAAGCGAAATCTCGGGGATTACCTGCTGTTCGGCGACGCCCAGGCACCCGGCCGCCTTTGCTGGGGCAGGGACAAGCTTGCGCTCTATCTCCTCACGGAGTGCCTCAAGGCGGCAGGGCGGCTGAAGGGACTGAAGAAGGTCGCGGGCGCCGCCGGCGAGCTCAAGAAGATCGCACAGGTGAACGTCGGGCTGTCGACGCGGTTCGTCAGTGTTCTGCCGGACTGGCCAAAGAAACCCTGAGCTGCTCGTCGGCGACCAGGCCGTACTGCCGGCAGAGGCTCGTCTGCTCGGCAAGGTCGGCGGATATCTGCGCTGAGCTGGGCTCGAAGGCCGTCAGCAGGCTCGCGCGCACGCCGAGACCCTGCACGATCAGGCACGGGTTGCTGATGCTGCGCGCGATGTCGAGCGCACGATTGATCGCGGCCAGCGCATCCGACGAGGAACCCAGCCCGGCCAACGCCTCGGCGTAGCCGGCATTCAGGTAGTAAAGCTCGAGCCGGCCGGTGCGGTCCTGCAGGCCGCGCGCCAGCCAAGCCTCGACGGCCCACACGGCTTTTGCCGGTTCGCCCGTCCGCGCCAGCGCGCTCGCCAGCAGGCCGACGACGTGCGGCAATGCCGGATCGTAGCCGTATTGATCGATCAGGTTGACCGCGACCTCCAGGCAATCCGCTGCGTCACGGTCGCGCCGCAGCTTCAGCAGGTTGCGGCCCAGCCCCATCCGGGCGAGCAGCTCGGAGTAGGGTTCGCCCTCCCGCGTGGCAATCTCCAGCGCCTGCTCGGCATGACCCAGCCCTTCCTCGTAGAGGCCGACCTCCATCAGGAGCCAGCCCAGGAAGCTGCGGATAAGCGATGCAGGAATTGACACAGCGCCCAGGCGTGTCGTCTCGAGCGGACCGCTGAAGACATCGCGCAGCTCGCGCAGGACGTCGATCGCACGATTGATCTTTCCCGTGCCGTAGAGGGCGCTGCCCAGCATGAACTTGGCGCTGAATTGCAGAGGCAGATTGTCGAGCTCGCTGGCGATCACGAGCGCCCTTTCGCTCTGCTCACGGCAATCGACGTAGTTGCCCTTGAACCAGCTGAGCAAAGCCATGTGGCACAAGGCGGCGCAAACCTTGCCCACGCGATTCTGGCGCTGGGCGAGTTCCAGGGCGCGCGGCAGGTAGGGGTTCATCTTGCTGAATTCACCGATCGACACGAGTTGGGCGAACGCCATCAGCACGAAGTCGACGAACCGCCTTTCCGCCGGTTCGCCGATCCTTTCGACACACTCCATCGCGCGCTGGAAGATGAGGAAGAGCGATCCGTTTGCCGAACTGCGCCTGGCGCGCAACCCGGCCAGCCACAGATACTCGAGCGCCTGCTCGTCGTTGCGTGCACTCTCGGCGTGGAAGGCGAGGCGCTCGAGCTGGCCGCCGAGATCGGAATAGGTCGCGGTGACGGCGACGATCGCGGCGCGGTGCAGGTCCCGTCGCCGCGGCCCCGGCACTGTTTCTGAACAGGCTTCCGCGACGATGGCATGGCGAAAACGGATCGACGTGCCGATCGACGGCTGCACGATATCGAGCCGTTCGAGCTCGGCGCAGTCACGCAGCAGCGTCTCGCTGTCCTTGTTCAATACCTGCAGGGCAACTTCGACCTCGACTTCGTTGCCCAGAACACTCAATGCCTGCGCGCACTCCTTTGCGCTCGGCGAAAGGCGGTTGAGGCGGGCGTGGATCACCGACTGGACGCTTTGCGGCACCAGGTTGATGCTCTCGCTCGGGGCGTCTTCGATCGACAGCACGATCTGTTCGAGCACGAACGGCACGCCGTCCGCCCTGTCGAGAAGCTTGTCGACGATGGACGGCAGCGGCGTGCCCGGCGGCCACAGCTGGTGGGCGAGTTCGCGCATCTCGGCGCGCGGCAGGGGATCGAGCCGCAGGACCGTGGCGGCGATGTCCCGAGCCTCTGCAAGCGACTCCGGTCGTCCCGTAACCAGCAGCGTACAAGGTTCGCAGACAGCGTTCTCGCCCATCAGCCGCAGGCAGTAGATGCTTTCGAGGTCGAGAAGATGCAGATCCTCGATCACGATCAGCGTCGAAGTACCCGATGTCAGTTTCGTCAGGGCCTCGACGAGCGCGCGGGCGATCTGGGTCTGGGTCGGTTGACCCGCCGAGGCATCCTCGCCGCTGGGCCTGGCCAGCAGCACGGTGCCCAGCGGCCCATCCTTGAGATGTTGGATTCCGGCCGCCGTCAGGCCGCCGATGACCTCGTCATCCGTCGCGGCCTCGCTGAGCGAAGAGGCCGTCAGGATGAGCGAGCGCACGGCCGAGTACGGGGTCGTGCGGCGCCGTGAATCGCCCCGGAAGATCAGGACAAGCCTGCTGCTCTGCTGAGCGTCCTGGATGGCCGCGGCCGCCAGCCTGCTCTTGCCGATGCCCGGTTCGCCGATCACGGCGATGGCGCGGCAGCCGCGATCCTGCCTGGCCAGCGCCTGGCGCACCGAATCGCGCTCGCGTTGGCGGCCGATCAACGGCGTACGGTAGTTGCGCGAACCACTGTCGCCTATGCCCGGCGCGCGCGGCGGCCCGCCCAGGCTGTAAGCGCTCGCATTGATCTGTTTCAGGACCTTGACGTCTTCGAGCGGCGTGAGCTCGAGTGCCGAGCGGCACAACTCGACGGTCTTCGAGCTGACGAAGATGCTGTCAGGGGGCGCCAGCTTCTGCAAGCCCGCGGCGATGTGAACGGTGCCGCCGACCGGATCGAGCCGCGAGCCGATCTGCATGTCCATGCGTCGCAAGCCGACCAGGCCGGAATGGATGCCGACGCGGAAGCGAATCGGGCGATTGAGCATGTCACGAATGCGGCCGGCATCGCTGGCGGGATGCTGGATCAGCCACGCCGTCTCGCAGGCGCGATCGGCATGGTCTTCCATCGAGGTCGGCCATCCGAACACGGCGATGCCGCCGTCGCCTGAATAGTTCACCATCAGGCCGCCGGCGCGCCTGATCGTCCCGTCGAGATGTTCGTAGATGCGATCGAGCAGTTCCTGGGCATCGTCAGGATCGTTGCCGGCGATATGGCCGGTGGAATTGACGGTGTCTACCGCCAGCACCGTCACGATGCTGCGTTCCGCCGTTTCCGCGAGAATCCTCATAGACGTTCTGCCCCTAGTCCGCGACCGCACGGCGCTACGCGCCGAGCCTGCCATGGCCGCCATAGACCTGGTCCGCGGCGGTCCCGAGAGCTAGCCGCGTGGCCAAGCCTAGGCCATGCCTCGCCCGGAGGGAATCGGCTTTTCGCGTTGCATCTTGACTACAGCCCCCGAGAGGCGGAATGCGAACGTCTAGGCCGGCTCCTTCTCGCGAGCGTCCCACATCTTCCGATAGGCAGGACGGGCGCGACAGGCTTCGAACCAGGCCTTCACCCTGGGTGCTCCCCTGAAGAGTTCCGTGGCGCCATCGGCGTAGCGCACGACCTCCGCGACGTTTATGTCAGCCACGGTGAAGCGATCGCCGACCAGGAAGCCGTTTGGAAGCGCTTCTTGCAGCACTGCGAAGGGCGCGCGCAGGGCATCGATCGCACTGGCTGTCGGGCCGTTCTGAGCGATCGACAGCGAATGGGCCTCGACCTCGGTCGCGGCCCACAGCGACCACATGCCCATCAAGCCGTCCTCGCCGACATTGGACGGCGCCAGCGGACCGCCATGCTTTTTGGCGAGATAGAGATTGATGGCGAGCGATTCGTGCAGGACCAGGCCGTCATCCTCCAAGGTGGGGATGTGGCCATTGGGATTGACCTTGAGGAACGACGGCGACTTGGTGTGCACGACGTCCGCCGGGATCGGTTCCTTGAGGCGGTAGTGCTGGATCACCGGCACCAGCTTGAAGGGGATGCCGAGTTCATGGGCCAGCCAGATGTTGCGTGAGGCGCGGGAGCGGTGGACGCCGTAGATCGTGATCATGGCGAGGTTCATAATGGGTCCAGGTCCTTTGCGAAAGGATGGATCGATGATGAAGGCCGAACGCAGACTTCAGCCCGTCAAGGACGCCAGCCATCTCTACGAGGTGGAGCGCCGCGACCGCCATGCCGAGCGTCCCGGCTTCCGCATCAGCGAGCTGCAGCTCTCGCCGACGCAGACCGTGCCCTGGCACTTCCATACCAACATCAGCGACACCTTCTATGTCCTGGAAGGCGAGATGCGGCTGTTCCTGCAGCAGCCCAAGGAAGAGGTGCGGCTGGGTGTCGGGCAAAGCTACGTCGCCGTCGCCGGTCGGCCGCACCTGGTGACCAATGCCGGCAAGAGCTCGCTCACCTTTCTGATCCTGCAGGGCGTCGGCGAATACGACTACGTGCCGCTGGTTTAGTCTTCCGGACCGCCGGCCTCATGAGTCATGAGCCGGCCGGAGGCCGGCGGGTCCGGAAGAGGAAGACGCCCGCGCTCCTCAAGAGATCGCAGGCTTGTCCGAACCGACGAACTGAACGCGCAGCTCGCGCTTCAGCACCTTGCCGGTGGCATTGCGCGGCAGGACGTCGACGAAGACGACGGACTGCGGCACCTTGAACTTCGCAAGATTGCCGAGGCAGTGGCGGATGACATCGCCTTCCTCAAGCATCTCGCCCGACTTGCGCACGATGATCGCCAATCCGACCTCGCCCCATCGCTCGTCGGGCACGCCGATGATGGCGGCATCGGCGACGCCCGGGATCTGGAACAGCACGTTCTCGACCTCGGCCGGATAGACGTTCTCGCCGCCCGAGATGTACATGTCCTTCCAGCGATCGACGATATAGACGAAGCCTTCCTCGTCCTGGCGCGCCGCGTCGCCGGTATGCAGCCAGCCGTCGGTGAAGGCTTTCGCCGTCGCTTCCGGCTTGTTCCAGTAGCCCGGCGTGACGTTGGGCCCCTTGATCAGCAGTTCGCCGATGCCGCCCGCCGGCACGTCATTGCCTTCGTCGTCGACGATGCGGATGGCGGTGTGCATCAGCGCCTTGCCGGCCGAGCCCACCTTGCGGATGGCGTCGGCGGCATCGAGCATGGTGCCGGCAGGACTGGTCTCGGTCATGCCCCAGCCCTGCACCAGCGGCACGCCACGGGCGCTCCATCCTTCCAGGATGGCGAGCGCACAGGGCGCGCCGCCGACGCCGGCAATCCTGAGGCGGGACAGGTCGGCGCCCTGGAACTTGGGATGCTGCATCATGAACTGATAGGGCGCGGGCACGCCGAAGAAGTGGGTGATGCCGAGCGCGGGATCCGAGATGCAGTCGAGGGCGGCGCCCGGATCGAAGGTGCGCATCACCAGGATCGCGCCGCCGGCATGCAGCACGGGGTTGGCGTAGCAGTTGAGGCCGCCGGTGTGGAACAGCGGCAGGATTACGAGCTGCACGGTCTCGGGCGTGATCATGGCCGGAATGCCGAGGTTCACGCAGTTCCAGAAGTTCATGCCGTGCGTGATGATGGCGCCCTTGGGGTGCCCCGTCGTGCCGGAGGTGTACATCACCATGGCGATATCGTCGTGGCCGAGCGCGACCGCCGGGCTCGGCGGGGGCGCAGTGGCCAGCGCCCGCTCGTAGGCGCTGTCGGGCCGCTCGTGGTCGATCTCGAGCAGCCGCGTCGATAGCTGATGTGCCTGGTCGGCGAAGCTCTTGTCGTAAATAAGGAGCGACGGCGTCGAATCGGACAAGATGTACTGCAGCTCGGGCACGGCGAGCCGCCAGTTGAGCGGCAGCATGATGGCGCCGAGCCGCCCGCAGGCGAATTGAAGCTCGAAGTACTCGGCGCAGTTGGGCGCCAGCAGGGCGACGCGGTCGCCCTTGCCGATCCCTCGCGCGGTGAGGGCAGCTGCCAGCCGGTCGGTGCGGGCGTGGAGGTCGGCGTAGGTGAACTTGCGTGCGGTCTGGAGGTCGTGGATCGCAAGCCTGGCCGGCCGTCGGCCGGCGTGATGGGCGATCCAGTCGTAGTAGGGGATGGTAGGCATCTCGGATTGACTTGAATTCAAGGAGCAGTGCGCCTTCAATGACGCGTTGCTTTGAAAACGGGGGATACAGTGTTCTCACTCATCAAGGATCTCGGTCTTCTCGTCGCGGCCAAGCAAGAGGCTGTGCCGTTCCTGATCGCCTTCGGCATCGCCGAGTTCTTCTTCAAGTTCAAGAGCTTCGCACTCGAGTGCCTGGCGTTCCTGGTGGTCTGGTTCGTGCTGAGCTTCCTGCAATCGCTGATCTTTCCGCACACCAAGGAACAACGCTCCTAGTTCACGGCTTTGGTGAAGCCCTTCCAGTAGGGCTCGCGCAGCTCGCGCTTCAGCACCTTGCCGGCGCCTGAGAGCGGCAGCGGCGTGTCGCGGAAGTCGATGCTGCGTGGGCATTTGTAGCCGGCGATCTGGTCGCGGCAGTGCTCCATCACGTCGTCGGCGTTGAGCGTGATACCGGGCTTGGGGACGATGATGGCGTGCACGCGCTCGCCCCAGCGCTCGTCGGGCACGCCGATGACCGCGACCTCGCTGACGCCGGCCAGCAGCGAGATCGCATTCTCGACCTCGGCCGAGTAGACGTTCTCGCCGCCCGAGATGATCATGTCCTTCAGGCGGTCGACGATGAAGACGAAGCCCTGGTCGTCCATGTAGGCGCCGTCGCCCGAGTAGTACCAGCCGTCCTTGAGCACGCCCTCGGTCTCGGCCGGCTTGTTCCAGTAACCCTTCATGATGTTGGCGCCGCGGATGGCGAGCTCGCCCGAGGTGCCGCGCGGCACTTCCTCGCGGTTGGCGTCGACCACCTTGATCTCGCAGCCCAGCGCCACCTGGCCGCACGACTTCAGCCTGCCGGCGAACGGTCCGTCGAGCGTGGTGTAACGCGGGTCGAGCAGGGTCACGATGGGGGCCGCTTCGGTCATGCCGTAGGCGTGCATCAGCTTCACGTGCGGCATCACCTGCATGGCCTTGCGCAGGACGCCCTCGGGCATCGGCGAGGCGCCGTAGAGGATGAAGGCGAGGGTGCGGATGTCGAATTCGGCAAAGCGCGGATGATTGACGATCATGTTGATCATGGTCGGCACGAACTGGGCGTGCGTCACTTTCTCGGTCTGGATGGTCTGCAAGACCTCGACCGGCTCGAAGCGCGGCACGAAGGCATGGCGGCCGCCCGCCATGGTGACGCCGAAGGTCGAGGCGCCGTCGGCGAGATGGAACATGGGCCCGGAATGGATGTAGGTCGTGTCGGCATTGAAGCCGATGCCGGCGACGCCGTTCAGCGCATTCACCACGAGGTTGGTGTGGGTGAGCATCACTCCCTTGGACCGCCCGGTGGTGCCGCCGGTATAGAACAGTCCGGCCAGGTCGTCGTTGGCCGCGCCGACGTCGACCGCCGGATCGTAGTTGGTGAGATCCTCGAAATGCAGGAGGCCTTCCGGCCCCGATGTGTCGTCGAGCCAGACGACCTCGCGGACGGCCGCCATCTTGTTTTCGAGCGGCGTCAGGTGATGCGACATGGCGGTGTCGATGAACAGCGCCACGGCGCCTGAGTCGGACAGGATGTACTCGATTTCCGGCGCCGCCAGCCGCGTATTGATCGGCACCATGGCGGCGCCGATCCAGGGAAGGGCGTACATCAACTCGAAGTAGCGGTCGTTGTTCAGGGCCAGGATCGCCACACGGTCGCCCGGTCGCACGCCAAGCGCGAATAGTGCGCCGGCGATGCGGCTCACCCGGTCGATGGTCTGCTGCCAGGTCCGGCGGCGACCGGCAAAATGGGTCGACGGGCCGTCGGGCTTGGTCTGGGCGGCGCGACGTAATCCCTGGGTGAGTGCAAACATGCGGGGATGCTAGAGCACAGTCTGTGCGCCTTGAACAATTTTCCGCCTCACGGCCGCTTCGTTCATGCTCCTCTCCCCCGGTAGGAGGAGAGGTTGGGTGAGGGGGCCACGCGCGTCGATTCCCCCTCAGGGAAGAGGAACAAGATGTGCGTAGGGATGAGGCCACCTTGTTCGCGCCGCAAGAGGCTTCGTGGTAAGGAAATGGCCATGAACGACATGACCCCGCCCGTCGTGGACGGTGAGCCGCTCGAGTTCAATCCGCTCGATCCGGCCTTCATCGCCGACCCGTATCCGTTCTATCGCCGCCTGCGCGAGACAGCGCCTGTCTTCAAGGCACCGCAGGGTTTCTGGCTGATCACGCGCTACGAGGACGTGGCTTTCGCCCTGCGCGACAAGCGCTTCGGCAAGGACTTCGTCGGCAACATTCAGCGTCGCTACGGCAACATCGACCGCATGAGCGAGCCGGCTGTCGCCTCCCTTGCCCGCACGATGCTGGTTCAGGATCCGCCCGACCATACGCGGCTGCGTGGCCTGGTCACCAAGGCCTTCACCGCCCGTCGCGTCGCCGACATGCGTCCACGCATCAAGAAGATCGTCGATGATCAGCTCGATCGCGTCGCCGACAAGGGCGAGATGGACGTCATGCGCGACCTCGCCCATCGCCTGCCGGTGATCGTGATCTGCGACATGCTGGGCATTCCCGAAGAGCAACGGGCGCCGTTCCTGGCCGGCAGCAATGTCAACGGCCGCATCCTCGAGCCCGTGCCGATGACCCGCGAGGAGATGGACCAGGCCAACCTCAATACCCAGATGGCGGGCGTCTACTTCAAGCAACTTTGCGACCTGCGCCGCCGCGAACCGCAGGACGACCTGACCACCGAGCTGGTACGTGCCGAAGAAGCGGGCGACAAGCTCACGGCGGAGGAACTCGAGGCCAATATCGGCCTTCTGTTCGGCGCCGGCCACGAGACCACCACCAACCTGATCGGCAACGGTCTTCTGGCGCTGCATCGCCAGTCCGAGCAGTGGGAACGGCTGAAGGCCGACCCGTCGCTGATCCCCAACGCCGTCGAGGAGCTGCTGCGCTACGACTCGTCAGTGCAGCTCACCGGCCGCGTCACCAACACCGAGGTCGAGATCGGCGGCGTGACGCTCGGCGAGAGCGAGAGCATCGTTGCCCTGTTGGGCGCGGCCAACCGCGATCCAGCCCAGTATCCCGATCCCGACCGGCTCGATGTCGGCCGCGAGCACATCAGGCCGATGTCGTTCGGCGGCGGCATCCATCATTGCCTGGGCGCCCAGCTTGCCCGCCTCGAGGCGGAACTGGTCTTTGCCGCCTTGATCGAGCGCATGCCGAACCTCACCTTGCCGGAGAAGGACAAACCGGCGTGGCGGCGCAGCTTCACCCTGCGCGGGCTGAGCAAGCTGCCGGCGGTGTGGCACTAGAGGTTGGCGTCGGACATGGCAGGACGGTGGCGGGGCGAGGGCGGCCAACATCAAGGTGCGCGCCCCTATCAAGAGGACAGTTGGGCGTTGCGCACGCTCGGCGACGGCTCATTGCTGGCGGTGGTCGCCGATGGCATGGGCGGCCATGCCGGCGGCGCCGTGGCCAGCAAGGTCGCGGTCGAGGCTTTCGTGCACGCGATCGAGCAGGGTGGCGGCCTGGCTGACGGGCTTTCGGAGGCCAATGCAGCGGTCGGCAGGACCGCGGCCGGCAAGGCCGAGCTCGAGGGCATGGGGGCGACCCTGGTGGCGGCGCAGGTGCGCGGCGACGAGGTGCGCTGGATCAGCGTCGGCGATTCGCCGTTCTACCTGGTGTCGACGGGCACGATCGAGCGTCTGAACGCCGATCATTCGATGGCGCCGCAGATCGATGCCCTGGTCAGACGCGGCATGCTGACGGCGGACGAGGCCGAGCATCATCCCGGCCGCCATACGCTGCGCGAGGCCGTCATGGGCCAGCCGCTCAGCCTCATAGACAAGGGCAGCCGCAAGCTCGGTCCCGACGTCAAGCTGCTGCTGTGCAGCGACGGCGTGCAGTCGCTCAAGGAAGCGGAGATCGCCGCGAGCGCCATCAAGCCGGTCGATGGGATGATCAAGGCCGTGCTGGATACGGCCAAGGAGCATCAGGACAACGTTACGGTGGTAAAGCTGGAGCGCGCGCGATGAGCAAGTCGGTCGTCATCGAGGTCACGCGTGGTCCGGTGGTCGAGAGCCGCCACGAGGGCATCGCCGCGGTGGTGCGGCCGGACGGCGCGGTAGTGGCGTCATGGGGCGACATCGATTCGCTCATCCTGCCGCGCTCGGCCAACAAGCCGATCCAGGCCATGGCGTTCGTCGAAAGCGGCGCGGTGGAGCGCTTCGGTCTCGGCAACGAGCACATTGCGCTGGCCTGCGCCTCGCACAGCGGCGAGAGGCGGCACGTCGAGACGGTACAGGCGTGGCTCGCCAAGGTGGGCCTGAGCGAGGCCGACCTCGAATGCGGCACGCATGCGCCGCGCCTGCAGGGCACGATCGAGGAGCTGGCGCGCGCGGGCAGGATGCCGACGGCGGCATTCAACAACTGCTCGGGCAAGCATTCGGGCTTTCTCACCACGGCGGTGCAGTACGGCGAGCCGACCAAGGACTACATCAAGTACAATCACCCGGTGCAGCGCCGCCTGCGCGAGGTCATGACCGATCTCTGCGGCACGGACGCCAACAGCTTTCCGTACGGCACCGACGGGTGCGGCATCCCAACGCTCGCCACGCCGCTCAAAAGCCTGGCGCGGGCCATGGCCAGCATGGCCGAGCCCTCTCGGCTGTCGAACAAGCACGCGGAGGCGGCCAGCCGCATCCGTACCGCGATGAATGCCGAGCCGTTCATGATGGCGGGCACAGGCCGCTTCTGCACGCGCATCAACGCGGCACTGCCCGGCGTGGCGCAGATCAAGACCGGCGCCGAGGGCGTGTTCTGCGGCATGCTGCCCACGCTCGGCCTCGGCGTGGCGATCAAGATGTGGGACGGCGCCGGCCGCGCCGCCGAAGTCGCGATGGCAAGCCTGCTCGATCATCTCGGCGTGCTGCCGGCCGGTCAGCGCGAGGAGATCGTGCATCCGCCGGTGAAGAACGTGGTCGGCCTGCTGGTCGGCGAGATGCGTCCGGCGAAGAGCTGGCTGGGGTGAGACTCGACATCCTGGAGATCGGCGCCCGCGGCGATGGCATCGCCGAACATGAGGGGCGGCGCTATTTCGTACCCTTCACCTTGCCGGGCGAGACAGTCGAGGCGGCGCCACGCGACAAGCGCGGTGAGGGCATCGCGGCCGACCTGGTGAAGGTGCTCGCGCCGTCGCGCCATCGCGAGCCGCCGCCCTGTGCGCATTTCGGAGTCTGCGGCGGCTGCGCCCTGCAACACTGGCGGCGCGACGCCTATACGGCCTGGAAGGTCGATCTGATCGTCCGGACGCTGGCGCAGCGTGGTGTCGACGCGCCGCGCTTCGAGCCGCCTCTGGTTGGCGCGCCTGGCGAGCGGCGCCGTGTCGACTTCGTGCTGCGTCGGCAGGGCAGGCGCGCGCTCGCCGGCTTCCATGAGCGCACGAGCCCGCGCATCGTCGATGTCGACGTCTGCGTCGTCGCCCGGCCGACCCTCGGCGCGCTTCTGGAGCCGGTGCGGACCGCCGCTGCATCGATCCTGCCGGACGGCGCTGCGGCCGACGCCGTAGCGAACGAGACCGACAGCGGCATCGACCTGCTGCTGAGGCCGCACAAGCGCCTCGATCTGTCGCTGGAGCGGCACGAGGCGCTGGTTGCACTGGCCGAGCGCGCCGACCTGGCGCGGCTGAGCTGGGGCGATCGGGCGTCGGCCGAACCCGTCGTCGTGCGCCGCACGCCGTTGCTTCTGTTCGGCGAGGCGCGCGTCGACCCGCCACCCGGAGCCTTCCTGCAGGCCACCAAGCGCGCCGAGCAGGCGATGCGGGCTGCGGTCGCCGAATGGGTCGGCGATGCGCCGCGGCTTGCCGATCTGTTTGCGGGCGTGGGTGCGTTGTCGCTTGGCCGGGCCGGCAAGGTCACGCTGTTCGAGAGTGACAAGCCGGCTGTCACCGCGGCTGAAGCAGCGGCGCGCCGGTTGGGCGGGCGGGTGACCGTCGAGCGGCGCGATCTGTTCCGCAATCCGTTGACGGCGACCGAGCTCAACGGTTTCGATGCCGTGCTGCTCGATCCGCCGCGTGCCGGCGCTGCTGCGCAGTCGGCCGAGCTGGCGCGTTCCAAGGTGCCGCGCGTCGTCTATGCCTCGTGCGATCCCGCAAGCTTCGCGCGCGACGCGCGTACCTTGCAGGACGGCGGATACCGGCTGGAGAAACTGCTGCCGATCGACCAGTTCCTGTGGTCCGCGCATGTCGAGTTGATTGCGCTGTTCGCCCGCGCACCGCTAAGGTCGGTCAAGACCTGAAAGATCTGGAAGGCGAGGAGACGGCGCGATGATGTTCGACCTGACCGGCAAGGTGGCGGTGGTGACCGGCGGCAGCCGCGGCATCGGCCGCTCGATCTGCGAGCAGATGGCGGCCCATGGCGCCAAGGTCGTCGTGTCGAGCCGCAAGCTGCCGGCCTGCGAGGAGGTCGTGAAGGGCATCAAGGCCAAGGGCGGCGAGGCGACAGCCGTCGCCGCCAGCATCTCCGACAAGGCCCAGCTCGAGAACCTGGTCGCTGCCGCCCGCAAGGCCTACGGCAGGATCGACATCATGGTCTGCAACGCCGCGTCCAATCCCTACTTCGGGCCGCTGACGGGCCTGAAGGAAGAGGTGTTCGCCAAGATCATGCAGAACAACGTGATGTCCAACCTGTGGCTGATGAACATGGTCGGGCCGGAGATGGCGGAACGGAAGGACGGCGTGTTCATCGTCGTGTCGTCGATCGGCGCGCTGATCGGCTCGGCGCACATCGCCGCCTACAACATGAGCAAGGCGGCCGATCTCTCGCTGGTGAAGTCGCTCGCCATGGAATGGGGCAAGCACAACATCCGCGTGAACGCCATCGCGCCCGGCCTGATCCAGACCGACTTCGCCAAGGCGCTGTGGGACAATCCCGACATCCGCCGCGCCAACGAGAGCAAGGCGGCGCTGAAGCGGATCGGCCAGCCCGACGACATCGGCGGCGTAGCGGTGTTCCTGGCGTCAAAGGCCGGCAACTTCGTCTGTGGCCAATGCATCATCGCCGACGGCGGCGTGATCGGGTCGGGAGCTGAATGACGGCCAAACGTGGAACCAACGCCGGTGTCATCCCGAGCGTAGCGAGGGACCTTTCCTGCTGCCTTAAAGGTCCCTCGCTTCGCTCGGGATGACAGTTTTTCCCTAACTTCTAGCTACGAAGCCAAATCCAGCTCGCACCACACCGGAACGTGGTCGGACGGGTCCGGCAGGCCGCGTTCGGGCTTGTCGATGCCGACGTTGATCATGCGGTCGGCGGCCTGCGGCGACAGCAGCAGGTGATCGATCCGCAGGCCCCAGTTCTTGGCCCAGCAGCCGGCCTGGTAGTCCCAGAAAGTGTAGACGGTTTCGTCGGGGTGGAACGCTCGGACCGCGTCGGTTAGGCCGAGATTGAGCAGGCCGCGCAACGCAGCGCGCGACTGCGGCTGGCAGAGGGCGTCGTTGGCGAAGGCCTTCGGATCGTAGACGTCCATCTCGGTCGGGCAGACGTTGTAGTCGCCGCCCAGCACGAACATCTCCTCCTTGGCCAGAAGCTCGCGGGCGCGCTGGTTGAGGCGATCCATCCAGGCGATCTTGTAGGCGAACTTTTCCGTGGCGATGGGATTGCCGTTGGGCAGGTAGAGTCCGCCGACCGTCAGCGGTCCCTTGGGGGTCTCGATGCGGCCTTCGATGTAACGGGCCGGCTCGTCGGCTACCGCATCGGGCAGGGCGCGCGCAGTGATCTCGACCGGATGCTGCGAGAGCATGGCCACGCCGTTGAAACCCTTCTGACCGACGATCTCGACCTTGTAGCCGGCGGCTTCGACCTCGAGGCGTGGGAACTGCGGCTCCTGCGCCTTGATCTCCTGCAGCACCACGACATCCGGCTTGGCCTGCTCCAACCATGCCAGGAGGTTTCCAGTCCGCTTGCGGACGGAATTGACGTTCCAGGTCGCGATCTTCATGGGGCCTTTATCGCAGCAGGAAAGGTCCCTCGCTACGCCCGGGACGACAACGCTGTGGATCAGACGCTGAAGGAGTTGCCGCAGCCGCAGGACGAGGTGGCGTTAGGGTTCTTCACCTGGAAGGACGAACCGACCATCTCCTCGACATAGTCGAGCTCGCTGCCCTTGAGCAGCTCGAGCGACGTGCTGTCGACCAGCACCGCAGCGCCATTGCGCTCGATCACCAGGTCGTCGTCGGTGCGCTGCTCCTCGAACGAGAAGTTGTACTGGAAGCCCGAGCAGCCGCCGCCCAGCACGGCCACCCGCATCATGACGGGCTTGGCCTCCTTGGAGGCCAGGAAGGCAATCCGCTTGGCCGCGCTCTCGGTCACGGAAAAGGTGGTCTCAGTCATGCCTACAACATGTGGTTGGAGAGCGGCTTCGTCAATGCTTCAACCGGCAAATGCCCATAAATGGCCTGCGGACAATTATCCTCGCCGCACAAGGCCTTAGCGCCGGTCACGGCAGGGAGACCAGGGCGCGCTCGCGTGCCCGGATGCGCTCGCGGTGCAGGATATAGAGGCCAGACCCCATCACCAGGGGCAGGCCGAACCAGACCGTCCAGGACGGCTCCTCCTTGAACCAGAGGTAGCCGAACAGCATGGCCAGCACGATCGAGGTGTAGTCGAAGGGCGCCAGGACCGCCGTCGGCGCCAGCCGCCAGGCCCGCGTGTTCAGGATCTGCGCGACGCCGCCCAAAAGGCCCATCACGATCAGCCACAGCCAGTCGATGGACGTCGGCCACACCCAGGCGGGCACGGCGCCGACCAGCGAGGCCGCGCTGGTCGCGAGCGACAGCCAGAAGAGGGCGACGACGTCGGAGTCATGGCGGCTCAGCAGCCGCAGCATGACGGTCGACAGCGAGTAGCAGAAGGTCGCGCCCAGCACGATCAGCGACATGGCGTGGATGTCCATGCCCCAGGGGTCGAGCATGATCAGCACGCCCAGGAAGCCCACCACGACTGCCGTCCAGCGCCGCCAGCCGACCGGCTCGCCCAGCATGGGCACCGACAGCGCCACCATGAAGAGTGGGGCTGCATAGGAGATGGCATAGGCATCGACCAGCGGCATGCGCGGGAAGACGTAGAAGAAGCCCAGCGTGCTGCCGAACGCCACGATGATGCGCAGGGCCTGCAGCCACGGCCGGTTCGGACGCACCGACTTGAGCCCTCCGGCGCGCCAGATGATGACCGCCACCGGCGCCATGGCGATGGCGCTCCTGAACAGCATGAGCTGGAAGGCGTCGTAGGTACTGCCCAGCGCTTTCACCATGGCATCCATGGTACAGAACAGCACCAGCGACCCCACCTTGAGATAGATGCCGAGAAGTGCTGCGTGTTTGGGGATGATCGACAAGGTGCGCTATTTGGCTCGGGCGGCATCCTTAGTAAAGTGACGGCTGCAGGGGGACCACTGCCGAATGCGCATGAGATGGTTGTTTGGCCGAGGCAATACGCGCGCGCCGTGGATCGTCGCCGTCCTCGTGCTGATCAACGCGCTGCTGCTGCGTGCCATCGATCCACTTGAGGTCTCGCGCCTGCGCGACCTCGCCTTCGACAGCTATCAGCGGCTGAAGCCGCGCACCTACGATCCTTCCGTGCCCGTGCGGATCGTCGACGTCGACGAGGAGGCGCTCGCCGAATACGGCCAGTGGCCGTGGCCGCGCACCATCATCGCGCGGCTGGTCGACAAGCTCACCGAGCAGGGGGCCGTGGTGATCGCCTTCGACGTGGTGTTCGCCGAACCCGACCGATCGTCGATCAGTCGCATGGTGCGCGATCTCGTAGCCTACACCGATCCCGAGACGGTGAAAAAGCTCGCCGCGGCAGTGCAGGACAACGACCAGGTCCTGGCCGACGCCATGGCGCATTCGCGCGTGGTCCTGGGCTTCGGCTTCGACCTCAAGGGCGGCCAGACTCCGCCCAAGCGACAGCACGGCATGGCCTTCGCCGGCGATAATCCGCTGCAGTTCCTGCCGGAGCAGCAGGGGACGGTGAAGGCCATTCCGATCCTCGAGGCGGCGGCCAAGGGCAACGGCAGCGTCAACACCGACCTGGAGACGGTCGTGATCCGACGCGTGCCCATGCTGTTCCGCCTGGCCGGGCAGGAGGGTGTGTTTCCCGCCCTGTCGATCGAGGCGATGCGCGTGGCGCAGGGCGCCAACAGCTACGTGATCAAGTCGTCCGGCGCCAACCAGGAGGAGTCGTTCGGCACCAGGAGCGGCATCGTCGCCATCAAGACCGGCGACCTGGAGGTCCGCACCGACGCGCGTGGCCGCATGATCCTCTACGATTCAGGCCATCGCGCAGAACGCTACGTCTCGGCGGCCGCGGTGCTGAAGGGAACGGCGCCGGCGGCCAAGCTCGACGGCCAGGTCGTCTTCGTCGGCACCAGCGCGATCGGGCTGAAGGACACGCGCAGCACGCCGGTCGACGATGCCGTGCCCGGCGTCGAGGTCCATGCGCAGCTTGCCGAGCAGATGTTGACGCAGGACTTCCTCGCCCGGCCGGATTTCGCCGACGGCGCGGAATTCCTCTATCTCGGGCTGATCGGTATCCTGCTCGTGGTGCTGCTGCCGCGGCTGTCGGCCGGCCGCATGGCGGTCGTGGCGGCCATCTTTATCGGCGTCGGCCTTGCCGTGCCGTGGTTCGCCTTCTCGGAATACCATCTGCTGTTCGACCCGATCTATCCGCCACTCACCCTGGCGGCGATCTATGTCAGCGGCACGGCGATCGCCTTCATGCGTACCGAGCGCGAGCGGGCGGCGATCCGCGGCGCCTTCGGCCTCTATCTGTCGCCTGACAGGGTCGAGCAGGTCGCCCGTCATCCCGAGCTGCTGCAGCTCGGCGGCGAGCAGCGCGAGATCACCGTGATGTTCACCGACGTGCGCGGCTTCACACGCATCTCCGAGCAGTTCGATCCGCACGGGCTGACGCGGTTCATGAACCGCTTCTTGACGCCGATGACCGACCTGGTGCTGAGCCACCAGGGCACCATCGACAAGTACATGGGCGACGCGATCATGGCGTTCTGGAACGCCCCGCTCGCCGTGCCGGGCCATGCGGCGCGTGGCTGCGACACCGCGCTTGCCATGCAGGAGCAGCTGCACCGGTTGAACGAGGAGTTGCACGCGGAGGCCGTGGCGGCGGGGCGCGAGCATATTCCGCTCGCCATCGGCATCGGTCTCAACACCGGCTACGCCTCGGTCGGGAACTTCGGCTCGGCGCAGCGCCTGACCTATTCCTGCCTGGGCAACGACGTGAACCTCGCGTCGCGGCTGGAGGGGCAGTGCAAGACCTACCGGGTCGGCATCGTCATCGGCGAGAAGACCCGCCAGCAGGCCGAGGGCTACGCCACCCTCGAGCTCGATCTCGTCATGCTCAAGGGCAAGACGGAGCCGGAGCACGCCCATGCGCTGTTGGGCGGCGTTGCCATGGCCAAAACACCCGCCTATCAGGAACTGGTGCGGCGGCAGACCGAATTCCTGGCGCATTACCGGGCCGCCGCCTTCGCCGAGGCGCTTGAACTGATTCCCGGTTGTCAGGAGGCGGCCGACGCGCTGGGTTGGAACCAGGGTTACTACGAGATCATGCGTGCGCGCGTTGACGGCCTGATCGACGACTCGCCGCCCGACTGGACGGGAGTGTATGTCGCCAAGGAAAAGTGATGCCGAGCGGATCGCCGCCATCGAAGCGCTGGTCTGTCGTGATGTCGGCCGCAAGACGGCAGAGCTAATCGCCGCGAGCAGCGGAGAGCTTGCCGCTGCGGGGCAGGCGCTGACACGCGCCACGAGCGTCGGCCTGATCACCGGTTTCTTCGTGCCGCGCGGCGAGGTCGCCGCACCCGAGACCGACGGTCCGGTCGGCACGGCGCTGCTCGCGGCCGCGCTGGCCGCCTGCGGCGTGCCGGCGCGCATCGCAGTCGACACACCGTGCGCTGGCGCCGTGCGGGCGGCCGTTGCCCAGGTGGGTGAGGGCGTGGAGGTCGACGAGATCGCGGTCGAGGATCGGGCGGGCCTCGAGGACTTGGCGGCGCGCTGGCGTAAGGCCGGGATCAGCCATGCCGTCGCGATCGAGCGCTGCGGCCGCAGCCCCGACGGCCGGCCGCGCAACATGCGTGGCGTCGACGTCTCGGCCTGGACGGCGCCGCTCGATGACCTGTTCCTGGGCGGGCCTTGGCGGAAGCTGGCGGTCGGCGACGGCGGCAACGAGATCGGCATGGGCAAGCTGCCCGACGGGCTGATCGCCCGCTTTGTGCCAAACGGCGCCAGCATCGCCTGCGTCACGTCCTGCGATCATCTCGTGGTGGCCGGCGTCTCCAACTGGGGCGCCTACGGCTTGATGGCGGCGCTGGCGGTGCTGCGCCCTGAATGGTCGCCGATCATCGGTCGCTTCCTTACGGCGGAACGCGACCTCGCCGTGACGCGCGCCACTGTCGACAGGGCGGGCGCTGTCGATGGCGTAACGGCGCGCCGCGAGGCGACGGTCGATGGCTTCGGGCCGGAAATCCATGGTCCGCTGATCGACGAGCTCGGTCGCATTGCACGGGGAGAGGCGGCGGACTAGGTTCCGGCGCCATGGAAAACCCCTACGCCCCGACACATCCTGAAATTCGCGATGCGGTCCGCCAGCTCTGCCTGAAGTTCGACGGCGCCTACTGGCGCAAGCTCGATCGCGACCGCGGCTATCCGACGGAATTCGTGCAGGCGCTGACCGAGGCCGGCTGGCTCGCGATCCTGATTCCCGAGGAGTATGGCGGCTCGGGGCTCGGTATCTCAGCCGCCGCCGCAGTCCTGGAAGAGGTACAGCGTGCCGGCTGCAATGGCGCCGCTTGCCATGCCCAGATGTACATCATGGGGACGCTGCTCAGGCACGGCAGCAAGGAGCAGAAGGAACGCTACCTGCCCAAGATCGCCAGCGGCGAGCTGCGCCTGCAGGCGTTCGGCGTCACCGAGCCGACCAGCGGCACCGACACCCTGGCGCTGCGCACGACGGCGGTGAAGAAGGACAACAGCACCTACGTCGTGAATGGGCAGAAGGTGTGGACCAGCCGCGCCGAACATTCCGACCTGATGCTGCTCTTGGCGCGCACGACGCCGCGCGAGGAGGCCAAGAAGCGCACCGAGGGGCTGTCGGTGTTCCTGGTCGACATGCGCGAGACGCTGGGCAAGGGCCTCACCATCCGACCGATCCGCACCATGATGAACCACAACAGCACCGAAGTGTTCTTCGACAACATGGAGGTGCCGGCCGAGAATCTCGTGGGCGAGGAGGGACAGGGCTTCCGCTACATCCTGAGCGGCATGAACGCGGAGCGCGTGCTGATTGCCGCCGAGACCATCGGCGACTCCCGCTGGTTCATTGAGAAGGCGACCGACTACGCCAAGGAGCGCAAGCTGTTCGGCCGACCGATCGGCCAAAACCAGGGCGTGCAGTATCCCATCGCCCGAGCCTATGCCCAGACCGAGGCTGCCGATCTGATGGTGCGCAAGGCCGCGGCGCTCTACGAGGCCAACCTGCCGTGCGGCGCCGAGGCCAACATGGCCAAGATGCTGGGCTCGGAGGCGGCGTGGGCGGCCGCCGACATGTGCGTGCAGACCCACGGGGGCTTCGGCTTCGCCGAGGAGTACGACATCGAGCGCAAGTTCCGCGAGACCAAGCTCTACATGGTGGCGCCGATCTCGACCAACATGATCCTGAACTTCATTTCCGAGCACGTGCTGGATCTGCCGCGGTCGTATTAGTCTTGCCGGACCGCGGGCCTGGAGGTCCGCGGTCCGGCAAGAGACCTAGACCGCCGACCGTCCGCTCATCGCCCGCACAATCATCTTCTGGAACTGGATCACCAGCTGCTCGCTCTTGGTGAGGAACTGGCCGCGATCGGGCAGGCCGCCCGCCAGCCCTTGCTGAACGGCGTCGGTCAGGTCGTCATCTTCCTGGGCGACCTGCTTGTTGAAGGCGATCAGTGCCTCGGCGAAGCCTTCGTCGACCCCCGGCCCGAAATACTGCTCGGAGAAGCCACGGGTGGCGTTCGGGCCGTCGGGCAGCCAGACGTCGACGGACAAGTTGGGGAAGCCAGGATTGATGTTGATGGTGAGGTTCGGCCACAGGAAATGGTACTGCGACTCCGCCACCTCACCGCGCACGTCGTAGAGCTCGACCTTGGTCTTGCCCTCGAGAGCAGCCGGTCGCACGCGGCCGGCCTGGCTGGAGAACCAGCCGTGCGAGGCCAGGGTGTAGACGTCCGGCCGAACGTCAATTGCCGCACTGAAACCCGGATGGGCGACGGCGCAGTGGTAACACTCGAGGTAGTTCTCCAGCATCGCCTTCCAGTTGGCGCGTGCCTTCCAGTCGCCGCGGCTGTGCAGCTGGATGGTGCCGAGATCGATGCCGCTCCTGGCGATGATGTCGAGCACCGGGCCGTAGCAGTCCTTTGCCGAGGGCGCGTTCGGATCGAGATTGACGAACACGAACGGCCCCAGCGCCTCGACCCGGATGGGCAGCAGCGGGAAGTCCTCCAGCCGGAAGCCCGGCTCGGCGTTCGAACGCGGCGCGCGGCGCAGCCCACCCGCCAGGTCGTAGGTCCAGGCGTGATAGCCGCATTGCATCAACGAGGCGTTGCCGCGGCCCTTCATGACCAGGTGGCGGCGATGGCGGCAGACATTGACGAAGCCTGCCAGTCCCTTGTCGTTGTGCACGACCACCACCGGCACGGCGCCGGCATAGCCCGTGACGTAGTCGCCGGCCTTGGCGAGCTCGGCCAGCGGCCCGACATAGTTCCAGCTCTTGCGGAAGACGTGCAGCAGCTCCCGCTCGGTGACCGACGGATCGGTGTACCAGCGGGCCGGCAGCGACTCGCCGCGCTCGAGAGCGGCGAGAAGCGCCGCCGGCTCCTCGTCGATCGGCGCTGTCACGGGCGTCAGCTCGGCTTGACCGGCTGGGCGGGTGGCTGATCGCGGCGGATGACGCCCTTTTCCAGGAGCTGCTTCAGGAAGGCCTCGATGGTGGCGGCGCTGCGCACGAAGCCCTCGACGGACATCACCAGCATCCCGGTGGTCTCCAGCACCGGCTGCTGGCCGTCCTCGACGGGCGGCGTGACGCCCAGCTCGATGCGGACGGCCCCATTGGTCAGGCCGATTCGCTTGAATTCGTCGACGTATTGTGGATCTTTTGACACGTCTTTGGCCTCCGACTGCTCGCGTTGGCTCATCCTAGCGTCGCCAAGAATCTGCACGTACCGAGACGAGATTTGGCAATAAGCCATTAAAAAGACAAACAAAATATGGAAAGAGGGCTGGCCATTTCACAACCTGCGCGATAAGGTCCGCGGCAACCATTGCGGTACGATCTGCCTGCTTCTGCTCGGTTCTGCGGGACTATGACGGTCGATCTCGATTCTTTGCGGAGTGAAAGTGGCGTGCCGGCCCGTCCTCGGCCAATTGGCGTCGGCTGATCATGGCGACTAGTCCTGATCTGATCATAGACAGCATCACCGCCCCGCTGACTGTCGAAAAGAATGCGACCCTCAACTTCTCCTACGTCGTGAAGAATGCAGGGACAGCCGCGATATCGTCGTTTGGGAGTATCGCGACTGCCGAGATCGATGATGAGACGCCCGCCTATCCAGATGGAGCCAGCGTAAATACCGGTGCTATGGCCGCTGGCGCGACGAAAACGATCTCAGCCAATCTTAGCACGACGGGACTGGGCCTCGGCGAGCACACGCTCTGGATCGCCGCCGATTCGTTCAATGACATTGCCGAAAGCAACGAAACCAATAATCTGACGTCGGTCACGTTCACGGTCGTAAATACCAAACCCGATTTTACGATCACCACGGTGTTCCTGAACGAGCCAGAGCCGTCCGTCGTCCAGGGGGACGACCTCGATTTCGAATACATCGTTGCAAATCTCGGCGGCTCGGCGTCGGACACCGGTTCGATCTTCTACAACTTCGACACGAAACCTGACCTCTCCCATCGTACGGGCCCCATACGTGGGGCGAATTTGGAGGCGGGTGGATCGACGCTCATCAGTGATAGCATCAGCACGACCGGGCTGAGCGTTGGCACGCATACACTTTGGATAGGTGTGGATGCGACGAAGGCCAAGAGTGAGAATGACGAGACCAACAACTTCACTTCGGTCACGTTCACGGTCACGGAAAGACCTAAGCCTGACCAGATCATCGAGAGCATAACGGGGCCGGCCACCATCGTGCAGGGTGGCGATCTCAACTTCAGCTACGTCCTGAAGGACATCAACAGCGAAAACACCACGAACAGTTTCGGCTCCATCACCTTCGGTATCGACAGGCAGCCGACATCTTCGACCTACGACTATATAGTTGGTGCCGGCACTCTCCCGGCCGGGGGATCGCTGACTTTCAACGAGGTTCTGCACGCCAATCTCAGCGTCGGGCAGCATACACTGTGGATCAAGGCGGACGGTCTGGGGAACGTCGCCGAGGCAAATGAGAACAACAATCTCAAGTCGTTCACCTTTACGGTGACGGCCGCGCCGGTAAACCCGGATCTCTCGATGATCAGCCTCGATGGCCAGACGTCGGTCATGCAGGGAAGCAGCCTCAGCATCAGCTACGTGATCAAGAACGTCGGCACGCTTGCGGCCGGGCTCAGCAATGCCGGCTACATGATCGACCAGGACGTCGATGCGACCCACTACCTGAGCGCGCCCACGATCAACGCGCTGGCGGTTGACGCGACGCAGTCGCTCACCGCGATCATCGACACGAGCAGCCTCACCGTTGGACTACACACCGTCTGGTTCAAGGCGGATGTGTTCGGAACGCTCACCGAGATATCGGAGTCGAACAACTGGGGTAGCTTCACGTTCAATGTCACGGCGGCGGTGCGGCCGGACATGGTGGTGAGCAGCATCACGCCGGCCGCGACGTCGGTGGTGCAGGGGGCGAAGCTCGACTTCTCGTTCGTGCTCGAGAACAGCGGCGTGGCGGCGGCAGGCAGCAGCTGGGCGGGCTTCCGCATCGACAGCCAGCCGGACAGCCCGCATGCCGACGGGTTCGGCCTGAGCAGCGGACTGGCGGTGGGCGGCACGCAGACGCTGAACGGTGGCATCGACACGTCGCACCTCAGCGTCGGCACCCACACGCTGTATGTCATGGCCGACTACTGGAACAACCAGGTGGCCGAGAGCGACGAGACCAACAACGTGCGGTCGGTGACTTTTACGGTGACGGCGCCGCCGCGGGCGGATCTGCAGGTCGCCAGCGTCACGCCGGCGGCAACGTCGGTGGTGCAGGGGACGAAGCTCGACTTCTCGTTCATGCTCGAGAACGCCGGCGCCGCGGGCTCGGGCAGCAGCTGGGCGGGCTTCCGGATCGACAGCCAGCCGGACAGCACGCATGCCGACGGGTTCGGCCTGAGCAGCGGACTGGCGGTGGGCGGGACGCAGACGCTGAGCGGCAGCATCGACACGTCGACGCTGAGCGCCGGCACGCACACGCTGTATGTCATGGCGGACTACTGGAACAACCAGGTGGCTGAGGGTGATGAGGGCAACAACGTACGGTCGGTCACCTTCAATGTGAGGGCGCCGGTGCAGCCCGACTTGGTGGTGGCGAGCGTGACGCCGGCGGCGACGTCGGTCGTGCAGGGGACGAAGCTCGCCTTCTCCTTCTTGGTGGAGAACACCGCCGACAGCCGCCCGACGGCGGGCAGCTGGGCGGGCTTCCGGATTGACAGCCAGCCGGACAGCACGCACGCCGACGGCTACATCGCCGTCGGATCGCTGGTGGCGGACGGCACGCAGACGCTGAGCAGCAGCATCGACACGTCGAAGCTAAGTGTCGGCACGCATACGCTGTATGTCATGGCCGACTACTGGAACAACCAGGTGGCCGAGGGTGACGAGACCAACAACGTGGCGTCGTTCACCTTCACAGTGACGGCGCCGCCGCGTCCGGACCTTGTGGTGGACGGCATCACGGCGGGCACGTCGGTGATGCAGGGGCTGGCCTTCGACTTCTCCTACGTCGTGAAGAACAACGGCACGCTGCCGACGGGCGGCATGAGCTGGGCCGGGTTCATGCTCGATCAGCAGCCCGACTCGACGCACTTCGTGGGCTACAACCAGACCAACGGTCTGGCGGCGGGAGCGTCGCAGACGCTCAGCAACAGCATCGACACGTCGAAGCTCAGTGTCGGCACCCACACGCTGTACGTTGCGGCCGACTATTGGGGCAACATGGTGGGCGAAGGCAACGAGGCCAACAACTGGACGTCGATGACGTTCGACGTGACGGCGCCGGTGCAGCCCGACCTGGCGGTGAGCAGCATCACGGCCGGGTCGTCGGTGATGCAGGGCGTGGCGTTCGACTTCTCCTATGTGGTGAAGAACATCGCGGCCGGGCTGCCGTCGGGCAAGAGCTGGGCGGGCTTCATGCTCGACCACGAGGTCGATGCGACGCACGCGGCGGGCTTCGGCCTCGTCGATTCGCTGTCAGCCGGCGGCTCGCAGACTCTGGGCGGCAGCATCGACACCTCGAAGCTCAGCGTCGGCACGCACACGCTCTACGTCATGGCCGACTACTGGGGCAACCTGGTCGGCGAGGGCAACGAGGCCAACAACGCCCTGTCGGTGACATTCGACGTGACGGCACCGGTGCAGCCCGATCTGGCGGTGAGCAGCATCACGGCCGGAGCCTCCGTGATGCAGGGCGTGGCGTTCGACTTCTCCTACGTGGTGAAGAACATCGCGGCCGGCTTGCCGGCGGGGCAGAGCTGGGCCGGCTTCATGCTCGACCATGAGGCCGACCCGTCGCATTACATCGGCTTCAACCAGACAGGCGCGCTGGCGGCGGGGGCATCGCAGACGCTGGGCGGCAGCATCGACACCTCGAAGCTCAGCGTCGGCACGCATACGCTCTACGTCGCGGCCGATTACTGGGGCAACATGGTGGGCGAGGGCAACGAGGCCAATAACAGCCTGTCGGTGACGTTCGAGGTGACGGCGCCGGTGCAGCCCGACCTGGCCGTGAGCGGCATCACGGCCGGAGCTTCTGTGACGAAGGGTGTGGCGTTCGACTTCTCCTACGTGGTGAAGAATATCGCGGCCGGCTTGCCGGCGGGCCAGAGCTGGGCCGGCTTCATGCTCGACCAGCCCGCCGATCAGTCGCATTACATTGGCTTCAACCAGACCGGCGCGCTGGCGGCGGGGGTGTCGCAGAGGCTGACCAACAGCATCGACACCTCGAAGCTCAGCATCGGCACCCATACGCTCTACGTCGCGGCTGACTACTGGGGGAACATGGTCGGCGAGGGCAACGAGGCCAACAACGCCCTGTCGGTGACCTTCAACGTCATCGATCCGTTCGCGTAAGGCTGGGCAGCTCTTCACAGGATTTGGACAAGTTGGCGCGGGGCCGCCGGATTGCCAGCACTGCTGGCACCGATGCTGGACCCCGGACGTTTTTGCGCCTTTTAGCCCCTTATGGGACGCAAAAACTAGAACTTCAGTAGACTCATTGGCAAACTTAAGTTATATTGACCGTGCGTCGTCTCCCGGCGGCTCCGCTCTATGCATCGTTCATCCGACACCATCACGCGCCCGGCCGCGGCCGGACCGGCCTGCCCGGCCGAGCAATGCCAACATCTAAACTTGTAACGATCGATTCGCCGGCAGCCCCAGGGATAGTGGGCCGCCTTCCGAGCTCCACTATGAAAGTACCGGCGGAAATGCCGAAAATACCGGAAAGTCATCTCGCCGCGCCGAGGAACGCGTATGTCGTTGCTGTCGCTTTCCAGGCGACATCGCCTGGCCGCTGGCGAACGCGATTCCGTTTGCCGTTCAGCCAGTCGAACCTGTGCGAAAAGCTACTGGCCGAAAGCGGCATGTTTGATCATGGCGATGGCAGCCATGATTGCCGCATGGCCGACCATCAGCAGGAAAACCGTCCAGATGGCCGTAGTCAGCGTGAGCAGCCAGCCGAGCATGGCCATCACGCCGTCATCTTCGATCAAGGCAAGGCAGAAGAACATGATCGCCCATGCCGGCAAGAAATTATCGAACGGGATCGGCAGCGCCAGGATCACGATGTTCGCGGCCCACGCCACGAGCAGGATGCGCCGCGGCATGCCGTTGACCCACCATTCGTGCCGCGCGTGCACGGTGTCCTCGAGCCACCGGATGCAGCGTCGCGCACGGCCCAGGAAGGTCTGCAGCTTGCCGCGCCGCAGCCCGCGACGGCCGATCAATACCGGCAGCCTCGGCACCTCGCGGCCGGCGAAGAACTGCACCAGCAGGAAGACCATCGGCAGGCCGGTTATAGTCGAGAGCCAGGGAATTCCTGTCGGGATGCAGTTCGGCACGTTGAGGGCCGCGATCGCGAAGGCGTAGGAACGGCCGTGCAGCCCGCTCAAGAATTCATCGAGAGTGAGTAACGACTTTCGGTCGCCCGCAAAGAGCTCTTCGAGCGTCTGCAGAAGACCGAAATTGTCTTTCATCCACCCGTCCGGCCAAGCAGACGGCGGGCGAGCACGAGATGCGGCTTGTCCAGCATCTTGCCGTCGAGTGTGAGCACGCCCGACCCGGGATTGCTCTCGAAGGTGTCGACGACCCGCTTGGCCCAATCGACTTCCTGCGCCGTCGGCGTGAACACCTCGTGGATGACCGCGACCTGGTCGGGATGGATGGCGATCTTGCCGCCATAGCCCATGCGCCGAGCGTCGGATGCCTCGGCGCGCAGGCCGGCGACATTCTTGATGTCGGGATAGACCGTGTCGTAGGCGGTGATGCCCGCGGCCACCGATGCCATCAGGTTGACGGTGCGCGCCAGCCTGAAGGTGTCGTCGTATTCACCGGGCGCGGGGCCCTTCGCCAGCGCGCCGAGGTCGGCCATGAGATCCTCGCCACCCCATGAATGGCCGATCAGCCGGGGATGCTTGGCGGGCGCGGCCGTCAGCGCGAGCACGGCAGCCGCACTTTCGGTAGCGATGGTCAGGATCCTGGTGGCGCCGGCCTCGATGCCTTCGCGCGCCTCCAGGGCGTCGAGGTATGTCGCCAGCAGGTCGACGTTGGCCTGGCCGACGCACTTGGGAAACACGATACCGTCGGGCTTGCCCTGCATGACGACGGCGAGGTCGCCCAGCGTGAGGCCGGTGTCGAGCGCGTTGACGCGGACATAGAGCTTGGGCCCGGAGCGATTGGCCGACTTCAAGTAAGCCAGCACCATGTCGCGCGCGATCTTCTTGCGATCGGTCGCGACCGAGTCCTCGAGATCGAGGATCAGGCCGTCGGGACCGGAAGAGGGGCCCTTGGCGAGCTTGCGCTCGGAATCGCCGGGAACGAACAGGAACGAACGCATGTGTCTCAGGAGTCCTTCGGCTTCTTGCGCATCAGCGCCTGGCGCGTGCATTGCGCGACGGTCTCGCCGCGCTGGTTGATGGCGACGTGGTTGAACTCGACGATGCCGGCGTCGGGCCGCGACTTGCTCTCGCGCAGGCTCACCACCGTGGTCTTCACCCGGAGGGTGTCGCCGTGGAAGACGGGCTTGGGAAACTTCACGTCGGTCATGCCGAGATTGGCGACCGTGGTGCCGAGTGTCGTGTCGTTCACGGTGATGCCGATCATCAGGCCCAAGGTGAACAGGCTGTTGACGATGCGCTGGCCGAACTCGGTCTTGGAGGCGAACTCCTCGTCGAGATGCAGGGGCTGCACGTTCATGGTCAGCGAGCTGTACAGCACGTTGTCCATCTCGGTGACCGTGCGCGTCCAGGCATGGTTGAACACCCGGCCGACCGTGAATTCCTCGTAATAAAGCCCTGCCATCTTCCTCCCCGCGAACAGGCCCTTCTAGCACGGATGGACGCTGCCCGGCTCACCATCGTATCAATGCGGCCACAGGACGAAACATCGAAGACGGAGCGTAACCGATGCGCGCGATGATGAGCGAAACGCCGGGCGGACCGGAGAGCCTGAAGCTCATGGAATTGCCCTCCAAGCCGTTGGGCAACGGCCAGGTCCGCGTCGCCGTCAAGGCCGCCGGCGTCAACTTCCCCGACACGCTGATCATCGCCGACAAGTACCAGTTCAAGCCGCCGCGTCCGTTCGCGCCGGGCCACGAGATCGCGGGCGACATCGTCGAGGTCGGCGAGGGGGTGAGCGGCTACAAGAACGGCGATCGCGTCATCGGCATGATCGGCCATGGCGGCTACGCCTCGGAGGCCGTCGTCGACCAGGGCGCGCTGCTGCCGATGCCGCCGAACATGAGCTACGAGGACGGTTCGGCCTTCACCATGACCTACGGCACGTCCTACTACGCGCTGAAGCAGAGGAGCGACTACAAACCCGGCGAGACACTGCTGGTGACGGGCGCCTCGGGCGGCGTCGGCCTGACCGCGGTCGAGCTCGGTGCGTTGATGGGCTTGAAGGTGATCGCGGCCGTCGGCTCGGACGAGAAGATGGAGATCTGCCGCAAGTACGGCGCCACCATGTTCGTGAACTACGCCAAGGAGAAGATGCGCGACAAGGTCAAGGAGCTGACCGGCGGCAACGGTGCGGACATCATCTACGACGCCGTCGGCGGCGATGCCTTCGACGAATCGATCCGCTGCATCGCCTGGTACGGCCGCCTGCTGGTGGTGGGCTTCGCCGCCGGCCGCATCCCGTCGCTGCCGGCCAATCTCGCGCTGCTCAAGAGCTGCGACGTGCGCGGCGTGTTCTACGGCGCCTGGCGCGCCCGCGAACCCAACGAGGCGCGCAAGAACTTCGACGAGCTCCTGAAGTGGTACAGCGAGGGCAAGCTCAAGCCGCACATCTCCATGCGCTTTCCCCTGGAGAAGGGCGCCGAGGCCATGAATGCGCTGCTTTCGCGCAAGGCGACGGGCAAGGTCGTCCTGACCGTGGCGTGAGACCGCCAATGATCGGCCGGCGCCGGCTCACCGCCTTCTTCGGTGCGTCTCTCCTGCCCACGGTGGGGCGCGCCGACGATTTTCCCATCAAGCCGATCACGCTTGTGGTGCCGTTCACCCCGGGCGGTTCGATCGACATGCTGGCGCGCCTCGTCGCCCAGCAGGCGTCGGCGACGCTCGGCCAGCCGATCGTGATCGACAATCGCAGCGGCGCCGGCGGCCTCATTGCCGCGGCGGCGGTCGCCAAGGCCGAACCCGACGGCTACACGCTGCTGATGGCGTCGGCTGCCCAGGTGACGATCCCGCCGTGGATCAACCGGTCGCTCAGCTTCGATCCGCCGCGCGACCTCATACCGGTGGCGCACCTTGCCGACACGCCGATGGTGCTGATCGTCTCGTCGAGCTCCAAGGCGCAGACCGTCAACGACTTCGTGGCGATGGCGCGGGCCAATCGCGGCGGCCTCAACTATGGCTCGACCGGCGTCGGCACCATCTCCCAGCTCGTCATGGAGTGCCTGAAGCTCGCGGCCGATATCGACGTCGTGCACGTACCCTATCGTGGCGCCGCGCCGGCGCTGGCCGACCTGCATGCCGGCCAGGTGCAGGCGATGTTCACCAGCACGGCCTCGGCCGCGCCCATGGTGTCGTCAGGCAAGTTCCGGCCGCTCGCGGTGACGACCAGGACTCGCTCGCCCTTGCTGCCCGACGTACCGACCATGGCCGAAGCCGGCTGGCCGACCGCCGAGGTCGTGGTCTGGGCGGGCATCATGGCGCCGGCCGGCACGCCGCGGGTCATCATTCGCCAGCTCGAGCGCGCCTTCGTCGAAGCCTCGTTGTCGCCCGAGACACGCGAACGCCTGGTCGTGTTCGGCACCGATCCCGTCGGCGGCGGCACCAGGGCTTTCGCCGAGGTGCTGGAGAAGGACCTGGCGCTGTGGCAGCGCGTGGCGCAGGCGTCGGGTGTGAAGGTGGAGTGACATCGTGACCAGACTCTCGGGCAAGATCGCAATCGTGACAGGGGCCGCGTCCGGCATCGGAGCCGCATCGGCGAAGCTCTTCGCCGACGAAGGCGCGCAAGTGCTGGCGGTGGATCGGCCGGAATCGGCGATCGAGCAGGCGCATGCCGGCAACAATGCCATCGCCGCCTTCGGCTGCGACATCACCGGCGATGACGCGCCCAAGAAGATCGTTCAGGCGGCGCTCGCCAAGTTTGGCGCCATCGACATCCTGTTCAACAATGCCGGCGTCAGCGGACGGGCCTTCGTCGAGGAGATGACCGACGCGCAGTGGGACCACGTCAACGGCGTCAATGTGCGCGCGATGTTCAGAATATGCCGCGAGGCCATTCCGGCGCTCAAGGCACGCGCCAAGGAGAAGGGCCGGGCGCGCATCGTCAACACCGCTTCGGTGATGGCTTTCGACACCGACTATGGGCTGGCCGCCTACTGCGCCTCCAAGGCCGGCGTCGGCGGGCTGACGCGCACGCTGGCGCTCGAGCTCGGCAAGTTCAACATCACCGCCAACTATGTCTGTCCTGGCGCCATCTATACCGGCATGACGCGCACCAATTTCGACAATCCGGAAATCCGCGCGGTCTGGGAAAAGAAGGCGGCCTTGCGCCGGCTCGGTCAGCCGATCGATATTGCCCGCGGCGCGCTCCTTCTGGCGTCCGACGAGGCCGACTTCATCACCGGTCATGAGCTGGTGGTCGATGGCGGGCTCACCCTGCGTACCTGAGTAACCATCATGACCAACATCCATTCCTTCGCTGCTTCCTACGGCGAGGCGCGAGACAAGTTCCTGGCGGCAGCCCGCGTCGCCGGCGCCACGACCTACCGCTACGACAATCCCAGCAAGGGCCCGAAGGGCGAGTCGCTGTCGACCGACGTGGCTCGGCTCGGTCCCGACGACGCCTCGCGGGTGGTGGTGACGATCTCCAGCACCCATGGCGTGGAGGGCTATTGCGGCTCGGGCTTCCAGGTCGACTGGCTGGCAAGCGTCGGTGCGGGCGGCTTGCCCAAGGACACCGCTGCAGTGTTCGTGCACGCCATCAACCCCTACGGCTTTGCCTGGACGCGGCGGGTGACAGAGGAGGGCAACGACCTCAACCGCAACTATGTCGACCACAGCAAGCCCTATCCGGCGAACGAGGGCTATCTCGAGATCGCCAACTTCCTGGTGCCAACCGATCTCAGCCAGACGACCCTCGACGCCGCCGACGCCAAGCTTGCCGCCTATCGCAAGAAGGTGGGCGACATCGCCTATTTCCGCGCGGTATCTGCCGGCCAGTATAGCCATCCCGACGGCATGTTCTTCGGCGGCGGCGGGCCCTCCTGGTCGAACCGCACGCTGCACGCCATCACCGACCGATTCCTGAAGGGGCGCCAGGACGTGGCCGTCATCGATTTCCATACCGGCCTCGGTCCCTACGGCTACGGCGAGCCCATCACCCACTTCGATATCAACACGCCGGCGTCACGCCGCGTGCGTGCCTTCTGGGGTGAGTCGGTGACGGAGTCCAAGCGCGGCCAGACGGCGTCGCAGGCGCGCGACGGGCTGGGTCACTACGGCCTCAACCGCGTGCTGACCGAGCCCGAGACCCGGCTCACCATGTGCACCCTGGAGTACGGGACCTTCGATCGCGAAAGCGGCCAGAAGGCTTTTCGAGCCGACCACTGGCTGCACAAGTACGGCGATCCGCTGGGCAAGGAGGCGGGGCCGGTCCGGGCGGCGATGCGCCGGCAGTTCTATCCGGAGACCGACGACTGGAAGGAAGCGGTCCTCTTTCGCGGCCACCAGATCGTTCGTCAGGCCATCGCCGGCGTGCAGTGGGGTGCTCTTTAGGTTCTCGAGAGGAGAACATTCTGGGGACAAACCGCCCGCGAAAAGCCACACGCCTCGCAATTGATCCTGCTAAAAGCCTCCCATGCGTGTCCTGGTGGCGCTGATCGCCTTTGTGGCTGTCGCCGTGCTCAATCTTTTGTGGTGGTGGTGGCCCAACAGGCCGGTTGAGATTGCCGGCTGGACCAGCGCCCCTTTGCAGAGCGTTTCGTTCGCGCCCTACCGGCCGGGCCAGAGCCCGCTCACCCGAACCTTCCCGACGCCCGACCAGATCGAGGAAGATTTGCGCCGCCTGCAGGGCAAAGTCCGCGCCGTCCGGACCTATTCGTCGGGCGAGAACCTCGAGACGGTGCCGCAGCGCGCCGGCAAGTACGGGCTGAAGGTCTGGCACGGCGCCTGGCTGAACGACAACGACAAGGAGAACCTCGAGCAGATCAACCTGCTGATTGACCATGCCAACAAGTACAAGGACACGGTCGAGCGCGTGATCGTCGGCAACGAGGTGCTGCTGCGCAAGGAACTGACCGCGAACCAGCTCCGCCGCTACATCCGCCAGGTCAAGCAGCGTGTTTCACAGCCGGTGACGTATGCCGACGTCTGGGAATTCTGGATGCGCAACCCGTCGCTCGCAGACGAGGTCGACTTCATCACCATCCATATCCTGCCGTACTGGGAGGACGTGCCGATCGGCCTGGATCGCCGCGAGCCCGACGGCACGCCCAGCATCGAAAAGCACATCGTCGACATCTACAAGAAGGTGCAGGAGCGCTTTCCCGGCAAGACGATCGTGATCGGCGAGACCGGCTGGCCGAGCGATGGCCGCATGCGCTCCGACGCGCGCCCCGGCCGGGTCGAGCAGGTGCGCTACTTCTCGACCTTCCGTTCAATCGCCGACCGCGAGAAGTTCGACTACAACGTCGTCGAAGCCTTCGACCAGTACTGGAAGGCGCGCCAGGAGGGCACGGTGGGCGCCGCCTGGGGCCTGCTCGACGCCCAGCGCCACGACAAGTTCGAGCTCGGCAAGCCGGTATCGGCCGAGCCGCACTGGCGGATCCTGTTCATCCTCTCGACCCTGGCCGGCGGCCTGATGCTGGGCGGCTTCGTCGTCATGCGTCGCGGGGCGCGCGGCAAGGCGATTGGGATCTTTGCGGTCTTCGCCCAGCTCGTCGCCACCTGCTACGTGCAGGCGACCTGGATCGACCTTTCACGGACCTTCTACTTCGAGAAGATGGTGGGCGTGGTCTTCTGGGCCGTCCTGCTGGGGCTTTTCAGCTACGCCCTGCTGCGCGGCATCGCCGACAGCCTGACCGGCAAGATGGCCGATCCTTCGCTCTATGGCGCGCGCGTACGCGAAGCCTGGCGGGCTTGGCGCGAGCTGCCGCGCTATCAGATCCTCCGGCGCGCCGACCTGATGCTGCAGGTCCTCTACCTGGTGCTGACGGTCATCTGCATCTTCTACCTGATCGTCATCAGCATCGACTGGTACGACGGCGTCATCCGCATAAGCGACACCTTCTATCGCCAGATCGCCATCGACGGCCGCTATCGCGACTTCCCGATTTGGAGCTTCGTGATCCCGAGCATCGTGCTGATGGCCTGGAAGACGCTGACCATCGTGCGCCGCGAGCCGGTGTCGCGGGCCGACCGCTGGACCAAGGCGCTGTCGTTCGGCCGCCTGCTGGGCTACGACGGCAGCAAGGGGTTCGTCCGCATGGACCGCTCCTATAGCCGCATCCGGCCGATCCTGCCGGAAATTGCCCTTTCGTTCCTGTTGGTCTTCTGGGCCGTCATCATGGTGGTCACCGAGGGTGCCATAAAGCTGCACGACGGTGGGGCGGGCGGCTTCGTCGCCGTCGACGGTGGCCGCTGGGTGATCGGCACGCTGTTCTGGAACACCCAGGCCGACTGGTTCAGCGCTCTGGCCATCCTGATGGCCGTGCCTTATCTCGCGACCATCTACGTGTCGTTGCGCGAGCCACTGGCAGAACCGCCGCCGGACTCCTATACCAGCAAGTGGTAGGCGCATCGTCGATGCCTCACCCCCCGGGGTGAGGCGAGGGCGCTTCAGCCGGGAGTTACCGAATGGAAATCAAGGGCGAGTACAAGATCGCGGCCCCGCGCGAAAAGGTCTTTGCGGCGTTGAACGACCCGGCCGTATTGCAGGCCTGTATTCCGGGCTGCGAATCCCTGGAGAAGACGTCGGATACCGAAATGAAAGCCAAGGTGCGCATGCGCATCGGCCCGGTCAGCGCGAGCTTCTCGGGCAAGGTCACGCTCTCCGATATCGACCCGCCGAACGGCTACAGGATCTCCGGCGAAGGGCAGGGCGGGGCCGCGGGCTTCGCCAAGGGCGGCGCCGTGGTCACCTTGCGCGAGGACGCGGGCGACACCGTGCTGAACTACAATGTCGATGCCCAGGTCGGCGGCAAGATCGCCCAGGTCGGCGCCCGCCTGATCGACGGCACGGCCAAGAAGCTGGCTGACGAGTTCTTCAGCAAGTTCGCCGCCATGGTCGGCGGCCCGCCGCCGGCCGCCGCCGTGGCCGGGGCGCCGTCGGATGCGCCGCCGGCGCCCGAGACGGTTTCTCCGCCGTCACCGCCGCCCGCTGCAGCGCAGCGCGGCTATCGGCACTGGCTGGTCATCGGCATCGGTGCAGCAGTCCTGATCCTGATTTTCCTTGCGAGCCGTTAGCAGCGGCCGCCAAGTCGGTTGTCATCCGCAATTCGCTTGACCGGCGCATGAGCGGCTTGCGAGAGTCGTTTCAACGCCCAGTGGGTGTGCTTTTTGCGCGCCTGCGCAAACCAACAATGTGAGGGAGAAGAGTACATGACCATTCCCGTCGCCATGACCGTCAACGGCAAGTCCGTCTCGGGCAAGGTCGAGGCGCGCACGCTGTTGGTGCAATTCCTGCGCGAGCATCTCGGTATGACCGGCACCCACGTCGGCTGTGACACCAGCCAGTGTGGTGCCTGCGTCGTGCACGTCGACGGCAAGTCGGTGAAGTCCTGCACCATGCTTGCCGTCCAGGCCGAAGGCGCCAAGGTCATCACCATCGAAGGCCTGGCCGAGAGCGCCGAGAAACTCCATCCCATGCAGGAGGCGTTCCGCGAGAACCATGCCCTGCAGTGCGGCTTCTGCACCCCGGGCATGGTGATGAGCGCCATCGACATGGTGAAGCGCCACAACTACCAACTCGACGAAGCGACGGTGCGCCGTGAGCTCGAGGGCAACCTCTGCCGCTGCACCGGCTACCACAACATCGTGAAGGCCATCCTGGCGGCCGCGCCCGCCATGAAGTCTGCGGGGGTGTAGCCATGAACGCGCCAACCGGAATCGGCGCCCGGGTCAAGCGGAAGGAAGACCAGCGCTTCCTCACCGGCACGGGCCGTTATGTCGACGACCTGCCGCTCGCGCGCGCGACCTACGCGCACTTCCTGCGCTCGCCGCATGCCCACGCCAAGATCAAGAGCATCGACACCACGGCCGCCAAGGCGATGCCGGGCGTCGTTGCGATCTTCACCGGCAAGGACATCGCCGACGCCAAGGTCGGCGGGCTCATTTGCGGCTGGGTGGTCAAGGACAAGCATGGCCAGCCGCACAAGGCGCCGCCGCATCCGGTGATGGCGGTCGATACCGTGCGCTATGTCGGTGACACGGTGGCCATGGTCGTGGCCAACAGCCATGACGAGGCCAAGGACGCCGCCGAGGCGATCAAGGTCGACTACGAGGAGAAGCCCGCCAACGTCGACCTTGCCAAGGCGCTCGACAAGGGTGCGGCCGAGGTTCACGCGGCGGAAGCGCCCGGCAACCTGATCTACGACTGGGAGATCGGCGTGAAAGCCGATGTCGACGCCGCCTTCGCCAAGGCCGCGCACGTCACCAAGCTCGACATCGTCAACAATCGCCTGATCCCCAACGCCATGGAGCCGCGCGCCGCGGCGGCGGAGTACGACAAGGGCACGGGCAACTACACGCTCTGGTCGACGTCGCAGAACCCGCATGTGCTGCGCCTGATCCTGTCGGCCTTCGTGCTCGGCATCCCCGAGCACAAGCTGCGCGTCGTCGCCCCCGACGTGGGCGGCGGCTTCGGCAGCAAGATCTTCTGCTACAACGAAGAGACCATGGTCACCTGGGCGGCGAGTCGGGTCGGCCGTCCGATCAAGTGGACCGCCGAGCGCAGTGAATCGTTCCAGACCGACGCACATGGCCGCGACCACGTCACCCATGCCGAGCTGGCGCTCGACAAGGACGGCAAGTTCCTGGCGCTCAAGGTCGAGACCATCGCCAACATGGGCGCGTATCTCTCGACCTTCTCGACGGCGGTGCCGACCTATCTCTACGCCACGCTGCTGGCGGGCCAGTACACGACGCCGCTGATCTACGCCAACGTGAAGGCGGCGCTGACGCACACCGCGCCGGTCGACGCCTATCGCGGCGCCGGGCGGCCGGAGGCGACGTTCGTCGTCGAGACGATCGTCAGCAAGGCAGCCAAGGAGCTGAAGATGGATCCGGCCGAGCTGCGCCGGAAGAACTTCATTCCGTCGGATGCCTTCCCGTACCAGACGCCCGTGGCGCTGCAGTACGACTCGGGCAACTACCCGCCGATCATCGACGAGGCGATCAAGATCGCCGACTACAAGGGCTTCGAGGCGCGCCGCGCCGAGGCCAAGTCGCGCGGCAAGCTGCGCGGCATCGGCTTCTCGTCCTACATCGAGGCCTGCGGGCTGGCGCCTTCTCAGGTGATTGGCCAGTTGGGCGGCGGTGTCGGCCAGTGGGAATCGGCACAGCTCAAGTTCAACCCGACGGGCAACGTCCAGATCCTGACCGGCTCACACAGCCACGGCCAGGGCCATGAGACGACCTTTGCCCAGCTCGTGTCGGACAAGCTTGGCGTGCCGATGGAGAACATCGAGGTCGTCCACGGCGACACGGCGACGACGCCGTTCGGCATGGGCACCTACGGCAGCCGTTCGCTGGCGGTCGGCGGCTCGGCCATCATGAAAGCGGCCGACAAGGTCATTGCCAAGGGCAAGAAGATCGCCGCTCACTTGATGGAAGCGTCGGTCGCCGACGTCGTGTTCGAGAACGGCACTTTTAAGGTCGCCGGTACCGACAAGGCGGTGCCGCTCGGCCAGGCGGTGTTCGCCGCCTACGTGCCGCACAACTATCCGCTGGCCGAGATCGAGCCCGGCATGGACGAGAACGCCTTCTACGATCCGGCGAACTTCGTCTATCCGGCCGGTACGCAGATCTGCGAGGTCGAGATCGATCCCGACACCGGCGTCGTCGAAGTCATCAGCCACACCGCGGTCGATGATTTCGGCAACATCATCAATCCGATGATCGTCGAGGGCCAGGTGCATGGCGGCATCGTCCAGGGTGTCGGCCAGGCACTGCTCGAGAACGCCGTCTACGACAAGGAGACGGGCCAGCTCATCAGCGGCTCGTACATGGACTACACCATGCCGCGCGCGTCCGACGTGCCGTCGTTCAAGCTCGGCTACAAGGTCACGCCCTGCCCGCACAATCCGCTGGGCGTGAAGGGATGCGGCGAAGCCGGTGCGATCGCCGCACCCGCCGCCGTGATGAATGCCGTCCATGACGCGCTGGCGCCGCTCGGCGTCAGCCACGTGCCGATGCCCGCCACACCGCTCAACGTGTGGCAGGCGATCAACGGCGCGTCGAAGTAAGGGAGGATCAGAGATGTACGATTTCCATTATCATCGTCCGAAGACGCTGGCCGACGCGGTTGGCCTGCTCAAGGGCAAGGATGAGGCGCGCCCGATGTCGGGCGGCATGACCCTGATCCCGACACTGAAGCAGCGGCTCGCCAAGCCCTCCGACGTGGTCGATCTCGGCGGCATCAAGGAGCTGGCCGGCATCAAGGTCGAGGGCAACAACGTGGTGATCGGCGGCATGACCCGCCACGCCGACGTCGCGAGCTCGGCCGACGTGAAGGGCGCGATCCCGGCGCTGGCCTACCTCGCGGGCCATATCGGCGATCCGCAGGTGCGCAACCGCGGCACGATCGGCGGCTCGATCGCCAACAACGACCCGGCGGCCGACTATCCGGGCGCCGTGGTGGCGCTCAACGCGACGGTCACGACAAACACCGGCAAGCACACGGCCGACAGCTTCTTCAAGGGGCTGTTCGAGACGGCCTTGAGCGACGGTGAGCTCGTCACCTCGGTGAGCTTCCCCAAGGCCGAGAAGGCCGCCTACATGAAGTTCCCGAACCCGGCCTCGCGCTACGCCATGGTCGGCGTCTTCGTGGCCAAGACGGCGGGCGGCGTGCGCGTTGCCGTCACCGGCGCGGGCCCTTGCGTCTTCCGCGTCAAGGCGATGGAGGATGCGCTGGCCAAGAACTTCTCGTCGGACGCCATCAAGGACATCAAGGTCCCGGCTGACGGACTGAACAGCGACATCCACGCCAGCGCCGAATACCGCGCCCACCTGGTCAACGTCATGGCCCGCCGGGCCGTCGACGCGGCCAATAAGTAGCCGCCGGTTCGAGGAACGACTAACGTCAGGGGCGCCCATCGGGCGCCCCTTTCGTTTGCAGAGAGTACGATATGAAGGCTTTGGTCACGGGGTTCGATCCGTTCGGCGGGGACGAGGTGAACCCGTCGTCTCTGGCGGTCAGCAAGCTCAAGAAGCGGATTGCCGGCATCGCTGTGCACACGGTCGAGCTGCCGACGTCCTATGCGAAGTCGGCCGGCGTGCTGCGGGCGGCGATCGACAAGGTCCGGCCCGACATCGTGTTGTGTGTCGGCCAGGCCGGTGGCCGCAGCGAGCTTTGCCTGGAGCGCATCGGCATCAACGTCCAGGACGCCCGCATCCGCGACAACGACGGCAAGCAGCCGATCGACAAGCCGGTGGTGAAGGAGGGCCCGGCGGCGTACTTCGCGACCCTGCCAATCAAGGCCTGCGTGGCGGCGCTACGGAAGGCAGGGCTGCCGGCGGCCGTGTCGAACACGGCCGGCACCTTCGTCTGCAACCACATCCTCTATTCGCTGATGGACATCGCCCAGGACCATCCCGCTGCCTTCCGCGGCGGCTTCCTGCACATCCCCTATGTGCCCGAACAGGTCGCCCGACTGGGCGCTGCACCGTCGATGGCGGTGGAGGACATCGTGCGCGGCATCGAGATTATCCTCGAGGTCAGTGCCGAGCGGACCGTCGATATCCAGACAGTTGAAGGGCGCATTTCATAGAAGCCGGCAGGCAATCACCTCACCCTTAGGGCCGCTCCTCAGGGTGAGGTCGGAGCGAACATTCAAACCGGCGTGTAGATGATGAGCCTCAGGGCAGGGTCGTCACTCGCCTGAAAGCTCGCATGCTCGAAGCGCAGCAGGCCTTTCTTGGGGTGGGTCATCTGTTTGCGGCCGGAGACGGCGGCGCGGATGTCATGGGCCTTCCACCAAGTCGTGAACTCAGGACTCTCGCGGTGCAGCCGGGCCAAAAGCTCGACGAAGGCCGGATCGTCTGCCCATAGATCGTGGGTGGCGCGGAACTGGGCGACCACGCGCCGTGCCTGCTCGTTCCAGCCCACACCGAACACGCGCCGCGTCGCGGGCTTGGTCAGGATGATAATGAGGATGTTGCGATCCTCTTCAGGTAATCGGCTGAAGGCGAAGACCTCCTCGGCGGCCTTGTTCCAGACGAGCACGTCCCAGCGACGGCCGGTGACGTAGGCGGGCTGGTTGAGGCTCTCGACGACGCGCCTGATGGCCTCCGGCACGCTCTCGCGCACGAAGGCGCGGCGGCCCGGGTTGCGGGTGAGGGCGCGCAGGTGGGCGTGCTCGACCTTGCTCAGCCGCAAGGCGCGGGCGAGGGCATCGACCGTCGTGACCGATGGGCTGACCGACCGGCCCTGTTCCAGGCGGATATACCAATCGACGCCGATGCCGGCGAGCTCGGCCACTTCCTCGCGGCGCAGCCCCGGCGTGCGTCGCCGCCGGCCGGCCGGCAGCCCGGCGGCGCGCGGCGTTAGCCGTTCCCGGCGCGAGCGCAGGAAATCGCCCAGTTCATTGCGGCTGCGGTCTGCAAAGGTGGCATCCATGATCCCAGGATAATACCAGGTCTGAATGCCGATCGTCAGCGCCTGTATCCATGGTCTTCCGCAACAAGAGGCGTCCATGAAAGCAGCAGTCCTGAAGGCCTTTGGCTCACCCCTCGTCGTCGAGACCGTGCCCGATCCGGTGCTGGGCACAGGCGAGGTGGTCGTCGACGTCGCGGCGACCAAGGTGCTCGCCTATGCCGGCGAAGTGCTGAGCGGCCAGCGCCGTTATCTGCTGGAGCCGCCGGTGATCCCGGGCGCAGGCTGCATCGGCCGCGTGCGCGAGGTCGGCCCCGACGCGACGGAACTGGCGCCGGGCGACTGGGTGTTCTGCGATCCCACGGTGCGTTCGCGCGACAATGCGCAGGCGCCCGACATCATCCTGCAGGGCCTGACGGCCGGCAGTGAGCGCGCCAAGCGCCTGCAAGAGTACTTTCACGACGGGTCGTGGGCCGAGCGCACGCGCGTGCCAACAGAATGCGTCGTCCGCATCGGACCGCTCAGCGATGTAGAGGCCGTGTCGTGGTGCGCGTTCGGGAACTTCGTGGTGCCCTATGGCGGTTACGTCGCTGCTAAGCTGCAGCCTGGAGAGACCGTCCTGGTGAATGGCGCGACCGGCGCTTTCGGCAGCGGCGGCGTCGCGGTAGCCCTGGCAATGGGTGCCAGCGCCGTGATCGCCACAGGTCGCAACCAGCAGGCCCTCGACGATCTGGTGCGCCGCTTCGGCAAGCGCGTGCGACCGGTGCGCATGGCGGTCGACGAGGCGCGTGATCGCAAAGCCATCCTCGACGCGGCGCCGGCGCCGATCGACTGCGTGCTCGACCTCCTGCCGCCGGCGGCCACGCCGGCCCAGGTGCGGACCGCGCTACTCGCCGTGCGGCCCTACGGCCGCGTCGTTCTGATGGGAGGCATCCGCCAAGACATCTCGGTCCCCTATGACTGGCTGATGCGCTGTTGCATCACCATCCACGGCCAGTGGATGTACCCGCGCGATTCTATCGCCCGGTTGGTGGCGATGGTGCGGGCTGGGCTGCTGTCGCTCGATCATCACGAGGCCAAGTGCTTCGGCCTCGACGACGTGAACGAAGCGATCGCCTACGCCGCTGCCACTGCGGGTCCCTTCACGATGACAGTGCTTCGGCCTTAGTTGCCTAAGCTGCCTACTCCGCTGCGATGGCGAGTGGCGGATGGTCGGCTGGTGCCTCGACGAGCTTGGGCTTTTCTGCCGGCCGCTTGACCCGGAACCAGGCCGCGTAGAGCGCCGGCAGGAACAAGAGAGTGAGGGCGGTCGCCACCAGGAGGCCGCCCATCAGCGCCACCGCCATCGGCCCCCAGAACACGCTTCGCGACAGCGGGATCATGGCGAAGATGGCGGTGCCGGCGGTCAGCAGGATCGGCCGGGCACGGCGCACCGTGGCGTCGATCACGGCGTCCCAGGACGAGTGGCCGGCGGCGATGTCCTGGTCGATCTGGTCGACCAGGATCACCGAGTTGCGCATGATCATGCCGGCGAGCGCAATGACGCCCAGCAGCGACACGAAGCCGAAGGGCTGGTTGAAGGCGAGCAGGAACAGCGACACGCCGATCAGCCCCAGCGGTGCCGTCAGCACCACGAGCGCCAGTTTGGAGAAGCTCTGCAGCTGCAGCATCAGAAACAGCATCATCAGGAAGGCCATGACCGGCATCATCTTGAAGATGGAGCCCTGGCTCTTGGCGCTCTCCTCGCTGTCGCCGCCGACTTCGATGCGATAGCCCGGCGGCAGCTCGGCGCGCACCGGAGTGAGCGCCTTGTCGATGCGGGCGGCGACGTCGGGTCCCTGCACGCCGTCGATCACGCCGGCGCGCACCGTCATTAGCAGCTCCTTGTTGCGCCGCCACAGGATCGGCTCCTCGAGCTCGAAGCGCAGCGTCGCGAGCTGGGCAAGCGAGACCACGCCGCCGTTGCCGGTGCGCATGTTGATCGCTTCCAGGCCCTCGACGCTGAGCCGCTCGGCCGGCACGGCGCGGGCCACCACGTCGATCGTCTCGGTGCGGTCGCGGTACTGCGTCACGGTCACACCGGACAGCAGCGTCTGCAGCGTGTTGCCGAGAAGCTGGGAGTCCACGCCGAGCGCGCGCGCCTTGTTCTGGTCGACCTCCAGCCGCACCGTCTTGGCGAGCTCGTTCCAGTCGAAGTTGATGTCCTTGGTCGCCGGGTCGGCCTTGAAGATCTGGCGGACCTTCTCGGCGACGGCCCGGACCTGCTGCGGATCGTCGCCCAGCACGCGGAACATCACGGGATAGCTGACCGGCGGGCCGTTCTGCAGGCGCTGGACGCGGGCGCGCACCGCCTCGAAGCCGCTGGCAAACAGATCATTGAGCTCGGTGACGACACGCTCACGCGCGGCGAGGTCCTTGGTCATAACGATGACCTGGCCGAAATTCGCGTTGGACAGCTCCGGCACCGTCGGCAGGTAGAAGCGCGGGCTGCCGGCGCCGACATAGGATGTGTAGAAGGCGACGTCGTGATTCTCGCCCAGCCACTTCTCCAGGCGCCGCACTTCGTGGTCGGTGGCGGCCCACGAGGCGCCCTGCGCCAGCTTCAGGTCGACGATCAGCTCGGGACGGTTGGCCGTCGGGAAGAACTGCTTCTGCACGAGGGTGAAAGCGCCCATCGAAGCGACGAAGGCCAGTGCCGTGATGGCGATCGTGGTCTTGCGCCAGGTCACGCACCACACGACCAGCTTGCGGAAGGTGGTGTAGAGGCGGCCGCTGTAGGGATCGTGATGATGGACCTTGGGCGTCGGCAGCAGGTGGTAGCCCATCCACGGCGTGAAAAGCACGGCCACGAACCAGGAGATGATCAGCGACAGGCCGACCACCCAGAAGATCGAGTTGGTGTACTCGCCGGCGCTCGAGCGCGCGAAGCCCACCGGCACGAAGCCGACGGCGGTGACCAGCGTCCCGGTCAGCATGGGGAAGGCGGTCGAGGTATAGGCATAGGTCGCGGCCTCGAGCCGGCTGGCGCCCTGTTCCAGCTTCACCATCATCATCTCGACGGCGATGATGGCGTCGTCGACCAGCAGGCCGAGCGCAATGATCAGTGCGCCGAGCGAGATGCGCTGGAAGTCGATGCCGAGCAGCAGCATGCCAACGAAGGTGATGGCCAGCACGAGCGGCACCGACATCGCGACGATCACGCCGGTACGCACGCCAAGGCTGATGAACGACACGACCAGCACGATGGCCAGGGCCTCGAGCAGCGAGGAGATGAACTCCTCGAACGACTTGTCGACGACCTCGGGCTGGTTGGAAACGCGGTGCACGGTGATGCCGACCGGCAGGTCCTTCTCGACACCGTCCATCACCTTGTCGAGCGCCTTGCCCAAGGTCTGCACGTTGCCGCCCGGGGCCATCACGACGCCCAGACCGATCACCGGCTTGCCCTTGAAGCGCATGGAGATCTGCTGCGGGTCCTGGTAACCGCGCTTGATCTCGGCCACGTCCGACAGCATCAGCGTGCGGCCGTTGGCGCTGAAGGGCAGGGACGCCAGCTCCTCGGCCGAGATTGGCGCGCCGTCGACGCGCACCGACACGCGCTCGCCCTTGGTCTCGACCGTGCCGGCGGCGACGATGGCGTTCTGGCGGCGCACGATCTCCAGGATCTGGTCGACCGGCACGCCCAGCATAGCGAGCCGCGAATGGCTGAATTCGATGTAGATCTTCTCGTCCTGCAGGCCGATCAGGTCGGCCTTGGTGACGTCGGGCACGCGCAGCAGGCGCTGGCGCACCGCCTTGACGATCTCCTTGACTTCGGCCGGCGAGAAGCCGTCGGCCTCGAAGGCCCAGATCAGGCTGTAAGTGTCGCCGTACTCGTCGTTGAAGAACGGACCGACCACGCCCTGCGGCAGCGAGCCCCTGATGTCGCCGACCTTCTTGCGCACCTGGTACCAGAGGTCGGGCACCTTGGCGGGCGGGGTGTCATCGCGCAGCGAGACGTAGATCACCGTTTCACCGGGCTTGGTGTAGCTGTTGACGAAATTGAAGTAGGGCAGCTCCTGCAGCTTGGTCTCGATCTTCTCGGTGACCTGCTGCTCCATCTCGCGCGAGGTGGCGCCCGGCCAGGCCGCCGACACCACCATCTGCTTGATGGTGAAGGGCGGATCCTCGCCGCGGCCGAGATTGAAGAAGGCGTAAACGCCGGCCGCGACCAGGGCGATCATGAAGAACACGGTCAGCGTGCTGTATTTCAGCGCGAGCGCCGACAGGTTGGTGCGCGTGGTCATGAGTCTCTCCCCGACCTCGATAGATGAGAGGGTCGTTCGTCAGCGCGCGGCTTGCTGCTGCGGCTGCATGGGCTTCACCCTCTGGCCGGTCTCGAGCTTGTGGACGCCGGCGGTGGCGATCAGCTCGCCATCCTTGACGCCCGAGGCGATGGCGGCCGTCTCGTCGCGCCAGCGCGCGATGGTGACGTTGCGTAATGTGACGGTGCCGTTCTCCTTGTCGACAACCCATACGGCCGGCTGCGTGCCGCGTTGGAAGATCGCCGACAGGGGGACCTCGGCAACGGTCTGCGCATCCGGCCGCTCGAAGGCGAGCGTCGCGGTCATGCCGAGCCCGATGAAGGGCGGCTGTTCGATCACGCTGAAACGCGCCGGATAGGTCCGCGTCATCGGATCGGCGCTGGGCGAAAGCTCGCGCAAGCGCACGGTGTAGCGCCGGCCCGGGTCGGACCACAGTTCGAAGCTCGCGGCGCGCGCCTCACGTACGGTCTTCAGGCGGTGCTCGGGCACGCCGACCACGATCTCGAGTTCATCAGTGCGCGCCACGCGCACGACGCCCTGACCCTGCGCCATCACCTGGCCGACCTCGGCCTGCACGGCGGTGACCACGCCCTCCGTATCGGCGCGTAGCTCGGTATAGGCGAGATTGTTCTCGGCCGAGGAGAGCTGGCTTCTGGCTTGTTCGACGCGGGCCTGGGCCGTGGCAGCGAGCGACTGGCGCTGCTCCATCGTCTGCGCCGTGAACACCGCTGTGCCGCGCAGGTTGAGATAGCGCTCGTGATCGGCCTTGGCGCGCGCATAGTCGGCATCGGCCGAGGCGAGGGCAGCGCGGGCATTGTCGACGGCCAGGCGATAGTCGGCGGGATCGAGCTGGGCGATCAGGTCGCCGGGCTTGACCGTGCCGCCGACATCGACGGCGCGGGTGACGATCTTGCCGGCGACGCGGAAGCCCAAGGTGCTTTCGATGCGGGGCACGATGGTACCCGCCAGCACCAGCGACTGGCTGCGGCGTTGGTAGGCGATTTCCACGACCCGCGCCGGACGAACCACCGGCTCGTTGGTGGCGACCGGACGGGAGGCATTGGCGGTCCAGGAAAGGGCGGCGAACCCGGCAGCGGCGGCGGCTCCGGCTCCTAGGACGATCGCGACCGCCTTGAAGGGAACCTTACCGAGGAGCTGGGCGTACGGAACACGCATGGCTAACCGTCCTTCCAAGGTTTACAATGTTCAGAAGACCACCTGAACGGCGTTAACTGAACATTGATAAGTTATCGGCGTTCAGATAAGAGTCAAGTGGAAGGAGATCGTTTTTGACAGGGTTTGCGACAGTGTTGCCGGCCGGCCGCAAGCGCCGCGGCGAGGGCCATACTCGCCGGGAGGAGATCCTCCAGGCCGCCAAGGATCTGTTCCTGGAGCAGGGGTATGACTCGACCACGATCCGGCGAATCGCCGATCGTGTCGGCATTTCAGCGCCAGCGCTGTATCTCTATTTCAAGGACAAGGAAGCGCTGATGCTGGCGCTTTGCGATCAGACCTTTGCGCATCTGATAGAGGCGGTCGGCGAGATCGAGCGGACGGTGGCCGATCCGCTGGAGCGGGTGCGGCGGTTTGGCGAGGCGTACGTCCAGTTCGGCCTCAGCCATCCCGACGAGTACCGCCTGGTATTCCTGGGCGCCAACATCCCGGAGGCCATCCGCAAGGTCGGCCACAAGGCCGCGACCGACGATCCGACGAAGCCCGGAGTGGGCGGCGCGCTGGTCTTCAAGCGCCTGGTGGGCATCCTGACCGAGCTCGAGGCGTCGGGCACCAAGCTCAATTACCCGCCGGACACGTGCGGTGAGCTCTGCTGGATGGGCCTGCACGGCCTGGTCTCGGCCTTCATCCTGAAGCCCGAGTTCCCGTGGTCGGATCGCGAGCTGCTGGTCAAGGGCATGCTCGACATCCACCTGAAGGGCATTTTGCGCACTTAACAGGAGCACGGGCCTCTGGCCCGCTCACGAACCATGAGGCGAGCCAGAGGCCCGCGCTCCCAGCTATCAAGCGTTCTGCAGGACGTGGACGGCGCGGTTGGCCACGAGGTCCTTGTTCTTTTCGCCGTAGGCTTTCATGTGCGCCGAAGCGCCATGGGCCTTGAGGTCGTCCATCGACTCCCACTTTTCGATGACGACGAAAGTATCAGGACCGAACTTGGCGAACGGGCCGCCGTCGGTGTCGACCGTGGCGCCGTACTCGATGCAGCCCTTTTCGGCATGCACTGCCGGCACGTTGGCCTTGAAGTTCTTGAGGATTTCGTCCCGCTTGCCGGGCTTCGCGGTGATGATGGCGACGACGTGGATCATGATGTCTCCTCCTGAATTCTAAGCGGCACGCCCGTGACGTAGCAGGCGGCCGGGCAACCTGTCATTGGCCGCGACCGCATCCTTGCCGTCGCGACGGATCAGCTTGCCGTTGACGATGACGGCATCGATGCCGCTCGCCTCCGACACCAGTCGATCGGCGCCGGCCGGCAGATCGTAGACGCGCTTGAGCGGCCCCGGCCCGACTGTCTTGGGATCGAACACCACGACATCGGCCGGGCGGCCTTCGGCCAAAAGGCCGCGATCGGTGATGCCGAACATCTCGGCCGGCCGCTGCGTGAGATTGTGCACCGCCTGCTCGACCGTAAACGTCTTCTTCTCGCGTACCCAATGCCCGAGCAGGTACGTCGAATAGCAGGCGTCGCAGAGCTGGCTGGCGTGGGCGCCGGCATCGGACAGCGCGATGATCGTGTTGGGATCGGTGATGAGCTCGGCCACTTCCTTCTCGTCGAAGTTCATCACGGCCATGCGGAAGCGCGCCTGCAAGTCGTTGGCAAGCGCCAGCTCGAGCGCGAGATCGACGGGATCCTTGCCGAGCTTGCGCGCCGCATCGGCAAGCGGCTGCTCCTCGAGCTCGCGCGCCGACGGCGCCCAGGCGATGATCACCCGGTCCCACCAGTTCCGGAACAGCGGCGTCACCTCGGAGCGCAGCTTCTCGCGCCACGCCGGATCGGCATAGGCGCGGCGGCGCGTGCCGGGCGACTTCGCGTCCTCGACGGCGAGCTCGTTCATGAACTTCATGACGTCGAAGATAAACGGCTCGGCGAAGGTGAACTCGAAGTTGAGCGGCCGGCAGCTCACCTGCGGGATCACCAGCGCGCCTGCTTTCCTCTGCTCGGCGGCGAGGTCGAGCTGCTTGCGATGGCCACCCGGTCCGTAGAGGTAGGAGAGCAGGGCGGTCCACGTCACCGGCACGTTGTACTTGCGGCTGACCTCGGCCATGTGGCGCGTGGAGAAGTCGCGGCCGATGGTGATCTGCATCAGGCCGCGCTTGAGCTCGCCCATGACGGAGACCAGCGCGTCCATCTCTTCCACGGTGGCCTGGCGGCTGGGCACCGGCTTGCCGGCATAGCCGTTGTGGCTCACCGACACCGAGGTGCCGAAGCCGATGGCGCCGGCGTCCATCGCCTCGCGCACCAGCTTCTTCATGGCGCCGATCTCGTCGGCCGTGGCGGCGCGTTCGGTCGATTCCTCGCCCATGATATAGAGGCGCAACGGCGTGTGGCCGAACAGAGCGGCGACATTGATCGCCGAGCCGCGCTTCTCCAGCGCGTCGAGATACTGCGGGAAAGTCTCGAACGGCCAGCTCATGCCGAGGCCGGCCTCAAGCGCTTCGAGGCTCATGCCCTCGACCTTCTCGAGCGTCTGCATGATGAGCTTGCGATGGATCGCCTTGGTCGGCGCAACACCGAAGCCGCAGTTGCCGATCACCGTGGTGGTCACGCCATGCCACGGCGAGATGCTGAGCATGCGGTCCCACAGGATCTGGGCGTCGTAGTGCGTGTGCACGTCGACGAAGCCTGGCGAGACCACTTTGCCCTTGGCGTCGATGGTCGTAGTGCCCGGCCCCTCGGCCTTGCCCAGCGCCACAACCTTGCCGTCCTTGACGCCGACGTCACCAGTGAAGCCGGGCTTGCCAGAACCGTCGACGATCGTGCCGCCCGTGATCTTGAGGTCGTAGGTCATTGCTGCCCCTTGGGCTTGCTCCAAAACACCCGTCCAGTATACGTCGTTCGGCGTCGCAGGAGGAAAGCATGGCCAAGCATAAGATCGCACTCATTCCGGGAGACGGAATCGGCAAAGAGGTTCTGCCCGAGGGCGTGCGCGTGCTCGAAGCCGCGGCGCGGCGCTTCAACTTCCAGCTCGAGTTCACCGACTTCGACTGGTCGTGCGATCGCTTGCTGCAGACCGGCAAGATGATGCCGGACGACGGCATGGAGCAGCTCAAGGCTTTCGAGAGCATCTTCCTCGGTGCGGTCGGCTGGCCGGGCGTGCCCGACCACGTTTCGCTGTGGGGTCTGTTGATCCCGATCCGCCGCGACTTCGACGAGTACGTGAACCTGCGCCCCGTCCGCCTGTTCGAGGGCGTGCCGTCGCCGCTCGCCAACCGCAAGCCGGGCGAGATCGATTTCTGGGTGGTGCGCGAGAACACCGAGGGCGAGTACAGCCAGATCGGTGGCCGCATGTTCCAGGGCACCGACATGGAGTTCGCCATCCAGGAGGCGATCTTCACGCGTAAAGGCGTCGACCGCGTGCTGAAGTTCGCCTTCGAGTTCGCCAGCAAGACCAAGAAGAAGCACGTGACGTCGGCCACCAAGTCCAACGGCATCATCCATACGATGCCGTTCTGGGACGAGCGCTTCGCCGAAATGAAGAAGAACTATCCCGACATCAAGGCCGACCAGTATCACATCGATATTCTCACCGCGCACTTCGTGCGCAATCCCGACTGGTTCGATGTCGTGGTCGGTTCCAACCTGTTCGGCGACATCCTGTCGGATCTGGGCCCTGCGCTCACCGGCTCGATCGGCGTGGCGCCCTCGGGCAACATCAACCCCGAGCGCAAGTTCCCCTCAATGTTCGAGCCGGTGCATGGCTCGGCGCCGGACATCGCCGGCAAGTGGATCGCCAACCCGATCGGCCAGATCTGGTCGGGCGCCATGATGGTGCGACATCTCGGCTACCCCGAGGCGGCCGAGGCCATCGAGCGGGCGATTGCGGCCTCCCTGGTCGAAGGCGGCCCCCGGACGCGGGACCTGGGCGGCAATGGCGACACTAAGACCGTCGGGGCGGCCATTGCGGAGCTTGTGAAGACGGTGTAGCTCGCCCTGAGGTTGATCGCTTCAGGGAGTTTTCGATGAAAAGACGCACTCTGCTGGCCGCGACCGCGGCGAGCGGGCTTGCGGCCATGCCCGTTGCTTCGATGGCCCAGGCCTATCCGAGCAAGCCCATCACGGTGGTTGTGCCGTTCGCGGCCGGCGGCCCGACCGATGCGCTGGCCCGTATCCTGTGCCAGCGCATGGGCGAAGCGCTGGGCCAGCAGCTGATCGTGGAGAATGTCGGCGGCGCCGGCGGCACGATCGGCGTCGCCAAGGTCGCCCGTGCGACCCCCGACGGCTACACGATCGCCTTCACCCACATGGGCACGCTCGCCGTCAACATCGCGCTCTACAAGTCGCTGCCCTACGACAGCCAGAAGGACTTCGAGCCGGTCGGGCTCGGCGGCACCAATCCCATGGTGCTGGTCACCAAGAAGGACCTGCCGGCCGAGACCTTCCCGGAATTCCAGGCCTACGTGAAGGCCAATGAGAAGAAAGTGCAGTACGGCATGGCCGGCATCGGCGCCGCCTCGCATCTCGGCGGCCTGATGCTGAACAGCATGATGAAGGTCGACGTGCTCGAGATCCCGTACAAGGGAACCGGCCCGGCGCTGAACGATCTCGTGTCCGGCCAGTTCGACTACATGGTCGACCAGGCCGTGAACGTGCTGCCGCAGATCAAGAGCGGGAACATCAAGGCGCTGGGCGTGTCGACGACCAAGCGCCTGTCGCAGTTGCCCGACGTGCCGACCATCGATGAAGCCGGCCTGAAGGGGTACGAGGTCACGATCTGGAACGGCTTCTTCGCGCCCAAGGGCACGCCCAAGGACGTCGTCGCCAAGCTCAACCAGGCGCTGGTGACGACGCTCTCCGACGACAAGGTCAAGGTGCGGCTGACCGAGCTCGCCGTCGACCTGCCCGAGGGCAAGGAAACGACGCCCGAGGCGCTGGGCGCGCAGCTCAAGGCCTCGATCGACAAGTGGGTGCCCGCCGTGCGGGCCGCCGGCGTCAAGCCGGAGTAGGGCTCGCCGATCGCAGGGCCGCCCATTGTGCGGCCCTGTTCTTGCCGGAGCGTGGACCCCTGCCTTCGCCGAAGCGAAGCCGTTTCGGCTTCGCGCAGGCAGGTCCAGGTCCGCTCATACTCTTCGTCTTCCGGACCGCCGGCCTCTGGCCGGCATCAGGAGCATGAGCCGGCCGGAGGCCGGCGGTCCGGAAGAGCGCTGAGCTAGTCTAGTTGCGCGGCGCGTTGCCACCAAAGCCGCCATACTGATCGCCGCCACCCTGAGGCAGCTGGCCGCCCGGCGGCGGGCCTTGACGCTTGCCGCTGTTTGTCGTGCCGTTGCTGCTCTGGGCCCGCGATGGATCGCCGTGGTGCTTGCGCCGGTGAGATGACCCGCCCTGCTGTTGATCGCCATTGGTGCGCTGGCGCGGTGGCTTCGCAGCCGGACCATTCTGCGGATTGGAAGGAGGGGCGTCGGTATTGGTGCCGCGATTGGTCGGCGGAGGCTGGTCGCTGTTGCGATCCTGGGAGAGCACCGGTTGTGCAGAAAGAGCCGAGGCGAAAAGCGATACGAAAGCGAGTCCCTTCACATGGGTCATGCACGTCCTATGAGCTGAAGATCAGCCGATCAATCAATCGCCGGCCTTGCTCAAGTTACGACTGCGCTTCGTTCGCCATCCCTGGGTTCAATCAGGGCAATTACTTGGCAATCTGCAGTTCATCGAACGTGATGACGACGGAGCGCTGCGTCGTGCCGCCCTCATCGCGCAGCGCCAGCGTGACGTGACGCGCCCACCAATCGATGTCGACGATGCCAAAGTTCGGCGCCGCATAGAGCGCGCCGAGGCGATTGGTTCCGGGCTCTTTCGCGGCCGAGAACGCCTTGTTGATGCCGCTCGACGTCACTTCGTAGAGCGGCGGCATGTCGGCCGGTGCTTCGCGATAAAGCGCGCCGATGTGGCGATCGCCCGACAGCAGCACGACGCCTTTGGCACGCGAGTCTCGAATGGTATCGATCAGTTTCTGGAGCTCGAGCGGGAAGTTGCCCCAGCGCTCCCAGCCATGGCCTTCCGCCAGCACCTGGATGCTCGACACCAGCAGGCGAAGCTCGGCGGGCTTGCGCAGCTCCGCGGCAAGCCACGCCCATTGCGTCTCGCCCAACATGGTCTTCGCCTGATCGGGGTCGGGCAGGTAGCGTTCCTTGCCCGGCGCGCCGCGCTGGTCGGTGATCTTGAGCGGCGAGCGGAACCAGCGCATGTCGAGCAGAATGATCTGCACGCGCATACCCGGCGGGCCGATGATCTGCGCATCGTAGAGGCCTTCGCGGGTGCGCCGGACGTCGGTTGCCGGCGCCTTCCAGAAGTCCAGGAAGAGATCCTTCGACACTGCCTTGTAAGGGAAGTCGCCGCCGCCGTCGTTCAGGCCATAGTCGTGGTCGTCCCAGATCGCGAGATGGCTGACGCTGTCGCGCAGCTTGTTGTAGCCCGCGATGGCGTCGGCCGTGGCGTAGGCCTTGCGCAGAGGGCCGGCGTCGGCGGTGTTGAAATCGCCGTAGACGTTGTCGCCGGCGAAGATGAAAAGCTCGGGTTTGTAGGCGAGAATGGCGTCCCAGACGGGCTGCGAATCGGCCTGCTCGGCGCATGAGCCGAAGGCGATGCGCGTCAGCGGACGCCGGGCCTGGGCAAATAGGCCGGACGGTAGCAGCGTGGCCGCAGCCATGAGCTGGGCAAGAGTGCGGCGGAGGAGCATGGTGGTGGTCACTCAAATGCCAGGATTGCAGCTTTAGTTGTCACTACCGTGAAACGCCATCTCAAATACGCCCTCGAACTGCTGTTCGTGCCCATTGCAGCGGCGATCGTCTTCATCGAGGAGACGCTGCTGCGCTACCTTGGGCTCGCCATGGCGGCGATCGCCAAGTGGCCGCCCGTTGCGGCGATCGAAGCTTGGTTACGGCGCCTGCCGCCGTGGGGCGCTCTGCTGGCCTTCGCTGCGCCTTCACTGCTGGTGATTCCGATCAAACTTTCCGCTGTCTGGTTTGCCCTGCATCATCGCTACGGTCTGTCGCTGTTGAGTATTGTCATCGGCAAGATGCTGGCCACGGCCTTGGTGGCGCGGCTCTACATGGTGCTGCGGCCGACCCTGGTGCGGATGGCCTGGTACCTCAAGGCCGAGACTCGGCTGTTCGACTGGCGCGACCGGCTCTACGCCTTCGTGCGAGCCCTGCCGGCTTGGCAGAGGGCGAAGGCGCAGGTTCAGAGTGTGCGGCGCTGGCTGCGCGAAATGGTCTTTCGAGCTTCGTCGCGCTAGGGTTCGCAGCATGCCTGAAGTCGTTTCTTGCAAGGGGCCGCTCGGCGCGCGCATCGAGGGTCTCGATCGCAGCCGCGCCGGCGAGCCCGAAGTCACAGCTTTCCTGAACCGCACGCTGGCCGAGTACCTGCTGGTCGTGGTGCCGGGCGAGCGTATGGCGCCCAGCGAGACGCTGGCCTTCGCGCGGGCGTTCGGCACACCCAGGACCCAGCTACTGCGCTACAAGCGCAGTGGCGATGTACCGGAAGTGTCGGTCATGGTGTCGACCCTGATGGCCGACGGCACGACCGACAAAACGGCGCTCCGTGCCGAGGACTGGCATACCGACGATTCGTACTTCGCGGTCCCTGCCAAGGCGACGTTGCTGCACGGCATCGAGATCCCGAGCCGCGGCGGCTCGACCTGGTTCTGCAACATGCACTCGGTCTACGAGGCGCTGCCCGGAGAGCTTCGCCGGCGCATCGACGGCATGCGGGCCATCCACGGCTACGACACGCCGCGCGCCCGCAACCGGCCGTCGGCGCGCACGCCGCAGGAGATCGCCGAGACGCCCGACGTCGAGCATCCTCTGGTGCGCACTCACCCGGAGACTGGCCGCAAGGCGCTCTATCTCAATCCCAACCGGCTCGACCGCATCGTCGGGCTGGAGCGCGCCGAGAGCGACGCGCTGCTCGACGAACTGGCCGACGAGGCGCGCAAGCCGCGGCACCATTTCGGGCATGTCTGGGCGGCGGGCGATATCGTGATCTGGGACAACCGCGCCACCATGCACCGGGTGATGATCGACTACCCGATGGGCGAGCCGCGGGTGACGCAGCGCGTGCTGATCGAGGGCGAGAAGCCGGTCTAGTCTTGCCGGACCGCGGGCCTCCAGGCCCGCTCATAGTCTTCGTCTTCCGGACCGCGCGGGTCCTCGCTCGCCTCATGATCATGAGCGGGCCAGGAGGCCCGCGGTCCGGCAAGAGTCAACGCACGGCGCCGGCTGCTTTCATCGTCTCGATCTCGGCGTTCGAATAGCCCGCTTCCGACAGCACCTCGCTCGTGTGCTCGCCGAGCCTGGGCGCGTGGGTGAGCTTGGAGCGATCTCCGCCGGAGAAGGTGTTGGCAGGTTTGGTGCGGCGGATCTTGCCTTCGGTGGGATGGTCCTCGGCGCTGAAGAAGCCCACGTCGGTGAGATGTGGATCGGTCAGCAGGTCGTCGATCGAGTTGTAACGGGCCGCCGGGATGTCGAGCTCATCGAAGATTTTCAGCCACTCATTCGTGGTCTTCTGCGCGAGGCCCGCCTTGCGGACCTCGAAGTAGGCGGCGGAGTTGGCGGTGCGGCTGCCGGGGCTATCGAAGCGCGGGTCGGTCTTGAGCTCGGGCCGGCCGATGGCGTCGAAGAAACCGAAGGCATGCGGGTTGGTATTGGGTGCGACGGTGATGTAGCCGTCCTTGGTCGGCAATGGCCGGTAGTCGGGCGTCAGCAGGCGGTTGTCGCCGCTCGGCCCGACTGGCGGGTCGAAGGTCATGGCGCCCATGTGCTCGCTCGACACGAACGAGGCCATGTTCTCCAGCATCGGTACGTCGATCGCCTCGCCCTTGCCGGTCTTCTCGCGGCGATAGAGGGCGAAGCCGATGGCCTGCGCGGCGATCAGCCCGCTGGTGTGATCGCTCATCACCATGGGCACGAAGCGCGGCTCGCCGGTCGCGCGGGCGAGGGTGCCGGCGACACCTGACAGGCTCTGCACGATCGGATCGTAGGCGGGGCGGTTGTAGTATCGGCCGCCGCGGCCGAAGGCCAGGATCGAACAGTGAATGAGCTTGGGGTGCTTGGGCGCCAGGCTCTTGTAGTCGAGGCCGGCGCGGGCGAGGCCTTCGGGCCGCACGTTGCTCACGAACACGTCGGCGTTCGCGATCAGCCGCTTCATCGCAGCAAGCCCCTCGGCCTTCTTGAGGTCGAGCACGATCGAGCGCTTGTTGCGGTTGAAGTTGATGAACTTGCCCGACATGCCGGGGTTGCGGCTGCCACGCGCCATGGTGCGCAGAAGGTCGCCGGCCGGGGCTTCGACCTTGATCACGTCGGCGCCGTAGTCGGCCAGCGTGCGCGTGCAGATCGGCCCGACCACGACCGTCGTCAGGTCGACGACGCGCACGCCATCGAGAGGGCCGCCATTCATTGCGTGAACTCCAGGTCCATCTCGCCGCACAGCACGCCGTTCTTGTCGGCCGCCCAGATCCTGAGCTTGCCGTCCTTCTGCTGCTCGCCGCGCACCTCGATGGACTCACCGACCCACAGCGGATGGACGAGCCGCGTGGTGTAGGTTGCGAGCGTGCCCTGGGCATGCTTGAGCGCCGCATCGACCATCAGGTGCATCGACAGGCCGCCGTTGGAGACGATGGCAGGATAGCCTTCCTCGCTGCGCGTGTAGTCGCCGTCGTAGTGGATGCGATGGGCGTTCCAGGTCAGCGCCGAGAAGCGGAAGTTGAGCGTGTTCGTGAGTTCGGTGCGCTCACTCCAGGCGTGATCGGTGCGCGCCTTGGTCGGCACGGTCGCCGTGGTCTTCTGTCCCGCCGGCACCGCCTGCCGGTAGATCGCATCCATTTCGTCGACCGCGAGGGTCTTGCCGCCCTGCTCGTAGGTGTGGCGCATGGTCAGCACGAAGATGTCGCCCGAGCGGCCGGTCTTGGGGACGATGTTGGCGACCTCCGCTTTCTTCACGGCGGGCTCGCCGACGCGCAGCCGGCCCATGACCTTGACCCGGCGGCCGGCGCCCATGCGGCGCGGCATCGGGATCGGCGGAAGCACGACGCCTTTCTTGGCGTGGCCGTCCGGCCCGATCTCGCTCTGCAGCACCGTCTCGACGCCGATGAAGCTGAACCAGTGCGGCGGCAGCTCGGTGCCACGGACAATCGTCGCCGGATCTACGTTGAAGGTGCCGGCGGCACGCCGTACCGACATCAGTCCGACATCGTCCTCGACGGTGCGTACGCGGCCGATCCAGGGCCGCAGATCGTTCATCGCCTCGTCCATCCAGCTCATCTCGTCATCCTCCGTGGGAGCGGAAAATCGCACGCATCCCCGGAAAGAAGAAGGGCCTGCTTTCGCAGGCCCTCCGCATCGAAAGCGAAGGCTGTCATCCCGAGCGTAGCGAGGGACCTTTCCTGCGGCCCCAAAGGCCCCTCGCTTCGCTTGGGGTGACAGTTATTTGTTGCGGACAGCCAACAAAGCCTTGAGGCCCTGCCAACCCCAGTAGACGCGGTGATAGACGATCAGGCCGTCCTCGATGTCCATCGATTCGAACAGGTCGACCTGCGTGCTGCCGCTGGGCGTGAGCCGCGGATACTCCCAGGTGAGGAGGCGGCCGTTGGAGAAGAAGAGCCCGCTGCGATAGAGCTCAGTGAACTCCGCCTTCAGGTTCGCGAAATTGCGGGCGAACAGTTTTTCGATCTCGCTGTGACCGCGCAGGATGCCGTCGTCGCGCTCGGGGAACTGCGCCAGGACGGTGGGACTCTCGAACACGGCATGCTCGGCATAGAGCGCCATCAGGCCGGCGAGGTCCTGGGACATCAGCGTCTTGTGCCACTGTTCGTAGATGTGACGGATTTGAGCGTCTGACATGGCGGCTCTCCTGGTGAGTGGGAGCAAGCCAATAGTCTGATCCTGCTGACAGCGTTGTGTCAGCAGCGGCCAAAAAGAAAAGGGGACCCGAAGGTCCCCTTTCCATCGATCTCCGAGGCTCGCTCAGATCGAGTAGTACATCTTGTACTCGACCGGCGCCGGCTGGTGCTCCCAGTTGTAGACCTCTTCCCACTTGAGCTCCATGTAGGCGTCGATCTGGTCGTCGGTGAACACGCCGCCCTTGGTCAGGAAGGAGCGGTCGGAGTCGAGGCTGTTCAGCGCCTCGCGCAGCGAGCCCGCCACGGTCGGAACCTTGGTCAGCTCTTCCGGCGGCAGGTCGTACAGGTTCTTGTCCATCGGGTCGCCCGGATGGATCTTGTTCTGGATGCCGTCGATGCCGGCCATCAGCATCGCCGCGAAGGCGAGGTACGGGTTGGCCGACGGATCGGGGAAGCGGACTTCCACGCGCTTGCCCTTCGGCGAGGCCGAGTAGGGGATGCGGCACGAGGCCGAGCGGTTGCGCGAGGAGTAGGCCAGCAGCACCGGCGCCTCGAAGCCCGGGATGACGCGCTTGTAGGAGTTGGTGCTGGCGTTGCAGAAGGCATTGAGCGCCTTGGCGTGCTTGATGATGCCGCCGATGTAGTACAGCGCCGTCTCCGACAGGTCGGCATAGCCCGAGCCCGCGAACAGTGGCTTGTTGTCCTTCCAGATCGACTGGTGGGTGTGCATGCCCGAGCCGTTGTCGCCGTACAGCGGCTTCGGCATGAAGGTCAGCGTCTTGCCGTAGCTGTGGGCGACGTTGTGCAGGGTGTACTTGTACTTCTGCACGTTGTCGGCGGTCTTCACCAGCGTATCGAAGCGAAAACCAAGCTCGTTCTGCGCCGGCGCCACCTCATGGTGATGGATCTCCATGATGAGGCCCATGTCAGTGCAGACCGACATCATCTCGGCGCGCAGGTCGTTCATCGAATCGACGGGCTGGACCGGGAAGTAGCCGCCCTTGACGCCCGGGCGATGGCCCATGTTGCCGCCTTCGTACTCGGCGCCGGAGTTCCACGGCGATTCGCTCGAGGTGACCTTGTAGAAGCTGCCGCCCATCGAGACGTCGAAGCGCACGTCGTCGAACACGAAGAACTCGAGCTCGGGGCCGAACACGGCGGTGTCGCCCATGCCGGCCGACTTCAGGAAGGCTTCGGCGCGCTTGGCGGTCGAACGCGGGCAGCGGGCATAGAGCTGGCCAGTCGACGGCTCGACGACGTCGCAGTTCACGATCAGCGTGGTCTGCGCGGCGAAGGGATCGAGCACGGCGGTCGACGGATCGGGCATCAGGATCATGTCGGACTCGTTGATCGCCTTCCAGCCGGCGATCGATGAGCCGTCGAACATCACGCCGTCGACGAAGGAGCTTTCATCGGTGGCCGAGGCCATACGCGCGGTGTGCTGCCACTTGCCGCGCGGATCGGTGAAACGGAAGTCGACGAATTTGACGTCCTTTTCCTTGATCAGCGCGAGAACCTGTTTGGCGTCCATCTGTCGTGCTTCCCTTTGCTGTGGTCACTCTTTGCCTCTGCCCCCAGAGGCTAGGTCTCATACGGCGGCGTCTCCACGCTCGCCAGTACGAATTCGAATTGCGTCGTCGATGCTCGAGACGAAGATCTTGCCGTCGCCGATGCGGCCGGTGTGGGCCGAACTGCGGATCGCCTCGACCGCCTTTTCGACCATCTCGTCCTCGATGATCAGCTCGAGCTTCACCTTGGGCAGGAAGTCGACGACGTACTCGGCGCCGCGGTAAAGCTCGGTGTGGCCTTTCTGGCGGCCGAAGCCCTTGGCCTCGAGCACCGTGATGCCCTTGAGGCCAATCTGATTGAGGGCGTCCTTCACCTCATCGAGCTTGAAGGGCTTGATGATCGCTTCGATCTTCTTCATTTGGCTGGGACACCCCGCACGCAGACACCGGGCCTGCCTATCGAGACAGTCCGTTTGGAGTTCAAGGAAGCAGAGTTCATGCCATACTTATCAACAACGGCTGGCCGTGAATTGCACTCCTCGAGTGGCTATTCGTTGGGCTGATTGTCGAATTTCAGGGCATATAACTGATCAATAATAAGTCACATACGAGCGCGCTTATGAAACCCGTGAATTCATTGATGTCCGGCCTTGGAACGACGGTCTTCGAGGTGATGTCGGGCCTGGCCCGCGAGCATCAGTCGGTCAACCTCGGACAGGGCTTCCCCGACGACAAGGGGCCGGAAGAGGTGAGGGTGGCGGCCGCCGACTATCTGATGACGGGGCACAACCAGTACCCGCCGATGATGGGCATCCCGGAGCTGCGCCAGGCCGTGGCCGAGCACGCCAAGCGCTTCCAGGGCCTCGACATCGATTGGCAGAGCGAGGTGCTGGTCACCTCGGGCGCGACCGAGGCGCTGGGCGACTGCCTGTTCGGCCTGATCGAGCCGGGCGACGAGGTCGTGCTGATCGAGCCGCTCTACGACTCTTACCTGCCGATCGTGCGCCGGGCAGGGGGCATCCCGAAGCTGGTGCGGCTGGAGCCGCCGACATGGCGGCTGCCGCGCGAGGAACTGGCGGCGGCGTTCAGCGGTCGCACCAAGCTCATCCTGTTCAACACGCCGATGAATCCCTGCTCGAAGGTGTTCGATCGCGAGGAGCTCGACTTCATCGCCAAGCTCTGCCTCAAGCACGACGCTTATGCCGTGTGCGACGAAGTCTACGAGCACATCATCTTCGATGATCGTCGGCATCTGTCGATCATGACGCTGACGGACATGCGAGAGCGCACGGTGCGCATCGGCTCAGCCGGCAAGAGTTTCAGCCTGACGGGCTGGAAGGTGGGCTACGTCACGGCGGCGCGTGAACTCATGAAGGTCATCGCAAAGACCCATCAGTTCATGACCTTCACCACGCCGCCCAACCTGCAGTGGGGGGCGGCAACCGGGTTACGCCTGGGCGACAGTTATTTTTCAGGCCTCGCCGCCGACATGCAGCGCAAGCGGGATCATCTCGCCCATGCCCTGTCCGATATCGGTTTCGATGTCCTGCCGGCACACGGCACCTACTTCGTGACGACCGATTTCCGGCCGTTGGGCTTCAACGGCACGGACGAAGATTTCTGCCGCCACATCACGGTCGAAGCCGGGGTGACGGCCGTGCCGGTCAGCGCCTTCTATGACGCCCCCGAGCATGCCCCACGCCACCTGGCGCGCTTTTGTTTTTGTAAGCACGACGAGACGCTCAACAGCGCAATCGATCGGCTTGGACGCCACTTTAGGAAATAATCACAATGGGCTAGCCGACTTTCTTCAGTTCTGATCGGCGTCACGATCGTTACAATTTGCACCGCAGCCTACCCCAAAGTGTGCATGTACTTACTGCATTTCGATTGCTAATATATTTGTTGCAGCCCGAGGCGCCGAGACGCGAAATGCCGTGTCGCGGCGGCCGTAGGCACATGACCTGACGAAGACCGTGTCCACAACGACGACCACCGCCCCACGACCTGCCCGCATCGACGGTCGCCGCCTGCGCAGCGAGCGAACCAAGCAGTTGATCATCGAGGCTTACCTCGCGCTGCTGCGCGAGAACCCGGTGACGCCCATGCCGACGGCGGCCCGCATCGCCGAGCGTGCCGGCTATTCGGTGCGTTCGATCTTCGAGCGCTTTCCCGATCTCAACAAGCTCAGGGCCGCGGCGGCGGACTACCAGCTTGCCCAGGCGGCGGCACTTGCCCCGCCGCGCAACATCGACGGCGATCGGCAGACCAGGATCAAGTCGCAGGTCGAGACCCGCGCCGGCACCTGTGATCGCGGCGTAGCGCTGTGGCGCGTCCTGATCTTCAGCCTCGACCAGGACGAAGAGCTGAAGCCGCGGGTCCGCATCGCCCGCGAGCGCACCATCGAGCGCATGGAGATCATGTATCGGCCGGAGCTCTCGACGCTGTCGGAGCGCGACCGCAAGCACATACTGATCGCGCTCGAAGCCATCACCGATATCGAAAGCTGGGCACGCATGCGCGAGCTCTATGGCCTGTCGTTCGAGGAAGCGTGCGGCGTGTGGATACGCGCCGTCGACCGCATGCTGCCGCCGACGCCGTCGAACTGAGGACGATCATGGGTCCGCCTTCGTCTTCCCCGGACGGCCGGCGCCTGCGCAGCGAGCGGACCAAGCAGTCGATCATGGAGGCCTATATCGAGCTGCTGCGCGAGCGGCCCGAGATTCCGACGGCCGCCCAAATCGCTGCCCGCGCCGGGATTTCGACGCGGTCGGTCTTCGAGCGGTTCGTCGACCTGCAGGGACTAAGCCTTGCCACTGTGGACCATGCCTTCGCGATGGGCGAGGCGCAGGCCGTCGCACGCAACATCGATGGCGACCGGCAAACCCGCGTGCGGTCGCATGTCGAGACCCGTGCCCAGACCTGTGAGCATTGGCTGCCGGTATGGCGCGTCGTCATCGCCAACCTGGGCAGGCTCGACGCGCTGCGCGAGCGCGTCCGCTTCATTCGGCAGGTGATCGTCAAGCGCATGGAGCTGATGTATCGGCCGGAGCTCGAGGGTCTTCCCGCCCAGGAACGCCGTGACCTCTTGATCGCGCTTGAGGCGCTGGTCGATTTCGAGAGTTGGGGCCGCATGCGCGAGAGCCATGGGCTGTCGTTCGACGAGGCGTGTTCGGTGTGGATGCGGATGATCGATCGCCTCCTTCCGCCGACGCCGCACGGCCAGCCATGAGCGGGACCGATATGTCGCCGCCCCGGCCGACCCGCGTCGATGGTCGGCGTCTGCGCAGCGAGCGAACCAAGCAGTTGATCATCGAGGCCTATCTCGCTCTCGCGCAGGAGAACTCGCCGCAGGTGCCGACGGCCGCCGAGATCGCCCATCGCGCGGGCTACTCCGTGCGCTCCGTGTTCGAGCGCTTCCCCGACATCCGGGCCTTGCAGATCGCGGCGACCGACTACGCCCTGGTCCAGGTCGCGGCACTGGCGCCGGCGCGCGATAGCCACGGCGATCGCGCGACGCGCATTAGGACCCAGGTCGAGACGCGCGGCCAGAGCTGTGAGCGCTGGCTGCCGCTGTGGCGTTCGCTGGTCGTCAACCAGGGCGATTCGCCCGAGCTCAAGCAGCGGATCGTGCTGTCGCGTCAGCGTGTCATTGCCCGGCTGGAGTTGATGTACGCGCCGGAACTGTCGACGCTGCCCGAAACCGAGCGTCGCTATGTCCTGATCGTGCTGGAAGCCCTGACCGACGTCGAAAGCTGGGCGCGGATGCGGGAATTCTTCGGCTTGTCGTTCGAGGAGGCGTGTCTTGCCTGGCGCCAGGCGATCGACCGGCTGTTGCCGCCGACACCTGCCTAGTTGTAGTTACTCAGCGGTAACTTCTGGCGCTTTGTTGCAGTTACGGCTAAAATTTGCAGCACCACAATCACAATTTGCAGCTTTCGGGTTTCGGTACCCGGACTGTGCGAATGCCGACTTTGGCTTGCAGACGATCAATCCTGGCCGTTCCTGTGAATCGCCCCCGACCTGAACTGTGACTTGAACATCCTTGTCCTCCGTAATCGCTTCTAAATCTTCCCGGATCGACGGCCGGCGCTTGCGCAGTGCGCGCACGAAGCAGTTGATCATCGAGGCCTACCTCGCGCTGCTGCGCGAAAGCCCGCAAATCCCGACGGCTGCAACGATTGCCGAGCGGGCGGGGTATTCGGTGCGCTCGGTGTTCGAGCGGTTTCCGGACCTGCATGCACTGCGCGTGGCGGCCACGGACTATGCCTTTACCCAGGGCACGGCGCAGGCCGTGGCGCGCGACTTTTCCGGCGATCGCTACACCCGCGTAAAATCTCACGTCGAGACGCGTAGCTGGATCTGCGAGCAGTGGCTGCCGTTGTGGCGCGCGTTGAACGCCAACCAGGGCGATTCGAACGAACTGAAGTCCAGGATCAATCTGATACGCCAGGCGATCCTCAAGCGCATCGAGCTGATGTACGACCCCGAGCTCTCGACCCTGAACGAAACCGCGCGCCGGCAGACCTTGATCGCCATCGAGAGCCTGATCGACTTCGAGAGCTGGGCGCGGATGCGCGATTTCGGCGGCATGTCCATCGAGGAGGCGCGCGAGGTATGGGTCATGTCGATCGACCGCCTGCTGCCGCCGACGCCTGTTTCTTGACGCTTTGTGCCGGCAAGCGTAGGAAGGCGCCGCTTCGCGGGAGCGACCACGGTGGCGGCCGTAGCTCAGGTGGTTAGAGCGCCAGATTGTGATTCTGGATGTCGCCGGTTCAAGTCCGGTCGGCCGCCCCAATCGCTCGCACGCCCGTTTGCTCGGGTGCTCACGCACCTGGGCTGTTGAGCCCTCGGTGCGTGAGCTAAAGCCCCGCGACGACCTCGTCATCCTGACATGCGCCGAGATGGGCCGAGCCGACGCCGCCGCCATCGCGGGCGGCGTGCCGGGTATCGACCTGATGGAGGCGGCGGGCCGGGCCGTGGCAGATGCCGTTACCGCGCACCATGCGCGCCAACCGGTCGTCGTCCTGTGCGGTCCCGGCAACAACGGCGGCGATGGCTTCGTGGCGGGGCGTCATCTGCAGGCAAGGCGCTGGCCGGTGCGGCTGGGCCTGTTGGGCGAGCGTCGCGCGCTGAAAGGCGATGCAGCCTGGGCGGCCGCTACTTGGGCTGGCGAGGCGGCGCCGCTGACGCTCGATCTGCTCGACGGCCGGCCGCTGGTGATCGACGCGCTGTTCGGCGCGGGACTGACGCGGCCCATCCAAGGCATCGCCGGCGACCTCATCGATCGGATCAACGGCGAAGCGCTCACGACCGTGGCCGTCGATGTGCCCAGCGGCCTGCACGGCGATAGCGGCGAGATCATGGGCCGTGCGCCGATGGCGACGCGGACGGTCACGTTCTTTCGCGCCAAGCCGGGCCACTATTCGCTCGAGGGATTGCGACGCTGCGGCGCGCTCGAGGTTGCCGACATCGGCATTACGCCAACCGTGTTGCGTGAGATCGCGCCACGTCTTTGGCTGAACGCACCGGCGTTGTGGCAGTCGCATCTGCGGCGCACCGACCGCGGCGACCACAAATACGCGCGCGGCCACGCCACCATCCTGGCGGGCGAAATCGCCACCGGCGCTGCGCGTCTTGCGGCGCTCGGCGCGCGCCGGGCAGGAGCAGGGCTCGTCACCATCGCCACGCCGCCTGCGGCACTTGCCGTCTATCAAGCGGCCGAACCGGGCAATCTCGTCACGGTGTGCAAGGACGGTGACGCTTTCGCCCGGCTGCTCGAGGATGAGCGGCGCAACGCGATCCTGGTCGGGCCGGGCTCCGGCGTCGGCGAGCGCACGCGCAACGCCGCGTTGGCGGCGCTGGCGACCCGTCGCCCGGTCGTGCTCGATGCCGATGCCATCACCGTCTTTGCCAGGTCGCCGGCTGAGCTGTTCGCTGCCGTCCAGGGCCAGGCTTTGCTCACGCCCCATGAAGGCGAATTCCGGCGCCTCTTTCCCGACCTCGTGGCGATCCCCGCGAAGGTCGAGCGCGCCCGCCAGGCGGCGAGGCTGAGCGGGGCGACGGTGCTCCTGAAGGGGTCCGACACCGTGATCGCCGCGCCCGACGGACGCGCGGTCATCAACGTTCATGCTTCGCCCGGCCTCGCCACGGCAGGAGCGGGGGACGTGCTTGCAGGGATCGCCGCCGGCCTCTTGGCGCAAGGCCTGTCAGCGTTCGCCGCCGCCGCCGCTGCCGCTTGGCTCCATGGCGACTGCGCACTGCGGTTTGGCCATCCTGGCCTCATCGCCGAGGATCTGGTCGGACAAATTCCGTATGCGCTGCAGGCGGCACTAGCAGCGAATTGACCGTGTGGCCGGCGCGGGCTAGGGCAGCGGCCAAGCGGGCGTGGTGAAATTGGTAGACACGCGAGATTTAGGTTCTCGTGCCGCAAGGCGTGGGGGTTCAAGTCCCTCCGCCCGCACCAGATGCTAGGGATACCCAGGCATCACCTCGCGGATGCTAGCGTAACGATCATCGCCCCTTGCGTGCGACAGCCAGTGCAGGTAGACGCTCGCATCCTTACAAGCCAATCAAAGACCGGCGTATAGTGGAGACGTGGCACTGGGCTCGTGCTCTCAGACAATAGTCCAATGAAATCAGCGTACTGCGATTGCTCCAACGCCCTCGCCGGCGGGTCAGAAGTGAAGGTAAGACGATGCAAGTGACGGAACTCTCGGCCGAAGGGCTGAAGCGGCAATTCAAGATCGTTGTCCCGGCAGGCGACCTGTCGGCCAAGGTCGACGAGCGCCTGGCCGAGCTGGCCAAGACTGCGCAGATGCCGGGCTTCCGCCAGGGCAAGGTGCCGGTCGGACTGCTGAAGAAGCAGTATGGCCAGGCCCTGTTCGGCGAAGCGCTGGAGGCGGCCGTCAATTCGAGCACGGCCAAGGCGATCGAGGATCGCGGTCTGAAGCCTGCGCTGCAGCCGCGCGTCGACCTCAAGACGCTGGAAGAGGGCAAGGACGTCGAGTTCGAGGTCGTGATCGAAGTGCTGCCCGAGATCGGCAAGCTCGACTTCTCGGAAGTAGAGCTCGAGCGCCTCAAGGCTGCCGTGCCCGAGAAGGACGTCGAGGACGCGATCAGCCGCATCGCCAAGGCCAACCGGGAGCAGAAGCCGGTCGACCCGCCGCGCCCGGCGCAGAAGGGCGACGCCATCAAGCTCGACTTCGTGGGCTCGGTCGACGGCACGGAATTTCCTGGCGGCGCCGCACAGGACTACACGCTGGAGCTTGGCTCGGGCTCGTTCATTCCGGGCTTCGAGGATCAGCTGATCGGCGCCGAGGTCGGCAAGACCGTCGACGTGAAGGTGACCTTCCCGGCCGAGTACGGCGCGCCCGAGCTCGCCGGCAAGGACGCCGTCTTCAAGTGCACGATCAAGGAGATCCAAGAGTTCGTCGACAAGCCGGCCGACGATGAGCTCGCCAAGAAGAACAACTTCGAGAACCTCGACGCCATGCGCAAGGCCGTGGCCGATCGCATCAGCCAGGACTACGCGCAGGTCTCGCGCACGATGATCAAGCGCCAGCTGCTCGACAAGCTTGCCGACACCCATAAGTTTGAGGTGCCCGAGGGCCTGGTCGAGGGCGAGTTCAACGCCATCTGGCAGCGCATCGAGGAAGCCAAGAAGTCCGGCCAGAAGGTCGACGACGATGAAGAAAAGATGCGCAAGGACTACCGCGACATCGCCGAGCGCCGGGTTCGCCTGGGCCTGCTGCTGGCCGATGTCGGCCGTTCCAACTCGATCGACGTTACGCCCGAGGAGCTGAACCAGGCGGTGATGCGCGAGGCCATGCGCTATCCCGGCCAGGAGCGACAGGTTCTGGAATTCTACGGCAAGAACGCCGAGCTGAAGGAGCGCCTGCGCGCGCCGATCTTCGAGGAGAAGACCGTCGATTTCATCCTCGAGCTGGCCAAGGTCAACGAGAAGTCGGTTACGCCCGAGGAACTGCTGAAAGCGGCTCGCGAGGCCGAAGAGGCCGAGGACGAGGACTCGCCGAAGAAGGACGAGCCGAAGGAATAGTGGGCGACGAATTGATCCAGGGTGGAGCGATGGTCTTGAACCGGACCATCGCCGCTGCCACTTTTATGGCCAGTCACAATGGGGGCCCGCGATGAGTCGCGACCGCAATCCACTCGAGATCTACAACAACTACTATGTGCCGATGGTCGTCGAGCAGTCGGCGCGCGGCGAGCGCGGCTACGACATCTGGTCGAGACTGCTCAAGGAACGCATCATCTTCCTGAACGGTCCGATCGAGGACAACGTCGCCGGCCTGGTCTGTGCCCAGCTCCTCTATCTGGAAGCCGACAATCCGACTAAGGACATTTCGTTCTACATCAACTCGCCAGGCGGCGTGGTGACGTCGGGCATGGCGATCTACGACACCATGCAGTACATCCGCCCACAGATCTCGACCCTGGTGTTCGGCCAGGCGGCGTCGGCCGGCTCGCTGCTGCTGATGGCCGGCCAGAAGGGCAAGCGGTTCGCGCTGCCCAACTCGCGCATCATGATCCACCAGCCATCGGGCGGCGCCCAGGGCCAGGCGACCGACATCGAGATCCATGCCCGGGAGATCCTTGCGACCCGGGCACGGTTGAACCAGATGTACGTTACCCACACGGGCCGGACGATCGAGGAGATCGAACGGGCGATGGAGCGGGACAAGTTCTTCTCGCCGCCGGAGGCCAAGGAGTTCGGACTTATCGACGACGTGCTCGAGAAACGCCCGACTCCGACCATCCAAGCGGCTGCTTCGTAGGGAGCAGCCGCGACCAATTGTTTCTTGGTTGGCCCTCGGTACACCATATTTTGAGGTTGTGGCGGTCCGGGGGTCGAGTTTAACATAGTCTTGCGTGCGGGCCCGTAGTCAGCGGGCTCCCCAAGCGGAGGTGCGTTAAGGCCATGCCAGCCGCCAAGTCCGGGGGCGACTCCCGCAACACCTTGTACTGTAGCTTCTGCGGGAAGAGCCAGCACGAGGTCAGAAAGCTCATTGCCGGGCCGACGGTGTTCATCTGCGATGAATGCGTCGAACTCTGCATGGATATCATCCGGGAGGAGAGCAAGACCACCTTGGTCAAGTCCAAGGATGGGGTGCCGTCTCCCAAGGAAATCCGCCAGATCCTCGACGACTATGTGATTGGCCAGGATCAGGCCAAGCGCATCCTGGCCGTTGCGGTGCACAATCACTACAAGCGCCTCAGCCACGGCGGGAAGGCGAACGACGTCGAGATCGCCAAGTCGAACATCATGCTGATCGGCCCCACGGGCTGCGGCAAGACACTGCTCGCCCAGACGCTGGCGCGCATGCTCGACGTGCCGTTCACCATGGCCGATGCGACGACGCTGACCGAAGCGGGTTACGTCGGCGAGGACGTCGAGAACATCATCCTGAAGCTGCTGCAGTCGGCCGACTACAACGTCGAGCGGGCGCAGCGCGGCATCGTCTATATCGACGAGGTCGACAAGATCAGCCGCAAGTCCGACAACCCGTCGATCACGCGCGACGTGTCGGGTGAGGGCGTGCAGCAGGCGCTGCTCAAAATCATGGAAGGCACTGTCGCCTCCGTGCCGCCGCAGGGCGGGCGCAAGCATCCGCAGCAGGAGTTCCTGCAGGTCGACACGACCAACATCCTGTTCATCTGTGGCGGCGCCTTCTCGGGTCTCGATAAGATCATCTCGATGCGTCGCCAGGGCACGTCGATCGGTTTCGGCGCCGAAGTGCGCGGGCCGGAAGACCGTCGCACCGGCGAGGTGTTGCGCGATCTCGAGCCTGAGGATCTGCTGAAGTACGGCCTGATCCCTGAGTTCGTCGGCCGCCTCCCGGTGGTCGCGACGCTCGAGGACCTCGACGAGAGCGCGCTGATCGAGATCCTGACGCGGCCGAAGAATGCGCTGCTCAAGCAGTACCAGCGGCTGTTCGACATGGAGAGCGTGAAGCTCAAGTTCTCCGAGGACGCGCTGCGCGCCGTCGCCCAGAAGGCGATCCTGCGCAAGACCGGCGCGCGTGGCCTGCGCTCCATCATGGAGACGGTGCTGCTCGACACGATGTACGACCTGCCGTCGCTCGACGGGGTCGAGGAAGTCGTTATCAATCGCGAAGTCATCGAAGGACGGGCTCAGCCGCTGTATGTGCACGGTGAGCGCAAGGAAGGCATCGCTGCCGCCCCGGCCTGACTTTTGCAGCGCCGGTGGCAGCCCCCGCCGGCGACCCGCCGTGGTCTTGAACAACCCTCTGTTCGGGCCAATCTTTGCTAGTGAGTGCGCGTGCCGGCAGGTCGCGGATCGCCCATTGCGGGGATCGCGGCCAGGGTGCGGGTAGCTCTAACAGCGTATGTAGCGAGGCAGTCATGAACGCCCCCACTGTAGGCACCACCTATCCCGTCCTGCCGTTGCGCGACATTGTCGTGTTCCCCGGCATGATCGTGCCGCTCTTCGTCGGCCGCGAAAAGAGCGTGAAGGCCCTCGAAGAGGTCATGAAGGACGACAAGCAGATCCTGCTGATCGCCCAGAAGAACGCCAGCCAGGACGATCCCGGGCCTGAGGACATCTACACCATCGGCACGCTCGGCACGGTGCTGCAGCTGCTGAAGTTGCCTGACGATACCGTGAAGGTGCTGGTCGAAGGCGGCAAGCGCGTCAGGATCGTCAGCTACACCGGCAAGGCGGACTTCGTCGAGGCCAACGCCGTCGACATGGAGGAGACGGTGTCGGACGCCTCCGAACTGCAGGCCGCGGCGCGGTCCGTGGTCTCGGAGTTCGAGAACTACGTCAAGCTGAACAAGAAGGTGCCGCCTGAGGTGGTCGTCTCGATCGCCAAGATCGACGAGCCCGCCAAGCTTGCCGACCAGATCTCCCAGCACCTGGCGCTCAAGGTCCCCGAGAAGCAGCAGCTGCTCGAGCTCGACTCGGTCAGCAAGCGGCTTGAGCGCATTCTCGGCCTGATGGAAGGCGAGATCGGCGTGCTGCAGGTCGAGAAGAAGATCCGCAACCGCGTGAAGCGTCAGATGGAGAAGACGCAGCGCGAATACTATCTCAACGAGCAGATGAAGGCGATCCAGAAGGAGCTTGGCGAGACCGAGGACGGTCGCGACGAGATCTCCGAGATGGAGAAGCGCATCAAGAAGACGCGTCTCAGCAAGGAGGCGCGCGAGAAGGCAAATGCCGAGCTGAAGAAGCTCCGCACCATGAGCCCGATGTCGGCCGAAGCGACGGTGGTGCGTAACTACCTCGAATGGCTGCTGTCGATCCCGTGGCGCAAGCCCACGAAGATCATCAAGGACCTCAAGTACGCCGAGGACGTGCTCAACGCCGATCATCACGGCCTTGAGAAGGTCAAGGAACGTATCCTCGAGTACCTCGCGGTTCAGCAGCGCGTCGACAAGATGAGGGGCCCGATCCTGTGCCTGGTCGGCCCGCCGGGCGTCGGCAAGACTTCGCTCGGCAAGTCGATCGCCAAGGCGACCGGCCGTAATTTCGTGCGCATGTCGCTGGGCGGCGTGCGTGACGAAGCCGAGATCCGCGGCCATCGCCGGACCTATATCGGCTCGCTGCCGGGCAAGGTCCTGCAGAGCATGAAGAAGGCGAAGTCGTCGAACCCGCTGTTCCTGCTCGACGAGATCGACAAGCTCGGCGCGGATTTCCGCGGCGATCCGTCGTCGGCGCTGCTCGAGGTCCTGGATCCCGAGCAGAACTCGACCTTCAACGACCATTACCTCGAGGTCGATTACGACCTGTCGAACGTGATGTTCATCACCACGGCGAACTCGCTGCGCATGGCGCAGCCGCTGATGGATCGCATGGAGATCATCCGGCTGGCCGGCTACACCGAGGACGAGAAGGTCGCGATCGCCCGCAAGCACCTGATCGTCAAGCAGATCGAGGCCAACGGCCTCAAGGAAGGCGAGCTCGACATCGGCGACGATGCCGTGCGCGACCTCGTGCGCTACTACACGCGCGAGGCCGGTGTGCGTAACCTCGAGCGCGAGATCGCCAACCTGGCGCGCAAAGCCACCAAGGAAATCCTCATGAAGGGGACGGCCAAGGTGAAGGTGCGGGCCAAGAACCTCGACAAGTATGCCGGCGTCCGTCGCTTCCGCTTCGGCGAGGCCGAGCTCGAGGATCTTGTCGGCATCACGACGGGTCTGGCGTGGACAGAGGTCGGCGGCGAGCTGCTGCAGGTCGAAGCCGTGCTGGTGCCCGGCCGCGGCCGGGTGACCGTCACCGGCAAGCTGGGCGATGTCATGCAGGAGTCGGTGCAGGCGGCCAACGCCTATGTCCGGTCTCGTGCCAACTCGTTCGGCATCAAGCCGGTGATGTTCGAGAAGCGCGACATCCACGTGCACGTGCCCGAGGGCGCCACGCCGAAGGACGGCCCGTCGGCGGGTGTCGCGATGATCACCTCGATCGTCTCGGCGTTGACCGGCGTGGCGGTGCGCAAGGAAGTCGCCATGACCGGCGAGATCAGCCTGCGCGGCCGTGTCATGCCGATCGGTGGCCTGAAGGAGAAGCTGCTGGCCGCGTTGCGCGGTGGTCTCAAGACCGTGCTCATCCCCAAGGAGAATGAGCGCGATCTGCCGGAGATTCCCGACAACGTGAAGAAGGGCCTGGAGATCGTGCCGGTCTCGACGGTCGACGAGGTCCTGGCCCGCGCGCTGGTCAAGCCGCTGGTCGCCATCGAGTGGCCGAACGACCTCGAAGTGGCGGCCGCCAAGCCGGCCGAAGGCGCCGAAGTCCGCGCCCACTGAGCGGTCCACAACGAACGAACGGTGAAGCCCCGGAGCGATCCGGGGCTTCGTCGTTTTGGGTTCTTCCGGACCGCCGGCCTCCGGCCGGCTCATGAGCCGGCGAGATGCCGGCGACCCGGAAGGGGGAAAAGGCCTTTCCTCGCTACCTATGCGGTTTTAGGCCCGTCTTTCCTACAAAATATGGTATTCAACGTTGACGCGGTTTTCCGCGCGCCCTTACACTCCCGCCAGCCGGATCATTGGGGGTCTGCCTGTGAATAAGCACGATTTGATTGCCGCCGTTGCCGCTTCGACCAACCTGTCCAAGACCGACGCAGCCGGCGCGATCGAAGCGATGCTGACGGTCATCACCAAATCATTGAAGAAGAAGGAAAAGGTCCTTCTGGTCGGCTTCGGCACCTTCCAGGTGTCCAAACGCAAGGCCGCCGAGGGCCGCAACCCCCAGACCGGCGAGAAGATCAAGATTCCGGCCGCCAACGTCCCGCGCTTCAAGGCCAGCAAGCAGCTCAAGGACGCGATTAACTAGACGGGGAGAGGGGTGGGGCTGGCTCGCCAAGCCGTAGCTCGCGGGCCACAAAGCCCGCCTTCGCCCTTTGGGCTTCGGCGGGCAGCCTTCACTCGCTTCGCGAGCGAAGGCTGGTGGGCGATGACGGGATCGAACCGCCGACCTGTCCCGTGTAAAGGGAATGCTCTACCGCTGAGCTAATCGCCCGGCGGCGCTTCTAGCACATCTCGACGGATTGCGGCGGCATAACGCAAGTCGTTCACAGATGTCCGGGTGACGTGCTCGCTGCAATTTGCAAATCACCCGACACTCTTTCGCGGCTCTCTGCCAACGTGCGGAAAGCGTCGATATTTCCGGCACTTACGCACGCCTTCGCGATTGCGGTATGCTTGACACTATATAGGGTGTCCTATATCTCTCGCGCGCCGTTGGGGACTTACGCGGGCGTAGTTCAGTTGGTTAGAACGCCGGCCTGTCACGCCGGAGGTCGCGGGTTCGAGTCCCGTCGCTCGCGCCAGCCCCAACGCTGGCAGCCCGAACGGGCGCCACACGCAGCGAGGGGTGGCGATGGAAGATCTTCTCAGGGAATACCTGCCAATCCTGATCTTCCTTGGCCTCGCCCTGGTTATTTGTTGTGCCGCGGTTGGTGGCTCCTACCTCGTCGCCCGCCAGAACCCGAATTCCGAGAAGCTATCGCCCTTCGAATGCGGCTTCGCGCCCTTCGACGACGCCCGTGGCCAGTTCGATGTCCGCTTCTACCTGGTTGCCATCCTTTTCATCATTTTCGACCTCGAGGTCGCGTTCCTTTTTCCGTGGGCTGTGGCGTTAGGTGACATAGGCCTGTTCGGATTCTGGTCGATGATGCTGTTCCTGGCCGTGCTCACGGTCGGATTCATCTACGAGTGGCGTAAGGGAGCGTTGGAATGGGAGTGATCACCCCAGCCAAGACCAATCCCGCTGCTGAGGCGGCGCTGTCGCGCGCGCTGAACGATGAGCTCGCCGACAAGGGCTTCGTCGTCGCTCAGCTCGACAAGCTGATCACCTGGGCGCGCACCGGTTCGATGTGGGGCCTGACCTTCGGTCTCGCCTGCTGCGGCGTCGAGATGATCCACTGCTGGATGAGCCGTTACGACCTCGACCGTTTCGGCTTCGCGCCGATGCCGAGCCCGCGCTCGGCCGACGTCATGATCGTGGCCGGCACGCTCACCAACAAGATGGCGCCGGCCCTGCGCAAGGTCTACGACCAGATGGCCGAGCCGCGCTACGTGATCTCCATGGGCTCCTGCGCCAACGGCGGCGGCTACTACCACTACAGCTACTCCGTCGTGCGCGGCTGCGATCGCATCATACCCGTCGACATCTACGTCCCGGGCTGCCCGCCGACCGCCGAGGCGCTGCTCTACGGCGTGCTGCAGCTCCAGAAGAAGGTCCGCCGGACTGGGACGATCGTTCGGTGAGCGAACCCCTTCAAGAACTCGGCGAGCACATCAAGCAGGCGACCGCTGGCGCGGTCGTTGCCGCGAATGTACGCCTGGGCGAGCTGATGCTTGAGACGACGCCAGACAAGCTGATCGCGCTGCTGACCTTCCTGCGTGACGATCCGCGCTGCCTGTTCAAGCAGCTGATCGATGTCTGCGGCGTCGACTGGCCCGAGCGCGAGAAGCGCTTCGACGTCGTCTACAATCTGCTCAGTCTCAAGAACAATCAGCGCGTCCGCGTCAAGGTCGCGACCGACGAGACCACGCCGGTGCCGTCTGCCGCGCCGCTGTTCAGCTCGGCCGGCTGGTTCGAGCGCGAGACCTACGACCTCTACGGCGTCTGGTTCGCCGACCATCCCGACCTGCGCCGCATCCTCACCGACTACGGTTTCGAGGGCCATCCGCTGCGCAAGGATTTCCCGCTGACCGGCTTCGTCGAGCTGCGCTGGGACGACCTGCAGAAGCGCGTCGTCTACGAGCCGGTGAAGCTCACCCAGGAGTTCCGTCGTTTCGACTTCCTGAGTCCGTGGGAAGGCGCGCACCAGGTGCTGCCCGGGGACGAGAAGGCCGACGAGAAGGCAAAGAGTTAGCGTCATGTCCGACGTCGAGATCAAAACGCTGACGATGAACTTCGGGCCGCAGCATCCGGCGGCCCACGGCGTGCTGCGCCTGGTCGTCGAGATGGACGGCGAGATCGTCGAACGCTGCGATCCGCACATCGGGCTGCTGCATCGCGGCACCGAGAAGCTGATCGAATACAAGAGCTACCTGCAGGCGGTGCCGTACTTCGACCGGCTCGACTACGTCTCGCCGATGAACCAGGAGCATGCCTACGCGCTCGCCGTCGAGAAGCTTTTGGGCATCACCGTACCGGAGCGCGGTCAGTACATCCGCGTCCTGTTCTCCGAGATCACGCGCATCCTCAACCACCTGCTGAATGTCACCACTTTCGCGATGGACACCGGTGCGCTCACCCCGCCGTTGTGGGGCTTCGAGCAGCGAGAGCTCCTGATGGAGTACTACGAGGGCGTCAGCGGCTCGCGCATGCATGCGGCGTACTTCCGGCCCGGCGGCGTACATCAGGACCTGCCGGATGGCATGCTCGACTCCATGGATGCGTGGATCAAGCAGTTCTACCCGTTCATGAAGGACATCGAGAATCTGCTGAACGACAACCGCATCTTCCGTCAGCGCACGGTCGATATCGGCGTCGTCAATCCGCAGCAGGCGCTCGATTGGGGATTCTCGGGCCCGATGATCCGCGCCTCGGGCCTGCCGTGGGACCTGCGCAAGTCGCAGCCCTACGACGTGTACGACCGTATGGATTTCGACATCCCGGTCGGCAAGACCGGCGACTGCTTCGCGCGCTACCTGGTGCGCATCGAGGAGATGTACCAGAGCGCCCGCATCATGGAGCAGTGCGTCCAGGCGCTGCGCACCGTGAGCGGCCCGGTGCGAGTCGACGACCGCAAGATCTCGCCGCCGCGCCGCGGCGAGATGAAGGGCTCGATGGAAGCCCTGATCCACCATTTCAAGCTCTACACCGAGGGCTACAAAGTGCCGGCCGGCGAGACCTATACCGCCGTCGAGGCGCCCAAGGGCGAGTTCGGCGTCTATCTCGTGTCCGACGGCACCAACAAGCCCTATCGCTGCAAGATCCGCGCGCCGGGTTTCCCGCATCTCGCTGCGCTCGACATGATGACCAAGGGCCACCAGCTCGCCGACATGTCGGCGAACATCGGCTCGCTCGACATCGTGTTCGGCGAGATCGACCGCTAGGAGACGATCGCAGGCCATGATCACCGCTGATCCCGTGGACGTGCCCTATGTCGAGGAATTCCGATTCACGCCGGAGTACCTGGAGAAGGTCAAAGCCCTGATCGCGAATTATCCGCCCGGCCGTCAGGCCAGCGCGGTGATCGGCGTGCTCGACCTGGCGCAGCGCCAGGAAGGCTGGCTGTCGCGCGCGGCGATGGATGAGGTCGCCAAGCTTCTCGATATGGCGCCGATCCGCGTCTACGAGATCGCGACCTTCTATACGATGTTCCAGCTCAAGCCGAAGGGTAAGTACCTGCTGCAGGTGTGCACCACGACGCCGTGCTGGCTGCGCGGCTCCGACGCGATCATGAAGGCCTGCCAGCATGCCGCCGACGGCGAGACCTTCAGCGTGCAGGAGGTCGAATGCCTCGGCGCCTGCGTGAACGCGCCGGTCGTGCAGATCAACGACGACTTCTACGAAGACCTCGACGAGGCCTCGCTGCAGAAGGTGCTTGATGCCTTCAAGCGCGGCGAGACGCCCAAGCCCGGCCCGCAGGTCGACCGCCAGACATCGGCGCCCGAAGGCGGCCCCACCACGCTGACGTCTGCCACCTTGAGGAGCGAGTAGGCGATGCTTGCCGACAAGGACCGCATCTTCACCAACCTCTACGGTTTCCACGACTGGCGGCTGCCGGCCGCCCGCGCGCGCGGCGCCTGGGACAACACCAAGGCCATCCTCGACCGCGGCGTGGACGCCATCATCGACGAGATGAAGAAGTCGGGCCTGCGCGGGCGCGGCGGCGCGGGCTTCCCGACCGGCCTCAAGTGGTCGTTCATGCCGAAAGAGGTGAAGGACCGGCCGCATTACCTGGTGGTCAACGCCGACGAGTCCGAGCCGGGCACCTGCAAGGATCGCGACATCATGCGTCACGACCCGCATCTGCTGGTCGAAGGCTGCCTGGTCGCGGGCTTCGCCATGCGCGCCAACGCCGGCTACATCTACGTGCGCGGCGAGTTTTACAACGAGGCCGAGACGCTGAAGGCCGCCATCAAGGAGGCCTACGACGCGGGACTCCTGGGCAAGAACGCCTGCGGTTCGGGCTGGGACTTCGACCTCTACGTGCATCGCGGCGCCGGCGCCTATATCTGCGGCGAGGAGACGGCGCTGCTGGAGAGCCTGGAAGGCAAGAAGGGCATGCCGCGGCTGAAGCCGCCGTTCCCGGCCGGATCGGGTCTCTATGGCTGCCCGTCGACGGTGAACAACGTCGAATCGATCGCCGTCGCCCCGACCATCCTGCGCCGCGGTGCTGCGTGGTTTGCCGGCATCGGCCGCCCCAACAACACCGGCACGAAGCTCTTCTGCATCTCCGGCCACGTGAACAAGCCGTGCAACGTCGAGGAGGAGATGGGCATCCCGCTGCGCGAGCTCATCGATCGCCATGCCGGCGGCGTGCGCGGCGGTTGGGACAACCTCCTGGCGGTGATTCCAGGCGGCGCCTCGGTGCCGCTGCTGCCCAAGTCGATCTGCGACACCGTCCTGATGGATTTCGACTCGCTGCGTGACCAGAAGTCGGGGCTGGGCACAGCGGCCGTCATGGTCATGGACAAGTCGACGGACATCGTGAAGGCGATCGCGCGGCTCAGCCAGTTCTACAAGCACGAGAGCTGCGGCCAGTGCACGCCGTGCCGCGAGGGCACCGGCTGGATGTGGCGGGTCATGGAACGCATGGTCGTGGGCAATGCGCGCATCGACGAGATCGACGCGCTCGAGGACGTCACCAGGCAGGTCGAGGGCCACACGATCTGTGCGTTGGGCGACGCGGCGGCCTGGCCGATCCAGGGCCTGATCCGCCATTTCCGGCCCGAGATGGAGCGTCGCATCCGCGCGCGCACCGAAAAGCTGGCGGCCGAGTAGGGCAGGGAGCAGGTAATGCCCAAGATCAAGATCGACGGCGTCGAGATGGAGGTCCCGGCCGGGATCACCATCCTGCAGGCCTGTGAGCTCGCTGGCCTCGAGATCCCGCGCTTCTGCTATCACGAGCGCCTGTCGATCGCCGGCAACTGCCGCATGTGCCTGGTTGAGGTGAAGCCCGGCCCGCCCAAGCCGCAGGCGAGTTGCGCGCTGCCTGTCGCCGACAAGCAGGAGATCTTCACCACCACGCCGATGGTGCAGAAGGCACGCAAGGGCGTGATGGAATTCCTGCTGATCAATCATCCGCTCGACTGCCCGATCTGCGACCAGGGCGGCGAGTGCGACCTGCAGGACCAGGCGATGGGCTACGGCTTCGACCGCAGCCGCTTCCACGAGAACAAGCGCGCGGTGCCCGACAAGGAGCTGGGCCCGCTGGTCAAGACCTCGATGAACCGCTGCATCCATTGCACGCGCTGCATCCGCTTCGCCACCGAGGTGGCGGGGACGGAAGAGCTCGGTGCCACCGGCCGCGGCGAGTCCATGGAAGTCACGACCTATGTCGAGCATGCGCTGACCAGCGAGCTCTCGGGCAACCTGGTCGACCTCTGCCCGGTCGGCGCGCTCACCTCCAAGCCCTACGCCTTCGAGGCGCGGTCCTGGGAGCTTGCCAAGACCGAATCGGTCGACGTGTTGGACGCGCTGGGTTCCAACATCCGCATCGACACGCGCGGCGCGCAGGTCATGCGCGTGCTGCCGCGGCTGAACGACGACGTCAACGAGGAGTGGATCTCCGACAAGACGCGGCATGCCATCGACGGCCTGCGCTATCAGCGTCTCGATCGGCCGTACGTGCGCAAGGGCGGCAAGCTCGTCGAGGCGACGTGGGACCAGGCCTTCACCGCCATCGTTGACAGGCTCGGCAAGCTCGAAGGCTCCAAGATCGCGGCCATCGCCGGCGACCAGTGCGATGCCGAATCGATGCTGGCGCTCAAGGATCTGATGACGGCGCTCGGTTCGCCCAACATCGACTGCCGCCAGGACGGCGCCAAGCTCGAAGGCGGGCCCCGCGGCAGCTACATCTTCAACGCGGGCATCCGCGGCATCGACCAGGCGGACGCCATCCTGCTGATCGGCACCAATCCGCGCTGGGAAGCGCCGGTGCTGAACGCGCGCATCCGCAAGCGCTACCTCCACGGCGGCTGCCCCATCGCCGGCATCGGGCTGGTTGACGACCTGAGCTACCCGGTCGAGCGCCTCGGCATGGGGCCGGCGACCTTGCGCGAGCTGGTCGACGGCAAGCTCGGCTTCTTCGAGAAGCTGAAGGCGGCCAAGAACCCGCTGATCATCCTCGGCATGGGCGCGCTCGCCCGATCCGACGGCGCCGCGGTGCTGGCGTTGGCGCGCGATCTCGCCGACAAGCTCGGCGCCGTACGCGAGGATTGGAACGGCTTTGCCGTCCTGCACACGGCGGCGGCGCGCGTCGGCGGCCTCGATCTCGGCCTGGTGCCGGGTGAGGGCGGCCGGGACGTCGAGGGGATTTTGGCCGGCTGCGAGAGGGGCGAGATCGGCGCGGTCTATCTGCTGGCCGCCGACGAGATCGACACCAAGCGGCTGGGCAAGGCCTTCGTGATCTACCAGGGCCATCACGGCGACGCCGGCGCCAATCGCGCCGACGTGGTGTTGCCGGGGGCGGCCTACACCGAAAAGCCCGGCACCTACGTGAACACCGAAGGCCGGGTGCAGCTGGCGCGCCGTGCCGCCTATCCGCCGGGCGACGCCCGCGAGGACTGGGCGATCCTGCGCGCGCTGTCGGAGCGCCTGGGCAAGACCCTGCCGTACGACACGCTCGACCAGGTCCGCGATCGGCTTATTCACATCAACAAGAGCTTTGCCGCCATCGACCAGCAGCAGGCCGGCGGCTGGGGCACGTTCGGCGCGATGGGCCCGATCGGCGACGCCATGTTCGCTTCGCCGATCGGCAACTTCTACATGACCTGCGCCATCAGCCGCTCGTCAAGGACCATGGCCGAATGCATCGCCTCGCGTGAGGAGTTTGCCAAGCGGTCCCTCGAGCGGGCGCGGAGGATGGGATGACCGCCGACCTGATCCGCTTTTTCACGACCAACTGGATCGGCCAGGCGATCGTCATCGTGGCGCAGTGCCTGGCGGTCACCATCCCGCTACTCGTCGCAGTGGCCTACATGACGTACGTCGACCGCAAGGTCTGGGCCTCGATCCAGCTGCGCCGCGGCCCCAACGTGGTCGGCCCGTTCGGCCTGCTGCAGCCCATGGCCGACGGCCTGAAGCTGGTGCTGAAGGAGACCATCGTCCCGTCGAGCGCCAACGGCGTGCTGTTCATCATCGCGCCCATGATCGCCTTCATGACGGCGCTGGTCGCCTGGGCGGTCGTGCCGTTCGACGACGGCTGGGTCATCGCCGACATCAACGTCGGCATCCTCTACCTGTTCGCCATCTCGTCGCTCGGCGTCTACGGCATCATCATCGCCGGCTGGGCCTCGAACTCGAAGTACGCCTTCCTGGGCGCGCTGCGCTCGGCGGCGCAGATGGTGTCCTACGAAGTCTCGATCGGCTTCGTGCTGATCACCGTCCTGCTCTGCGTCGGCTCGCTCAACCTCTCCAAGGTCGTGCTCGCCCAGTCCGGCTGGTTCTTCAACTGGTTCTGGCTGCCGCTCCTGCCGATGTTCGTCATCTTCTTCGTTTCGGCGCTGGCGGAGACCAACCGCACGCCGTTCGACCTGCCGATGTCGGAAGCCGAGCTGGTAGCGGGTTTCCACACCGAATACTCGGCAATGACCTTCGGCCTGTTCTTCCTTGGCGAATACGCCAACATGATCCTGTTGTCGGCGCTGGGTGCGGTGCTGTTCCTGGGCGGCTGGATGTCTCCCATCCCGTACGCGCCTTTCACCTGGGTCCCCGGCATCGTCTGGTTCGCCTTCAAGATCGCGTTCCTGCTGTTCATCTTCTCATGGACCAAGGGGACGCTGCCCCGTTACCGCTACGACCAGCTGATGCGGCTGGGCTGGAAGGTCTTCCTGCCCGTGTCGCTGGGCTGGGTCGTGCTCACCGCCGCCGTGCTGCAGTTCGGCGGCTGGGTTCCGAAGCTTTAGGGAGTCGCAGGATGGCCTCTCTCGACCGTACCGCGCGTTCGTTCCTGCTCTCCGAGCTGGTGACGGGCTTCGCGCTCACCCTGAAGTACATGTTCAAGCCCAAGGTGACGGTGAACTATCCCTATGAAAAGGGACCGCTCAGCCCGCGCTTCCGCGGCGAGCACGCGCTGCGCCGTTATCCCAATGGCGAGGAACGCTGCATCGCCTGCAAGCTCTGCGAGGCCATTTGTCCGGCCCAGGCCATCACCATCGAGGCCGAGCCGCGCGACGACGGCAGCCGGCGCACGACGCGCTACGACATCGACATGACCAAGTGCATCTACTGCGGCTTCTGCCAGGAAGCCTGCCCGGTCGATGCCATCGTCGAGGGCCCCAACTTCGAGTTCTCGACGGAGACCCGCGAGGAGCTGATGTACAACAAGGACAAGCTGCTCGCGAACGGCGACCGTTGGGAGCCGATGCTCGCGGCCAACCTCCACGCCGACGCGCCGTATCGGTGAGCCGGGACGGGTAGGGGGAGACAATGATTCTTCAGGCTCTGGCCTTTTATGTGTTCGCGTTCGTGGTCATGGCGTCTGCCGCCATGGTCGTGGTGTCGCGCAATCCCGTCTACTCGGTGCTGTTCCTGATCCTGGCCTTCTTCAACGCCGCCGCGCTGTTCGTGCTGATAGGCGCCGAGTTCATCGCCATGATCCTGGTCATCGTCTATGTCGGCGCCGTCGCCGTGCTGTTCCTGTTCGTGGTCATGATGCTCGACATCAACCTGACGGAGCTGCGCGAGGGCTTCCTGAAATACCTGCCGGTCGGCGCGCTGATCGGGCTCGTCCTGCTGGCCGAGATCCTGCTGGGACTGGGCGTGATCGGCGGCGGCACGACCAGCCTGACGGGCCTCGACAAAGCCACGCCGCAGGTCATCGCAATTGACAACACCCGCGCAATCGGGCGTGTGCTCTACACCCAGTACTTCTACCTGTTCCAGGTCGCGGGCCTGGTGCTGCTGGTCGCCATGATCGGCGCCATCGTGCTGACCCTGCGCACCCGTCCCGGCGTGCGCCGCCAGAGGGTCAGCGAGCAGCTCTACCGGCCCAAGGGCGACGCCGTCACCGTGGTCAAGGTGCCGACCCGGGGAGGCGTGTGATGGTGATCGGGCTCGGCCACTACCTGTTCGTCGCCGCGGTGCTCTTTACCCTGGGCATCCTCGGCATCTTCCTGAACCGCAAGAACGTCATCGTCATCCTGATGTGCGTCGAGCTGATGCTGCTCGCGGTCAATATCAACCTCGTCGCCTTCTCGGTCTTCCAGGGCAACGTCGTGGGCCAGGTCTTCGCCATGCTGGTGCTGACCGTGGCCGCCGCCGAGGCGGCGATCGGCCTTGCCATCCTCGTGGTCTATTTCCGCAACCGCGGGACCATCGAGGTCGAAGACATCAACGCGATGAAGGGCTAGGGACGCCGCGTCATGGATCTCGCCATCAAGCTCATCGTCCTGCTGCCGCTGCTCGCCGCCGCAATCGCCGGGCTTTTCTGTCGCGTGATCGGCGACCGCCCGGCGCAGATCGTCACCTGCGCGGCGCTCCTGATCGCCGCGGCGCTCTCGATCTTCGTGTTCGTCAAGATCGGCTTCGGCCCGGAGAACGCCAAGCTGATCGTGGTCAAGCTCTTCACCTGGATCGATTCCGGCACCTTCGACGTCGCCTGGTCGCTGCGCGTCGACACGCTGACGGCCGTCATGCTGATCGTCGTCACCGGCGTGTCGTCGATGGTCCACGTCTACTCGATCGGTTACATGGCGGAGGATCCCAGCATCCCTCGCTTCATGTCGTATCTCAGCCTGTTCACCTTCTTCATGCTGATGCTGGTGACGTCGGACAACCTGGTGCAGCTGTTCTTCGGCTGGGAAGGCGTGGGCCTGGCGTCCTACCTGCTGATCGGTTTCTGGTACGACAAGCCCTCGGCCAACGCCGCCGCCATCAAGGCCTTCATCGTGAACCGCGTCGGCGACTTCGGCTTCGCGCTCGGCATCTTCGCCGTCTGGATGCTGTCGGGCTCGGTGAACTTCGCCGAGATCTTCGCCAAGGCGCCTGAGATCGCGCAGATGCGCATCCACTTCCTGGGCATGGACCTGCCGGCGATCGAGACGGCCTGCCTGCTGCTGTTCGTCGGCGCCATGGGCAAGTCGGCCCAGCTCGGCCTGCACACCTGGCTGCCGGATGCCATGGAAGGCCCGACACCGGTCTCGGCGCTGATCCATGCCGCCACGATGGTGACGGCCGGTGTGTTCATGGTTTGCCGGCTCTCGCCGCTGTTCGAGCTGGCGCCGACCGCATCGACGGTCGTGACGCTGATCGGCGCTGCGACGGCCTTCTTTGCCGCAACGATCGGCCTCACCCAGTTCGACATCAAGCGGGTGGTTGCCTATTCGACCTGCAGCCAGCTCGGCTACATGTTCTTCGCCGCCGGCGTCGGCTCCTATCAGGCGGCGATGTTCCACCTCACGACGCACGCCTTCTTCAAGGCGCTGCTGTTCCTGGGCTCGGGCTCGGTCATCATGGCCCTGCATCACGAGCAGGACATGCGCAAGATGGGTGGCGTGAAGGAGAAGGCGCCGCAGACCTTCTATCTCATGTGGGTCGGTACCTTGGCCTTGTCGGGAATCGGCGTGCCATTCCTGCTCGGCAACGGCATCGGCTTCGCTGGCTTCTACTCCAAGGACATCATGCTCGAATCGGCCTACGGCGTGCACACCACGGTGGGCCTGATCGCCTTCTGGCTGGGCACGATCGCAGCCGGCCTGACGGCGTTCTACTCGACCCGCCTGATGTTCATGACCTTCTACGGTAAGTACCGCGGCGACCATCACACCTGGGACCACGCCCACGAATCGCCCGCCGTCGTGCTGATCCCACTTTACGTGCTGGGCGCCGGCGCGGCCCTGTCGGGCTTCATCGCCTACGACTGGTTCGTCGGCCACGACTGGCACCACTTCTGGGGCAACTCGGTCGCCGTCAAGGTGAGCGAGGAGGTGCTGCATCACGCCCACGAGGTGCCGCTATGGGTGAAGCTGGCGCCGCTGGTCTTCGCACTCTCGGGCATCGCGTTGAGCTACATGTACTACATCACCATGCCCTGGCTGCCCGACGCGACGGTCAAACGCTTCCCAGGCCTGCACGCGCTGTTCTACAACAAGTGGTACTTCGACGAGATCTACGAGGCGATGATCGTCCAGCCGGCGCTCCGGATCGGACGCTTCTTCTGGAAGAAGGGCGATGGCGCCACCATCGACGGTCTCGGCGCGGACAACATCGCCGCGCGCGCCCAGGACATGGCGGGCGTGCTGATGCGCTTCCAGTCGGGCTACCTCTACCACTACGCCTTCGTGATGCTGGTCGGCGTGGCGGCCCTCGTCACCTACTTCATGTTCGTGAGGTAGGACGATGACGAGCTGGCCCATCCTCTCGCTGGTCACCTTCCTGCCCCTGGTCGGCGCGTTCTTCTGCCTGATCGTCAACGGGCCGAAGGAGGCGGTGGAGCGCAACTGCCGCAGCATTGCGCTCGTCACCTCGGGCGTCACCTTCCTGATCTCGCTGATCCTGTGGGCGCGTTTCGATCCCACCAAGGCGGGCTTCCAGTTTGAGGAGAAGCTCGACTGGGTGCCGGCGCTCGGCATCGGCTACCACATGGGCATCGACGGCATCTCGCTGTTCTTCGTCCTGCTGTCGACCCTGCTGACGCCGATCTGCATCCTGGCGAGCTGGGAATCGGTCCATGTGCGCGTCAAGGAGTACATGGTCGCCTTCCTGGTCCTCGAGACCTTCATGGTCGGCATGTTCTGCGCGCTCGATCTCGCGCTGTTCTATGTCTTCTTCGAGGGCGTCCTGATCCCGATGTTCCTGATCATCGGCGTCTGGGGTGGCCCGCGGCGCGTCTATGCCGCTTTCAAGTTCTTCCTCTACACGCTGCTCGGCTCCGTGCTGATGCTGCTGGCCATCATCGCCATCTACTGGCAGCTCGGCACCACCGATCTCGTGGTGGCAATGGAGCGCCTGCAGCTGCCGTTCACCTGGCAGTGCTACCTGTGGCTCGCCTTCTTCGCCTCCTTCGCCGTCAAGGTGCCGATGTGGCCGGTCCATACCTGGCTGCCCGACGCTCACGTCGAGGCCCCGACGGCAGGCTCGGTGATCCTGGCCGGCGTGCTGCTGAAGATGGGCGGGTACGGCTTCCTGCGGCTCTCCATCCCGCTGCTGCCCGAGGCGACGCAGTACTTCGCGCCGCTGATCTTCGGCCTCTCGGTCGTGGCCGTGATCTACACCTCGCTGGTGGCGCTGGTGCAGGAGGACATGAAGAAGCTGATCGCCTATTCGTCGGTTGCCCATATGGGCCTGGTGACGATCGGCGCCTTCATCCTCAACATACAGGGCGTGCAGGGCTCGCTGTTTCAGATGCTGAGCCACGGCATCGTCTCGGCCGCGCTCTTCCTTTGCGTCGGGGTGGTCTATGACCGCATGCACACCCGCGAGATCGCGGCCTATGGCGGCCTGGTCCATCGCATGCCGCGCTATGCCTTCACCTTCATGGTGTTCACCCTGGCAAGCGTCGGTCTGCCCGGCCTGTCGGGTTTCGTCGGCGAGTTCCTGGTCCTGGTCGGTGCCTTCAAGGCCAACACCTGGGTGGCGACCCTGGCGGCGACCGGCCTGATCCTGGGTGCGGCCTACGCGCTCTGGCTCTACCGCAAGATCATCTTCGGCGAGCTCACCAAGGATTCGTTGAAGGGCATCGTAGACATGAACCGCCGCGAGATCGTGGTGTTCCTGCCGCTCTTGCTGCTCAGCCTGTGGATGGGCATCTATCCGGCCTCCTTCCTCGATCCCATGGCGGCCTCGGTCGACAAGCTGGTCGGCGACTACCAGGCAGCCATCAAGCTCGCCCGCACGGCGGCGTTGCCGTGACCCGGGAGTGACGAACATGGTTGTCGGTCTCGAATCCTGGACCCTGGCTCGGCCCGAGCTGTTCCTCGCGGCGGTCACGGCCCTGCTGTTGATCTACGGCGTGGTGCGCGGCGAGGCCTCGACCGCCTTCGTGGCGGTGTCGACGTCGGCGGCGTTGCTGGTCACCGCCGTCCTGCTGTTCATGCCCTATCGCGAGGGCACGGCCTTCGCCTCGCTGTTCATCGTCGACCGGCTGACCACGACCATGAAGGCGCTGGTGCTGGTGGGGGCGGCCGTCACCGTCCTGATGTCGCGGGCTTATTTCGAGCAGGCCAAGGCCTGGCGCTTCGAGTATCCGCTGCTGGTGGCGCTGGCCACCCTCGGCATGATGCTGATGATCTCGGCCAACGACCTGATGGCCCTGTATGTCGGCCTCGAGCTGCAATCGCTGGCGCTCTACGTCGTCGCCGCCTTCCAGAGGGACAGCATCCGTTCGACCGAAGCGGGCGTGAAGTACTTCGTCCTGGGCTCGGTCGCCTCGGGCATGCTGCTGTTCGGCGCCTCGTTGATCTACGGCTTCTGCGGCGGCACCGCCTTCGTGGAGATCTCCAAGGCCCTGATCGACGGCAAGGGTGCCGAGGCCGGCGTCATCATCGGCTTGGTGTTCGTGGTCGCGGGCCTCGCCTTCAAGGTCTCGGCCGTGCCGTTCCACATGTGGACGCCCGACGTCTACGAGGGCGCGCCGACGCCGGTGACTGCGCTGTTCGCGGTCGCGCCCAAGATCGCCGCCATGTCGCTGCTGGTCTCGGTCCTGATGGGCCCGTTCAAGCCGTTGTTCGCGCAGTGGCAGCAGATCATCGTCGCGGCTTCGGTGCTGTCGATGGCGCTCGGCGCCTTCGCGGCGCTCCGCCAGCAGAACATCAAGCGCCTGATGGCCTATTCCTCGATCGGCAATGTCGGCTACATCCTGCTGGGCTTGGCGAGCGGCAGCGAGAAGGGCATCCAGGCGGTGGTCTTCTACCTCGCCATCTACCTGGTCATGACGCTGGGCGTATTCGCCACCATCCTGCTGATGAAGCGTCGCGGCGTCATGGTCGAGGGCATCGGCGACCTCTCGGGCCTGGCGCGCAGCCACCCGATGATGGCCTTCGCGCTGCTGCTGTTCATGTTCTCGCTGGCTGGCATCCCGCCGCTCGCGGGCTTCTGGGGCAAGCTCTACATCTTCATGGCGGCCGTCGAAGCCAAGCTCTACTGGCCGGCCGTGCTCGGCGTGCTGGCCTCGGTGGTGGCGTCCTACTACTACCTGCGCATCGTCAAGGTGATGTACTTCGACGAGCCGGCGGCCGAGGCACTCGACCAGCCCGTGTTCGGCGTCAACCGCGTCGTGGCCTTCGCGTCCGCCGTCCTCGTGGCGGTGTTCTCGCTGGCGCCGCAGCCGCTCAGCGTCGTCGCCGCGGCCGCGGCCAAGGGCCTCTTCCCGTGAGTTCCGCACCCGTCCTGCCGGACGGGTGGCGGCTGGTCGCGCTAGAGAGCGTCGGCAGCACCAACGACGAGGCCGCACGCCTGGCCGATGACGGCGCGACCGAAGGCACCGTCGTGTGGGCGCGCGAGCAGACCGGGGGCAGGGGCCGCCGCGGCCGCCGCTGGGCCTCCCCGGTGGGCAACCTCTACACCTCGACCATCCTGCGGCCCGACTGCCCGGCCGCGCGCGCCGCCGAGCTGGGCTTCGTCTCGGCGCTTGCCGTCGCCGACATCGTGCCGGCTGGCCGCACGGTCCGCGTGAAATGGCCCAACGACGTGCTTGTCGACGGCGGCAAGGTCGCCGGCATCCTGCTCGAGAGCGCGATCGCCCAGACCGGCGTGGTGCAGCACGTCATCGCCGGCATCGGCATCAATGTCGGCTTCGCGCCCGAGCTGCCCGAGATGCGATATCCAGGTGCAGCGCTGGGCGGCTCGGTAGAGACGACGCTGGAGAAATTCACGGCAGCGCTCGCCGCGCGGCTGGCCGAATGGCGGCGTGACGGCTTCGCCGCGGTGCGCGCCCATTGGCTGGCCAAGGCCGGCCCGCTCGGCGCCGAGGTCGACGTCAAGCTGGGCGAGGAGCTGGTGCGCGGCCGTTTCGGCGGTGTCGATCACGAGGGCGCCCTACTGCTGGAGACAGCATCCGGTCCGCGCCGGATCGTGTCGGGTGAGCTGTTGGGCCGCGCGGCCTGAGTTGAGTAGGAGGACGTCATGCTGCTCGCCATCAACTGCAACAACACGAACATCAAGTTCGGCGTCGTCGACGGCGACCGCATCGTCGGCGAATGGCGTCAGCACACCTCGGCCATGCGCACCGCCGACGAGCATGCGGTCTGGCTGTTCGAGCTGATGCGCATGGAAGGCATTGATCCCAAGACGGTCACCGACGCCATCATTGGCAGCGTCGTGCCCCAGGCCAATTTCAACCTGCGCCGGCTGTGCACGCGCTACCTCAATTGCGAGCCGCTGTTCATCGGCGAGCCTAACGTCATCCACGGCATCAAGATCAAGGGCGTGGGCGCGGGCGCCGACCGGATCTGCAATACGGTCGGCGCGAGCCTGATGTTCCCCCGGACGCCGGTGGTCGTCGTTGATTTCGGCACGGCCACCAACTTCGACGTCGTCGACGAGGAAGGCAGCTACTGCGGTGGCGCCATCGCGCCAGGCCCAAATCTCAGCATCGAGGCGTTGGTCAGGGCCGCGGCGCTGCTGCCGCGAATTGTCGTGGAGAAGCCGCAGAATGTGATCGGGACTACGACGGTGGCCTGCATGCATACGGGCGTGTTCTGGGGCTATGTCGGGCTGATCGAAGGTATCGTCACCCGCATCAAAGCCGAGTTCGGCAAGCCGATGAGGGTCGTCTCGACCGGCGGCCTCGCCCCGGTGTTCGAAGGCCACATCTCGGTGATCGACCAGGTCGCGCCCGATATCACGGCGCGCGGCCTGATCGAGATCTGGAAGCGCAGCAAGAACGTGGCATGACCGTTCCGGGCAAGGACGAGCTGCTGTTCCTCGCGCTGGGCGGTGCGGGCGAGATCGGCATGAACCTCAACCTCTACGGCCATGCCGGCAAGTGGTTGATGATCGATCTCGGCATCGGCTTCGCTGACGATTCCATGCCGGGCGTCGAGGTCGTGATGCCCGATCCCGCCTTCATCGAGGAGCGCCGGGCCGACCTTTTGGGCATCGTGCTGACCCACGCCCACGAGGACCATCTCGGCGCCGTCGCCGATCTGTGGCCGCGGCTCAAGGCACCGGTCTACGCCACGCCATTCGCGGCCTCGGTGCTGCGCCGCAAGCTCGTCGAGGCGGGCCTCGTCAATGAGGTGCCGATCACCGAGATCCCGTTGGGCGGCAAGCTCAGCCTGCCGCCGTTCGAGCTCGAGCTGATCACCATGACGCACTCGATCCTCGAGCCCAATGCGCTGGCGATCCGCACCAAGCTCGGCACGGTATTCCATACCGGCGACTGGAAGATCGACCCCGAGCCGCTTCTGGGCGAGGTCACCGACGAGGCGATGCTGCGGCGCATCGGCGATGAGGGCGCTCTCGCCATGGTGTGTGACAGCACCAACGTCTTCGTCGAGGGCGAGGCGGGGTCGGAGTCGACGGTGCGCGCCAACCTCGAGAAGCTGGTGAAAACGGCCAAGTGCCGCGTCGCCGTGACCTGCTTTGCCTCCAATCTCGCCCGCGTCGAGAGCGTGGCGCTGGCGGCCGTGGCGGCCGGGCGCCACCCCGTGCTGTCGGGCCGGGCGCTGACGCGCATGGTCGAATCGGCCCAGGAATGCGGCTACCTGCTCGACTTTCCGCAATGCATCCCCGAGCAGCAAGCAGGCTACCTGCCGCGCGAAAAAGTCCTGTTCATCTGCACCGGCAGCCAGGGCGAGCCGCGCGCCACCATGGCCAAGCTCGCCAGCGGCGATCATCGCGACCTGGTGCTGGAAGACGGGGACACCGCGATCTTCTCCTCGCGCGTCATCCCGGGCAACGAACGGGCGGTCGGCCGCCTGCAGAACGCGCTGATGGCGCGCGGCGTCGAAATCATCACCGACAGCGAGGCCAATATCCACGTCTCCGGCCATCCGGCGCGCGACGAGCTGGTCCGGGTCTATCAGTGGATCCGGCCCGAGATCGCCGTGCCGGTCCATGGCGAGGTCCGCCACATGGTCGAGCACGCGGCCCTCGCCCGGGCCTGCCAGGTGCCGGAGACGGTTTTGGCGCCCAACGGCACGCTGGTCCGCCTGGCACCGGGGCCGGCCGAGATCATCGATCACGTCCATGCCGGCCGGCTGGCGCGCGACGGCGACGGGTTGGTGCCGCTCGACGGCGAATCGCTGCGCGAGCGGCGCAAGCTCCTGTGGAATGGCGCGGCGGCGGCCACGCTGGTGATCGACAAGGGTGGCCGGGCCGTGGCGCCGCCCAAGGTGTCGCTGCGCGGCATCGACGACGGCGACGGCACGCTGGGCGAGGCCATCACCGCGGGGCTGAGCGAGATGCTGGCCGATCTCAGCGCCGCCGAACGGCGCGACGATGGCCGGATCGAGGAGGCGGCGCGCCAGGCGGTGCGGCGCGTCGTGCGCGCGCACCTCGGCAAGAAGCCGTTGACGGACGTGCACATCGTCCGCATCTAAGTCCGCAGGAGACCCCGATGATCGGACGCCTGAACCACATCGCCATCGCCGTGCCCGACCTCGCCAAGGCGGCTGAGCTCTATCGCACGGTCATGGGCGCCAAGGTGAGCGCGCCCAAGGCGCAGCCGGCCCACGGCGTCACCGTGGTGTTCGTGGAACTGCCCAACACCAAGATCGAGCTCCTGCATCCACTCGGTGAGAAGTCGCCCATCGCCAACTTCCTGGCGCGCAACGCCGATGGCGGCATTCACCACGTCTGCTACGAGGTCGAGGACATCTACGCCGCTCGTGACAAGCTGAAGGCCGGCGGCGCCCGCGTGCTGGGCGACGGCGAGCCCAAGATCGGCGCCCACGACAAGCCCGTGCTGTTCCTGCACCCCAAGGATTTCACGGGCACGCTGATCGAATTGGAGCAGGTCTGAGCGGTGTCATCCCGAGCGCAGCGAGGGACCTTTGATCGGCACCGCGACAGGTCCCTCGCTGCGCTCGGGATGACAGCGAGCAGGTAGCACCATGTCTTGGGCCACCGGCATCATGGTCTACTTGGTGATCTGGTGGACGATCCTGTTCACCGTGCTGCCGCTCGGCGTGCGCAGGGTGGAAAATCCCGGTAAGGGGGAGGATCGGGGCGCCCCGGAGCGGCCACAGCTCCTCCGCAAGGCGATCATCACTTCGATCGTCGCCGCCGTTCTGTGGATCGGCTTCTATTTCCTCCACCAATCGGACGTCTTCAGCTTCCGCCGCATGGTGGAATGACCTTAATCCAATTTCTCAAGATCGTTGCCTAACCTATTGTCCCAAAAAGAAACAGCGGGCCCATGGCCCGCCGTTCCTCTACCCCCGAAACTCGTCACAGGCAGCTTGCGCTGCTCTCCTCCCTAAAACTCGGGCTGTGCCCAAGACCCAGGCTACTTAGCCGGAAGCCAGCGTCTTGCCAAGACCTTTTCTTTCGATCACCCGCTTTCAATTAGAACAATTGTAAGCGCAATGATCGTTCGACGACAAACAAATGACCGCGCTTCGGATGTGATCATCCGATGTACACGTATTTGATCACGAAGAGGACAGCGAGAATTCCGACTGCCGGATGGACATCGCGATAGCGTCCGGTCGCGACCTTGATTGCGGCGTACGAAATGAATCCGAACGCGATGCCTTCGGCAATCGAGAAGGTGAAGGGCATCGTGATCGCCGTGACGACGGCGGGCGCCGCTTCGGTCACGTCGCCCCACGCGACCTCGGTGAGGCTGCGGACCATCAGGCAGGCGACATAGAACAGCGCGGGAGCCGTGGCGTAGGCGGGGATCGAGCCCGCCAGCGGCGACAGGAACAACGCCAGGATGAAGAGGATGCCGACGGTCGCCGCCGTGAGGCCGGTGCGGCCGCCTTCGTTGATGCCCGAGGCGCTCTCGATATAGCTGGTCGTCGTCGAGGTGCCGACGGCGGCGCCGATCATGGCCGCACCGCTGTCGGCCATCAGGGCGCGATGCAGGCGCGGCACCGTGCCGTCCGGCTTCATGAAACCGCCACGATGGGCGAGCGCGATCAACGTGCCGGTGTTGTCGAACAAGTCGACGAACAGGAAGGCGAAGACCACGGTCACCAGCCCGACCTTCATTGCACCGGACAGATCCATCTGCAGCAGCACCGGGCTGAGCGACGGCGGCGTGTCGAAGATTCCGGCGAATTTCTGCTGGCCGGCGGCGATGGCGACGATGGTGACGACCAGGATGCCGATGATCACGCCGCCCATGATCCGGCGGCGTTCCAGCGCGACGATCAGGAAGAAGCCGAGCGTCGCCATGACGACGGGGAAGCTCGTGAGCTTGCCGTGCGTCACCAAGGTCGCCGGATGGGCGACGACGATGCCGGAGTTCTTGAGCGCGATCAGCGCCAGGAACAGGCCGATACCGGCGGCGATCGCCATCTTGAGCGACATCGGGATGGCGTTGACGATCCATTCGCGAATCGGCAGCACGCTGATGATGAAGAAGATGACGCCCGAGATGAAGACGCAGCCCAGCGCCACCTGCCAGCTGTGGCCCATGCCGCCGACCACGCCGAAGGCGAAGTAGGCGTTGAGCCCCATGCCGGGCGCCAGCGCGATCGGGTAGTTGGCCAGGAAGGCCATCAGGAAGCAGCCGATGGCGGCGGCCACGCAGGTCGCGGCGAATACCGCGCCGAACGGCATCTTGGCCTCGGCCAGGATCGCCGGGTTGACGAAGATGATGTAGGCCATCGTCAGGAAGGTCGTGATGCCGGCCACGATCTCGGTCCGGACGTTGGTCTTGTTCTCGCTGAGCTTGAAGACCTGCTCGAGCATTGTTGTTCTCCCCCGATTGTCGCGTGAAGTGTGCGGGCATCCGCCTGTGCAAAGCTAGCCAGCCTCTCGTTCCTCCCCCAGTTTGCCTTTAGACCCCCCGTTTCCTACAGTCCGCGGCCACCCCGCCTGCGCGGCCGAAGCCGCTACGGCGCGGCGAAGGCCCGCCAGCCCAGCAAGGATCAAACCAGAATGCGGATGAGTCAGTACTTTCTGCCGACCATGAAGGAAAACCCGGCAGAGGCGCAGATCGTATCGCACCGCCTGATGCTGCGCGCCGGCCTGATCCGCCAGACCTCGGCCGGCATCTATGCCTGGCTGCCCCTGGGCTTCCGCGTGCTGAAGAACATCGAGCGCATCGTGCGCGAGGAGCAGGACCGCTCGGGCGCCCAGGAAGTGCTGATGCCGACCATCCAGTCGGCCGACCTGTGGCGCGAGAGCGGCCGCTACGACGCCTACGGGGCGGAAATGCTGCGCATAAAAGACCGGCACGACCGCGAGATGCTCTACGGTCCGACCAACGAGGAAGTGATCACCGTGCTCTTCCGCGACGGCGTGAAGAGCTACCGCGACCTGCCGAGGAACCTCTATCACATCCAGTGGAAGTTCCGTGACGAGGTCCGCCCGCGCTTCGGCGTGATGCGCGGCCGCGAATTCCTGATGAAGGACAACTACTCCTTCGACATCGACAAGAAGGGCGCTATCCACTCCTACAACAAGATGTTCGTCACCTACCTGCGCACCTTCGCGCGCATGGGCCTGAAGGCGATCCCGATGCGCGCCGACACCGGTCCGATCGGCGGCGACCTCAGCCACGAGTTCATCGTACTGGCCGACACCGGCGAGAGCGCCGTGTTCTGCCACAAAGGCCTGGTCGACAAGGACATCCTCAGCCGCAAGATCGACTACGATTCCGACCTGCAGCCGATCGTGAACGAATGGACGTCGCTCTACGCCGCGACCGACGACATGCACGACAAGGCCGCCTTCGAGGAGATCCCCGAAGGCGAGCGGCTTTCAGCGCGCGGCATCGAGGTCGGCCATATCTTCTACTTCGGCACCCAGTATTCGGCGCCCATGAAGGCGGTGGTGGCGGGCCCCGGCGGCGAGCAGATCACGGTCGAGATGGGCTCCTACGGCATCGGCGTGTCGCGCCTGGTCGGCGGCATCATCGAGGCGAGCCACGACGAGGCCGGCATCGTCTGGCCGGAGGCGGTGGCGCCCTTCAAGGTGGCGATCGTCAACCTCAAGCCCGACGACGGCGCGGTGTCGGGCGCCTGCCAGAAGCTCTATGACGGGCTTGCCGCCAAGGGCATCGAGGCTCTGCACGACGACCGTGACCTCAGGCCAGGCGCCAAGTTCGCCGACATGGACCTGATCGGCATCCCCTGGCAGGTCATCGTCGGACCCAAGGGCGTGTCGGCCGGCAAGGCCGAGGTCAAGGACCGCAAGACCGGCCAGCGCGAGGAAGTGCCGTTCGACCAGGTCGTCCAACGCTTCGGCTGAGACATGGCCTTCGCCGCCGTCGAACGCCTCATCGCCTTCCGCTATCTGCGCGCCCGCCGCGAGGAGGGCTTCATCTCGGTGATCGCCGCCTTCTCGTTGATCGGCATCACCCTGGGCGTCGGCACCCTGATCGTCGTCATGTCGGTCATGAACGGCTTTCGCTTCGAGATGCTGCGCCAGATGTCGAGCATCAGCGGCCAGCTCGGCGTGCAGGGCAGCCGCGCTGGCATCGACGCCACGCCCGAGCTGCTGGCCGCCATGACCAAGGTGCCGGGCGTGCTGAGCGCCACGCCGACCGCCGAGGGCCAGGTCATGGCCGTGGCCGGTGACAAGGTGAGGGGGGTGGTCCTGCGCGGCGTCCGGCCCGAGGATTTCAAGGCGCGCGCACCGCTTTCGGCGGCGATCGAGGGGCCAGCAGAGCTGCGCGACCGCTATCGCGGCCTGTGCCGCGCCGACGACGACAAGCCGATCGACTGGGGATCATTGAAGGATTTCGGCAAGGACTTCTCGGTCGTGGTCGGCCGTCGGTTGGCCGACCTGTTGAAGCTCAAGATCGGTGACACCTTCCAGCTCGTCTCGCCGGTCGAGGTGGCAACGCCGTTGGGTGTCGTGCCGCGTGCGGTGCAGGCACGCGTCGCGGCGGTCTTCTGCGCCGGCATGTACGACTACGACGCCAACTTCGTCTACGCGCCGCTGCCTGACGTTCAGCGCCTGCTGAACTACGGCGACATGGTCACGGGCATAGAGGTCTTCGTGGCCGACGATGCCTCGCTCGCCGGCGCCCGCCGCCAGCTCTCACAGATCGTCGGCACGCAGGCCTGGGTGTTCGACTGGTGGCAGGCCAATATCGGCTTCTTCGCGGCGATCCAGGGCCAGACCAACGTCATGTTCATCGTGCTGTCGATGATCGTGCTGGTTGCCGCCTTCAACATCGTGTCGAGCCTGGTGATGCTGGTGCGCACCAAGACCGCCGACATCGCCATCCTGCGCACCATGGGGGCGACGCGCGGCGCCATCATGCGCATTTTCCTGCTCGACGGCATGGCGATCGGCGGCATCGGCACGCTGCTGGGTCTCGCGCTGGGCCTGGCCTTCGCCCGCAACATCGAGGCGATCCGGCAATGGCTGCAGCGCACCTTCGACATCGTCCTGTTCGACGAGACGCTCTACCTGCTGGCTGAGATGCCCTCGCGCATCGAATGGAACGAGATCGCGGTCATCGCCGTCATGGCGCTGGTCTTCGCGCTGCTCGCCTCGCTCTATCCGGCGGCGAAGGCGGCGCGGCTCGATCCGGTCGAAGGACTGCACCGTGAATGACCGCGCCGGCACGGTCGAACGCTGGCTGGCCTGGCGTTATCTCGCCACCCGCCAGCGCGAGGGCTTCGTCTCGTTCATCGCCATCTTCTCCCTGATCGGCGTGGCGCTGGGCGTGGCGACGCTGATCGTCGTGCTGTCGGTGATGGGCGGCTTTCGACAGCAGCTTCTCGGCCGCATCATCGGGCTGAACGGCCATATCGTGATCACCGCCCGCGACGGCGGCATGGTGCAGGCCACGCCCGACCTGCTGGCCAAGCTGAAGGCCTTCCCAGGCGTGCGCGCCGTCAACCTGACCCTGGAGCGCCAGGCACTGGTCACCAACGCCAACAACCAGACGCGCGGCGCCCTGGTGCGGGGCGTGCGGCCGGAAGACCTGCAGGGGCGGGACATGGTGTCCAAGAACATCGTGCATGGCGACCTCAGCGCCTTTGGCACGCGGCCCGGCGTCGTCATCGGCGAGCGCCTGCGCCAGGCCCTGAACCTCAGGGCTGGCGACAAGCTCACCCTGGTGACGCATCGGGTGAACGACAACGGCACGATCTCGCCGCGCTACTCCGACTACGAGATCCTGGCGAGCTTCATTACGCGCCGCTACGAGTTCGACAATGGCCTGGTCTTCGTGCCGCTGCCGATGCTGCAGAGCGACCTCGAATACGGCGACGAGGCGGTGAGTTCGATCGACCTCGACATCGCCGACCCGCAGGCGGCGCCGCAGTTCGCCGAGGAGCTGCGCAAGGCGCTCGGCCGTGACGACCTCAGGATCGCGCACTGGCTCGGCCTCAATGCCCGCTTCGTCGGCGCCCTGCAGGTCGAGCGCGTGATGATGTTCATCATCCTCACCCTGATCGTCGTGGTCGCGGCCATGAACGTGGTGGCGAGCTTCACCATGCTGGTGCGCGTGAAGCGCGGCAGCATCGCCATCCTGCGCACCATGGGCGCGACGCCGGGCACGATCGTGCGCGCCTTCTTCCTGTCGGCGGCGGCGGTCGGGCTGGTCGGCACGGCCGTCGGTGCCGGCCTCGGCCTGCTGGTCTGCGCCAACATGCAGGGCATCGCCCGGCTGCTCGTGCTGCTCACCAACGCCGGCGGTCCGGGGGCGGGCTGGAGCGAGGTCGAGTTCATCACCTCGGCGCCGGTGCGCGTCCAGCCGATCGAGGTGCTCTCCATCATCGCCATCGCCATCCTGCTGTCGCTGGCGGCGGCGGCCTACCCTGCCTGGCGCAGCACGCGCGTCGAACCGGTCGAAGGGCTGCGTCATGAGTGATCCCGGGTTTCCCCTGTCCGTGCGCGACATCAAGCGCACCTTCGTGCAGGGCGATCGTCGCCTGGAGGTGTTGAAGGGCATCACCCTCGACCTCCGGCCGGGCGAGATCGTGGCCCTGGTCGGCCAGTCGGGCAGCGGCAAGTCGACCCTGCTGCATATCGCGGGGCTGCTCGAGCGGCCGGACGCGGGCGACATCGTGGTCGGCGGCAAGTCGGCCGGCGCCGCCGGCGATCGCGAGCGTACGGTGATGCGCCGCCAGTTCCTGGGCTTCGTCTACCAGTACCACCATCTGCTGCCGGAGTTCTCGGCGATCGAGAACGTGATGCTGCCGCAGATGCTGAACGGCCGGTCGCGCGCCGTGGCCCGCCGCCACGCTGCCGAGCTTTTGGCCATGGTCCAGCTCAAGGAGCGCTCCGACCATCGGCCGGGCCGGCTGTCGGGCGGCGAGCAGCAGCGCGTGGCGATTGCCCGCGCCATCGCCAATGCTCCGCGCGTCCTGCTGGCCGACGAGCCGACCGGCAACCTCGATTCGACGACGGCCGACGCCGTGTTCCGGCAGCTTCTGGCGCTGGTACGCGAGACCGGCATGGCGGCACTGGTGGCGACGCACAATCCCGAACTGGCCTCGCGCATGGACCGGACGGTGACCCTGAAGGACGGGGTGCTGTCAGGCTAGCGTCATTGGAGCGCGGGCCTCTGGCCCGCATCATGAGCGGGCCAGAGGCCCGCGCTCCAATGACAAAACTTGCCTCGCTTTCCACAAGTTTGCGGCGCGATAGTGGCACGTGCCCATTGCCGATTTCGTCCATCTGAAAGTCCGGTCCGCCTATTCGCTCACCGAGGGAGCGAACAAGGTCGACAAGATCGTTTCGCTCGCCAAGGCGAACGCGATGCCGGCTGTCGGCGTCACCGACCGCAACAACCTCTTCGGCGCGCTGGAGTTCGCGCAGTATGCGGCCAAGGACGGCATCCAGCCGATCATCGGTTGCGAACTCGGGATCCGCCGAGAGGACGGCACCGGCAACGGGTCGCCCGGCAAGATCGTGCCGGCCGACTGGCTGACCCTGCTGGTCCAGAACGAGACGGGTTACCGCAACCTGATGCGCCTGGTGAGCCGCGCGCATCTGGAGTTCAAGACGGGTTCGCTGTCGACCCTGCCGCTGTCGGAACTGGAGGACAACACCGAAGGCCTGCTGGCCCTGGCCGGCTATGCCAGCAGCGCGCTCGGTCGCCTGTTGCTGTCCGGCCAGACGCCTGCGGCGGCCCACCAGCTCGAGCGGCTGCAGGCCTTGTTCGACGGCCGGCTCTATCTCGAGCTGCAGCGCCACGGCGACGATGCCGAGCGGCGGATCGAGCCCGCGCTGCTCGATCTCGCCTACGAACGCGGCGTGCCGCTCGTGGCCACCAACGATGTGCATTACCCGAAGGCCGAGATGTACGAGGCGCACGACGTGCTGCTGTGCATCGAGCAGGGCGCACATATCGAGGACCCCAACCGGCGTCGCTTGACGCCCGAGCATTATTTCAAGTCGGCCGCCCAGATGCGGGAGGTCTTCGCCGACCTGCCCGAGGCCTGCGACAACACCCTGACCATCGCCCGGCGCTGCGCCTACATGCCGACGCCGCGCAAGCCGATCCTGCCGCGCTACACCAAGCTCGCCGACCGCACCGAGAAGGAAGCGCTGCAGGAGATGGCCGAGACGGGCCTGAAGGCCCTGAAGCGAAGCGGCCGCCTGTCGTCCGACATCGAGTTCAAGGCCTACCAGGATCGCCTGAGCTACGAGCTCGACATGATCGAGAAGATGGGCTTCTCGGGCTACTTCCTGATCGTTGCCGACTTCATCCAGTGGGCCAAGGACCATGACATCCCGGTCGGGCCGGGCCGCGGCTCGGGCGCGGGCTCGCTGGTCGCCTGGTCGCTCAAGATCACCGATCTCGACCCGCTGCGCTGGGGCCTGATCTTCGAGCGCTTCCTCAATCCCGAGCGCGTGTCGATGCCGGACTTCGATATCGACTTCTGCCAGGACAAGCGCGACCAGGTCATCCGTTACGTGCGCGACGAGTACGGCCACGACCGTGTCGCCGCCATCATCACCTTCGGCAAGCTGCAAGCGAGGGCGGTGCTGCGCGACGTCGGCCGCGTCCTGGGCATGCCCTACGGCCAGGTCGACCGCATCTGCAAGCTGGTGCCCAACAATCCGGCCAAGCCGGTGACGCTCGCCCAGGCGCTGGAGAGCGAGCAGCTCCTGAAGGAGCAGTACGCCGCCGATGAGGAGATCAAGCGCCTGATCGACCTGGCGCTGCAGCTCGAAGGCCTCTACCGCAACGCCTCGACTCATGCCGCCGGCGTGGTGATCGGAGACCGGCCGCTCGACGAGCTGGTCCCGCTCTATCGCGATACCGACAACAAGGAATCGCTGCCGGCCACCCAGTTCAACATGAAGTGGGTCGAGACGGCAGGCTTGGTGAAGTTCGACTTCCTCGGCCTCAAGACGCTGACCGTGATCGAGAAGGCCTGCGAGCTGGTTGGTCGGGACAAGATCGACATTGCCAAGATACCGCTCGACGATGCGCCGACCTTCAAGATGCTGGCCAAGGGCGATGCCTACGGGGTCTTCCAGATGGAAGGCAGCGGCATGCGCGACATCCTGGCCAAGCTCAAGCCCAACCGCTTCGAGGACCTGATCGCGCTGGTGGCGCTCTATCGCCCGGGCCCGATGGACGACATCCCAACCTACATCAGCGTCAAGAACGGCCAGGAGAAGCCGGACTACCTGCATCCCTCGCTGAAGCCGATCCTCGAAGAGACCTACGGCATCATGGTCTACCAGGAGCAGGTGATGCAGATCGCCCGCGTCCTGTCGGGCTATTCCCTGGGCGGCGCCGACCTGCTGCGCCGTGCCATGGGCAAGAAGATCCAGTCCGAGATGGACGCCCAGCGCAACCTGTTCGTCGAGGGCGCCCGCAAGAACGAGGTCGAGGAAGCGCGCGCCTCGATGATCTTCGACAAGGTGGCGAAATTCGCGGGCTACGGCTTCAACAAGTGCCATTCCGCGCCTTACGCCCTGGTCGCCTACCAGACGGCCTTTCTCAAGGCTAACCACCCGGTCGAGTTCTTCGCCGCGTCGATGACGCTCGATATGGGCAATGCCGACAAGCTCGGCAATTTCCGACGCGAGCTCGAGCGCCTGCAGATCCCGCTGCTGCCGCCCGACATCAACAAGTCGATGGCCGAGTTTGCCGTCGAGCGGACGGACGAAGGCAAGCTCGGCGTGCGTTACGCGCTGGCGGCGATCAAGGGCGTCGGCCGCGACGCTATGCACCGACTGGCCGAGGAGCGCGCGACCAATGGTCCATTCAAGGACCTGTTCGACGTTGCCGAGCGGCTCGACCAGCGCGTCATCAACAAGCGCCTGCTGGAGAGCCTTGTGAAGGCCGGCGCCTTCGATTCGTTGAACAAGAACCGCGCCCAGACCTTCGTGGCGGTCGAGGCGTTGTCCCGCCATTCGCAGGCCACGCATGAATCGCGCGGCAGCAACCAGAACAGCCTGTTCGGCGACGACACGGCCCAGCGTCGGCCGCAGCTTCCCAAGGTGCCGGACTGGGCACCGATGGAGCGCCTGCAGCAAGAGTTCTCCGCCATCGGCTTCTATCTCTCGTCGCATCCACTGGCGGCCTACGAGCGCAGCCTGGAGCGACTGCGCGTGACGCGCGCCGCCGACCTGCAGGCACTGCTCACGCGTGGTGTATCCGGCCGCATCAGGCTCGCCGGTACGGTCATCGACCGCCAGGAGCGCACCTCGGCCAAGGGTAACCGCTTCGCCTTCGTGCAGTGCTCGGATCAGTCCGGCGCCTTCGAGCTCACCGTCTTCAGCGAGCTTTTAGGCAGCAAGCGCAACCTCCTGGAGCCAGGCCAGGCGATCCTGGCCTCGGCCGACGGCCGGCTCGACGGCGAGCAGGTGAAGCTGACGGCGCAGACGGTGGAGAAGCTCGACGACGCGGTCGCCAATGCCGCCGCCGGCCTGCGCATTGTCCTGTCCGATCGGGCGGCGGTCGAGCCGTTGCACAAGACGCTGCAAGGCAAGCGCGGCCGAAGCCGTGTGACCCTTGTCGTTCCGATGACGGACGACACCGAAGCCGAGGTCACCTTGTCCGAGACCTATTCCATCGCGGCCGGCCTGCGCGACGCCATCGGCGGCTTGCCGGGCATCGCGCAGGTGGAGGAGATTTGAGCCGGCAACCCGGCCTGTTCGAACAACCCGCACCTCCGCCCAAGCGGCGCGCCGCAGCCGGCGAGGTCAGGCCGGCCTGGGATTCGCCCTTGCTTGGGGCGCCGACACTGCCGGTCGACATCCGGCTCGGCACGTCATCGTGGTTCTTTCCCGGCTGGCGCGGCCTTGTATACGACGGCGTCCATCCGCAGGTGGAGCTCAGCAAGCGCGGACTGGAAGCCTACGCCCAGATCCCGCTGCTGCGCACCGTCAGCCTCGACCGAACGTTCTACGCGCCGATCACCACCGTGCAGTACCAGGGCTACGCCCGCCAGGTGCCCGATCATTTCAGCTTCGTGGTCAAGGCGCCGGCGCTGGTATGCGATGCCGTGATGCGCGACGAGGAGGGCAGGGGAAAGGTGCCCAACCCGCACTTCCTCGACGCCGCCATCGCCACGCGCGAGTTCGTCGTGCCCTGCCTGGAAGGGTTGGGTGACAAGGCAGGCCCTCTGGTCTTCCAGGTGTCGCCCCTGCCGCGCAGCCTGGTCGAGGAGGCAACGACCCTCATCGAGCGACTGGCGGCGTTCTTCGCCGCCCTGCCACAGGAGCTCGGCAAGCAGCGTCCGCTCTACGCCCTGGAGCTGCGCAACGCCGAGCTGCTGACGCCGCGCCTGATGAAGATGCTGGCGTCGTCCGGCGTGCGCTATTGCGTCGGCCTGCATGACCGCATGCCCGAGGTCGAGCGCCAGGAAGCGGCACTCCGGGCGCTGGATGGCGATACGCCGGGACCTCTGGTCGTGCGCTGGAACCTGCACCGCGGCTTCCTCTACCAGGCCGCCAGGCAACGCTACGACCCGTTCGACCGCCTGGTCGACGAGGACCCCGAAACCCGGCTGGTCCTGGCGCGTATGGCCGTCAATGCCTTCAAGGCCAAGCGCAAGGTCTGGATCACCGCCAACAATAAAGCCGAGGGGAGCGCGCCACTTTCGCTGCTCAAACTGGCCGAGGAAATCGCCAAGCTGCTTGCGTAAGTCTGCGCTTAGAATTCCCCCAGCAAAACCAATCGCTAAAAAGGGGGAGGACACTCAATGCAGGCCACGAAATGGTCCCGACGTGCTGCAGTCGCAGCAGCGATGGTGGGCATCGCCGCGGGGGCGATGCAGATACCGGCAGGCGCACAGGACTTTCCGAGCAAGCCGATTACGATCGTCGTTCCGTTCGGTCCTGGCACGGCCAACGACATTATTGCACGTCAGCTCGGGCAGGACATGACCGGGACGCTGGGCCAGAGCGTCATCGTCGACAATCGCGCCGGCGCCACTGGCAACATTGCGACCGACTTCGTCGCGAAATCGCGACCCGACGGCTACACATTGCTGATCGCCTCTACGAGCCTCCTTCTGAACCAGGTCACCGGAAACGCGACGGCTGACCTGACGAAGGATTTCACGCCTGTCGCCTTCAGCGGAAGCACAGTCTATTCGACGTTCGTGCCCAACGAGGTTCCGGCGAAGAATGTGGCCGAACTGGTCGAACTCGCCCGCCAGCAGCCCGGCAAACTCAACTACGCAGGCTATGTCGGCGGTCTGCCGCAGTTCTTGGGCGAGATGTTGAACCGTGCGGCCAAGATCAACACGGTTATGGTGCCTTACAAGAGCACCACTGACGCTCTGGTCGACTTGATGGCCAATCGCATCCAGATCTGGTTCACCCCTATCGCGTCGGGCGTTCCGGTCCAGAGCGCCAAGCAGGCCCGCATGATCGCCGTCACCGGCGAGACGCGGTCGCGCGTGCTGCCAGATATCCCGACGTTCAAGGAAGCGGGCTACCCCGACATGACTGTCGACGTCGCCTACTTTTTGCTCGCAGCGAAGGGTACACCGCAGCCGGTGGTCGACAAACTTGCCGGAGCGATCGGCAAGGCCCTCGAAAATCCAAAGATCAAAGAAGCGCTCCTCGCCCAGGGCGTTGAGGAAAAGCGGGGGACGCCCAGCGAGGTAGGCGCTTATCTCGCCGCAGAAATCCGCCGCTGGACCGATATCGCCAAGCTTTCAGCGCCGTCCGGTACCGGCAAATAGCCCTAAGTCGCTGATTTTATTGACACTTGCATTCGAGGGCGTAAGCCTTTAGAACCACGCCCACTTCGCACGCGGGTTTGCGGTCGACGGGGAGACATCCCGCCGCTCGCTCCGGTGCCCTCCGAAGCCTCGGCTGAGGAGAGCGACGCCCGCGGAGGCCCAACCGGAAAAGGAGAAACGGCATGGCTATGCCGACTTTTACAATGCGTCAGTTGCTGGAAGCGGGTGTCCATTTCGGTCACCACACCCGGCGTTGGAACCCCAAGATGAAGCCGTACCTGTTCGGGGTGCGCAACGGGGTCCATATCATCGATCTCACCAAGACCGTGCCGCTGCTGGAGCAGGCGCTGCTGCAGGTCCGCCAGGTCGTGTCCAACGGCGGCCGCGTGCTGTTCGTCGGCACCAAGGCGGCCGCGGCCGAGCGCATCGCCGATGCCGCCAAGCGCTGCGGCCAGTACTACGTCAACCACCGCTGGCTGGGCGGCATGATCACCAACTGGCAGACCATCTCTGCCTCGATCAAGCGCCTGCGCGAGCTCGATGACCGCCTGAAGGGCGACGTCGTCGGTCTGACGAAGAAGGAGCAGCTCGATCTCACGCGCGAGCGTGACAAGCTCGAGCGGTCGTTGGGCGGCATCAAGGAAATGGGCGGCACGCCCGACATGCTGTTCATCATCGACACCAACAAGGAAGCGATCGCGGTCCAGGAAGCCCGCAAGCGCGGCATTCCAATCGTGGCGGTGCTCGACAGCAACTCCGATCCCGACGGTGTTGATTACCCGATCCCGGGTAACGACGACGCCATCCGCGCTGTGTCGCTCTACTGCGAGCTGCTTTCGGGCGCCGTGCTCGATGGCATCCGTGCCGAGATCGCGGCTTCCGGCGGCGACGTCGGCGAGCTGAGCGAGCCGCCGGCCGATGAGGTTCCCGCCGCCGATACCGACGGCGCTGGCGCCGAGGCCTCGCCGGCCGAATAGCCGGCTCCGGCTCTTCCTCATACTCCTGTCCCCCTTGGGGGAGAGGCTGGGTGAGGGGGTGATGCAGGAGACAGCCTTCTCGTTGACCCCCTCACCTAACCTCTCCCCCAAGGGGAGAGGAACATGAGAGTCATGACGCGCCACTAGAGTGGCGCGCTTCAATCAGTGAACGCGCACGATGCGCGATACGGAGTGACACATGGCTGAGATCACGGCCTCCCTGGTCAAGGAACTGCGCGAGAAGACCGGCGCGGGCATGATGGATTGCAAGAAGGCGCTGGGCGAGGTCGCGGGCGATCTCGAGAAGGCGATCGACTGGCTGCGTACCAAGGGCCTGTCGGCGGCCGCCAAGAAGGCGGGCCGCGTCGCGGCCGAGGGCCTGGTCGGCGTGGTCGCCAACGGCACCCGCGGCGCGGTCATCGAGGTCAACGCCGAGACCGACTTCGTCGGGCGCAACGACCTGTTCCAGAAGTTCGTGGGCGACGCCGCGAAGCTCGCGCTCGACAATGGCGGCGACCTCGCCAAGGTCGCGGCGACGCCGTACCCCGGCACTGGCCGCGACGTGCAGGGCGAGCTCACGCATCTGATCGCAACCATCGGCGAGAACATGTCGCTGCGCCGCGCCGGCATGCTGTCGGTCTCCGACGGCGTCGTGGCGTCCTACATGCACAACAAGGTGGCGACCGATCTCGGCAAGATCGGCGTCCTGGTGGCGCTCGAATCGACCGGCGACAAGGCCAAGCTCGAGGCGCTCGCCAAGCAGCTCGCCATGCATGTGGCCTCGGCCAACCCGCAGTCGCTGACGGTGGCCGAGCTCGACAAGGCGCTCGTCGAGCGCGAGCGCGCGGTGCTGAGCGAGAAGGCCGGCCAGAGCGGCAAGGCGGCCGACATTGTCGCCAAGATGGTCGAGGGCGGCATCCGCAAGTTCCACCAGGAGGTGGTGCTGCTCGAGCAGGCCTTCATCATGGACGGCAAGACCAAGGTCTCGAAGGTCGTCGATGACGCTGCCAAGCAGGTCGGCGCCCCGGTCCGCCTGGCCGGCTACCTGCGCTTCGGCCTGGGCGAGGGCATCGAGAAGAAGTCCGAGGACTTCGCGGCAGAGGTGGCTGCCCAGCTTAAGAAGTAGTATGACAACGAACACTGGCGCGCGGGCCCCCGGGCCCGCGTTGCCCAAGAAAACTGGAGTCTGAGGCACCCCGATGCCGCCGAGCCCCCGCTATCGCCGCGTATTGCTGAAGCTCTCTGGCGAGGGGCTCATGGGGAATCGGGAATATGGGCTCGATCCCGCCATGGTCACCATGGTGGCCCAGGAGATAAAGACCGTGCACGAGATGGGGGTGCAGGTCTGCCTGGTGATCGGCGGCGGCAACATCTTCCGTGGCGTGTCGGCCGCCGCATCGGGCATGGACCGGGCGAGCGGCGACTACATGGGCATGCTGGCGACCGTCATTAATTCACTGGCTATGCAGAGCGCGCTCGAGCGCCAGGGCCTGCAGACACGTGTGCAGTCCGCCATTCCCATGACCACCGTGTGCGAGCCCTACATCCGCCGTCGCGCGGCGCGCCACATGGAGAAGGGACGCGTGGTGATCTTCGCCGCCGGCACGGGCAATCCGTTCTTCACGACCGATACAGCCGCCGCCCTGCGCGCCGCCGAGATGAGCGTCGATGCCATGCTGAAGGGCACCCAGGTCGACGGCGTCTATTCGTCCGATCCCAAGAAGGACAAGACGGCGAAGCGCTACGATTCGCTCACCTACATGGATGTGCTGCAGCGCGACCTGCAGGTCATGGACGCCTCGGCGATCTCGCTGGCCCGCGAGAACCGCATCCCGATCATCGTGTTCGACATCCACAAGCCCGGCGCGTTCGCCGCCACGATGCGCGGGGAGGGGACCTTCACCATCATCAGAGACGAGGGCTGACGATGACCGCCGATATCAAGGAACTTGAAAAACGCATGCATGGCGCCATGGATGCGCTGAAGAAGGAGCTGGGCGGTCTCAGGACCGGCCGCGCTTCGGTGAACCTGCTCGACCCGGTCATGGTCGACGCTTACGGCCAACGCATGCCCCTGAATCAGGTCGGCACGGTGAGCGCGCCCGAGCCGCGCCTGCTCGCCGTCAACGTCTGGGACAAGGGCCTGGTCGTCTCGGTCGCCAAGGCGATCCGCGAAGCAGGCCTCGGTCTCAACCCGTCGCCGGACGGACAGCTCGTCCGTGTGCCGATTCCCGAGCTCACCGCGGAGCGGCGCGGGGAGCTTGCCAAGCTCGCGCACAAGTATGCCGAGCATGGCCGGGTGGCCGTGCGCAACGTGCGCCGCGACGGCATGGAAGCGCTCAAGAAGCTCGAGAAGGACCACAAGATCTCGCAGGACGAGCACCGCCAGAAGTCCGACGAGGTGCAGAAGCTCACCGACCGCTACGTCAAGCAGGTCGACGAAGTGCTGGCCCACAAGGAAAAAGAGATCAAGACGGTCTGATGTCGACTGCGTCGCTGCCCGCCGCTGCGGACCCGACACCGGGTCCCCACCACGTCGCCATCATCATGGATGGCAATGGACGGTGGGCCAAGGCGCGCGGGCTGCCAAGGGTCGCCGGGCACCGGCGCGGCGCCGATGCGGTGCGCCGCGTGGTGCGTGGGGCGGGCGAGCTCGGCATTCCCGTGCTGACGCTCTTTGCCTTCTCGACCGAGAACTGGACGCGCCCGGCCGACGAGGTCAACGACCTGATGGGCCTGCTGCGCCACTATCTGCGCAACGAGCTCGAGGAGCTGCACAAGAACGGCGCGCGCCTGCGTGTCATCGGCAACCGCGATGGCCTCGCCGCCGACATCGTGCGCGACATCGACGAAGCCCAGAAGATGACGAAGGCCAACGCTCGCATCGACGTCAATATCTGCATCAACTACGGCGCACGTGACGAGATCCTGCAGGCGACGCGGAGCCTGGCGCGCAGTGTCGCCGCGGGCGAACTCGCCGCCGATGGAATCGACGAGGCGCGTTTTGAGCAGGAGCTGTTGACGGCGGGCGTGCCCGATCCGGACCTGCTGATCCGTACGAGCGGCGAGCAGCGCATCAGCAATTTCCTGCTCTGGCAGTGTGCCTACGCCGAGCTGGTGTTCGTCGACACGCTGTGGCCGGATTTCGGGAAGGAGCACCTGGAGCGGGCGATCGCCGAGTTCCGTCGACGTGAACGGCGATATGGCGGCGTCGGCGGCTGACGCCCCAGTCGGGCGTTTCGGGCGGCATCGTAGTCTGGTGCTGCGCATCGTGTCGGCGGTCGTCCTGGGGCCGCTGCTGTTGGCGGCGCTCTGGGTCGGCTTTCCCTGGATCGACCTGGTGGCCGCCGTTGCGGCGCCGCTGTTGCTCTCGGAATGGATCGCGCTGACACGCGGACGATGGCTGCTCCGCCTCCTTGCGATCGTCTACACCCTGGCCGCCATTGTCGCGCTGCTGTGGTTGCGCCATCAGCCGGGGGACGGGCGCGAGACCATCATCTGGATCGTGGCCTGCATCTGGGCGACCGACATCGGCGCCTATGCCGTCGGCCGCGCCGCCGGCGGGGCCAAGCTCGCGCCGCGCATTAGCCCGGGCAAGACCTGGTCAGGGCTCATAGGCGGCATGGCGTGGGCGGCGGTAGCCAGTTCGGGTGTCGGCTACGCCTTTGGCCTGGGGCATACGTTCACCCTGGCCGCCATTGGCGCTGGCCTGGCGGTGGTGGGGCAGGTCGGCGACCTGCTCGAATCGGCGGCCAAGCGCCGGGCCGGCGTGAAGGACAGCGGCACGCTGATCCCCGGCCATGGCGGCCTGCTCGACCGCGTCGATGGGCTCCTGGCTGTCCTCGTCGTTGTGGCGTTGACTAGGCTGATCTTAGATGGAGGGTGGCCATGGACATGACGGGCTGGCACGCGCCTTCCGCCGCGCGGCCGCGCGGCGTGACGATCCTGGGGTCGACCGGGTCGGTCGGTCAGAGCACCGTCGATCTCATTGCCCGCGATCCGGACAGCTATCGGGTCGAGGCGCTGGTCGCCGGCAACTCCGTTGAGGCATTGGCCGAGCAGGCGCGCCGACTGCGGGCGCGCATGGCCGTGGTGGCCAACGAGCAGCGCTACCGGGCGCTCAAGGATGCCCTGGTCGGCACCTCGATTGAGGCGGCGGCCGGCCCGGCTGCCGTCATCGAAGCGGCGGCGCGGCCGGCGGAGTGGGTGATGGCCGCCGTCGTGGGCTTTGCCGGCCTGGAATCGACGCTTGTGGCGGCGCGGCGTGGCGCCATGGTGGCGCTTGCCAACAAGGAAGCGCTGGTGTGCGCCGGCAGGCTTCTAATCGGGGCGATCGAGGAATCGGGCGGCGCACTGCTGCCGGTCGATTCCGAGCACAATGCGATCTTCCAGGTGCTCGAACCGCGCCATCGCCATGCCATCGACCGCCTGATCTTGACGGCGTCCGGCGGGCCGTTCCGCAACTGGGCGCTCGCCGACATGGCCGAGGCCACGCCCGAGCAGGCGTTGGCCCATCCCAATTGGGACATGGGCGCCAAGATCTCGATCGATTCGGCGACCATGATGAACAAGGGCCTCGAGCTGATCGAGGCGCATCTGCTGTTCGGCATGCCGGCCGAGCAGATCGAGATCGTCGTGCACCCGCAATCGGTGATCCATTCCATGGTCGCATACCGCGACGGCTCGGTGCTGGCCCAGCTCGGCACGCCGGACATGCGCGTGCCGATCAGCCATGCGCTGGGCTGGCCGTCGCGCATCGACAGCCCTGCCGAGCGGCTCGATTTCACGACCTTGGCGCCGCTCACCTTCGAGCGGCCCGATTCCGGCCGCTTTCCCTCGCTACGTCTGGCGCGAGAGGCTCTGGCTCTGGGTGGATTTGCACCGACCGTGCTCAATGCGGCCAATGAGGTGGCGGTGGCGGAGTTCCTGGCGCGTCGCATCGGCTTCCTCGACATTGCCCGCGTGGTCGAGGAGGTGCTGGCAACAAGCACCCTGTCGTCGGAGCGGGTGGAATCGGTCCAGCAGGTCCAGGCCGCCGATCGGGAGGCCCGTAGCCGGGCCGAGAAAGCCGTGAAGGGTCGCTTGCTAAGTAATTGAAGTGAAAAGAAATTCGTGGTGTACTGAACCATGTCGCTGTTCACGACCTACCTGCCGTACTTCGTCCTGGTCCTGACGCTTCTCGTGTTCGTCCACGAGTACGGCCATTACTGGGTGGGTCGCCGCTTCGGCATTCATGCTGAAGTCTTTTCCATCGGCTTCGGACCCGAGCTGATCGGCTGGACCGACCGCAACGGCACGCGCTGGAAGATCTCTGCCGTGCCGCTTGGCGGCTACGTGAAGTTCCTCGGCGACAGCGATGCGACGAGCGCAACACCCTCGGGCGAGCCGCTGACGCCCGAGCAGCAAAAGCGCGCCTTCTTCAGCCAGCCACTCTATGCCCGCGCCGCCGTCGTGCTGGGCGGGCCGCTGGCGAATCTTATCTTCGCCTTCGTGGTGCTGACCGCCGTTTTCTTCGTCGCGGGCGAGCCCTATACGCCGACCACGGTTGCCGTGCAGGTCGACGGGCCGGCAGCGAAGGCGGGCCTTCGCACCGGCGATGAGGTCGTGCGGTTGGGGGACAGCCGGGTCAACCGTTACGAGGATATCACCGAGGCGCAGTTCCTCCATCTCAGCAAGCCGATGCCCGTCGAGTATCGACGCGGCAACCAGCTGCTGAAGGGCGTGATCGCTCCGAAGTACTGCGAGCGAACCGACCGGTTCAGCAACACCATGCGGCTCGGCGATTACGGCCTGGACCAGCTGGTCCGGCCCGTGGTCGGCGGCTTCACGGCCGAAAGCCCCGCCGAGGCGGCTGGGCTCAAAGTCGGCGACCTGCTGATGGAGATCGACGGCAAGCCGGTCGACTACTTCTCGCGTATTCCGGAACTGATCGGCGATCGCGCCGGCAGCCCCGTCACCATCGCCTACGATCGCGACGGCAAGCGCGGCGAAGCGGTCGTCACCCCGATCGCCGACAAGGCCGTCGACTGCGCCGGCAAGGAATACACGATCGGCCGCCTGCGCATCCGTCCGGCGAACGTCACCGAGGTCCGCAACCATGGCCTGCTCGGCGCGATGGGCGCCGGCGTGCGCGCCGTGTGGGGCATGACCTCGATGTTCTATACGTCGATGGGTCAGATCCTGACCGCGGCTCGGCCTGTGGATGAATTGGGCGGACCGATCCGCATCGCCAAGGCGGCGGGCGAGGCGTCCTATGCCGGGTGGGCGGGTATTCTCAATCTTGTCATTGCCTTGTCGGTCGTGCTGGGCATCTTCAATCTCTTGCCGGTGCCGATGCTCGATGGCGGTCACCTGGCGATGTATCTCTACGAAGCTGTGCGCGGCAAACCGCTCAGCCTACGTGCACAGGAACTCGGTCTGAAGGTAGGCTTCAGCTTGGTGATCGGTCTCGCGCTGCTGGCGACCTTTAACGACATAAAGCAGATCCTGCGCATGTTCACGTAAGCCTTTGCTGCGGTCACGTGACGCGATCTCCGGGCTGCGGACAACCGGGGACAAAGGGGTAGCTAAGTGCGTATTGCCGGTTTATGAAATTGCGGTCCTGAAACTGGCCGGCAGGTCGTCTGGGAGATGCCCGGGGTGAGATTGATCGTTCGTTGGGCTGTTCTGGCCGTTGCGGCAATTCTGACGTTCGGCACGGCGGCGCATGCGCAGCGTGGGCCCGCCGCTGCGCCCGCTGGCGGCACGATCACGGGCGTGCAGATCCAGGGCAATGTGCGTGCCGAGCCGGAGACCATCCGCTCCTACCTGCAGCTCAAGGAAGGGCAACCCTACGATCATGCGGCTGCCGACCGGTCGCTGAAGGCGCTGTTCGGCACCGGCCTTTTTTCCGACGTCACGATCGAGATGCAGGGCTCGACCCTGGTCGTGAAGGTCGTGGAAAACCCCATCATCAATCGCGTCGCCTTCGAAGGTAACCGCAAGATCGAGGACGACAAGCTGCGCGACGAGGTGCAGTCCAAGCCGCGCCAGGTCTTCACGCGCGCCCGTGTGCAGGCCGACGTCGAACGCATCCTGACGATCTATCGGCGCAGCGGCCGCTACAACGCCTCGGTCGAACCCAAGGTCATCAAGCTCGACCAGGGCCGCGTCGATCTCGTGTTCGAGATCAACGAAGGCGACGTCACCGGCGTGCAGCGCATCAGCTTCGTCGGCAACGAGGCGTTCAGCGACGGCACGCTGCGCGGCAAGATCAGGACCAGCGAGAGCGCCTGGTACCGCTTCCTGTCATCCGACGACCGCTACGATCCCGATCGCCTCAATCTCGATCGCGAGCTGCTGCGCAAGTTCTACCTCTCGGAGGGCTACGCCGACTTCCGCGTCGTGTCGGCGGTGGCCGAACTCGCGCCCAATCGCGAAGGCTTCTTCATCACCTTCACAATCAGCGAGGGCGACCGCTACAAGTTCGGCAAGGTCGAGGTGTCGACTCGCTTCCAGGGCCTCGATGTCGACGTGCTGCAGAGTTACCTGACCATGTCGGAAGGCGAGTGGTACGACGCCGACGAGGTCGAGAAGTCGGTGACGGCGCTGCAGGACATCGTTGGTTCGCTGGGCTACGCCTTCGTCGAGGTGCGCCCCAACATCCGGCGCAACAAGGACAATCTCACCGTCGACGTCACCTTCGAGATCCAGGAAGGTCCGCGCGTCTACGTCGAGCGCATCAACATCTCGGGCAACACGCGCACGCTGGACAAGGTGATCCGCCGCGAGTTCCGCCTGGCCGAGGGCGATGCCTTTTCGACCGCCAAGGTGCGGCGCAGCCAGCAGCGCCTGAAGAACCTCGGCTTCTTCGAGAAGGTCGACATCTCCGCACAGCCCGGCTCGGCGCCGGACAAGACCAACCTCGAGGTCCAGGTGGTCGAGCAGAGCACCGGCGATATCTCGTTCGGCGCCGGCTTCTCGACGACATCGGGCGTACTGGGCGACATCGCGATCAAGGAGCGCAACCTGCTCGGCAAGGGCCAGGAACTGCGGCTCGGCGTGTCGATCGGTACCTTGAGCACCTTGATCGACTTGAGCTTCACCGAGCCTTACTTCCTGGACCGCCCGATGGCGGCAGGCTTCGACATCTTCCGCACCTCCAACGACCGCCAGGCGGTGGCCTCGTACAGCGACCGCAGCATCGGCTTCGCGCTGCGCGCCGGCTGGGCCTATACCGAGCACTTGCGGCAGAACGTCCGCTACACGCTGCGCCAGACCGACATCTACAACGTGCAGCCCTGGGCCTCGACCATCGTGCAGCTCAACGCCGGCACCTCGGTCGTCAACGAGGTCTCCGAGACCCTCGCCTGGGACACCCGCGACACCCGCCTCAACACGACCAAGGGCTTCCTGCTGCGCAACTCGATGGCAGTGGCGGGGCTGATCGGCACCGAGCAGTACTATCGAACGACGGCCGATGCGGTTTACTACCAGAGCATCTTCGAGGACGTCGTCGCCTCGATCGGCGGCTCGGCCGGCATGGTGCTGCCCTACAACGCCTCCTCGCTCAGGCTGAACAACCTGTTCTTCATTGGCGGCGATACGCTGCGCGGCTTCGCGGTCGGTGGCATCGGACCACGCGATTCGATCACTGCCGACGCGTTGGGCGGCACCTACTTCTATACCGCCACGACCGAGCTCAGCTTCCCGCTGGGCCTGCCCAAGGAAATCGGCATCTTCGGCAAGGCCTTCGTGGATGTCGGCTCGCTGTGGGGTCTGGGCGGGCCGGCGATCTACAGCAACACGGTGCTGACCAGCAATACCATGCGCATTTCGACCGGCGTCGGCGTCCAATGGATTTCGCCCTTTGGGCCGATCCGTATAGACTACGCCTTCCCGCTGCAGCAGGACCCTTGGGACAAGACGGAGGCCATCCGCTTCAGCTTCGGCACGCGCTTCTGATTGGGGGAATGGCGCCAGGATGAACATGCAAACCGACAAGACCAGCATGGCGGGGACCACGACGGCGACCGTCGCCGACATCAAGCGGATCCTGCAGCTGATCCCGCACCGCTATCCCATGCTGATGGTCGACCGGGTAACCGAGATGCGGCTCGACAGCAGCGCCATCGGCATCAAGAACGTCAGCATCAACGAGCCCTTCTTCCAGGGCCACTTTCCGTCCGAGCCGGTGATGCCGGGCGTGCTGATCATCGAGGCCATGGCCCAGACCGCCGCCGTGCTGGTCATGTCGAGCCTCGGCCAGGAGGCCGACGGCAAGCTGGTCTATTTCATGTCGATCGACGACGTGCGCTTTCGCCGGCCGGTCGTGCCCGGCGACCGCCTGGAGCTGCATGTCGAGAAGATCCAGAGCCGGGCCAATGTCTGGAGGTTCTCCGGCAAGGGGATTGTCGAAGGCAAGGTCTCGGCCGAGGCGACCTTCGCCGCCATGATCAGATAGAGGAGGGGACGATGCCCGACGCCGTAACCAACGCCCGCATGCTGCACACGATGATCCGGGTGCACGATCTCGACAAGTCGATCGCCTTCTATACCGGCCCGATGGGCATGAAGCTTCTGCGCAAGCGCGACGTGCCCGAGGGCAAGTACACGCTGGCCTTCGTCGGCTACGGCGACGAGAGTGAACACTGTGCCGTCGAGCTCACCTACAACTATGGCCATGAGCCCTACGAGCTCGGGTCGGGCTTCGGCCATCTCGCGGTCGGCGTTCCCGACGTCGCCGGGATGTGCGCCGAGGTCGCCAAGGCCGGCGGCAAGGTCACGCGCGCACCCGGGCCGGTGAAGTTCGGCACAACCGTGATCGCCTTCGTCGAGGATCCGGACGGTTACAAGATCGAGCTGATCGAGCGCAAGTAACCTCATGCTCTTCCGGACTGCGCGCTCATGATCATGAGCGCGCAGGATGCGCGCGGTCCAGAAGACTCTGTTCACCAACCCATGTGATCCAGCCGTCATGATGAAGCTTGCGCGATTCGTTTGCCTCTCGAGCCTTGTTGTCGGCCTGCTCGCCGGCGGAGATGGATCGGCAAACGCGGCGGATTGCGAAGCCACCATCGGCAAATACATGATCGGCCAGGCGCTGCTGGCGGCCAACTACGTCGCTGCCGCCGAGAAGGCCGGCATGAAGCCGGCCGAGATCAACGCCGCGCTGAAGGACATTGCCGCGAGCTCGCCGATCGAGGAGTTCTGGATCACCGATTCCAACGGCCGTGCCTATCTCACCAACACCGGCATCGATTTCACTTTCAATCGCGATCCGGCCACGCAGCCGCAGGCTTCGGCCTTCTGGCGGCTGATCGCCGGCACGGCGACGGTGGTGGTGCAACCAGCGCAGAAGCGCGAGATCGACAACCGCGTCTTCAAGTATGTCGGCGTGGCCGGGGTCGACAAGCCGCGCATCGTCCAGGTCGGCGTCAGCGCCGATAACCTGGCCTGTCGCTAGATCAGGCGTCGTCCTCCCGAATCGCCGGCATACGCGAGCCTTCCCGGGGCTTGATCGTGCAGCGCATGAGTGCGCCGGCAAGGCCGTCGCCATGACCCAGTGTCGCCGGCAGATCAGAAATCTCGAACCGCCGCCACACCAAGGCGAAGCCGATCGATTTTCCATTGCTGGGCTCCTCTCCGAGCGAGAGGGCAGGCACGTCGGTGGGCATTCGCATGCCGGCCAGGCGGTACGGCTCTGGACGATGCCGGCGTGTACGCCGTAGCATCGTCGCAATCTTACATACTTGGGGCCACCTTTGGAAAATCTGAATGAAGTAGTTCAGTGGGTGCGAGCCGAGCTGGCCCAAGTCCTCGATCGTCCGATCGAGGAAATCGATTCGAAGCAGAACTTCTCTCGACTCGGCGTGGACTCCGCTACGGCCACGCACCTCATGATCGCATTGGAAGATGCGTTGCAGGTCGAGCTCGATCCTGATGTCGTTGACCGGCTGTTCACGATCGATTCACTTGCTGCCTATGCCTTCAACCTGACCCGGGGCCAAGAGTGGAAGCCGCCGCAGTGAATATCGGTCGACGGCTCCTTCATTTGGCCGAACGAACGCCGGACGCTCCAGCTTTCGAGTTCGCCACGCGCGAAACGAAGATCGACAACCGGCTGACCTTTGGTAGTTTGGCCGCAAGATCAACTGCGCTCGCCGCGCAGCTACAGGTATTGGATGGCCGCGGCAAACGAGCCGCGCTCATCTTCTCTCCGGGTCTCGACTTCATGGTGGCATTGCTCGGCTGCATGCTTGCAGGGGTCATTGCCGTGCCCATGGCGCTACCGCGCCGACTTGCATCGCGCGATTCGGCGGATGCCATCATCCAGAACTGCACGCCGCATTTTGTTCTCACGACAAAAGCTCTGGTAACCCGTCTGAGCGCCGGCCTCGCCGACCGCCCACAGTGGCAAGGACGCACCTGGTTGGTGACCGATGCCGACGCCGAATACACCGCAATAGCAGCGAACTTCACGCCCACGCCGATCGATATTGCCATTTTGCAATACACCTCCGGTTCCACTTCAGCGCCAAAGGGCGTGATGGTCAGTCACGCCAATCTTCTCAGCAATCTCTCCATGATGCGGAAGTCCTTTGGTACATCGAGCGCTTCGACTTTCGCGTGCTGGGTTCCGTTGTTCCATGACATGGGATTGGTGGCGAATGCGTTGCATGCTTTGTTCGTCGGCGGTCGTTGCATTCTGATGGCTCCGTTGTCATTCATGCAGCGGCCGTTAGCCTGGCTGAAGGTGATCTCCGACCATCGGGTAGACGTCGCCGGGTGTCCCAATTTCGGCTATGACCATTGCGTCGACTACCTGCGGAATCGTCCCGTTGAGGGAATCGACCTGTCGTCCTGGCGAGTGGCGTTCAATGGCGCCGAGCCCATCCGGTCGGCGACTCTCGACCGGTTCGCGACCGCTTTCGCCCCATTCGGTTTCGACCGACGCGCGCTCTTTCCCTGCTACGGGATGGCCGAAGCCACTGTCATCATTTCAGGCAAGACCGATCGCAATGGTCCCGTACTCGAGTGCAGGGTCGGTAACAGGTCGCTCGTAAGCTGTGGGAGCGCCCTTGACGGCGAGGAAGTCGCGGTGGTGCATCCCGACACCTGCTCCAGGCAGGCCGCCGGCATTGAGGGCGAAATCTGGGTGCGCGGCCCACACATCGCGGCAGGTTATTGGGAGAATGCCGAGGCCACCGCCACGAACTTCAATGCCTGCGTCGAGGGTGAAGACGGGGGATGGTTGCGGACTGGAGATTTGGGATTCCTCGACGCGCGCGGCGAACTTTTCGTCACAGGGCGGTTGAAGGACCTGATTGTCGTGCGCGGACAGAACTATTACCCACAGGACATCGAGCTCTCCGTACAGGAGGGGCATGCCGCATTCGGGCAACAACTCGGTGCGGCTTTCGTCGCACCTGCGGGTCGCAACGAGTCGGCGGTCGTCGTGGTACAAGAGGCCGATCACCGCCTGCTCCGGCTGGCCTCGCCGGGCGAGCTTGAGGCGGCTGTCCGTGAAGCGGTCGCGCTGGATCATGGTCTTGCAGTGCATAAGGCCGTCATCGTGGCGCCCGGCGCCGTGCCGCGTACGACAAGCGGAAAGGTTCAGAGAGCCAAGGCGCGTGCGCTATGGTTGGCTGGCTTTTTTGGGTGAGATCGGATCGTATGTCAGGTGCACCCCAGGTTTTCGAGATTTTTAGGAGTGCGCAGTTGGTGGCGCGTGCCGTGCTGGGCATGTCGGCTGATCGATGCGTTGTGACGTTTTCACCGTTCGATGACAATCGCTCACTGGGTCGTCCCGGCTTCGAGCAGGGTTCCTTCCGCAAATCTCGAATAGATGCCATTCATGTAATCCCCGGAGGAAATCAAGGGTATCAGTACCCGGAGCTTCCGCAATTGTGCTCGCAGATAGCGGAAGTGACGGCGACCTATGAGCACGTCGTTGCTTATGGGTCGAGCATGGGCGGATATGCAGCAATACGGTACGGAGGATGGGCTGGAGCCCATGTAGCCCTTGCCCTGTCACCTCAGTTCACACTTGATCCTTCGCAGCGGCCTTACGATGGACGTTGGCGGAAGCATGTCAAAGAGGTTCGGTTTCTGCACGAGCACGGGAACAATGCCGTCAGGCAAGCCATCGTATTGTATGATCCATCGGATGACTACGATTGTGCTCACGCAGGGCTTCTCCACACGATCACAAACGTCGTCGCTGTGCCTCTGCCCGGAAGCGGTCATCCAAGCACCAGCTTCCTCTCCGAACTGGATTTACTTCATCGGATTGCTATCGAGGTCTGTTATGAGAGGTTCGTCCCCGAGCCTTTCCTCGCGGAAGTTAACCGTCGACGAGAAGAGTCGCCGCAATTTCATGTTGTGCGTGCATTGCGCGCGCGCAATCGCAAGGAGCGGTATCGCCTCATATCTCAGGCAGCAGCGCGCACGCCAACGCACTCGGGGACACTTCACGCTCTTGCTGAGATAGCCATTGAGGCAGGATTTCCGGAAGTAGCCCTGGACGCATTGGACAGAACTACAAGGGCGGAGCCGGGACGTACGCAGTATCTGCGCAGTCTGGCTCACGAGAAGGCCGGCCAGCTCGAGCAGGCCATCGAGATCATGGAAGAGCTGTGCCGGCCCAACACCGAATCGCCAGTCTATCGGTCGGCATTGTCGAGGCTCAAGCGACGAAGGACGCTTCAGGCGTGGGTACGCCAGCCCTGGCGATGGCTTGCGCGCCGCCGCCATGCCAATGACTAGACTCGCCGTGATGATGAAGGGAGCCAGTGCAGCCGGCTCAGAAGCGCGAGATCGACAATCGCATCTTCAAGTATGTCGGCGTGGCCGGGGTCGACAAGCCGCGCATCGTCCAGGTCGGCGTCAGCGCCGACAACCGGGTCTGCAAGTGGGCTGCTTCAGGGTTTGCCGACGCGAAAGGCCCCGACGAGGGGAGCGTCGAGCTTGCTGACGTGGTCAAGGGTAATGCCGCCGGGACTTCCCCAACCGGTGACCCCGGCTCCGAAGAATTCGACGTTGGCGGCAATGAAGGCCTGCTCCGCAGCCGGCACGTCGGCATCCTCATAGATCGCCTGCACCGGGCAGACCGAGACGCAGATGCCGCAATTGATGCACTCGTCGGGCTGGATGTACATCATGCGGCCGCCCTCGTAGATGCATTCTACGGGGCAGACTTTCTGGCAGATGCCGTCCTTCACGTCGATGCAGGTCGAGGTGACGACATAGGTCATTAGCGGCCCTGCCACTGCGGCGGGCGCTTCTCGATGAACGCCTGCACGCCTTCATCCTGATCCGTCGACTGGAGGGCAGCGACCAGAGCGGGCAGGCGCAGCTGCTGTGCCTCTCGCGGCGAGAGGCCGGCGCCGCTGCGCACCATCTGCTTGATCGCCTTGACCGAGAGCGGCGCGCAGGCAAGGACGTCGGCAAGCCAACGCTCGACCGCTGCGTCGAGATCGGCCGGAGGCACGACTTCGTTGACCAGGCCGAGGCGCAGCGCCTCTGCCGCCGGCACGCGCCGGCCGGTCAGCAGCATGCCCATCGCCCAGACGTGCGGGATGCGCCGCGGCAGGATGGCGATTCCGCCGTCCAGCGCCAGCCGCCCAACGCGCGGTTCGGGCAAGCCGAAGCTGGCATTCTCGGCGGCGACGACGATATCGCAGCCCAGCACCATCTCCATGCCGCCGCCCAGGGCGTGGCCGTTGACGCGGGCGATCACCGGGACATCGAGGGTATCGCGCAACGCCAGGCCGCCGAAGCCGCCGGGCCGCGCCGCTGCCCAGTATTCCAGTCCGGTCTTGTTGCCGCTCTGCTTCATGTCGGCGCCGGTGCAGAAGGCGCGCTCGCCGGCGCCGGTGAGAACGACGCAGCGCACCTGTTCGTCGCGTTCTATAGCCGACCAGATGTGCATCAGCTCGGCTTCGGACGCCTCGTCGATGGCGTTCATGCGGTCGGGGCGGTCGATCGTGACGCGCGCGACGTGGTTCTCCACGGCAAAGCGGATGGTCATGAAAGCACCTTGCCCTTGCGCAGCTCGGCGATGCGGTCGGGCGCGTAGCCCAGCTCGCCCAGGATCTCCGAACCATGCTCGCCGAGGCTTGGCGGCGCATGGCGCAGCCGGAACGCCGAGGCGTCCATGGTGATCGGCGAGGCGACCAGCTTCAGCGGCTCGTTGCGGCCGCTGCCGTTGGCGTCGAGCGACACGATCATGTTGTTCGCGGCGGTCTGATCCGACGACAGCGCCTCGCCCAGGGTCTGCACCGGCGCGCACAGGAGATCCTGCTCTTCGAGCCTGGCGAGCCAGTGTGCCGTCGTGTCGGTCGAGAGCTTGCTGCGGAACAGGCGGTGCAGTTCTGCCTTGTTCTCCACCTGCTTGGCGAAGGTGGCGTAGTTCTGGTCAGCCGACAGGTCGGGCAAGCCCAGCGCGCGGCAGATGTCCTGCAGCGGATTGGCCTTGAAGGCGCCGACGATCACCAGCGCGCCGTCGGTGGTCACGAACACGCCGGTTAGCGGGAAGGCGCCCCAGTTCAGCTCGCGCTTGCGCTGCAGCCACATCGCTGCTTCCTGCATCTGCATGGCGAGCATGGAATCGTAGAGCGACACCGAGAGGGCCTGCCCGACGCCGGTCTTCTCACGCTGCATCAGGGCGAGAAGAATGCCCTGCACGAGATGCATTCCGGCCGAATAGTCCGCCAGCGCCGTGGCATAGACCGACGTCGGCAGACTTTGGTCGGGCTTGCGCGCCATCACGCCGCTCAGCGCCTGGGCCAGGATGTCCTGGCCGCCCTTGTGCGACAGCGGTCCGCTCTGGCCGAAGCCCGAACCGAAGGCGCAGATGATGCGTGGGTTTATCTTGGAGAGCGCCTCGTAGCCGAAGCCCATGCGGTCCATGACGCCGGCGCGGAAATTGTTCACCACCACGTCGGCGGTCTTCACCAGATCATAGACGACCGCCTTGCCGGCCTCGCCGCGCAGGTCGAGGGCGATCGAGCGCTTGTTGCGGTTGAGGCTTCTGAACACTGGATTGTTGAGCCCATCCGGATCGTCGGCCAGCGACGTCCTTGACAGGTCGCCCGCGCCTGGCCGCTCGATCTTGACGACGTCGGCGCCGTAGTCGGCGAGCATTTGCGTGGCGCACGGTCCCATCATGACCTGCGTGAAATCGAGCACTTTTATGCCGGTGAGGGGCTGGGCGGCAGTCATTCGGCGGCCCTCAGGACGGTGGCGTTGGCTGCCGGTCGGTCTCCCGGATCGGCGCCGCGGTCGCGCAGGCGAGCCTGCAGCTTGCCGACGTCGACGCGGTCGAGCGCGACATCGCCTTCCAGCGCCAGCGCCGCCGCTTCGCCCGCGGCCTCGCCCATCGCCATGCAGGGCGGGATCTCGCGCGACATGCGCTGGGCCGACGAGGTCGCTGAATAATGCCGGCCGGCGACGATCAGGCCCTTGATCTCGCGCGGCAGCAGCGCGCGGTAGGGCGTGTAGTAGTCGCGGCCGCGCGCCACGCTGTCGGCGAAGTGCCGGCGTTCGGTCACGTCCTCCTTGGTCACGACATAGAGGCCCTCGAGCAGCCGGGTCTGGCGGATGCCGAGCTGGGGCGCCACGTCGACCACGAAGCAGTCGCGGAAGCCTGGCATCTTCTCGTGCAGATAATCGACCAGCTTGGCGATCCGCTTGCGGCCCTCGAAGTCGGCGCGCGTGAGGTCGTCGACCTTGAGGCCGTCGTAGTTGGCCATGTGCGGGCAGTTGCACCAGACGACGCCGGGCAGCGGCGTCTTCAGCCACCACTTGTCCCACGAGCCGCCGATCAGGCGCTTGGCCTCGCGGTCGATCGCCTTGAACGCCTCGGGCTCCTCGTATTCGAAGCGCTCGGCCGCCTCGACCTCGACGCCGCCCAGGCGAAACACGGTGGTGACGATGTAGGCGCCTTCGATGAACGGCGCGCCGGCCGAGGCGGCGACGTCGAGATCGCCGGTGGCGTCGACGACGATCTTGCCGAGGATCGCCTGGCGGCCTTCCTTGCTCTCGCAGACGACGCCCTTGATCACGCCATCCTCGACGATGGCGCGGCTGAACCAGCTATGCAGGCGCAGATTGACCTTGGCCTCGGCGATCATGTCGTTGGACACGCGCTTGAAGCCGTCGGGATCGAAGGCCGCGGCATAGACGATGGGCTGCGGCTTCAGGTGCGAGGTGAAATCGAACACGCCCCAACGCGACCATTTGTGCCACATAGCGGCATCGGACCGGCGATCGGCTTCAGGCGGTGTCACCGCGAGCCCAAGCCGCTCCAGCCGCGCGATGAGGTCGGCACAGAGGCCGCGCACGGCGATCTCCTGGCCATTGCACATGTCGTCGAGCACCAGGACCATGCCGCCGGAGGCGAGGCCGCCAAGATACGGGTAGCGCTCGAGCAAGGTGACGCTGAGGCCGTTGCGCGCGCCGGCCAGCGCCGCGGCGATCCCGGCCGGGCCGCCGCCGACGACCACGAGATCGGATACCGCAGCGACGGGCGCTTGGCCGGCCGGCTCGCTGATGAACTGGGGGGTCGAGGTCATGAGGCCTCCTTGGCTGATGAGGGGATCAGGCGTTGTGCGCTACGTTCCAGCGCAGCAGGCGCTTCTCGGCGAGCGAGATGACGCCGAAGAACAGGGCCGAGAAAGTCGAGCCGACGACGATGGTGGCGTAGAGCAACGGCGAATCGAAATTGTAGGTCGACTGGATGATCAGCGCGCCGATGCCCTTGGTCGATCCGATCCACTCGCCGACGATGGCGCCGATCACGGCGGTGGACGCGGCGATCTTCAGCGCGGAGAACAGGTAGGGGAGCGCGTTGGGCACGCGGATGCGCAGGAAGACCTCGCGCGGCGTGGCCGACAGGATGCGCATCAGCTCGAGCTGCTCGGCGCGCACGTCGCGCAGGCCGCGCGTCATGTTCACGAGCGTCGGGAAGAAGCAGATGATGGCGGCTATGGCGATCTTGGGTTCCATCCCATTGCCCAGCAGCAGCACCAGGATCGGCGCCTTGGCGACGACCGGGATGGTGTTGACCATCACGGCGATGGGGAACAGCGCCTCTTCCATGGTCTTGCGATAGACGAAGGCGGTGGCGAGCGTGATGGCGGCCAGGTTGCCCAGGATGAAGCCTGAGACGGCCTCGATCGCCGTCGGCAGCAGATTGGCCATCAGCATGTCGAAGCGATCGTAGAGCACTTTGGCCACCGCCACCGGCGAGGGCGCGATGAACGGTTGGATGTCGAAGATCTCGACCGCCTGCCACCACAGCAGCAGGAAGATGGCCACTGCGGCGACCGGCAGCAGGCGGCCGCGCCAAGCGAGATAGCGCTTGTGGGCGCGGAAGCGCGCCTGCGCCTCGGCGTCCTCGGCGAAGGCGGTGGCCATGGTGACCGGTTCGGCCTGGTTCGCCATCAGCAGGTCTCCAGCACGCGGCGCAAATGGCCGGCGAGGGCCACGAACTCCGGCGTCTCGCGCATCGCCAGCCGCCGCGGCGTCGGCAGGGTGACCGGCACCAGCTCTCGCACCCGGCCCGGCCGGGCCGCCAGCAGCAGCACCTTCTGGCCGAGGAAAGCCGCCTCGTAGATCGAATGGGTGACGAACACGATCGTGGTTCCGGTCGATTCCCAGACCTGCAGCAGTTCCTCGTTCAGGCGATCGCGGGTGATTTCGTCGAGGGCGCCAAACGGCTCGTCCATCAGCAGCAGCCGCGGGCCCGAGACCAGGGCGCGGGCGATTGCCACGCGCTGGCGCATGCCGCCCGACAGCTCATGCGGATAGGCCTGCTCCCAGCCGGTAAGGCCGACCAGGGTCAGCAGGTCCTGCGGCGAGCGCGCGCCGGGCAGGGCCTTGCCGCCGCCCACTTCGAGCGGCAGCGTGACGTTCTCGAGCACGGTGCGCCACGGCAGGAGAGCGGCGTCCTGGAAGACGAAGCCGATCTCGCGGTTCTGCCGCGCGGTCGCGGGCGCATCGTCCAGCACGGAGATCCGTCCGCCGGTGGGCTCGATCAGGTCGGCCATCACCCGCAGCAAGGTCGACTTGCCGCAACCCGAGGGGCCGAGCAGGGTGAGGAAGCTGCCGCGCGGGATCGTGAGATCGATGTTTTCCAGCGCTGTGACCGTGCCGCGCTCCGTGGTGAAGCGTACGGTGATCCGCTCGCACTGAACGGCGATGGCCATCGGCTCAGCCGACCTTGGCGCGGGCGCCCTTGGTGGCTTCGAGGATCTTGGTGGTGATCACGTCCTCGAGCTTGGGGGCGCCGGCGGAGAACTGCTTCAGGTCGTCGTAGAGCGCGATCTGCTCCTGCCAGATCGCCGGGTCGAAGGCGCCCCAGCCGTTGGCCTGCGTGTTGGCATTGAAGGCGAAGGTGAGCAGCACCTTGCTGCCCTCGACCTCGTCGGCGAGGTTGAGGTTGGAGTACTCCTTGACCAGCATCGCCGCGGCCTTGTCGGGATTCTTGAGCGCATATTCCCAGCCGCGCGACGCGGCGCGGACATAGGCGGCGAGCATCTCGGGCTTCTTCTCGATCGTGGTCTTGGTCGCGTAGTAGGGCAGTGCATAGAGCCGCACGCCGGCGTCCCACAGGCGGAGGTCGATGCGGTCGGGGCCGAGCGGCTTCAAGGTCGTGGTGTTGGTGATCCAGCCGCTCACCACATCGGTCTGGCCGGTCAGGATCGGCGTCATCTCCGAGCCGATGATCACGATCTCGACGTCCTTCTCGGCGATGCCGTGCTTCTTCATCAGCGCATTCAGGAGGACCTTGGCGGTCGCCTGGATGCCGACCTTCTTGCCGATGAAGTCCTTGGGCGCCCGTACCGGCTTCTTGGGCAGCGAGAAGTAGGCGTAGGGATGCTGCTGCAGGCCGGTGGCGAAGCACATCACCGGGATCTTCTGCGAGGCCGCCAGCATCAGCGAGGGGCTGGACGAGACCTGGCCGATGTCGTGACGTCCCGAGGCGACGACGGCGACGCCGTCGATGCTGGGCCCGCCGGGATGGATCACGACGTTGAGCTTCTCCTCCTCGAAGTAGCCGAGCTGCTTGGCGGCGATCTCGCCGATCTGGTTGTTGCCGGCGAGCCAGCCGAGCTGGAGATTGACGGTCTGGGTCTTGGCCTGGGCGAAGCCGCCTGAGGGCAGGAGGCCGGCGGCGGCGAAGCCGGTGGCCGCGGCTCCGGTCTTGAGCAGTGAGCGGCGGCGGATGCTGGAACCGAGCTGGCGCATGGCGACTTCCCCTTCGTCGTTCCCCGGTGAAACGCTATTGACGCGCGGTGCTCTAGAAAAGAACATTAATTCGCGCGGTGTGCTGCTATTTCGGCATCACCCCGCCCAGGGCCAAAAGGGGAGGCCGAATCGCCATGCATGCCGCGGTCCTGCGCTACTTCGACCATGTCGCGCGCCACGGCTCGATCCGCAAGGCCGCCGATGCCCTGAGCGTCGCCTCGTCGGCGGTCAACCGGCAGATCCTGCGGCTCGAGGACGAGATGGGCGTGACGCTGTTCGAGCGCGGCCGCAGCGGCGTGCGCCCGACGGCGGCCGGCGAATTGCTGCTGCGCCACGTGCGCGAGACGCAGAACGAATACCAGCGCACGCGGGCGGAGATCGCGAGCCTCGGCGGCACGGTGAGCGGCGACGTCCGCATCATCTCCCTGGAATCGATGCTGGTGCGCTTCCTGCCGCAGGTCGTCGACGAGATGTCGGCGCGCCATCCCAAGGTGACCTTCACCGTCCTCGCGGTGCATCCCAGCGAGATCGGCGAGGCGCTGCGGTCGGGCGACAACGACTTCGGCGTGCTGTTCGTCGATGCCCGCCATCGCGGCGTCGACGTCATCGCCGAGTTCCCGACCTCGGTCGGCGCGCTGATGCGGCCCGACCATCCGCTGGCCGGGCGAAAGTCGTTGACCTTGACCGAGTGCGTCGGCCACCCGGTGGTCATGCTGCAGGACCGCTGGCTGCTCGACGCCATCATGGCGATGGAGTTCGCGGGTTCGGGCGCGCGCCTGTCGCCACGCGTCGTCTCCAACTCCATCGAGTTCATGCGCCAAGTGATCCGCTCGGGCCTCGGCATCGGCTTCTTCACGCCGATCGGCTTCATCGACGAGATCCGTCGTGGCGAGCTGGTGCACGTGCCGTTGGTCGAGCCGGGCCTGGCGCAGAGCCGCATCGGCATCCTGGTGCCGCGCTATCGCCGCCTGTCGCCGCCCGCCCGGCTGATGATCAATCACATCAGCGAGCGGTTGGGCGCGTTCGCCGATTTTTTAGCCGCGCCGCCGCGCCGGCCGAAGCGACGGGGCAGGACCTGACATGGCGATCGTTCTCACCGGCGGCGCCGTCCTCACGGTCAATGCTGCCAACGAATTCCTGCCGTCGGCCGATATCCGGATCGAAGGCGAGGTCATCGCGGCACTCGGCCCGGCGGGCAGCCTGGCCCGGCCGAGCGACACGCTGCTCGACTGCAGCGAGGCGCTGATCACGCCCGGGCTGGTCAACGTCCACACTCATGCCGCGACCGCCTTCTATCGCGGCATGGCCGAGGACCAGCCGCGCGAATTCTGGTCGGCGGGCTATGCGATGCCTGGCCAGGAGAGCTTCACGGTCGAGGACCACGTGCTCTCCGTACGCGCCGCCTGCGCCGAGTTCCTGCTGAATGGCGTCACCTGCATCGCCGATCGGCTGGGCAACATGGACCGCATCGCGCCGGGCATCGAGGCTTCGGGCATCCGCGCCGTGGTCGGCCATTCCCTGGTCGATGCCAGGGCGCCGGCCGACTGGAAGACGGCCGACGCGGTCATCGAGCGCTATGGCACCGACCCGAGCTGCCGCATCTTCGCCGGCATCGCCCCGCACGCTCTCGATACCTGCTCCGATGCGCTCCTGAGGGAGTGCGCGCGGCGCGCCGAGAAGACGGGCGCCCGTGTCTTCATCCATGTTGCGCAGAACGAGCCGGAGGTCGCCGCCGTGCGGCGGCGCGGCCATGACGGTGCGCTGGCCTGCCTGATCGCGACCGGTCTCGCGACGCCGAGCACCGTCGCCGCGCACGCGATCTATCTCAGCGACGCGGAATTCGATGCCTGGCCGACCTATGGCATCGCCATCGCCCATTGCCCGGCGAGCAATCTAAAGATCGAGGCGCGAACTCTGCCGCTGGCATGCCTGGCAGGCCGCGTGACGATCGGGCTCGGCACCGACTGGACCGCCTCGAACAACGCCATGGACATGTTGGCCGAGGCGCGACTTGCCGCGCTGGTCGGCAAGATGCGGGCCGACGATCCGCAGGCGCTGCCGGTCCAGCAGATGGTGCGCATGCTGACCATCGACGGCGCGCGCGCCCTTGGCCTCGACGGACTCACAGGCAGCATCGAAGTCGGCAAGCGCGCGGACCTCGTCGTGTTCGACGGCAACAAGCTCGAGGCCACGCCGGTGCATGATCCGGCGGCGAACCTGATCTATTCGCTCAATCCGCGTGCGGTGCGCGACGTGCTGGTCGACGGTGCGCTGTTGGTGCGCAATGGCAAGCTGACATGGGACGACGAGGCTGCCCTGGCGCGGCAGCAGCGGACGCGTGGCGCCAGACGCTAGATAGCAGCTGCCCTTAGATCAGCTGCCCTTAGATCAGCTGCCCTTAGATCAGCTGCCCTTAGATCAGCTGCCCTTAGATCAGCTGCCAGTGCACCAAGGCACACAGGGCGACGGCAGCAGCGAACGTCCCGTACAGCGCGAGCGTCAGCGGTCGGAGCTGGCGGACATTGTCGTTGGCCGGCCGGCCGAGCCGCACGATGCGCGGCAGCGGCCTGGAGTTCTGCTCGGCCGCCCAAGTCGTTGCCAGGCGCGGCCCTCGCGATGATCTTGCCATGTCTCGCTTCCTCCCAGGATAGCGATCTGGTTCTTTAGCCTCTCATATGCAGCGGCTTGTAGGGCCGCTCGGTCTGGCCGTTGTAGAGCTGGCGCGGCCGGCCGATCTTCTGGTCAGGGTCCTCGATCATCTCGTTCCACTGCGAGATCCAGCCGACGGTGCGCGCGACGGCGAACAGCACGGTGAACATCGAGGTCGGGATGCCGATCGCCCGGAAGATGATGCCCGAGTAGAAGTCGACGTTCGGGTAGAGCTTCTTGGAGATGAAGTAGTCGTCCTTGAGCGCGATCTGCTCCATCTCCATGGCGAGCTCGAGCAGGGGGTCGTGGGTGATGCCGAGCGAGGTCAGCACCTCGTGGCAGGTCTGGCGCATCACCTTGGCGCGCGGATCGTAGTTCTTGTAGACGCGATGGCCGAAGCCCATCAGGCGGGTATGGTCCTGCTTGTCCTTCACGCGGCTCAGGAAGCCCGGGATGTTCTGCTTGCCGCCGATCTCGTTCAGCATGTTGATGACGGCTTCGTTGGCGCCGCCGTGGCTCGGGCCCCACAGCGAGGCGATGCCGGCGGCAATGCAGGCGAACGGGTTGGCGCCCGAGGAACCGGCCAGGCGCACCGTCGAGGTCGAGGCGTTCTGCTCGTGGTCGGCGTGCAGCATCAGGATGCGGTCGACCGCCTTCTCGAGCACCGGGTTGATCTCGTAGTCCTCGGCCGGAACCGAGAACATCATGCGCAGGAAGTTGCCGGCGTAGGAGAGGTCGTTGCGCGGATAGACGAACGGCTGGCCGACCGAATACTTGTAGGCCATGGCGGCGATGGTCGGCATCTTGGCGACCAGGCGGTACGAGGCGACCATGCGCTGGTGCGGGTCATGGATGTCGAGCGAGTCGTGATAGAAGGCCGAGAGCGCGCCGACCACGCCGCAACACACCGCCATCGGATGGGCGTCGCGCCGGAAGCCGCGATAAAACTGGCTGAGCTGCTCATGCACCATGGTGTGCATGGTGATGTCGTGGACGAACTTCTCCTTCTGGGCCTTGGTCGGCAGCTCGCCCTTCATCAGCAGGTAGCAGACCTCCATGTGGTCGCTCTGCTCGGCCAGCTCGGCGATGTTGTAGCCGCGGTACAGCAGCACGCCCTGGTCGCCGTCGATGTAGGTGATCTTGGAGCCGCACGAGCCGGTCGAGGTGAAGCCCGGATCGTAGGTGAACATATCCGATTCGCCGTACAGCTTGCGGATGTCGACCAGACGCGGTCCGACCGTGCCGTGGATGATGGGAAACTCGTAGGATTTGCCGGTTTCGTTATCGGTCAGCGTTGCGGTCGACTTGGCCATAGCTCACTCTTTCAGCTCGATTTCACGGGTTCGGGGGCACCCTAACAAGCCCCCTCCGGGGGCGCAATTGTACTGGCCAGCCGCTATTTCGCGGCCCGCAGCAGCCCTGCGATCCGGCCGTCGATCAGCGCCAACCCGACGCCGATCAGGGCCATTCCCGCGAAATGCCGCGGCGCCAGCCGCTCGCCCAGCACGAGCGCTCCCAAAAGGATGGCGGTGACTGGGATCAGGAATGTGACAAGCAGCAGATTGGTGGCGCCGGCGGCCTCGAGGATGCGGAAATAGAGCACATAGGCCAGCGCCGTCGACAGCAGCGCCAGGCCGACCAGCGCCAGGCACACCGTGAGTGACGGCGGCGCGGGCAGCAGCCATGGCTGGTCGACGAGCAACATGATCGGAAGAATCAACACTGCACTGGCCGTGACTTGTCCTGCCGCAGCCTCGGTCGGCGCGATCCCCATGCGCCGGAAGCGCCGGCCGTAGACGCCGGCGAAGGAATAGGAGAGGGCCGCCGCCAGGCAGGCCGTTTGGCCCCACAGCGCTGAGCCGCCGACCAGGGCGCTCCGTCCGATCAGAGTGACGACGCCCAAAAGGCCCGTCAGCAGGGCTGCGATCTTGGTGCGGTCGATCTTCTCGTCGGCCGTGAGGAAGTGGGCGACGACCAGGGTGAAGAGCGGCGTGGTGGCGTTGAGGATCGAGGCCAGTCCTGACGCGATCTCGGTCTGGCCCCAGAAGATCAGGCTGAAGGGCAGCGCGTTGTTCAGCAGGCCCATGGTGAAATAGGCACGCCATGGCGCGTCGCGCCGTAGCGGCACGACCATCGCCAGCGCCAGCGCCGCCAGCGAAACGCGGACGAACACGACGGTGAACGGACCGATCTCGCTCAACGCCACCTTGGCGAAGAAGAACGAGCCGCCCCACAGAACGGAGAGCGAGAGCAGCCAGATCCAGACGCGCGCAGCCATCCGCCGAGTGTGGCGGCCGGCTCGGCGCCGCTTCTATCCGCCGGCGGCCAGCAATCTTTTCTTGGTCTCGACGGGTCCGAGGATCGCCACGACCTCGAAGATGCCGGGCGACGCCGTCGAGCCGGTGAGGGCGACGCGCAACGGCTGGGCGACCTGGCCCAACTTCACGTTCTCGGCCTCGGCGAAGCGGCGCACGGCTTCCTCGAGCGGCTTCTCGCTCCAGTCCGTGACGCCGTCGAAAGCGGCGGCGAGCCGGGCGAGCAGCGCCTTGCTGTCGGGCGTGAGCTGGGCGCGCGCCTTGTCGTCGGCGATCGGCGGGGCGCCGTCGCTGGCATAGAAGACGAGGTTGTCGCCAAGCTCGGTCACCGTGCGCGAGCGCTGCTTGACCCCGCCCAGGCCGCGCGCGATGCGCGCCACACCGACCTGATCGACGGCGCGGCCGAGCTTCGCCTCGACGCGCGGCAGCACCAGCGGCAGCAGCTCGGCGTCGGGCGCCTCGCGCAGATAGTGGGCGTTGAGGTTGGTGAGCTTCACCGTGTCGAAGCGCGACGCCGAGCGGCCGACGCCTGGCAAGTCGAACCACTCGATCGCCTGCTTGGTCGAGATGATCTCGTCGTCGCCGTGGCCCCAGCCCAGCCGCAGCAGGTAGTTGCGCAGTGCCTCGGGCAGGAAGCCCATGTCGCGGTAGGCATCGACGCCGAGCGCGCCGTGGCGCTTGCTGAGCTTGGCGCCGTCGGATCCGTGGATCAGCGGGATGTGGGCATAGACCGGCTCGGGCCAGCCCATGGCCTTGATGATCTGCAGCTGGCGGAAGGCGTTGTTGAGATGGTCGTCGCCGCGGATCACGTGCGTGATGCCCATGTCGTGGTCGTCGACCACGACGGCATGCATGTAGGTCGGCGTGCCGTCGGCGCGCAGCAGGATCATGTCGTCGAGCTGGGCGTTCTCGACCTTGACCTCGCCCTGCACGGCGTCCTGGATCACCGTCTGGCCGTTCTGCGGCGCCTTCAGACGGATCACCGGCGCCACGCCCGGCGGCGCGTCTTTCGGGTCACGATCGCGCCAGCGGCCGTCGTAGCGCATCGGCACGCCGGCGCGCTTCTGTGCCTGGCGCATCTCGTCCAGTTCCTGGGGCGAGGCGTAGCAGTAGTAGGCCTTGCCCTCTGCCAGCATCTGGCGCGCGACCTCGGCATGCCGCTCGGCGCGCGGGAACTGGTAGATGACGTCGCCGTCCCAATCGAGGCCGAGCCACGACAGGCCGTCGATGATCGCCTCGACGGCCGCGGGCGTCGAGCGGGCGCGGTCGGTGTCCTCGATGCGCAGCAGGTACTTGCCACCGTGATGGCGGGCGTACAGCCAGTTGAAGAGCGCCGTGCGTGCGCCGCCGATATGCAGAAAGCCGGTGGGCGAGGGGGCGAAACGGGTGACGACGGTCATGACCTAGAGGGGCATTGTTCAGGGTTCGCGCGGGTTTTGCCGCATTTCGGCCGAAAAAGCGCGCCGTAGGTAGGCGAGCGTCCCAACGCTGTCAAACAACGGGAGGGGGAGACGGCGTGGCGGGCGCGCGTGCCTGGATCCTGAACCAGCTCGATGCCGAGCGCAGCCGCTGGATGCTGTGGCTGCCGGTGGCGCTGGGCCTGGGCATCGCGATCTACTTCGAACTGCCGAGCGAGCCCGCCCTGTGGCTGGGGCCGGTGCTGGCGGCCGTCGCCCTGGCGCTGGTGTTCTTCGCGCCGGCCGGCAGTCTTGCCCGCGCGGTGGCGATCGGACTGGTCGCGGCCGCCGTAGGCTTCGGCCTGATCGCCTGGCGCACGGCGAGCGTCGCTGCGCCGACGCTCAGCCGGCCATTGTTCAACGTCAACGTCGAGGGCCGCATCGCCGACATCCAGCGCCTGCCCGAGGGCGTGCGGGTCGTGCTCGAGGCGGTGCGGCTTAAGGGCAGCGGCGTGCCGCCGCCGGAGATGACGCCGGTGCGGCTGCGCGTCTCGCTGAGCAAGGGGGCACCGCCGCTGCATGTCGGCGATCGCATCCTTGTGCTGGCCAACATCTCGCCGCCCGCCGGGCCCGCGGCACCCGGCGCCTTCGATTTCCAGCGCGTCGCCTGGTACCAGCAGCTCGGCGCGGTGGGCTATGCGCTGGCGCCCGCCGCCGTCATCGAGCCCGGCAAGCCCGACGGCTTCGTGCGCGCCATCGATGCGCTCAGGGCCGACGTCGTCGACCGCATCATGAAGGCGCTGCCCGGGCCTGAAGGCGGTGTGGTCGCGGCCTTGCTGGCGGGCGAGCAGACCGCGGTCGACAAGGACGTCACCCAGGCGATGCGCGATTCGGGGCTGGCCCACATCCTGTCGATCTCGGGCCTGCACATCGTGTTCGTCGTCGCCCTGGTCATGGGCCTGGTGCGCCACGGCATCGCGCTCATCCCGCCGCTCGCCTTGCGCATCGACGCCAAGAAGATCGCGGCCGTGCTCGCTCTCATGGTGGCGTTGTTCTACACCGCGCTCGCAGGCGCTCCTGTGCCCGCGCAGCGCGCCTGCGCCATGGCGGGCTTCGCCTTGCTCGCCATCCTGCTCGACCGGACGGCCTTGTCGCTGCGCCTGATCGCCTGGTCGGCGGTGATCGTGCTGGCCATCGCGCCCGACTCGCTGACCGGCGCCTCGTTCCAGATGTCGTTCGCCGCCGTGGTCGCCCTGATCGCGGCCTGGGAAGCGGCGGCCGGCTGGCGCCGCCGCCTGCATGAGCGCGCCGACCGCGCGCGCTATCGCTGGCTGTGGCGGCTCGGCGCCGCCATCGCGGCCAGCCTCGCCACCACGCTGATCGCCTCGATCGCCACCGGCGCCTTCGCCGCCTACCACTTCAACCGCCTGTCGCTGCTCGGCGTCGTCGCCAACCTCTTTGGCGTGCCGCTCACCGGTTTCTGGATCATGCCGTGGGGGCTTCTGGCGATGCTGCTGATGCCGCTCGGGCTGGAGCGCTTCGCCCTGGTGCCCATGGGCTGGGGCGTCGACTGGCTGAACGCCATCGCCAAGTATGTCGGCAACTGGCCGGATGCGGCGACCCTGGTGCCGTCGATGCCGGGCGCCAGCCTGTGGCTGATCACCGTCGGCGGGCTGTGGTTCTGCCTGTGGCGCCATCGCTGGCGCTTCGCCGGGCTGCCGGTCGTGGTGGCCGGCCTGCTGCTCGGCCCGCCACCGGCGCCCGACCTGCTGATGAGCGACGACGGCCGCGTGCTCGGCCTGCGCGACGAGAAGGGCGTGGTCCATGTCGCGTCCTCGCGCGTCGACCGTTTCGTCGCCGACACCTGGGCGCGGCGCAGCGGCCAGGAGGGCGCCAAGCGCTGGCTCGCCAGCGCCGACGAGGAGGCTGCCGGCCTCGGCTGCCGCACCGGCCTCTGCCGCTGGCGCAAGGGGCCGTGGCGCATCGCCCTGGTGAGCGACGACCGGCGGCTGGCCGAAGCCTGCGCCGACGCCGACATCGTGCTGGCGACCGTCGACGCCCAGGGCCGCTGCCGCGGCCCGCGCCTGGTGATCGACCGCCGCGACGCCTGGCGCGAGGGCGCGCAGGCGCTGTGGCTCGACGAGCAGGGCGTGCGGCGCGAGACCGCCAATGCGCGACGCGGCGATCGGCCGTGGGTGCCGGGCAGCCCGAGCCGTCAGGCCGTGCCGGTGAAGGCGCCGGGAATCTGAGGTCGGCAGTAGGCGGCGAAGGGGTGGCGGGTTTCATCTCCCACGCGCGACGAGCGGGATCGCGTTCGCAGTGCTTCTCGCGAAATCGCCGCAAGCCATTGACGCCTCTGATCCTTCTGGCACTGGCGGCGGCCGGGCACTGTCGCCTGAACAGCAACACAAGCGACAATGCGCATTCCTCGGCGCGTTGGCGGCCGAGTGCATGCAGTGCCGCCATTGTTGGCGGAGGTTTCCGAGGTTAGCGAGGTTTCCGAGAGAGGTCGTAGCGGTGCCTCGGAGACCGACCCACTATCAATGGGCCTCGCCGGCGAATTTCGATAGTTAAGATAGTTTAAATATGGGTTTCGACGCAGGAAAGGCCGACGCGGCGTCTGCCGGGCGCGATGGACTTCGGATGAACAATGCAAAGAGCGGAGCCGCCGGGAGGCGAGCACACCGCTAATATAACTTAAGTCCTCGACAAAGTCCACTAAAGTTATATTCGGCGCTGTGCAGGCGCGCCAAAAAACTCTGCGGCGAGCCGCTAATTGTAGCGGCGGTACAGCCCGGCCAGCTTGCCCTGGATCTTGACCCGGTCGGGTCCGAAGATCCGCGTCTCGTAGGCGGCGTTGGCGGGCTCGAGCGCGATCGAGGCGCCTTTCTTGCGTAGCCGCTTCAGGGTGGCCTCGGCATCGTCGATCAGCGCGACGACGATCTCGCCCGATTCGGCGGTGTCGGCGCTCTTGATGATGGCGATGTCGCCGTTGTGGATGCCGGCCTCGACCATCGAATCGCCCTGGACCTCCAGGCAGTAATGCGCGCCCGAGCTCAGGAGCGTGACCGGCACATCGACGGTCGTGGAGTTGTCGCGCAACGCCTCGATCGGCGTACCGGCGGCGATCCGGCCGTAGAGGGGGAGGCTCAGCGCCTGCGCCTCGTTGGCGACCTGGATGGCGCCGGCCAGCGGCACCTTCTCGCCACGGATGATCTGCGGCACGAACCCTTCGCGGCTTTCGGCCAGACCCGGGCGGCTGAGCAGGGGCGTCACATTGGCTGCAGGCATCGCCGCGGCGTCGGGCAGCTTCAGAACCTGCAGGGCCCGCGCGCGATGCGGCAGGCGGCGCAGGAAGCCGCGCTCTTCGAGACCGGTGATCAGGCGATGGATGCCCGACTTTGATTTCAGGCGCAGCGCCTCTTTCATTTCGTCGAACGACGGCGACACCCCGTCGTCGTTGAGGCGCTTGTTGATGAACATGAGCAGTTCATTTTGCTTGCGGGTTAACACCGTCTTCTCCCCAGACTGCCTACCAGATTTCGGAACAAATCCTGAAACCCAGCACATGTTCTAGTTTAGTTCTTTCACAATGTCAACTTATCCCAAGGATACCGGGGACAGCCCAAGGATGAGGAGGGATCAGTAGGCGCCAGGGAGAACAGAAAGATCGATGACCTGCACGGTGTCTCCCGCTTTGCGGGCGGGATCGTGGGCCGGCCGGACCAAGAGCGCCGACGACCAGGCGAGCACGGACAGCATGGAACTGTCCTGCACGGGATGAGGTTCCACCAAAAGGCCGTCGGCCGTCCGTGTGAGCTTGGAGCGGACGTAGTCCTCGCGGGTGTCGTTCGCCTTCACGTCGACGGCAAGGCGAGCCGGCTCGGTTGCGACAAGCTCGCCCGGCTGGCCCAGCATGCGGTCGATCGCGGGCTTCAGGAACAGGAGCGCGCAGACCATGGTCGAGACCGGGTTGCCTGGCAGGCCGAGCACGCGGGCGCGGTCCTTGGCGGCGAACATCAGCGGCTTTCCCGGGCGCATGGCGATGCGCCAGAAATCCATGGCGAAGCCCTGCGCCTTGAGCGCGCCCTGGACCAGGTCGTGATCGCCCACAGAGGCGCCGCCCAGGGTGATCAGAAGGTCATGCTGGGCGCCGGCGGCGATGCGCTGCTGGATCAGCGCGGCGTCGTCGCGCGCGATGTCGAACAAGGTGGGCTCGCCGCCCCAGGCGCGCACCAGGGCGGCCACGGCGATGCCGGAGGAGGAGACGATCTGGTTGCGGCCGACCGGCTCGCCCGGCATCACCAACTCATCGCCGGTCGACAGGATCGCGACCCTGGGCTTTCGATGGACCGACAGCCACGGCAGGTTCATGGCCGCAGCCAGCGCCACGTCGCGCGTGGTGAGCGTGCGGCCCGCGGCGAGAGGGCGGTCGCCCGTCGTGAAGTCGAGCCCGGCCTTGCGGATGTGGCGGCCGATGCGCGGCGCCTCGACGATGGTAATCGTGGTCCCGTCAGCCTTGGTGTCTTCCTGGATGACGATGGCGTCGGCGCCCATGGGCAGCGGCCCGCCGGTGAAGATGCGCACCGTCTCGCCGGGTTTCAGCGCATGGTCGTAGGAGCCGCCGGCCGGCGCCTCGCCAACCAGCTTCAGCGTCATCGGCGCGGCCGGCACGTCCTCGGCACGCACGGCATAGCCGTCCATGGCCGACAGGTCGGCGGGCGGCTGGGTGAGCCGCGCCGCGGGCGAGACCGCGAGCACGCGGCCGGCCGCGTCGGCGACCGAGACCATCTCAGCGGGCAGTGCATCGAAGGCCGCGATCACGCGGGCATGGGCGTCTCGAACGGTCAGCATCTTCCGGACCGCCGGCTTCCAGCCGGCTCATGCTCATGAGGCCGGCTGGAAGCCGGCGGTCCGGAAGAGCATGAGCTACGCATTGTACGTTCCCGATTTGCCGCCCGACTTATGTAGTAACCGGACGTCGGAAATCACCATGCCGCGATCGACCGCTTTGCACATGTCGTAGACGGTCAGCGCGGCGACCGAGGCCGCCGTCAGCGCCTCCATCTCCACGCCGGTGCGGCCCTTCAGCTTGCAGGTCGCCTCGATGTCGACGGCGTTGCGCTCGGCATCGAGCGAGAGCTTCACGTTGACCGAGTTCAGGGCCAGCGGATGGCAGAGCGGGATCAGGTCGGGGGTCTTCTTGGCCGCCATGATGCCGGCAAGCTGAGCCACCGCCAGCACGTCGCCCTTCGCAGCCTTCTTGGCCGCGATCAGCTTGAGCGTCGCTGGCTGCATGCGGACGCTGGCACGCGCCACCGCGACGCGCTCGGTGACGTCCTTGGCGCCGACATCGACCATGTGCGCGTTGCCGCGCTCGTCGAAGTGCGTGAGCGTCTTCTTGCTCCTGCTCATGCCGCGGCAGCCTCGCGCACCAGGATTTCGCGCACGGCCGCCTCGACGTCGGGCTTGCGCATGAAGCTCTCGCCGATGAGGAAGGCCGAGGCGCCGACCTTGGACATGCGCAAAAGGTCAGCCGGGGAACCGAGCCCGCTCTCGGCCACCAGCACGCGGTCCTTGGGCACCTTGGGCGCGAGCTGCTCGGTCGTGGCCAGATCGACGGCCAACGTCTTGAGATTGCGGTTGTTGACACCGACAAGATCACTGTCGATGCGCAGCGCCCGCTCCAACTCGGCCGCGTCGTGCACCTCGACCAGCACATCCATGCCCCAGCGATGCGCCAGCCTCGCCAGCTCACTTGCCAGCGCATCGTCCAGGCACGCCATGATCAGCAGCACGCAATCCGCTCCCAGCGCCCGCGCTTCGACGATCTGGTAGGGATCGATCATGAAGTCCTTGCGCAGCACCGGCAGCCCGGTCGCCGCGCGTGCCTGCACCAGGAACTCGTCTTTGCCCTGGAAGTAAGGCTCGTCGGTCAGCACGGACAGGCACGTCGCGCCGCCGCGTTCGTAGGCGCGGGCGAGGGCAGGCGGGTCGAAGTCGGGGCGGATCAGTCCTTTGCTGGGCGAGGCCTTCTTGATCTCGGCAATCAGGCCGTAATGGCCCGCGGCGATGGTGGCCTTGAGCGCCTTGGCGAAGCCGCGCGGCGAATCGGTGTCGCGCGCTAACGCCTCGACCATGCGCAGCGGCCTCTGGGCCATGCGGCCGCCGACGTGACTGCGCTTGCGGGCGACGATTTTGTCGAGCGTGTCGCTCATGCGCAGATCCTTTGCAGGGTGGCGAGCGCGTGGGCCGCCTTGCCGTTGTCGATCGATTGGATGGCGAGTGCGGCGCCCTGCTTGAGGTCGGCCGCCTTGCCTGAGACCATCAGGGCCGCCGCGCTGTTCAACACGACGATGTCGCGAAACGCGTTCTTCTCGCCGCCCAGTACGGCTTTGATGGCCGCGGCGTTGTGTGCGGCATCGCCGCCCTTGAGCTCGGTCATCGAGGCGCGCTTCACGCCGACATCCTCGGGCGCGATCTCGATCTCGTGCACCTTGCCGTCCTCGAGCGAGGCCGCCCAGCTCTTGGTCGTGGTGGTGAGCTCGTCCATGCCGTCCTGCCCATGCACGACCAGCGCGCGTTCCAGCCCGAGCTGGCCCAGCGCCTCGGCCACCGGTTTCAGCCAGCGCCGGTCGAACACGCCCACGAGCTGGCGCTTCACCGCGGCGGGGTTCGACATTGGGCCCAGCAGATTGAAGATGGTGCGGGTAGGCGCGAGCTCGACGCGCGGGCCCGCGACGTTGCGCATGGAACCGTGATGGCGCGGCGCCATCAGGAAGCAGATGCGCGCCTCGACCAGCGCCTGCTCGAGCTTCTCGATCGGCAGTTCCAGGCCGATGCCCAGAGCCGACAGGACATCGGCCGCACCCGACTTGGAGGTGAAGGCGCGGTTGCCGTGCTTGGCTACCGGCACGCCGGCACCGGCGACCACGAAGGCCGAGCAGGAGGAGACGTTGTAGGTGCCATGGTGGTCGCCACCGGTGCCGACGATGTCGATGGCGCCGTCCGGCGCCTTCACGCCCTGCATCTTGGCGCGCAGCGCACGGGCGCCGCCGGCCAGTTCCTGGGCGGTCTCGCCGCGCACCTTCAGGCCCATCAGGAAGGCACCCATCTGGGCCGGGGTGGCGTCGCCCGAGGTCATGATGTCGAAGGCACGCTCGGCTTCACCGATGGTGAGCGTCTCGCCGTTGCCCACCTTGGCCAGAAGACCGCGAAAATCGTCGATGTCGCCGCTCACCAAAACCACCCCTCACCGAGCCCTGCGTATTTGCCCTTGCCGGCCGGGCCGGCGGGCGCGTAGCTATATCACATGGCTCAAGAACTCATCCTCAAGGTCACCGGCATGGATTGCGACGGCTGCGTAAAGGCCGTCACGCGTGCCGCCACGGGCGCGGGCACCGCGCCCATTTCCGTCGATCTCAAGAGCGGCGAGATGCGCCTGCCTGCCGGCGCCGACGTGCCCGCGATCAGCAAGGCGATCCAGCGCGCGGGCTTCGGCGTCGCGTCCTGAGCCTATAACCGCAGTATAGAACGTAAGACGAACGTGCGCCAGCAGGATCTGGGCGCGAACGCTTTTGCGTGCCTTTGCGCACGATAGTTTTTGCGCCCCATAGGCCGCATTAACTCCAAAAATTGGCAATGTTTTCAATGAGTTGGGGTTGGCTTGAAAATATCATGAGCATGCTTATTTTAGGCATACTTAGGAATAGGCCAAATGGACCATCTCGATCGAAATCTCGGTTTCCTGCTGCACGACGTGGCGCGGCTGATGCGCAAACGCTTCGAGCAGAATGCGCGCGAGCTCGGGCTCACGCGCTCGCAATGCTCGGTGCTGGCGCACCTGGCGCGGCACGACGGCATCCAGCAGGGCGTCCTGGCGGAAATCCTCGAGGTCGAGCCGATCACGCTGACCCGCCTGGTCGACCGCCTGGAGCAGATGGGCCTGGTCGAGCGGCAGTCCCATTCCACCGACCGGCGTATCCGTCTGCTGCGGCTGACTGAGGCCGCGCGCCCCAAGCTGGCCGACATCTTTGCCGTCGGCGCGGTGACCCGTGGCGAGGCGATGGAAGGCGTGAGCGAGGAGGACCGCGAGCGCCTGCTCGACATTCTTTCCAGCATGAAGGCCAACCTGATCGGCAAATCGTCCGCCGTCGTTGGCGAGAGGAGAGCAAGCCATGGCTAATCGCGATTTCTTCCGGCGGCTGGGGCTGGCCGACGAGGTCGCAGCCCCCGCCATTACGAAACTCGGCGCCAAGTTGAAACAGCCCAGGAACCTGCGCCGCGCCTTGCTGGCGCTCGGTCCGATCGTCGTGCTGGCGGGCGGCCTGTTCGCCTACACCACGGGCGGCCGCTATGTCTCGACCGACAATGCCTATGTGCATGCCGGCAAGCTCACGGTCGCGACCGACGTGTCGGGCATCGTGGCCGACGTCGCGGTGAAGGAGAGCCAGAAGGTCGAGAAGGGGCAGGTGCTGTTCACCCTCGACCAGGAGCCGTTCAGGATCGCGCTAGCGGGCGCGGAGGCCAATCTCGGCACGGTGCGCAACCAGCTCGTGACGATGCAGGCGACGTACCGTCAGAAGCTCGCTCAGGTGGCGCAAGCCAAGACCGACGTCGCCTTCTACGAGACCAGCTTCCAGCGCCAGCAGGATCTGTTGAAGCGCGGCGTCTCGGCCCAGGCGACCTACGACCAGGCCGGGCACGACCTCGACGCGGCGCGTGAGCGCGTGACCATGGCGCAGAACGACGCCGCGGCGACTCTGGCGCAGCTCGGCGGCAACGTCGACGCGCCGATCGAGCAGAACCCGAACTACCTCGCCGCGCAGGCGCAGGTCGACAAGGCCAAGCGCGACCTCACGCGCACCACCGTGCTGGCACCGATCCCAGGCATCGTCACCAATGTCGATGCCCTGCAGGTCGGCGAGTACCTGCCGGCGGCGCAGCCGGCGTTCAGCCTGGTGTCCTCGGCCGACGTGTGGATCGAGGCCAATCCGAAGGAATCCGACCTCACCTATCTGAAGGAGGGCGCGTCGGCCGTCGTCACGATCGACGCCTATCCCGGCCGCGAATGGAAGGCGAAGGTGACCAGCGTGGCGCCCGCGACCGGCACCGAGTTCTCGGTCCTGCCGGCGCAGAACGCCACCGGCAACTGGGTGAAGGTGGTACAGCGCGTGCCGATCCGGCTGGCCGTACATATGCCGGCCGACGCCCCGTCGCTGCGCACCGGCATGAGCGCCACCGTCGAGATCGACACCGGGCACCAGCGCAGCATCGCCGACCTGTTTGGCTCGGCGAAATCGATGGTTGGGATGTGACTCATGATCTTCCGGACCGCGAGCCTCCGGCCCGCTCAGGAGCTTGAGCGAGCCGGAGGCTCGCGGTCCGGAAGACGAAGAACATGACCATGCAGAGCAAACCCAAACACCTCGCGCTGCTGACCGTGTGCATCATGCTGGCCACGATCATGCAGGCGCTGGACACGACCATCGCCAACGTGGCGCTGCCCTACATGCAGGGCTCACTGTCGGCGACGGCCGACCAGATCAACTGGGTGCTGACCTCCTATATCGTCGCCGCTGCCATCGCGACGCCCGTCACCGGCTTCCTCGAGGCGCGGCTCGGCCGCAAGCGGCTGTTCCTGATCGCCGTCGCGGGCTTCACCGCGGCCTCGGTGCTGTGCGGCATTGCTGTCAGCCTGCCGGAGATGGTGGCATTCCGCCTGGTCCAGGGCCTGTTTGGCGCCTCGCTGGTGCCGCTGAGCCAGGCCGTGCTGCTCGACTCCTATCCGAAGGAGAAACACGGTTCGGCCATGGCAATGTGGGGCATGGGCGTGATGGTGGGCCCGATCCTGGGCCCGACCTTGGGCGGCTGGCTGACCGAGGCCTACAACTGGCGCTGGGTGTTCTATATCAACGTGCCGATCGGCATCGTCACGTTCCTCGGCCTGTCGGCCTATCTCAGCGAGACCAAGACGAGCAGGACCGGCTTCGACTGGTTCGGTTTCGCCATGCTGTCGATCGCCATCGGCTCGTTGCAGATGATGCTGGACCGCGGCGAGCAGCTCGACTGGTTCTCCGCGACCGAGATCTGGATCGAGGCGGTGCTGGCGGCGCTCGCCTTCTACCTCTTCCTGGTGCAGACCTTCACCATCAAGATCGCGGAGGGGAAGCAACCCTTCATCGATCCGTCGATCTTCAAGGACCGCAACTTCACCATCGGCCTCTGTTTCATCTTCGTGGTCGGCATCATCCTGCTGGCCTCGCTGGCTCTCATTACGCCGTACCTGCAGAACCTGATGGGCTATCCCGTGGTCACCGCCGGGCTGGTTCTGGCGCCGCGCGGCATGGGCACGATGGTGGCCATGATGATCGTGGGCCGGCTGATCAACCGCGTCGATCCGCGGATCCTGCTGGCGAGCGGCCTGCTGATGACCGCGGCCGTGCTGTGGGAGATGACCGGCTTCACGCCCGACGTCTCGGAATGGACGCTGATCCGCACCGGCATCCTGCAAGGGATGGGGCTCGGCTTCATGTTCGTGCCGCTCAGCACGATCACCTTCGCCACACTGCCGGGCAGCCTGCGCACCCAGGGCACGGCCCTCTACAGCCTGGTGCGCAACCTCGGCTCCAGCATCGGCATCTCGCTGGTGATCTTCCTGCTGACGCGCAATACACAGCTGGTGCATGCCGAGCTGGCGGGGCAGGTGACGCCATTCAACGATGCGCTGGCCGCCCTGGCGCCGGGCCGCATCTGGGACATGGCGACGACGCTTGGCAAAGCGGCGCTCAACGCCGAGGTCACCAAGCAGGCGGCGGTAGTGGCCTATGCCAACGACTTCAAGCTGATGATGGTCGTGGCGCTGGTGGCGCTGCCGCTGATCTTCCTGCTGAAGCGCGCCAAGGCGCGGCCGGGCGAGGCGGCGATCCTGGAGTAGGGGCGTCCCTGCCGTCACACGTCCTGTATGATCTGCCGCGCCTCATCCACGATGGTCTCGAGGTGTGCCTCGTCCCGGAAGCTCTCGGCGTAGATCTTGTAGACCGCCTCCGTGCCGGATGGGCGCGCCGCGAACCAGCCATTGGCGGTGACGACCTTCAAGCCGCCGATCGGGGCGTCATTCCCCGGCGCGCGCGTCAGTTTCCGAATGATCGGTTCGCCGGCAAGGTCGGATGCCGTGACCGCCTCGGGCGACAGCCGGGCCAACGTCGCCTTTTGCTCCGGCGTCGCGGGCTCATCGATCCGGGTGTAATGAGCGGCACCGAATTCCTGCGTAAGCGTCTGATAAAGCTCTCCGGGATCCCGGCCAGTACATGCCGTGATCTCGGCGGCCAGCAAGTCCATGACCGGTCCGTCCTTGTCGGTCGTCCACACGCTGCCGTCGCGGCGCAGGAAGCTGGCGCCGGCACTCTCCTCGCCGCCAAAACAGTAGTCGCCGTTGAACAGGCCGGGTGCGAACCACTTGAATCCGACGGGCACCTCGGACAAGCGCCGGCCGCGCTTCTGCACGACCCGGTCGATCATGCTGCTGCTGACAAGGGTCTTGCCGATTGCGGCCGATGGCGACCAGCGGGGCCGGTGGGTCAGCAGATAGTCGATGGCCACCGCCAAATAGTGGTTGGGGTTCATCAGGCCGGCACTTGGCGTGACGATGCCGTGCCGATCGGAATCCGGGTCGTTGGCGAAGGCGAGTTGATAGCGGTCCTTGAGGCTGACGAGCCGGGCCATGGCGTATGGACTCGAGCAGTCCATCCGGATGACGCCGTCATGGTCGACGGTCATGAATGAGAAGGTCGGGTCGATCACTGGATTGGTGACGACAATGTCGAGGCCGTAGAGCCGGTTGATGGGTTCCCAATACGCCAGCGCCGCGCCGCCAAGCGGGTCAACGGCAAGCGACAGCCGGGCGTTACGCACTGCGTCCATGTCGATGACATGTCGAAGGTCGTCGATATAGGGCGTCATCAGATCGCGCTGACGCGTCGTCTCCGCGGCGACCGCAACGGCAAACGCGACGCGCCGGACACCGGCATTGCCGGCAAGCAGCAACTCGTTCGCCCGGCGCTCGATCCACTGCGTCACGTCGGTGTCGGCCGGCCCGCCGTTGGTCGGATTGTACTTGAACCCGCCGTCCTCCGGCGGATTGTGCGAGGGCGTAATGACGATGCCGTCGGCGAGCCGGTCGTTCCGCCCCCGATTGTGGGTCAGGATGGCGTGCGAGATCACCGGCGTCGGCGTGAAGCCATCGTCGCGCTGGATGACGGCCTCGACATTATTGGCCGCCAGCACCTCGAGCGTCGTGCATTGCGCCGGGTTCGACAGCGCGTGCGTGTCCTTGCCGACGAACAGCGGGCCGGTCACGGAGTGCGCCTGCCGGTAGTCGCAGATCGCCTGCGTGATGGCCAGGATATGGGCCTCCGTGAACGAGCCGCGCAGCGAGGATCCGCGATGCCCGCTGGTGCCGAAGCTCACACGCTGCGCCGGATCCGCCGGATCCGGTCGCGCGGCAAAATACTCCCGTTCCAGCCGGCCGAGATCGACCAGCATCTCCTTCGTGGCCGGCTTGCCGGCGAGGGGTGACAGGGCCATGTCGCCCGGAGCCTACGCGACCGGGCAGGGTTTGACGTGCCAGATTTCCCTCGCGTATTGCGCGATGGTCCGGTCGCTGGAGAACTTGCCCGAGCTCGCGACATTGAGGATCGCCTTGCGAGCCCATGCCTCGCGATCCGCGTACAGCGAGCACAGCGCCCGGTCCGCCTCCAGATAGGCGGTCAGGTCCGCGAGATGCATGTAGTGGTCGCCGTGTTTCAGCAGCGTGTCGTGCAGCAAGCGGAAGGCCCCGCGCTCGTTCCGACTGAAGTAGTCGCTGGCGATCAGGTCGAGCGCGGCCCGCGTCTCGGTGTCGTTCTCGTAATGCCAGTACGGGCTGTACCAGCCGCGACTGTCGACGACCTGCTGCGCGGTAAGCCCGAAGAGGAACAAATTCTCTTCGCCTGCCTCTTGCGCCATCTCGATGGTCGCGCCGTCCCGCGTGCCGACGGTCAACGCTCCGTTCATCATGAACTTCATGTTGCTCGTGCCGCTGGCTTCGAAGCCGGCCGTCGAGATCTGGTTCGAAACGTCCGCCGCCGGCATCAGCCGCTCGGCCAGCGAGACGCAGTATTCCGGGAGAAAGACGACCTTGATCCGTCCGCGGATCGCGGGGTCGCCGTCGATCGTGCCTGCCAGGTTGTTGATGAACTTGATGATGAGCTTGGCAAGGCGATAGGCCGGCGCCGCCTTCCCTCCGAAGAAGAAGGTGCGGGGCGCCATATCGAGAGCCGGGTTCGCGCGCAGCCGGTTGTAGAGCACGACGATCCGCAGGGCATTGAGCATCTGGCGCTTGTATTCATGGATGCGCTTGATCTGGCAGTCGAAGATGCTGTCGGGATCGACCACCTGGCCCGAGGTCGATTTCAGCCAGTTGGCGAACCGCGCCTTGGCGTCGCGCTTGGCTTGCAGAAAGGAGCGGCGGAACGCGGCGTCTTCGGCGGCAGGTTTCAGCCGGGCGATCTTGTCGAAGTCGGTCGTCCAACCGTCGCCGATGGCACCGGTGATGGCGCCCGACAGAGCAGGGTTGGCCAGAAGCAGCCATCGCCGCGGCGTGACGCCATTGGTCTTGTTGTTGAAGCGCTCGGGAAAGAACTCCGCCAGGTCGCGAACCGTCGTCGTGCGCAGGAGCTCGGAATGGATGGCGGCAACGCCGTTCGTGCTGTGCGAGCCGACGATCGCCAAGTTTGCCATTCGGACCTTGTCCTTGTTGTCCGGGCCTTCCTCGATCAGGCTCACGCGTTCCACGCGGGCCTCGTCGCCGGGATAACGACGGCGCACGTCGCTGAGGAAGCGATGGTTGATCTCGTAGATGATCTCGAGGTGTCGCGGCAGCATCTGCTGGAAGTAGCGCAGCGGCCACTTCTCCAGCGCCTCGGGCAACAGCGTGTGGTTCGTGTAGGCCAAGGTCCGCTGCGTGAGGCCCCACGATTGTTCCCAGTCGAGGTGCGCCTCGTCGAGCAGGATGCGCATCAGTTCCGGCACCGCCAGAGTGGGATGGGTATCGTTGAGCTGGATAGCAACCTTGTCGGGAAGCAGATTCCAGTCGCGGTTGTCGCGACGGAAGCGCCGCACCAGGTCGGCCAGCGAACAGGCGACCAGGAAGTATTCCTGTGCAAAGCGCAGACCTTGCCCCATCTCGGTCGAGTCGTCCGGGTAGAGAACGCGGGTCAGCGTCTGCGCCGCGATGCCGCCGACCAGGGCGCCCACGAAGTCGCCTGAGCTGAATTCCTGGAAGTCGAACGCGTCTTGTGCTGTCGCGCTCCACAGCCGCAGGCTGTTGATCGTCTTGCCGCCAAAGCCGACCACGGGCCGGTCGTACGGAATGCCGATCAGGGTCGAGGGCCGATTGGCGACGATCTGCAGGCCGCCCCTATGCATCTCGAAGGTGCAGCCAAGCGCGACCTCGACGAACTGGCTGCGGCGCGAGACTTCCCAGGGATCCTGCCGGCGCAACCAGCCGTCCGGATGCTCGCGCTGCCAGCCGCGTTCGATCGATTGACGGAACATGCCGTACTCGTAGCGCAGCCCGTAGCCCATCGCCGGAAGCTGCATGGTCGCCATCGAATCGAGGAAGCACGCGGCCAGCCGACCGAGGCCGCCATTGCCGAGCCCGGCATCGGGTTCCTGCTCGACCAGGCCGAGCCAGTCCAGGCCGCCCTCGTGCGCCGTGCGCTCGATGAACGGTTTCAGCATCAGGTTCATGACATTGTTCGCGAGCGACCGGCCGATCAGGAACTCCATCGACATGTAGTAGATGCGCTTGGGGTTCTGCTGATCGTAGGTGCGCTGGGTCTCGATCCAGCGCCGGGAGAGGAGGTCGCGCACCGAGCGGGCGAGAGCCTCGAAGCGCTGCCGATCGTAGGCGGTGGACGGTTCGACCACGGCATCGGACAGCAGATGACGCTCGAATAGCGCATCCGGTCGACCGGAAAACGGAACGGAGCCGAATTCGTGACGTGCCGGCTGCTCCGGCTTCGCGCTCACGCTGGTGGCCTCGTTCATGATGCTCTCCTGTAAGCTGTTTCGCCTGCAACTCTATTCGACGAGACGCCGGATGACGGTGACTACGAGGGGGCATCACCGCAGCTACATTGACGGTAACGTAAATGCGAAGATTCCATGAATTTTATGGTCTGCAATCCGATTGGGAGTCGGAAAGACTTGAAACGTGGAGGCGAAGTTGAACACGATCAAGCACCAAGTCAGTCGGCAGGGGCGGGCTGGCGAGCCGTTCTACGAAGCCCTGGAGTCCACATGTTGGCGAAGAATGCTTCAAAGGTCGGTCCGCGATATCCGCAGGTCGTCGTTCTCGTGGGCGCCACGGGTGATTTGTCGCGACGGAAGCTGTTGCCGGGATTGTTCCATCTCGTCAGTTCCGGCTTCATCCCGGCCTGCCGGATCATTGGCGTCTCGCTGGACGAGCTCGACGCTGACGGCTTGCGGAAGATCGCCAGGGAAGCGATTGATCAATTCTCCAGCCACAAGGTGAACGAGGCCGACTGGACCGCTTTCTCGGCGACCCTGGAATACGTTCCGATGTCGGCCGGCCCGGTCGCCCTGAAGGCCGCGGTCGATGCGGCCGAGGCTTCCCTGGCCGGCGAGAGCCGTCGCCTGCACTATCTCAGTGTACCGCCTGTCGCCGCCCTGCCGGCGGTGCGGCTGCTGGCCGAGGCCGGCCTTGTCGACCGCAGCCGCGTCATCATGGAAAAGCCCTTCGGCACCGACTTCGCCAGCGCGGTGTCGCTGAACGCCAGGCTGCATGAAGTCTTCGCCGAGGAGCAGATCTTCCGCATCGACCACTTCCTGGGCAAGGAAGCGGCGCAGAACATCCTGGCGTTCCGCTTCGCCAACGGACTGTTCGAGCCGATCTGGAACCGGAACTTCATCGACCACGTGCAGATCGATGTGCCGGAGACGCTGGGCCTCGGCACGCGTTCCGGCTTCTATGAGGCGACCGGCGCGTTCCGCGACATGGTGGTGACCCATCTGTTCCAGATCCTCGGCTTTGTGGCCATGGAGGCTCCAACCTCCCTGGAGCCGGCGCCGATCAGCGAGGAGAAGAACAAGGTCTTCCGCAGCATGTCCGTGATCGAGCCGAGGAACGTCGTGCGCGGGCAGTACGCCGGCTATCGGTCGGAGCCGGGCGTCGATCCCGAATCGGACACCGAAACCTTCATCGCCCTGAAGTGCGGCATCGACAACTGGCGCTGGGCCGGCGTGCCCTTCTACCTGCGCACCGGCAAGCGGCTGGCCGAAGGGCAGAGGATCATCTCGCTGGCCTTCCGGGAACCGCCCAAGAGCATGTTTCCCGCAGGCTCGGGCGTCGGCGCGCAGGGACCGGATCACCTCACCTTCGACCTCGCGGATGCCTCGAAGTTGTCCTTGTCCTTCTATGGCAAGCATCCTGGTCCGGGCATGCGGCTCGACAAGTTGAGCATGCAATTTGCCATGCACGATACCGGCTGGATCGGCGACGTCCTCGAGGCCTATGAGCGCCTGATCCTGGATGCGATGCGCGGCGACCACACGCTGTTCAACACCGCCGAAGGCATCGAGCGCCTGTGGCAAGTGTCGCTCCCGCTGTTGGAATCGCCGCCGCCCGTCCGGCTCTACCAGCCGGGGTCATGGGGACCGATGTCGATCCACCAGCTCATCGCCCCGCATGCCTGGCGCCTCCCGTTCGAGAGGGGCTGGCGGGACCCCAATCGCACAGGCGCCTGAACGAGCGAGAACCGCGACGCGCCACAGGCATGTTGCCGCAGGGGGATGCACCTTTCACGCTGAGGGATTAAGAGACTTCGTCCTCGGGGAGTAACCGTCCGCGCGCATAGCGGAGCTTGCGTCAACAAACTTGGCTACGGCCATGGCGCCAGCAGCGGACCGCAAGGTCCGAATTGGCCAGACCGACGACATGGGATCCCCACTTCGGGTCGAGGGGATGTCGTGTCGTCGTGCAGCTTCGGCCCCCGGATTCGTTTCATGGAAGCCATACTGACGTCGATCGCGGTCGTTGCGATCGCAGAAATCGGCGACAAGACGCAGCTCCTGGCAATCGTCCTGGCCGCCCGGTTCCGAAAGCCGATTCCGATTGTCCTGGGCATACTCGCCGCGACTCTCCTCAATCACGCGGTTGCGGCCACGTTCGGCTACTTGATAGCCCAGTGGCTGACAGGCGAGACCTTTCAGATCGTTCTTGGTGTGGCCTTCATTGCCATGGCCGCCTGGGCGCTGGTGCCCGACAAGCAGGAGGACCCCGGGAAGCGTTCCTCGCGCGGCATCTTTGTCGCGACGCTGATCGCGTTCTTTCTCGTTGAGATCGGCGACAAGACGCAGATCGCGACCTCGCTGCTGGCGGCGCAATTCCACAACGTCACGCTCGTAACGATCGGGACAACTGCCGGCATGATGTTGGCCAACGTACCAGCCGTCTATTTTGGCGAGGCAGTGACGAAGATCATTCCACTCAAATTCGTGCGGACCGCCGCGGCGTTGATCTTTGCGGCCATCGGGCTCTGGGTCGTGCTGGCTGCCGTTGCTTTATGAGTACAGCCCTGCTTGAATTCCATTGCCCATGTGATCAGCGCTTCCGTCCGCCGCTCGTAATTCTCCGGCCGGGCGGGAAGCGTCAGCATAGGGAAACGCCGTGACCGCGCTGATCGATCGACCAGGTCGCCATACTCGACGATCCACTGTTCCACGCCGGCGCCACCGGAAAGGCCACGCGCTTGCGCCTATGGCGATTGCCCTGCTGTAAGCGCGTCGGCCGCTCTGCCGGCGCGTCAGTCCCTCACAGAAAATCGTGCCTCGGCGACCTCCTGGGCGGTGTAGCCGTCGGCTTTCAGTCGTTCGCGAGCGCGGTCGATGAAGTCTTGTTCGAACAGGGGAGCGTGGGTCATGTCCCACGCCATCGTGTAGGTTCGCACCAGGACGTCCCTCAGGAAGACGTCGACAATCTTGTCTGCCACCGGCGCCTCGTCTCTCGCTGGAGGCTGCTTAGCGGCGATGGTTGTCGGTTGCGTGAAGCTTCTGCGTCGGTCTGGCGAAAGCCTGCGCGGCCCCTCAATTCAGCCGTCGATCCGCCGGCCCGGTCCTGGTCGTGATGTCCGCGATCTGAATTGATATCCGGCAGACCGGATCTGGAAATTGCTGCGTCGGCCGGCGGCGTCGGCACGACGATGGCGCGACGCAAGCCGAAGGCGGACTGCAGTCCGGCCTCGGGCTCGGCGCAGGCGCTGATCGGATCGTTGATCGTGATCTGCACGAAGCCGCTGGCGCGCGCGTCATTGAGGATGCGGTTGACGCACTTGCGCGTCGGGCCCAACCGCTGGGCGACCGCCTCCTGTGTCTGGCCTTCTTTGAAGTAGGACCAGCAGACCCGCGCCACGACGGCGCTGTCTTCCCTTTGGCCGTCAGCTTCGCTCTCGGACTTCATGTTTCCCCATATTCCCGCATCGGCGGCCCTCGACGGTCATAAATACGCAATGGCTCATTTGTACCACAACAGGGACAAATGTGTCGGAGGGGAATCATGCGATCGATCTTGGCTTTGGGCGTCGTCGTGCTGACCGGGCTGATGGGCGCCGCCCAGGCGCAGACCGGCGACAAGTTCGTCGTCGGCGTGATGGGGGACCAGAGCGGCGTGGTGTCCGATGTCGGCGGCAAGGGCTCGGTGCTGGCCGCCCGCATGGCCGTGGCCGACTTCGGCGGCCAGGTGCTGGGCAAGCGCATCGAGATTCTGGTCGCCGATCACCAGAACAAGCCGGACGTCGCGTCGCCGATCGCGCGGCGCTGGTTCGATACGGAAAATGTCGAGGCGATCTTCGACCTGCCGCATACCGGCGTCGTGCTGGCGCTGCAGGACATCGCGCGCGAGAAGCAGAAGTCGCTGCTGGTCTCGGGGGCGGCGAGCGTGGAGATCACCGGCAAGTCCTGCTCGCCTTTCACCACGCACTGGACCGACGACACCTACGCGCTCGCCAACGCCACGGCCAAGGCGGTGACCAAGGGCGAAGGCGAGACCTGGTACTTTCTGACCGCCGACTACAGTTTCGGCCACGATCTCGAGCGCGACGCCAGCAACACCATCCGCGCGCTGGGTGGCAAGGTGCTGGGCAGCGCCCGCCATCCGCTGTCGACGCAGGACTTCTCGGCTTATCTGCTGCAGGCGCAGTCGACCAAGGCCCGGGTCATCGGCCTGGCGAGCGCCGGCGCCGACACGGTGAACGCCATCAAGCAGGCCAAGGAGTACAAGCTCGACGCCAACGGCGCGCGGCTCGCCGCTCTCCACGCCTTCATCACCGACGTCAACAGCCTCGGCCTGGCGACGGCGCAGGGCCTGATCATCACCAGCGGCTTCTACTGGGATGCGACGGACGGCACGCGCGCCTGGGCGCGGCGTTTCATGGCCGAACATGGCCGCATGCCGACCCGCGAGCAGGCCGGTGTCTACGTCTCGGTGTCGCACTATCTCAAGGCGGTCCAGGCCGTGGGCAAGGCCGACGCAGCGGCCATCAATCTTGCGATGCGCAAGATGGCGGTCGATCGCTTCGGCGAGACGGCGAAGGTGCGTGACGACGGCCGCGTCATCTACGACATCGGCGTCTATCAGGTGAAGACGCCGGCCGAGAGCACCGGTCCATGGGACTACTATCGTCGCCTTGCCACCGTGTCCGGCGCGGATGCTTTCCGCCCGATCAACGACGGCGGCTGCGCCACAGCGCAGAAGGCCGGCCAGTGAAGCCGCAGGTGTCCGGCGGCCCGATCCGGGCGACCATCGTCGGCAGCCTGCCCAAGCCCGCCTGGCTCGCCGTACCCAATATCCTGCAGGCGCCCTGGAAAGTGCCGACGGAGGATCTTCCCGAGGCGTTGGCCGACGCGACGCGGCTCAGCGTGGAAAGCCAGGTCGCCGCGGGCCTCGACGTCGTGACCGACGGCGAGCAGCGCCGGCGCCACTACATATGGGGCTTCCTCGACGGCATGGCTGCGGTCGACACGGTGAACCTGGTGCTCAAGCCGACGCGTGGCCAACGCTTCCGCGAGGAAGCGCCGGTGGCGCGCCTAGTCGGTGAGCCGGAATGGACAGGGCCGCGGCTGGTCGAGCATCTACGTGCCGTGCGCGCGCTTACCAAGCGGCCCGTCAAGGTAACCTTGCCGGGGCCGATGACCATCGTCGACAGCTTGCGGGACGAGGTCGGACGCCATTCGACGGCGGACCTCGCCATGATCTTCGCCGATCTTTTGAACCGGGAGGCCAAGGCGCTGGCCGACGCAGGGGCGGCGGTCGTGCAGTTCGACGAACCCTGCTTCAACATCTATCTCGATCAGGCACGCGAGTGGGGCGTCGTCGCCCTCGAGCGGGCCATCGCCGGCGTCGGCACCACGACGGGCGTGCACATCTGCTACGGCTATGGCGGCGCGGAGGTCAGCGACTGGAAAGCGGCCAATCGCGACTGGAGCCAATACGAGCAGAGCCTGGCGCTGGTGGCCCGCACCGACATCGACCAGGTCTCGGTCGAGACCGCGGCGGTCGGCGTCGACATCGGCGTGATCGAGTTGCTGCGTGGCAAGGACGTGCTGCTGGGGCTGGTCGATGTCGGCAAGGAGGCGGTCGAGACACCGGAGGTGATCGCCCGTGGCCTGCGGCGTGCCCTCGACCACGTCGCGCCGCAGCGGTTGTTTGCCTGCACCGATTGCGGCCTGGTGCTGCGCAGCCGTGAGGCGGCCGCGGCGAAGATGCGGGCCCTGGCCGAGGGGGCGGCGATCGTCAATCGCGAGCTGGCGGACGGGTAGGGGCGCCTTCGCCCCTTCCCGTCATGACGGGGGTGCGGTCCGTGCACGGCCCCGGCAAAAGCTGTTTCGGGCTTCGCAATGCGGGGCCTTGTTGCTAACAAGGCGCCGTCGCCCGCTTGGCCACGACGTAAGGGTAATCGGTCATGTCATCGTCTGCGGTCGCTGTCGGCCGTGTGGCACTGGTCGCGCTGATCATTGGCGCCGCCCCGGCCTTTGCGCAGCAAGCACAGCCCTCGAACGAGTCGGGCATCATTGTCGTGCATCCGGCGCGCGTGCCGGTCCCGGGCTCGCCTCAGGCCGCCGAGCGCAACGCGAACCTGCGTCCGCCGCCGCCCGGACCGATCGAAAGCCGTCTCATACCCATCCCCGAAGGCGGTCTGCGCGGGTCGCGCGACCCCTCGTCGGACCAGGCGGCCAGCGCTCCGCTGTCAGGACCGATCTTTGCGAATCCGCCTGTGGCCGCGTTGGCCGAACCGACCGGCCCCGCCGTGGCCGCCGGCCGGCCCGCCGAGCCTGCGGCTTCGGGTCCCGGGGCGCCGCTGGGCGTCATCGGCTTCGCCGGCCAGTCGGCCAATTTGACCGACGCCACGCGAGCCGAGCTCGACCAGGTTGCCAAGCGCATCGCCGACCAGGGCGTGCGCCGCATCGAGGTGCGCGGCTATGCCTTCGGCGGCAGCATCGACAGCCGCAAGGTCGCACTGGCGCGCGCCCTGGTCGTGCGCGCCTACCTGATCGACGCCAAGATCAAGGCGCGCATCGAGGTCGGCAGCTTCGAAGGCGAGGGCAGCCACGTCGAGATCCTGGCGCCCAAGTCTTGAACGCCAAGTCGTAAACCGCCTCGCAGCGTCGTCCTACTGCAGGGCCGCCTTGATGCACGCCTCTGCGGCGATCGCATTGTCGCGTGCGCTGCCGCGGGCGATCTTATTGTTCATGGCGAGGCTCCTGGTTTCCTTTTCCAAGACGTCGCGCTGGTTCTGCGTCGTCGGCTTCGCAGCCATGGTCGTCGTGTAGATGGACTGTCCGTCCGGCGTCAGGTTCGCTGCGCAGGCATTGCCCGCCGCGCTGTCCGCCAGCGCGGACGCGGTGAATGCGATCGACAAAGACATCGCTGCAACAGCGAACTTGAACATCGGACTACTCCTCAACTTGTGAAATCGAATTTCCTCAGCGCCGGCCGGGGCGATCGACGGGTCCGCCGCGATTCGGGCCCGCTTCGGGCGCTACGCCGGCGCCAGGCGCGCCTGCGCCAGCTCCCGGTGCGACGCCAACTCCGGGTGCTCCTGCTCCGGCTCCGGGGGCGACGCCCACACCCGGCGCTCCGGCGCCGACTCCCGGTGCCACGCCCACGCCGGGCGCTCCCGCATCAGGGCCGCGCCGCACCACGCATCCCTTCGGTATGCCGGCCGCCCTGCAGTAGACCTCGGCATTCGCCGATTGAGCGACGACCAGCAGGCCGGCGAACGCGAGTCCTGTTCGAAGCAGCATGGATCCCTCCCTGAGTGCACTTCGACTGAGTTATGTCATATGTTTGCCTTACCAGTGCAGAAATGGGGAATGCCCAATTAATGGTATTGCGCGACGCGCAGCCGGTGGGTTGCCTTGCCGTCGCCATCGCCGCCGCGGCGGCAGCTCAAGCGACGGCCGTCGAGCGTCTCATCCGCGCCACTTGAATGTCACAGCGGCTTGCCGGCCGCGGACGATCGCGTGGAGCGACGATTCGAGTGGTCTGTCCACGCACCTGTTGATTAAGAAATCCGCGACGGGCGAAGGCGACGCAATACACTGACAACCGACATGCAGATGAACACAACGCGCATAGGCCGAGCACGATGACGATGACCGTCACTGGGATGCGCTCCAACAAACTGGTGAACATGGATATCGAGCAGCTTCGCGGGTGGGCGACGTTCATGGACAGGGCCATGGTCGCGAGCCTCGTTGCCACCATCCTGGCCGTCGCGGCGCTCGGCATCACGACCTGGCTGTCGTTCAGGTTCAGCAATGCCGTGCGTGCCCAGGAATACGCCGCCATACATCGATACAAGGTCGAGATGGGCAAGCATGCCGCCGACCTCGAACAGGAGATCTCGCGGGCGCGTGAGCGGACGATGGCGCTCGAGCAGGCGGCCTCCGACGCCGACGCCCGGGCGGCACGCGCTGCTCGCGAGAGCGCGGCCGCCAGCGAGAAGGCGCGGTCGGCCGAGGTCGACGCCGAGGAAGTGCGCAAGCGCGTGGCCGAGCTCGGCAAGCAGGTGAGGGAGGCGGCTGCGCGCCCGCCGGAGCCGAAACCAGAGCCGAAGCCGGAGCCGGCCCCGGCTCCGGTCGTCGCGGCGGAACCGCCGCCACCGGTGACCAAGGAAGAGGTGACGCCCGAAAGCACCGCGGCAAGCCCGGCGGCGCCACCGTCGCCGATCGTTGCCAGCCTGAAAAAATATGCCGGCACCAAGGCCGCCGTGTACGTGCTCGACGAAGCCTCCGACGCGCCGGCGATCGGCGCCACGATCTCGGGCTACCTCAGCGACGCCGGCTGGGCGCCGCTCACCTGGACGTGGAGCGGCGTGGGCGGGATCGTCGGCGTGGTCGTGCTGATCAAGGACGGCAGCGACCCGGCAACCGACGAGGCCGCATCCGCGGTCCTGGAGGCCCTGCGCTCGGCCGGCTTCAACGCGGCGAAGGGAAACTGGCCCGCCGACTGGCGTCGCTTCCGCGGCACGCTGAACGGCCCGCAGACGCCGGGGCCGACGGAAGCACCGATCCGCATCGTCATCGGCTCGCGAGCGCGCTGAGCTGGGGGCGCGCGACTCCAGTCGCGCGTCTTTGCTGATGCGAGAGATGATCGCGCCACTGGAGTGGCGCGCCCCCAGCAAGCCTCTGGAGTCCGTTCGATGAGTGAAAAGAAAAGAGCGCTGGAGGGTGTGCGCGTCCTCGACCTGTCCAACGTCCTGGCCGGGCCGTTCTGCGCTACCGTGCTGGGCGAGTTCGGCGCCGATGTCGTCAAGGTCGAGCTGCCCGGCAAGGGCGACACGATGCGCACCTTCGGCACGATGACGGCGACCGGCGCTACGCTCAACTGGCTGAGCGAGGCGCGCAACAAGCGCTGCATCACCCTCGACCTGCGCAAGCCCGCCGGCCTTCTGATCGCCAAGCGCCTGGTCGCCCAGTCCGACATCGTCGTCGAGAACTTCACGACCGGCACCCTCGAAGGCTGGGGCCTGGGCTACGAGGACATGAAGAAGGTCAATCCCGAGGTCATCCTCGTGCGCATCACGGCCTACGGCCAGACCGGGCCGTACAACGACCGGCCGGGCTTCGCCCGCATCGCTCACGGCTTCGCAGGCCTTGCCCACCTGGCTGGCGAGCCTGATGGCCCGCCGGTGATCCCGGGCTCGACCTCGCTCGCCGACTACATCAGCGGGCTCTACGGCGCGCTCGGCGCCCTGATCGCCTATATTGGCCGGCAGCGCCACGGCGTCGGCCAGACCATCGACATCGGCCTCTACGAAGGCGTGTTCCGCATGCTCGACGAGATGGCGGCGGCCTACGCCAAGTCGGGCTACGTGCGCCAGCGCATGGGCGCCGACACCGTCAACGTCGTACCGCACAGCCACTACCGCACGCGCGACGACAAATGGATCGCGCTCGCCTGCACCAACGATCGCATGTGGCAGCGCCTGTGCAAGGCGATGGACCGGCTCGACCTTCTGGCTGCCGACAAGTACGCCACCATGGCGCAGCGGCTGGCAGAGCGCGATCGGGTGAACGGCATCGTCGCCGACTATGTCGGCAGCATGGACCGCGATGCTTTGCTCGCGCATTGCCTGCATCACGAGGTGCCGGCCGGGCCGATCAACAATATCGCCGACATCTTCCAGGATCCGCAGTTCGCGGCGCGCCAGAACCTGGTCGAGGTGTTCGATCCGCGCGAGGGCAGGGTGGTGGTGCCCAACGTGCTGCCCAAGCTTTCAGAGACGCCCGGCGAGCTTAGGTGGCTGGGACCAGACATGGGCCAGCACAACGACGAGATCTATCGTGGCGAGCTCGGGATCTCGGCCGAGGAGATCGAACGGCTGAAGCGCGAAGGCATCATCTGAGAAAGCTCAGGGGATGGTCACTCCGCGGCGCGCGGCGGCTGGTCGCGGAACTGGGTCCTGTAGCGATCCCACTCGTCGGCACCCGAGAGACGGAAGCCCTGCTGCGGCGTGATGTCGGACGCCGGCGCCGGATGGCGCCCCTGGGTCTTGAGTTCGCTCAAGGCCGCATCACAGGCGCCAACCACGGTGCGCGTCAACACACCGGGCAGGATCATGAAGCGGTAACCCATGGCTTCCGCCTCGGTGAGCGACAGGTCCGGCGTCTTGCCGCGCCACACCATATTCAGCATGCACGGGCCCTTCACGAGCTTCGGGACGGAAGCCGTCTCCTCGCGCGATTGCGGCGCCTCGACGAAGGCCATGTCGGCGCCGGCCTCGATCGCCGCGTTGGCCCGGCGGATCGCCTCCTCGAAGCCCAGCACGGCCCGCGAATCGGTGCGCGCGATGATCAGGAAGTCGGGATCGGCCTTGGCGCTGGCGGCGGCGCGGATCTTGGCCACGTAGTCGTCGAGCGGGACGATGGTCTTGTCCTCGAGATGGCCGCACTTCTTGGGAAAGCCCTGGTCCTCGATGTGGATGCCGGCAACGCCCTGCTTCTCGTACTCGCGCACGGTGCGGATGACGTTGAGCTCGTTGCCGTAGCCTGTGTCGGCGTCGGCGATCACCGGGAGCTTGATCGCCGTGGCGATGCGGCCTGCGTTCGCCGCCATCTCGGTCATGGTTACGAGGCCATAGTCGGGATAGCCGAGGCTCGCTGCGGTGCCGGCGCCGGTCATGTACGCCGCCGCGAAGCCCGCCCGTTCGATCGAGCGGGCCGTGATGCAGTCGAAGCAACCGGGTGCGGCCACCATTCCGCGCTTCATGGCGTCACGAAAGCTCTTGCCCTTGGACATGTCGCTCCTCCGTCAATCCGCCGTGATGCCGAGCCGGCGGATGGTCTCGCCGTGCTCCTTGATGTCGCGCTGGAAGCGCGCGCTGAAGGCGGCTGGCGTGTCGCCGCCGGGCAGCGAGCCAAGATCGACGAGCCTGGCCTGGAAGGCCGGTCGCGCCAGCACCTTGACGATGTCCTGCTGGATCGCCTCGATTGTCGCCGAAGGCGTGCCGGCCGGGGCGAACAGGCCGTACCAGGAGTTCTCGTCGAGGCCGCTAAAGCCCTGCTCACGGAAGGTCGCGACATTGGGCAGGGCACTGAGGCGCTTGGTGCCCATGATGCCGAGCGACTTGAGGCGGCTGGCATTGATCAGCGCGAGTGCGGAGGTGACGCTCGAGACGCCGGTGTCGACGCGACCGGCCGAGATGTCCTGCACGAACGCCGCGGCGCCCTTGTAGGGGATGTTGAGCAGCTTGATGTCGGCCTGCTCGAAGATGCGTTCGCCGGTGAGCCGCGTGCCCGTCTCGGAGCTGGCGAAGGTCCGCTTGTTGGGACCTTCCTTGCGCACGAGGGCCGTGAGCTCGCGCAGGTCGTTGGCCGGCAGGTCGGGCGTGGCGATCAACGTGCTGACCGGATAGGCGACGGCGGTGACCGGCGCGAACGCCGTCTCCGTGTCGTAGGGCAGCTTCATCAGATGGGCGTTGATGGCGATGCCCGACACGGCCAGCACCATGGTGTGCCCGTCGGGCGGGGCGCGCGCGACGATGGCGGAGCCGACCGACCCGTTGCCGCCGGTGCGGTTATCGACGATGACGGTCTGGCCCCACATCTCCTCGAGCTCCTTCGCCATCAGGCGGCCCACGGCGTCGGTGCCGCCGCCGGGGGTGTAGGGCACGATGACGGTGACCGTCTTCGTCGGATGGAAGGCGGGCTGGTCCTGGGCGATGGCGGCGGAAGCGACGAGGGCGCTGGCCACGAGGGTCGAGAGCAGTGCCGGGAAAAAACACATGAGCCGAATCTGGCTCACTCCACCGGGCCCGTCGATATGCGCGGTCCGTGGTGCAGAAGACTGCGTTGTCCCGACCGGAGCGGCTTCGTACTCCGGTCGGGATGACGCTATAGACGAGCTGTCAGCGCCTCTGGCCCATGAACATCATCAGGAACTGGAACAGGTTCACGAAGTCGAGATAGAGGCTGAGCGCGCCGAAGATCGCGACCTTCTCGGCGGTGTCGGTGCCCCAGGCCTGGGCATACTGGTCCTTGATCCTCTGGGTGTCGTAGGCGATCAGGCCCGAGAAGATCAGAACGCCCGCCACCGAGATGATGAAGGTCATCGTGCCCGACGGCCAAAACATGTTCACCAGGCTGGCCAGGATCAGGCCGATCAGGCCCATGAACAGGAACTTGCCGACGGCGCTCAGGTCACGCTTGGTGGTGTAGCCGAAGAGGCTGAGCGCGCCAAAGGCGGCGGCCGTGATGAAGAAGGTGCGGAACACCGACGCGCCGGTGTAGCGGAACAGCAGCAGCGACATGCTGACGCCCATCAGCGCCGTGACCGCCCAGTAGACGGCCTGCACCGCACCGACGCTCATCGTGGCGGCGCGGACCGATACCAGCAGGAGGAGGCCGAGCGGCGCGAAGATCGCGATCCAGCCCAGCAGGTTCATGCCGACGACGAAGCCGCCCTCGACCTGGAAGAACAGCTTGGCAATGTCGTTCGAGGCGAACACGGCGTAGGCCACGATGCCCGACAGCGCCAGGCCCGAGGCCATGTAGTTGTAGACGCGCAGCATGTGGGCGCGCAGGCCGACATCGTATGCCGCCTGGTCGGTGATCGTGCCGGTGCGGTTCACGCTGCCGAAGTTTGGATTGGCCATCTGACCTCCTATCCTCAATGGGATGCTTTCTGGCGTCATGATCGCGGTCTTGGGACCGCTTGTCCATGCGGCCAGACCCCGCCCCTGGACGGAGCTTGGCAGCCTGCCCCTAAAGCTTGATGTTGGCCGAGCGGATGACCTTGGCCCACTTCTCCGTGTCTTCGGCGATCAGCTTGCCGAAGTCGGCGGGGGAGCCCGGGATCAACGTGCCGCCGAGGTCGGCCAGCCGCACCTTCAGCTTGGCGTCGGCCAGGCCGGCATTGGTCTCCCTGTTCAGCCGGTCGATGATCTCGGCCGGCGTCTTCTGCGGCGCGCCGAGGCCGTACCAGGCGCTCGCCTCGTAGCCCGGCACGGTGTCGCCCACGGTCGGCAGGTCGGGGAGCGCGTCGGCGCGCATCGCCGTGGTGACGGCAAGCGCCTTCAGCTTGCCGGTCTTGATGAACTCCATCGAGGCAGGCGAGGTGGCGAACAACACATGCACCTGGCCCGACAGCAGGTCGGCGATCGCCGGCGCCTGGCCGCGATAGGGCACATGGACCATCTTGGTTCCGGTCATCGACTGGAACAGCTCGCCGGCGAGATGGGCCGCGCTGCCGTTGCCGGCGGAGGCCATGTTGACCTTGCCGGGATTGGCCTTGGCGTAGGCGATGAACTCCGCGACGGTGTTCGCCGGAAGCGACGGATTGACCACCATGACGTTGGGCACCGTCATGATGCCGGCGACCGGCGCGATGTCGCGGATGAAGTTGAAGGGCAGCGTCTCGTACAGCGTCGCGTTGATCGCGTTTGGCTGGCCGACCAGCAGCAGCGTGTAGCCGTCGGGAGCGGCGTTGACGACGAATTCGGCCGCGATGTTGGTGGCAGCACCCGGCTTGTTCTCGATCACGAAGGTCTGTCCCAGCCGATCCGAGAACCATTGCCCCATGAGCCGCGCGACGATGTCGTTGCCGCCACCTGGCGCGTAGCCGACGACCCAGCGCACGGGGCGGGTGGGCCAAGTCTGGGCGCCGGCTTGTGGGTGGAGGAACGATACTGTTGCAGCGCCCGCCGCGAGGTATTGGAAACGTCGACGGGAAAATTTCATCACACCGCGCGCACCGCGTTTGTTAACGGGGACTTGGCGATAAGCTCGTTCTCTCACAAAGAGAGAATGCAAACCTTGGTTGCCTCTCCCAGTGAGGAACGGGAAGGGTGGAAAGTATCCCATCAGTCATTTCGAGGGGCGCCAACCTCTGCATCAGGTCGTCTTTATCCAAATAGAATAGTACCGCCTCGCCAAACGCCCTCTTGTCCCTCGCAACAAGATCGCTCCAATCAAGTTCAGAGAGATAACGCCTGCTAAATTCTGTTAGCTGGACTCCGAACCTGACGTTCCAAAGCGCTGCCCGTCGCAATGCTCTGACGAGCGAACCACCAGGATTTGGATTGTCCTCCAAGCAAACATTCATAATGCCTGAATTTAGACGTGCAAGGTAATCTTGGCCAAAGATCAGCTGCCCCGTTCGCAAGTCAAATATGACCGAGTCCCAATCGAAGAAAGTGCAACTAAGCAGGTCTCTGAGTTCCTGCACTTGCCGAATTCCCGCAGTGCGGGCCCAGGTATCTTCCAAATGCCAGACGTCAACCTTCCAGTGTCGGAACGGCAGCGCGAATCCACCAAAACGATTGGGTCGGCCACTCGCATTCAACATGGCTTCCCGAAAATTCTCACGCGAACTGCCATAAACTACGAAATCCAAATCTGAGGTGAAGCCTTTGCGCCCACCTCGCGCCAAATCGCGAATTGCACCGCCAATCAAAGCAACTTCGCCCAGAGATCGTAGGTACGGAAGAATTCGGACCCGCAGCTCGTTTTGATCATTTTCGTCTCGGTCAAGGCGCAAGAGACGCTGAACGCGCTTACGCAGCACTTCCTTAGTTTCTGCGGTTCTAACCATGTGTCGCTGAAGTTAGCTCGGCATGAAGCTCAACGGCAAACCGGTCAGTCATGCCGGAGATCATGTCGGTCAAAAGCTGCATCTCTCTATATCGTATTGGCAGCCCAGAAGCACCAGAAGCTTGTTCGAAGTGCCAGCGATAACTGTCGCTGATTTTCGAGTAGACAAACGCTGCTTGTGGAGAAGTCCGTCTAGAGTTCAGCTTGGCGAACACTTCCCGACTCGCGATTGCGTCCCACATCAAGTCCATGAGGCCACTAATGACTCGGGCCCCTTGCAACTCAACTCGCAAGACATCTGGGCTGTTGTAAGCATGTGTTCGTGCGAACTCTTTAAGCGCGGCAGTCACCTCTGATGCGAACGATCTGCATTCCAGCAACGGTGCCGTACGCTGATAACTGAATATTGCCTCCCGATCTTTCAGGAATTCCTCAGCAGCACCTGTCAGCACTCTTTCGACCAGTCGAGTGCGGAGATAAGAGGCCTTAATCTCCTTTATGCGCGTGAGGTCGGCGATTGTCTCGTCCGCCTTCTTGAAGTCCTGCTCAAGTTGATTGACTAGGCCGCCACCCTCCGTGGTTTCGTAGAACTTGCTTCGAATAAACGCCCTCAAGTCTTCCGGCGATACGAGGTCCTTCTTTATCGCATCTTCTACGTCCAAAATGGAATAGGCGGCATCGTCGCTCGCTTCCATGAGCCAGGTGAGAGGGTGGCGTTGACCAGCGGCAAGGCCGGTCTTCTCTCGGATCCAATCGACTACATCGCCTTCGGAGGCGAAGTACCCAAATTTCTTCGTTGCAGCGTTTCCCTTCGCCGTACGGTGTGATGGTACCGTGTACTTCATGAGTGCTGCGAGTGTCCCTGCAGTTAGATTTAAGCCAGATGGGCCGGATGTGTTCTGCAAGCGAACTAGCAGGCGAAGCGTTTGGGCGTTCCCTTCGAACTTCAGGAAGTCTCCGCGCTGATCGGAAGCCACAGGAGTAAACTCGGCGGCCGGTACTACTTCGCCGGGGGCATCAAAGAGCGGCGTACAACGCGCAAACCATTTGCCGATTGCGGCCTCGCCTTGATGGCCAAATGGAGGATTTCCTAAGTCATGCGCTAGGCCGACAGTCGCCAGGATTACCGGTACGGATTCTTGGACTGTGGGATCGTCACCGAAGCAGCTCCTATTTGTTCGAAGGATGCGAGTCCCGAGCGACCTAGCCAAGTTGGACACCTCATGTGAGTGAGTCAAACGGGTGCGGACGCTGTCATTTTTCTCAAGCGGGAAGACCTGCGTCTTGTCAGCCAGACGCCTGACAGGAGTGGAAAACAGGAGCCTGTCAAAGTCCTGCTCAAAAGGCGTTCGCCTGTCCCCATCTCCGGAAGGTCGCGGTGGCGACTTCCGATCGGAACTCCATATTGACGGTTTGGACATATGCTGATCGGCTGTTTCAGAGCAGTGCTAGCTGGCGCTCGTGTGGAATTGGTAGCACTCCAATAATTACCCAAGGATTTGGCGCCACGAAGTGAAATTGCTGGGTTGTACCGAGAAAGAAATGCAAGTCTGTTTTCAGAAAGGCGGTCCAATACTTCTGATGTACTTTCTTGAGTGCCAGCGCTTCGTCGCCATCGGCAAGTCGTAGGCAGTTCCAGTAGAGCGCGCCTATTTCCCAATCTAGTATTTGTAGTTCACTGCTTTTACCTGCCGCGTCCTCGAAGCGATAAGAGAAGCTAAATGGCAACTTGGGAATAACTTGGAAGGTCTCTCGCCAACGATTATCGGAAAATAGTTCAAATTGATTCGTCAGTTCGCGCATTTGGCGTACCTTTGCCGGATCCCAATCACGAGTGTCTTCTTCCCAGGTGAAGTGGGTAACGCGCGTCGGTTTAAACACAGCCAACGAGGTTTGGTTGGCTTTTGCCCTGGCAATAAGCTCATCAAGTTGATCGTAGACCTTGGCTGTCTTCAGAAGAATCCGGCGACGCTCCTCCCAATTTCGGTCGGTACCGATATGGCCCATAGGCTCAAGTTCACTTTCATCGACTGGTCGAAATGTCTCTGGTCGCGGATCCGACGAGTTGCGCATCCAGCGGCATTCTAGCCAGTCGTATTTCCTGTATTGCTCCTGCTCGTCCAGTCGGCGAAAGGGTACAGGGTAGACGCGGACCCAAGTGCCATCCGGCCTGACGCCGGCTGTACAAACCGTCTCACCGTACTTCCTGGAGAGTGTTGGGTACGTTTTGACAGTGATCAGGACCCGCTCTTTGTCCATTCCGCCTCACAGATGCTTCGCAACAAACTCCTTACCAAACTGACGCTCGATCGCCTCCGCTACGCAATGCCGATGGCACTGGTGCGCCTCCCGTTCATAGCACGTTAAGGCAACCCGGTCTCCTGCCTGCATCCAATGGTAGATTTTTGTGAGGGAATGCTCTTGCCGACTGAGACTGTTTTTTTCGTAGTTAGCGAAAAGCGCGTCATAGTCCTGCTGGGTTTTCAGGTTCTGACGTTCCTCTGACGAAATACCCAACTCTGGGAGGTGCTCATATCGGATGCCCATTCGTTCGCACCCGGTCTCTAACGTCGCTTTTGAAAAGCCGTATTTTCGGCTGATAGGATTGCGTCGAACGTCGCAGAGAACGGTGGCGCCTGACCTTGTGAGGTCGTTCAAATAAGACTCAAGCGTCCGCCCCTCATAGCCAATGGTTGTTATACGTGGATGCCGGCCGGTGGGACGCGAAGATCGAATGCTCCGCAGGGCTGCCTTGTCACCGCATAACACGCGTTGCGCGATTTCACTCTTGATCGCGTAGTATGGGAACTGTCGATAGGTTTCCGCTACTAGGGCATCTCCACGAAGCGCATTCGTTCGCGCGACAAATGCGGCCACTAGCAGGTCTTGCATGCCACCAACGAAGGTCTCTCCTTTGTTGGTAAGGCGCCAGTGATGTTCGTCATTTGCGAGAAGGTCATAACTCACCAGTTTTCGGCGGTCGGCATAGGACGTGAAGGAGAATGCTCCAAACTTGTAAGGGACAAATTCATAGATGTTCTTGGTGCTTGGCTCTTGGCAGTACAAAAACAGCAATTTCTGGAAGTCGAGGTTTGTTGCTAGGCCTCCAAGACCCTTAAGCAGGCGCAAAAGGTGCCGATGTCGATCGAACAACACGGGAGCGCGTGGAGAAGGCAGCTTGGTTCGGGACATGGCCCTGTAGTTACTCAAATCCGACAATGCGGGTAATCGGCTTGGTTGATTCGAGGGCCTACATACCGGAGAAGCTTCTCACTGTCGAAGGTAAGGCCACCAGGGCAGCCCGTGCATCGAACGGTGAAGGCAAGGTGAGGGGTTCTACTAGGTAGGCCGTCCCTCGGTTAGGATGCCCTTGCGTCGGATCAACTCATGCCCTGGACGGAGAACACGGAGATCTCGAACATCACGCGCACGTCGGCCGGATTGGCATAGGGATTCTTGTCGAGCCCCATGTACTTGTACGCAAGCTGATCGATATGCGCGGCGGCAATCTCGTCCTGGCGCACGCGGGTCACGGTGCCGCGCAGCTGGACGTAGCGGTCCGGATTGCCCGGGTCGGAAATCGACAGAGCGACCTTGGCGCCGAGTTTCATGTTGCGCACCTTGGTCCGGCCGAGCGCCGAGTTCACGCGGATCTTGCCGTCGACGTAGTCGAACCACACCGGCGTGTTCTGCGGCGAACCATCGGGCATCACCGTCGCCAGATGGGCGAGCGGCTTCTTCTCCAGCAGCAGATCCATGTAGGCGGCGGGAATCTCTGTCATGGGCGAGGCACCTCGGTGTTGGGCGCAGTCAGCCCTCGACCGAGCCCGCCGTCAATCTCGCGGCGTCGTCGGGTTCAGCGGGGCCATGGCCTCGAAGACGCCATCGCGCCGCACGAGCAGATGGAACAGCGCCGCGGCGATGTGAACCAGGATCAGCGCGAAGAAGGCGAAAGCCAGGTAGAAGTGCGCGGCCCAGAACAGGGTATGCAGCGTATCGCTCCGGGGAAGGATGGCGGGGAGGCGCACGCCGCCCAGCAGCACGATCGGATAGTCCGCCGTGGACAACATTGCCCACCCGAGCAAGGGCATGGCGATCATCAGGGCATAGAACAGATAGTGGGACAGCCGGGCGGCGAGCTTCATCGGCTCCGGCAGGTCGGCCGGCAGCGCTGGCGCACCGCTGTAGAAACGCACGCCCAGGCGCAGCAGGGCCAGCACGAGGATCGCCATGCCCAGGGTCTTGTGGGTCGTAATCAGAGGAACGTATTTCGGCATCACCGTCGAGACCATGCCCACGCCGATGAAGAGCATGGAGATGATGCAGATCGCCATGAGCCAGTGCAGGAGTCGCTGAAGAGCGGTGAATCGGGGGCCGGGGCTGGTCATGTCTCGCGCTCCTCGGTTCAGGGCTTCGGGCTCGCCGGAGTGCGCGGGTAGTACCGGCTCTCCGCGGTGCGCAGGTCATAAGACCTGGCGTAGGCGGCCGAGCGTGCGGCCGGGAACGGGTCGTCCGAGACCCGGATGCCGGGCGGCAGCACCGTGGGATCGAAGTTGACATCGCGGCAGGATCCGTCGGCCTCCGCTTCGATCTTCTGCACGACGAGGGTGCCAACCTCGATCTTCCGCCGGTCCGCCGGCCAGGCCTTGGTCGGGTCCGCGGTGGCATCTCCGGGATTCGCGATAACGACGTTCATCGTCCAACGTTGGGGCGCCTGGCGCACCCGTTCCGTAATTTCCTTCTCGAGATAATCGGGCCCGCGCTTCTCGAGTTCGGCCTGCGTGATGGTCACCGCGGGTGCGGCCGGCACGAGCGACCAGCGCGCCGCACGCTCGGTGCCCGACGGGTCGATGAAGATGAAGGCGTTCAACCCGTTGTAGGGTTCCTCGGCATAGCTCGCCGTCCATGCGCCGTCGCCGGCCCATGCTCCGAATGACGCGAACTCCGGATGTGCCGCGACGAATGATTTCATTGCCTCGGGGTCTTTGCTGCCGGCCGCGTGGAGCAACTGGTAGAAGGCCTCCGGCGTCGCTACCGGGAAGACCGGCGCGTTGATCATCGCCGTACGCCAGACCTCGCCGTTCGGGGTGGCGATCTGAAGCCCCATGCCTCTCACCCGCACCGTTCCGTCGGGCGCTTGGGGATTTGGCGTGCCGAGGTTGAAACGCCCCAGGACAGGGTACTGGCCAGCCTTGAAGGCCTGCGCCTGCGACAGCTCCGCGCCTTTGCCGTTCGACTCGAACGTGCCGGTGAAGCAGATGCCCTTGGCGTGATTGCGCCGGTAGCCGAGCGCCGGACCGCCCGGCGGGGCCAAGGCGTCGACCAGTTTCGGCGGCGTCAGCCGCTGCGGAGAGAGCCATCCTGCCGTGTAGGCGAAGGCGGCCGCGCTGCCGGCGACGACGGCCGCGATGATTGCCGCGGCGCCAAAGGTGAGGCGAGGCGACGATGGGGAGTGTGGCATTGGCATCCTCTCCCTTTGATGAGGACGCCTAGTCAGCCCTTGACCGAGCCCGCCGTCAATCCCGCAACGTAGTGCTCGACGAAGAACGAGTAGATGATCGCCACCGGAATCGAACCGAGCAGGGCGGCGGCCATGAGCTGGCCCCAGTAGAAGACGTCGCCGCGCACCAGCTCGGCGATGGCGCCGACCGGCACGGTGCGGACCTCGGTCTTGGTGAGGAAGATCAGGGCGTAGAGGAATTCGTTCTGGGCGAGGGTGAAGGCGAAGATGCCGGCGGAGATGAAGCCCGGGCCGCAGAGAGGCAGCACGATCTTGACCAGGGTCTGCAGGCGGCTCGCGCCGTCGATGCGGGCGGCGTCCTCGAGCTCGACCGGGACGGTGCGGAAATAGCCCATCAGCAGCCAGGCGCAGAACGGGATCAGCAGGGTCGGGTAGGTGAGCATCACCGAGGTCAGCGTGTCGCCGAGGCCGAGGCGGTTTATGAGGTCGGCCAGCGGCACGAACAGCAGCGGCTGCGGCACCAGGTAGGTCGCGGCGACGGCGAAGGAGACGAGGGCCGCACCGGCAAAGCGCATGCGCGCCAGGGGATAGGCGAGCATGGCGCCCAGGATCAGGGAGATCGCCGTCGACACCACCGCCACCAGGAAGGTGTTCCAGGTCCATTCGAGGAAGCTCGTCTCGGTGAGCAGGTCGACATAGTGCTTCAAGGTCGGGTTATGCACGATCAGCGGCATGACCTTGCGGCTGTAGAGCTCCTGGTTCGACTTCAGCGAGGTGATCGCCATCCAGTAGAACGGGAACAGCGCGAAGAACAACGCGATGGCGAGCGGCAGCCACAGCGTCAGCAGCCGCACCCGCCAGCCGCGCCGATCGACAGTCATGGGGCGCCTCTTGCCGGACCGCGGGCCTCCAGGCCCGCTTCATATCTGTCGTCCTGAGCGAAGCGAAGGACCTCATCGCCGCTTGCAACCGGCATGAGATCCTTCCCTTCGCTCAGGATGACATGAGGCGGACCTGGAGGTCCGCGGTCCGGCAAGGTGCTCATGACTTGCTCGGGCGCATGTAGATCGCCATGGCGAGGATGATCAGGGCGAGCGGCGGCACCATGGAGAGGGCAATCGCGGCACCTTGGCCGAACTGGCCGGCGCCCATGGCGATGTCGAAGGCGTAGGTGGCGAAGACGTGGGTGGCGTTGGCCGGACCGCCGCGCGTCAGCACGTAGATCAGCTGGAAGTCGGCGAAGGTGAAGATCACCGAGAACATGGTGACGATGAAGATGATCGGCATCAGGAGCGGCAGGGTGACGTAGCGGAAGCGGCCCCAGCGGCCGGCGCCATCGATGGTCGCGGCCTCGTAGAGATCGGGCGGGATGGTCTGCAGGCCGGCCAGCAGGGTGATGGCGTAGAACGGCAGGCCGCGCCAGGTATTGACGATGACCAATGAGAACATCGCGAGGTGCGGATTGCCGAGCCAGCTCGGGCCGGGATCGGCGATGTCCGCAGCCTTCAGCACCCAGTTCACCACGCTGAAGGCGGGATCGAGGATCCACTGCCAGGCGATGGTCGACAGCACCGTCGGCACGATGAAGGGCAGCAGCAGCAAGGCGCGCGTCAGGTTCTTGAAGCGGAAGTCCTGGTTCATCACCAGGGCGAGGCCGAGCCCGCCCACCATCTTCAGGAGCGTCGCGGCTGCGGTATAGAAGATGGTGTTGACCGCGACCTGCCGGAACACCGGGTCGTGCCAGGCACGGATGAAGTTGGCCAGCCCGACGAACTCGCCGGGCTTGGCGACCGGCCGGTCCTGCAGGCTGATCCAGATGCCGTAGAAGAATGGATAGCCGACCAGCGCCACCAGGAACGCCACCGGCAAGGCGACCATCAGCCAGCTGAAGACGCTTTCGCGCTCCACCCAGCGTGATAGCGAGAAGGGCGGGCGCCGGCGCGTCAGCGCCGGCGCGAGGACGGCCGTCATCCGCCTACGATGCCCGGTAGATCTGCTTCAGCTGCGCCTGGGCGTCAGCAATGACCTCCTTGGTCGACTTGCCGGAGCAAGCCTTGGCGAACATGTCGATGACCACGAACTTGGCGATCGTCTCCGACTGCGCCCGGCTGAGCGGCGCGGGCCAGCCCGGCAGATGCGCCGTTTTAAGCGCATCTCGATAGGGCAGGTTGCGCGGCTCGACCTTCCACATCGGCGCCTCGTCGTAGTGGTGCAGGAACGGCTGGTAGTAGGTGACGGCGATGTCGTACCACGGGCCGGCCTGGGCCGGAGCCATCAGCCAGCGGAGAAAGTCCTTCGCCGCCTTCTGGTCCTTGGTGTGGGCGAAGATCGAGTGGCAGAGCGGGTTCAGCATGTGGAAGCGACCCTTCGGCCCCTTGGGGTTCTCCGACTGGTCGATCACCTTAGCCATGTCGGGGAAGTCCTTCTTGGCCGCCCACAGGATCGATTCGGCGTTGTTGGTGCAGGAGATCTGCTCCGACAGGAACGCCTTGTTGTTGTTGACGTCGGTCCAGCCGAGGCAGTCCTCGACCATGGTCTCCTTGTAGAAGCGGCGGCAGAAATCGACCGCGCGCGCCGTCTCGTCGGAATCGATGACGATGGTCTTGCCATCGGCCTCGACCTCGCGGGCGCCGTAGGACCACAGCAGCGGATAAAGCCAGCCGTGATTGTCGCCGAAGCCGTGGCCGAGCTCGAAGCCGAATGGATGGCCCGCCTTCTTGAGCTTGATGCCGGCCTCCAGGAGCTCGTCCCAGGTGTCGGGGAACTTCTCGTAGCCGGCCTGCTTGAACCAGTCGGTGCGCCAGTTCATGAGCTGGCCGATATTGCCGAATGGGATGGCTTTCCACTTGCCGTTGACCACCACCGATTCCTGGGCCGATTCGTACCAGCCGCCGCTTTCCTTGCCGATCTCGGCGGCGATGTCGCTGACATCGACGAACTTGTCGTCGAACAGGAAGGCCCAGTTGAAGCCGATCGCGGTCATGTCGGGGCCGGAGGCATTCTCGGCCGCGGTGGTGACGCGGGTCAGCAGGCTGCCGACGCTCACCACCTCGTAGTTCACCTTGATGCCTTTTTCTTTTTCATAGGCGGCCGCGAGCTTGTTCTTGAAGAAAGCGTCGTACGGCGGCACGAACGAACTCTCGTGCATCATCGTCAGACTCTTGGTCTGGGCTCGGACGGCGGGGGCGCCTAACAGGGCGCCGGCAGTGCTGTACGCGGTAAGCTTAAGGACGTCTCGACGAGACTTACGGGAACTCAACGCCATGGCGAAGTCCTCCCTTTTGCTTATAGCGGGCGGGAGCATAGCGGAGGGATTTGGCCTGCACCAACTCTTACTGGTCCGCTTATGACTATCCGAACTTTTGATGTGCAATGCGGCAAACGCGGCGGCGATGGACAAAACCCGACACCGGTCGGAAGCTCGATCCACATAAGCTGCAGGGGAAACGAATGACGTCGGGTATTCCGGCAGAGGATTGGATCGCCTATCACGCACGCTTCGCACCTCGGTCGGAGGCGGCGTACGACCTGGCGTCCGGCCGGCGCTTCACCTACGCCCAGTTCGATGAGCGCATCACGCGCGGTGCGCTCTGGCTCGCACATGCCTTCGGGATCGGCCAGGGCGACCGCGTGGCCGTGCTCAGCATGAACGACACCGACGTCTTCGAGCTTCAGTTCGCCTGCAGGCGGCTGGGAGCGATCTTCCTGCCGCTGAACTGGCGCCTCGCCGCGCCCGAACTCGAGTTCATCTGCAAGGACGCCGGGCCGGTCGTCCTGATCCATGGCCAGGAGTTCGCCGATGTGGCCTTGCAGGTGGCGAAGCTTGCGGGCGTGGCGCACACCGCCGATATCGCCAACGGCAAGGCCAGCGCCTACGAGGCGGGACTGGCAGCCGCGCGCGGCACGATCGATCCCCCGGTGCGCGAGCTTCCCGCCCTCGATTTGGCCGACATCTGGACCATCATGTACACCTCGGGCACGACCGGCCGGCCCAAGGGCGCGCAGATCACCTACCAGATGTGCATCTTCAACGCCATCCAGTCTGCCGTGATGGTCGGACTGACGGCGCAAAGCCGGAACCTGGTGTTCCTGCCGACCTTCCATACCGGCGGGCTGAACGTCTACGCCAATCCGACCTTCCACACCGGCGGCTGCAACGTCGTCATGCGCAGCTTCGACCCCGCCCGGTTCCTGCGGCTGCTGAGCGATAAGGCGCTCGGCCTCAGCCATGCGCTGGGCGTGCCGACCAACTTCCTGATGCTGGCGCAGGAGCCGGGTTTCGCCGATGCCGATCTCTCGCACATCGTGTCGCTCGGCATCGGCGGCGCGGCGGCACCCCTGGCGCTGATCGAGGAGTACGGCCGCAAGGGCATCAAGCTGCAGCAGTGCTGGGGCATGACCGAGACCGGGCCGATCGGCCTGCTGCTGTCGGGCGACATGGCGTTGAGCAAGGTCGGCTCGTCAGGCCTGCCGCCGCTCTATGTGCGGCTGAAGATCTGCGACCCCGACGGCAACGAGGTGAAACGCGGCGAGACCGGCGAGCTGATGATCAAGGGGCCGACCGTCACGCCGGGCTACTGGAACCGGCCGGAGGCCAACAAGACCTCTTTCACCCAGGACGGCTGGTTCCATACCGGCGATGCCGCGCGCCAGGACGACGACGGCTACTACTATATCGTCGACCGCTGGAAGGACATGTTCATCTCGGGTGGCGAGAACGTCTATCCGGTCGAGGTCGAGAACGTGATCTACCAGCTCGACGGCGTGCTGGAGAATGCCGTGGTCGGCGTGCCGCACGAGAAATGGGGTGAGGTCGGCCGCGCTTTCGTGGTGCTGAAGAACGGCGCTAATCTCGATGAGGCCGCGGTGATCGAGCACTGCGGCAGCCAGCTCGCCCGCTACAAGGTGCCGAAGGAGGTGCGTTTCATCGGCGAGCTGCCGCATAATGCGACCGGCAAGGTGCTGAAGCACCAGCTTCCGCGCACCTGAAAGGTCGGGAGGAACGCGCATGGCCAGCATCGTCTTCGGCGCCGGCACCTCGCACACGCCGATGCTCAACATGACGGCCGAGGAATGGCCGTTGTTCGAGGAAGTCGACCGGCACCGTCCGCACCAATATCCGGACGGGCGGGCCGCGACCTACGACGAGCTGCTGGTGAAGGCGCCGGCGTCGCTGCAGTCGGAGATCACGCCGGACAAGCATGCCAGCCGTCACGGGGAGGCGATGGCCGCTCTCGGCAGGCTGCGCGACGGGCTTGGCGAAGCCCGACTCGACGCGCTGATCGTCGTCGGTGACGATCACAAGGAGCTCTATCACGACGACAACATGCCGGCCGTGTTGGTCTATCGCGGCAAGACGATCGCCAACGTGCCGAACCGCACGGGACGGACGACCGCGGGCTCCCATGTCGACGGGGCACGCCGGCCGAACTGGATGCAGCGCGCCGCCGCGCGCTACTACGAGGAGAGCGAGACGCGGCATTATCCCGTCCATGCAGGGCTCGCCAATTACCTGATCGGTGCTTTGATCGATCGCGAGTTCGACGTGTCGTCGGCCAATGCTCTGCCGGCGGGAGAAGGCGAGGGGCACGCCTTCGGTTTCGTGCATCGCACGCTCATGACGGCGGCGATCCCGGTGGTGCCGATCGTGCTCAACACCTACTACCCGCCCAACCAGCCGTCGCCGCAGCGCTGCTACCGGCTCGGCCAGGCGATTCGCGAGGCCGTCGAAACCTATCCGGAGGACCTGCGGGTCGGCGTCGTGGCGTCGGGGGGCTTGAGCCACTTCACCATCGACGAGCAGCTCGACCGCGAGGTGGTCCGGGCGCTGAAGGAAAAGGATGCCGGTGCGCTCCAGGACCTGCCGCGCGCGCGGCTCAACTCGGGCAACTCCGAGATCCGCAACTGGATCTGCGCCGGCGGGGCGCTGGAACACCTCGATCTGCGCTGGGTGACCTACTGTCCGGGCTACCGGACGCCCGCTGGCACGGGCACCGGCCTGTGTTTCGCCCGTTGGGGGTGACGCGACGCAGCCATGCCCTGGCGACGTTGTTCCGGCAAGTTTTCTGCCGATACGATGCCGGCCACCCAATTGGAGTTTTCTCATGTCCGCACCCAGCCTGGTGATTCGCAATGGCACCATCGTCGATGGCTCGGGCGGCGATCCGTATGAGGCCGATCTCGCCGTCGCCGACGGCAAGATCACGGCGATCGGCGGCGCCATCCCCAAGGGCGGTGAAGAGATCGATGCGCGCGGCAAGCTTCTGACGCCGGGCTTCGTCGATGTGCACACGCACTACGACGCGCAGGTGACCTGGAGCGAGCGGCTGTCGCCCTCGTCGTGGAACGGCGCCACCACCGTCCTGCTGGGCAATTGCGGCGTGGGCTTCGCGCCCTGCCACGAAGACCAGCACGACATGCTGATAAACCTGATGGAAGGCGTGGAGGACATTCCCGAGGTCGTGATGACCGCGGGCCTGCCGTGGAACTGGCATAGCTTCCCCGACTATCTCGATGCCATCGCGGCCCGGCGCTACGACATCGACGTCGCGACCCAGGTGCCGCATGCCGCGCTCCGCGTCTACGTGATGGGCGAGCGCGGCGCCAATCGCGAGCCCGCCACCGAGGCCGACCGCCGGCGCATGGCCGAGCTCGCGGCCCAAGGCTTGCGTGCCGGTGCGCTCGGTTTCTCGACGTCGCGCACGCTGAACCATCGCGCCGCCGATGGCCGCAGCATCCCGACCCTGCGCGCCGAGGAGGCCGAGCTGACGGCGATCGCCCACGCCATGCGCGAGGCCGGCGCCGGCTGGCTGCAGATCGTGTCGGACTTCGAGGACCAGGCGGGCGAGATCGGCCTGTTCCGAAGGCTGGCAAAGGAGTCCGGCCGGCCGGTCACCATCTCGATGCTGCAATCGCATGTACGGCCGGACAACTGGCGCACGCTCCTGGCCGAGATCGACGAGGCCAACGCAGAGGGCTTCCGCATCACAGCGCAAGTGCGCTCGCGGCCGACCAGCGTGCTTTTGGGGTTCGAGCTGTCGCAGAACCCGTTCATGGGCCGGCCGTCCTACAAGGCGATCGCCCATCTGCCGTTTGCCGAGCGCTTGGCCCAGTTGCGCAAGCCGGAGTTCCGGGCGCGCATTATGAGAGAGGCGTTCGAGGGCGGCGGCCGAGAGCGCCGCGTCGATCGCTGGGATCGCATGTTCCCGTTCGGCGATCCGCCGGACTATGAGCCCACGCCCGACAAGAGCATCGCCGCCCGCGCCGCGCGGGAAGGGCGCACGCCTGAGGAGGTGGCCTACGACCTGCTGCTGGAGCGCGATGGCCGCGAGATGCTGTACCTGCCGGTGACGAACTTCGCCGCGGGCAACCTTGACGTCGTCGGCGAGATGATCGCTGCGCCCAACACACTGATCGGCCTGGGCGACGGCGGGGCGCATGTCGGCATCATGTGCGACGCCACCGCGACCAGCTACACGCTGACCCATTGGACGCGTGATCGCGGGCGCGGGTCGCTGTTCCCGGTGGCGTGGGGCATCAAGCGGCTCAGCCACGACAATGCCGCGGCGATCGGGCTCAACGACCGCGGGCTGCTGAAAGTCGGCATGAAGGCCGACATCAACGTGCTGGACTACGACAACATGTGCCTGCGCGCGCCCGAGGTGGTCTATGACCTGCCGGCCGGCGGCAAGCGGCTGGTCCAGCGCACCGACGGCTTCGACGCCACCATCGTGTCGGGCGAGGTCGTCTATCGGCACGGCGAGGCGACGGCTGCATTGCCGGGACGGCTGGTCCGCGGCGCGCGCTAAGTCTTTGCTGGGAGCGCGCCACTCCGTGGCGCATCATGCGCGGCACGGAGTGAGAGGAAACCCATGAAAGCAGCTTTCATCGAGAAATTCGGCGGACCAGAGGTCCTGACCTACGGCGATCTGCCCGATCCGGTCGCGGGACCGGGTCAGGTCGTGGTCGACACCGTGGCGGCGAGCATCAACGGCGCCGATCCGAAGGTCGCCTTGGGCGAGTACAAGCAGACCAAGTTCCCACTGATCCTGGGCCGTGATTTCTCCGGCAAGGTCAGCGCCGTCGGCGAGGGCGTCACCGACCTCAAGGTCGGCGACGACGTGTTCGGCGTGCTCGAGACGGGCCGCGACGGAACCTACTGCGAAAAGATCGCGGTCGGCGCCAATGTCGTCGCCAAGAAGCCCGCCGACCTGGCGCACGTCGATGCCGCGGCCATGGCGCTGACCGGCTTGACCGCGATCTGCGCGATCGAGAACTCGCTGCAGCTCAAGGCTGGCGAGACCATCCTGATCCAGGGCGGCGCGGGCGGCGTCGCAGCCTTCGCCATCCAGCTCGCCAAGCATATCGGCGCGGGCGTCATCAGCACCTGCAGCACGGGCAATGTCGATTATGTGCGCAGCCTGGGCGCCGATCACGTGATCGACTACAGCACCACCGACTTCACCAAGGAGGTCAAGGATTGCGACGCGGTGTTCGAGACGGTGGGCGGCGACGTCGCCACACGCTCCTTCGCCGTGCTGAAGCCGGGCGGACGCGCGACCTTCATCGCCTCCGGCCCGACGGCACCCAAGCCTGAGCGCGGCGACGTGACGGCGCTGAGGCCGGCGGTGCCGCGCGAGCGCAAGTACATGGAGCGGATCGCCGAACTCTATGGCAAGGGCGTAGTCCGGCCGCAGCACGTGACGCTGTACGAGCTGGCCAGGGCGCGCGACGCGCTCAGCGTCAGCGCGGCGCGGCACTTCAAGGGCAAGCTGGTGTTGAAGGTGAAGTAAGGCTCTTCGTCGTCTCGACCGGAGCGCGAAGCGCGGAGCGGAGAGACCTTCTCTCCACGACAGGCAGCTTATTGTAGACAGGAGGTCTCTCCGCTCGGGCCCGCGGCCCTCGGTCGAGACGACGGCGAAGATTAGGGAGGAAGCAGTGAAAGTCGGTTTCATCGGCGTTGGCAACATGGGCGGTCCCATGTGCCGCAACATCATCAAGCGCAGCAATCACCAGGTGACGGTGTTCGACCTGAACGCCGCGGCGGTGAAGGCCTGCACCGATCTCGGCGGCACGGCGGCCAAGTCCATCGCGGAAGTGACCAAGGGCGCCGACCTCGTGCTGACCTCGCTGCCCATGCCTAAGGACGTCGAGGCCGTGACCCTGGGCGACAACGGTATCCTCGCGAACATCACCAAGGGCCAGACCTACATCGACCTCAGCACCAACGCGCCGTCGATGGTGAAGAAGGTTGGCGCCGCCATGGCGGCCCGGGGCATCGCCATGCTCGATGCGCCGGTGAGCGGCGGCACGACCGGCGCCGAGGCCGCGACCATCGCCATCATGGTCGGCGGCGACAAGAAGGTGTTCGACGACGCGTTGCCCGTGCTGCAGTCGTTCAGCGCCAACGTCATCCACATGGGTGGGCTGGGCAGCGGCACGGTGGCCAAGCTGGTGAACAACATGTTGTCGTTCTGCAACATGTCAGCCCTGGTCGAAGGCATGATGCTGGGCACCAGCTACGGCCTCGATCCGGACAAGCTGCTGCACGTGATCTCGACCTCGAGCGGCAACTCCAACGCTATCAAGAACTTCACGCTGCGCGCATTGCCGGGCAAATACTCGCCGCCGTCCTTCGCCCTCGATCTCGCCTACAAGGACCTGCATCTCGCGCTCGAGCTGGGTGACGAGCTCGGCGTGCCGCTCTACCAGGGCGCCTCGACGCACAACCTGCAGCGCCTGGCCAAGGGCATGGGCTTCGGTCCCGACGACAGCACCTCCGTGCTGCGCGTCTACGAATCGATGCTGGGCCGCAAGGTCAAGGCGTAACGGGAGCGCGGGCCTCCGGTCCGCTCATGATCAAGAGGCGGGCCAGAGGCCCGCGCTCCCAACTACAGGCGATATTTCTCCAGGAAGGCCGGATCCGGATCGAAGCCGAGGCCGGGTCCGGTCGGGACATTGAGCTCGGGCTGCCAGCGCGTCAGCCCGCTGTCGCCGTACATGTCCATATGCGGCAGGGCCTCGATCACGGCGTAGTAGGCAGACTCCTTCATCGTTGCCAGGAAGTGCAGCGTGGCGAGCCCGGCCGGCCCAATAAACGGCGTGTGCGGTGCGATCGAAACGCCGCGCGGGCCGAGCAATTCCACGGCGCGCCGATTCTCCGACACGCCGCCAATCATGCAGATGTCGGGCTGCAGGACGCCGACCGGTGGCCTGGCATAGACCGCGAGCTGTTCGGCCGATCCGAGGTCGGCGCCCAGCCCAACGACGATGCCGTGGAGTTGCGGTGAGCCGAGCAGGGCTTCAGGCGGCCACACCGGATCTTCCAGCCACAAGAGGTCGAGCGCCTGCCAGCGTGTGCGGTGCGCTTCGACATCGGCCAGGGCATGGGCGTTGTTGCAGTCGGCGACGAAAGGCAGGCTCGGGCCGACGACCTTCCGTGCCGCTTCGATGACGTCGAGATCGAACTCGTGGACCTTGACGGCGGCGACCTTGGCGGCCAGCGCGTCGGCGACACGCGCCGTGACCTTGGCCGCGTCGTTGTAGCGATCGAGGCTCGCCATCACCGGCACGCGCGTTCGCTCGGCACCACCCAGCAAGTCCGACAGCGAACGGCCGGCCGCCTTGCCGGCAATGTCCCAGAGCGCCATGTCGATCGCGGCAAGGGCATTGAGATTGGTGCCCGAGCGGCCGAACGAAGCGAAACGAATCCGCGCTTCGACGTTCAGCCGCTCGCGGTCCTCCACAGACTTGCCGAGGAACAGCGGCGCGATGGCGTCGGTGATTGCCGAGACCAGGCTCTGCTGCATGGCCGGCCGCAGGCACAGGCATTCGCCGTAGCCGACCAGGCCAGACTTGGCAGTGACCTTGCATAGGACGAGATGCAGCGCGTCGGCGCCGCCCGTCGTCTTCGGAATCCGCAGAGCGATAGGGTCTATGCGATCGATGATCATGCGCTATCGTGCACCCTCCGGAAGATGAAAGGAATGCCCGTGCCTCCCTCGATCGACGAAGCCGAACTCGATGCCATCCTGAAGCGTGCCGGCCTCTCGCTGACGCCGGAGCAGGTGAAAGGAATCCTGCCCGGAGCCGCAATCTTCCAGCGCCTGATTGCGCTTGTGAACGCGCCGCTGCCGCGCGAGGCCGAACCTGCTCTTACCTTCGACGTGGAGCAGAAGTGATGTCGATCCTGACTATTGCGGAGGCCGCCAAGCTGATTGCGGCGAAGAAGCTGTCGCCGGTAGAGCTGGCCAAGACCCATCTCGACCGCATCGGCCGCCTCGATCCGCAGCTCAATGCATTCCTGATGGTGACGGCGGAGCGGGCGCTGGCCGACGCCAAGTCGGCGGAAGCTCGGCAGATGTCTGGGTCGCTGCACGGCAAGCTCGACGGCATTCCGATCGCGCACAAGGACATCTACAACACTGCAGGCATCCGCACGACGGCGCATTCCAAGCTCCTGAAGGACAACGTGCCGACGCGCGACGCACGCACCGTCGCCAAGTGGGTGGAGGCGGGCACCGTGATGCTGGGCAAGCTTTCCACGCACGAGTTCGCCTTCGGCGGACCGTCGTTCGACCTGCCTTGGCCGCCGGCGCGCAATCCCTGGAACCGTGAGCATTTCACCGCGGGCTCGTCCTCGGGCACCGGAGCGGCGGTCGCGGCTGGACTCATCATGGGCGGCACGGGGTCGGACACCGGCGGTTCGATCCGCGGCCCGGCGGCGCTCTGCGGCATCGCCGGCATCAAGCCGACCTATGGTTTGTGCAGCCGCGTCGGCATCCTGCCGCTCGCCTATTCGCTCGACCATGCCGGGCCGATGGCCTGGACGGCAGAGGACTGCGCGCTGCTGCTGCAGGGCATGGCCGGCCATGATGCCGAGGACCCAGCCAGCGCCGACCGCCCCGTGCCGGACTTCACTGCCGAGTTGGGCAAGGGCGCCAAGGGGCTGCGCATCGGCGTGGTCCGGCACTTCTTCGAGACCGACAATCGCGCGTCGGATGCCACGCGCGCCGGCATCGACGGGGCCTTGGATTTCTTCCGCAAGGAAGGGGCCGAGGTCCGCGACATCACTCTGTCGCCCATGGTCGAGTACTTCGCGGTCGGCTGGCTGATCATGATCACAGAAGCCTTCGCCCTGCACGGTCCCTGGCTGCGCGAGCGCTTCAACGACTACAGCGAGATGCTGCGCGATCGCGTGGCTCTTGCTGCGATGCTGACCGGGCCTGATATCGTCCAGGCGACGCGCCGCCGGCGCGTGCTGTGCCGCGAGATGGCCGAGGCGATGGCCGACCTCGACGTCATCGTCATGGCGTCGGCGCCCGCCGAGGCGCCGCGTATCGACAACGTGCCCAAGTGGTCGGGCATCGAGAAGCCGTCCTTCACCATGCCGTGCAACGTCACCGGCTTTCCGGCCATCAGCATCTGCACCGGCTTCGGCGAGGGCGGCCTGCCGGTGTCCATGCAGCTCGCCGGCAAGCCGTTCACCGAGCCGACGCTGTTCCGGGCTGCCCACGCCTACGAGACGGCGATGCCGTGGCGAGCGAAGCGGCCGGCGATGGCGTCATGATGGGCTGGGGGCGCGCCACT
>NZ_BKAJ01000033.1 GCF_007992495.1 Reyranella soli
GGAGTAGGTCATCGGGATCGTTCCTGCGGTAAGATTCAATGGGGCAGACCATAGGCGGAGCCCGGTCCTCTTGCCAACAGCTCCGGCGCGTGTCGATTGCTCCATCCGCGCCGAGCGTCAGGCGGATCCGCGCCTTGAAAAGTTTGCCGCATACCGTCTGGTGTCATCCCGAGCGAAGCGAGGGACCTTTCCTGCGGCCTTAAAGGCCCCTCGCTGCGCTCGGGGTGACACTAGGGCCAAAACTCAATAATGCGTGGTCGTCCACTTCCGCTTTCGGGCCGACTCCAGACTTTGCTCACGCGAAACACTTCGTCAGAGTTTGACCCATTGCGTCATTTGCGACGCCCTGAGGAGTTCGGTCTCCATCGAAGCGCAAAAAAAGGCGGCCCTCGCAGGAGGACCGCCTTCTACAGTCTACTCGAGCCGGATCGGGCTACAAGTAGCGCGACGGCAACACAACCCTGTCGTCCGTCAGTATCTGCTCCAGCACCGTGATGCCCGCGTCGTAATTTCCGGCATCGCACTGGGCGATCGCCTGCGGCGCCGGACCCTGTGCGCCCGTCCGGGAATACGAACGCCACTTCCTGGCAAGCGCGGCGCAATAGTCCTTGTCGCTCATGACCGGCCGCCCAATGACCGTGATGTGAACACTGCGGTTAAGCCGGTCGGGGACCTGGTCGGCGGTGGGGACCGGCAGGCTTTCCTCACCCAGGCTGCCCGACCGGATCGCAGACTCCGGCACGCCGGCGCGCATCAGCGCGGCCTTCACGGCCGCCGTGCGCGCCATGGAAAGCCGCAGGTTCATCCCCTGATCGCCGACGCGGTCGGCATGGCCTTTCACGAGCACGTTGGTGCCGCCCTGCTTGAAGGTTGCGGAGGCCTGGGCAATCGTCGCCTGCCCATCAGGCAATATGTCCGATTGACCGGTGTTGAAGTACACGACGTACAACTGTCTCACCTGCGTGGGCGGCGGGCTGGCCATCTGCGGCTGCTGTTGGCAAGCCGCCAGCAGCAGTCCGACCGCCGACGCGATCAGGAACTTCTTCAGCATGTGTATCTCCCCTCATTTTGTCCCGGCATCCGGGTGGTTCGGTACGCAAGGGAGACACAGCGTCCCCCAACGCCCGAGGGGCGATGGTACGATCAGGCACCGCGGACCGCAAACGGGCACTTCCCGATGGGAGGGCGCCGTGCACCGGCAGTGCAGTCCCCGCCGGTCGGCGGAAAAGGATCTGCTGACCGACATCACCTCGCCCGGGGCGTCATGGCCGGTTTCGCTGTGGCGGTGCTGACCTGGATCGAGACTGTGCCGATGTCGGCTATTGGCCCATCTCTGACGATCAGCTCAGCGTGAGCAAAGTCTGGAGTCGGCCCGAAAGCGGACGTGGACGACCACGCTTTATTGGGTTTTGCCCCTAGTCGATGACCGCCCGCATCACCGCCACCCATTCGTCCAGGATTGGCAAGATCGTGCCCGCTTTTCCGATGGCAGGCTGGTGGGCCGCGCGACCTAAGCCGGAATCGGGTTGACTTCGTCACCGGATATTGTGGCTTATCTCCGCCGACGCTCTTCGAGAGGATCGGCATAATGGTCGCTGTAAAGCCCAACAGCTGGCGGCCAGAGTCCTCGGCCACGCATCAAGGATGCGCCCGAGTGCCGGTGAGGCCTACAGCGACCTTCGTCGCGTCCGGACCGGCCCAACGGTCGGCAACCGGATACGGATGGGGGACGCCAAGGGGGCCACCGGGCCTGTCGGTCCTGGGAAAGACGTCACGAACTGCCATCGCGTCCGGACGACGTCTCCGGAGACGAGGCACGCACATACGCGCCGGTCCGTTCGACCGATCGGGACGGCGCCATCGATGACGGCGACTTCCATGACCAGGAGGTGATGCACGCATACACACGTTTTCCGCAGTGCTGGGACTGTGGTGCCGCGCTGGGCCCAGCCGGCGTCCACAGTACTCGTCTCCAGTGTCTTGTTTCGGGTCGCGTAAGCGTCGACATATCGGTGCCCCTGGGTATCGCTCGCTCTATTCATCGTTCGATGTGCGATCGTGTCGGCTCGGTTGGCCCTGCCGGAGCCCAGCGCCGCCACGTTGGCCTCGTGGATTGTCGCTGGGCTCCCGGAGCTCGACAAAACATTGGACGCTCCGGTGTCTACTGTTTCGCCAGGGTTCCCCGATCCGCCACCGAAAACTCTGTAGGGCCCCGGCCGGCACCCAGAGTTTTCCTCTCTAATGTTTCCGGGCGGCCGGGCCGACGTTCGGTCGCCACACGACGTGGTTATCAGGCAGGACTTGATGGATGCCGACATTCGGCCGATGCTATTGGCGAGAGTGGTTCTCCGTAATGCTACACGCGCCCGCCGCAATCTGCGGGGCGACAGATGAGGAGCCAGATCATGAGCGTTGCCGCGGCGAGGCTTCCCACCCAGGCCATGAGGATCGAGAAGGTCAAGGAGCACATCGGCGCCATTGTCACGGGTATCGACCTTGCGCATCCCCTCGACGGCGCGACGCGGAAGAGGCTCTACGATGCTGTCGTCGAGAACGTGGTTCTGGTGATTCGCGGGCAGGAGCATCTCACTCCGGGCCAGCTGCAAGCCGCTGGCGAAATGTTCGGCGAGCTGATGGAGGACCAGAACCGGCGCTATCTGGTTGACGGCTTTCCGTTGATCAGTGTGCTCGACAACCGTCACCTGGACAGCAAGGGCCAGCCGGCGAAAGTCGGCGGCAATGCCACCTGGCACACCGACCACACCAACCAGGAACTGCCGCCCAAGTTCACCATGCTGTATGCGGTGGCCGTGCCGGACAGGGGTGGCGGGACGTCGGTTTGCAACGCGCGTGACGGCTACGAAGCGCTTCCAGACGATGTGAAGCTCAGGATCGTCGACGCGAAGACTGAGAATACGCTGATCAGCAGCGCGCGGATGAAGACAGGCAATCCGGATATCGTGAAGGCCCAGCTCGCGTCGACGAAGCCGCCGACGGTGCATCCCCTGGTCCGCACCCACCCGGAGACCGGCACCAAGGCAGCGTGGTTTCACAAGGCCAAGACCGAGACGGTGACCGGCATGTCGCCCGAGGAAACCCAGGATTTTCTGCAGGATCTGACCGACAAGATCACGCAGCCGCAATTCTGCTATACGCACGAGTACAAGAAGGGCGATCTGCTGATCATCGATGACCGCGCCTCATTGCATAAAGCCGGCTTCGATTACGATCACAGCCAGCATCGCCGCCTGTACCGGATGCTGGTGCGGGGCGACCGTCCCTACTGAGGAACGCTGAGTTTAGCTCCGTCGTCCCGACCGGAGCCGAGCGCAGCGAGGCGTAGTGGAGGGACGACGGAGCCGACTTGAACTCATCACGCTCTAACTCGCCGACAGACGGGACACCCAGGCGGACACCGTGTCGCCGCTGCTCATGTCGTTCTGGACCAGGCCATCGATCATGAAGGTCGGTGAGACATGGATGCCGTTCTGACGGGCATATTTCGTGTGTCGCTTGACCTCCTGGTCGAGCTTGGGGAGGGCGTAGGCCTCGGCAAGCTTCAGGCCCGAATATTCCTCGACGCGCGCAATGACGTCGGCGGGTGACAACTCGAGAAGGGGCCCGCTGCAATGATCGGCGGGTTCGAACTGGTCACGGTGAGCGGCGACACCGGCCAGCACCTTCCTGGCGGCGTCTTTGCCTTCCGGGAGCGTGGAAGCGGCGAGGGCGCAGCGCGTGATCACGCCGGAAAAGAGATGCCATGGCTGCGAGTGCAGCCAGATCTTGAGGGTGACGTTGTCGGCGCCCGCCGATTGCAAGGTCTCGTCGAGCTTGCCGAAGGCCTTCGCGGAGAACGGGCAGGTCGGTTCGAGGAACACCTCGAAGACCTTCGATCCTTGCCCCCAGGTCAGGGGTTCCGCACGCCACGCCGTATTCTGTTCAACCATGTGTTCATCCTTGCTTCCAGGAACGCCCTGCTTTCTCACATCGCCGTCATGCCACCGTCCACGAACAGCAGGGCGCCGGTGACGTAGGAGGCATCGTCGGAGGCCAGGAAAAGGATCGCGGCGGCGACCTCCTCGGGCCGGCCCGGCCGCTTCAGCATGGTGCCTCGTGCCGCCTGGGCGTTGTATTGCTCGACGGTCTCGCCAGCCGCCGCGATGCGGCGCTCATGGAACGGCGTGAAGATCGGCCCAGGACCGACCGCGTTCACGCGAATGCCCTCGGGCGAGTGGTCGGCGGCGAGCGCCCGAGTCAGGCCCGCGATCGCGGCCTTGGTCGTGTCGTACTGCAGGTTGCCGCCACCGGCGACGACGGAGCGGACGGAGGCGACGTTGACGATGGCGCCGCCCTTGTTCTGGCGCATCAGCGGAACCGCCGCCTTGGCACAGAAGGCGTAACTCATCAGGTTGACGTTGAGGATCTCGTTCCAGCTCGCCGCGCTCGCCTCGTCGATCTTCTCGTATTTGCGGATGCCGGCATTGTTGACGAGGATGTCGAGGCGCCCGAACTGCTGCGCTGCACCGTTGACGAAGGCGAGGCACGCGTCCTCGGTACCGACGTCGGCCTGCGTGAAGGCAACCGTGGCGCCTGTGGCCGTGGGCTTGAGTTCGGTCGCCATGCGGAGCTCGGTCGCCAGGCGGTTGCCGCGGGCGCCGTCCCGGTCGCAGAACGCCACGCTCGCGCCCTCGGCGAAGAAACGCCTGACCGTCGCTTCGCCGATTCCCGACGCCCCACCCGTCACCACTGCGACCTTGCCGTCGAGCCGTCCCATGTTCACCGCCTTTCATTACGTCTGACCTGAGAAGAATGCAGCGCATCATTCGACCGGTCAAAACCACTGTGCCGGGGCAGGTTGATAGCACTGCTGGCAATAGTTTCTGCGGATTTGACCCCTCTACGGGGCGCAAAAACCCGCGAAAACGAAACTGGCCGATCTTGACCGCAGTACTTGACTAACATGCACTTTGGTTATATTGTCGGCCCGTTGCGCGGGTTCCCCGCGCTCCCGCTCTATGCATCGTTTATCCGATCGTGTGCCAGACGGCTCCTGCCCGGGAGTTGGTCATCGTCCGGCTGCCGTTCAGCCTGACGGGGAGCGATGATCTTCCGTAGGGGGTGCCGTCCAGCGGAGGGTCAGCAGAAAATGCATAAAATGCAGAAAATTCAAAAGCGGCGTGAATTCAATGGTTTGGCGGACAACGGCCGACCTGCAAAAAATATGCAGAAAATGCAGAAATTCACGAGCGAGGCGGTACGCCTCAGCCATTCATGATTCGCTGTCCTAATAAGACGTCGTCCAGCTCGTCTCGAGCGCCGCCTCTAGGCGGCGGTGCCGCGCCTTGATCGTGTCGACCGGCACGGCGCTGACGAAGGCGTAGAAGGTCTTGTTGCGGATCGCATCGACCACCCGCTCGCCGACCAGCTTCGGGTCGATGCCGGTCCGCGCCAGGCGCTCCGCCAGGACCGCCTCGTCGGTCGGGCGCACCTGCGGGCCGCCGAGGTGATCGGGGCGGTTGCTCGCGCCCCGCGCAATGTTGGTGGCGATCGGACCCGGGCACAGCACGGTCACGCCGACATTCGTGCCTTCGAGCTCGTGCTCCAGCGCCTCCGACAGCGACAGCACGGCGTACTTGCTCATCGAGTACGGCCCCTGGTTGGTGCCGCGGCGATTCTGCGTGGCCGCGACCGAGGCGGTGTTGACGATGTGGCCGGCCTCGCCGTGCTTCAGGATCGCCGGCACGAAGTGGCGGATGCCGTGGATGACGCCCCAGACATTGACGCCCATGACGAACGCCCAGTCGGCCAACGACACGTCCACCAGCCGCGTGCCGTGCATCGGCACGCCGGCGTTGTTGCAGGCGATGTGGAGCTTGCCGAAACGACGCTCCGCCTCGGCCAGCGCGTCGATCACCGACTGCTCCTGGGTGACGTCGATCCTGACCGGGAGCACCTGCTTGTTGGTGCCGGACAGACGATGCGCCGCCTGCTCCACCGCGTCCTTCTGGATGTCGGCCATCGCCACGTTGGCGCCGGCTTCGGCGAGGGCGGTGGCGATGCCGAGGCCGATGCCCGAGGCGGCGCCGGTGACGATGGCAGTCTTACCGGAAATCTCCATGCCTATGACCTCCAGAGGCGCCGCGGCGCGATGGTTGCTCGCTCATGCTAGAGCACCTAGCGAAAGACTTTTGCCTCGCACTCGAGTTTCGCCTCGTCAATTACGTAAACGGTCGGCGACTGCTGATCGATGATCTTGCGCTTTTTCCACTCGCTTATGATTCGGCTGACGTTCTCTCGCGCCACATCGGCCAGGGCAGCCAGATCCTCCTGGCGAAGCTTGTAGCGGATGACTATTTGGCCCGGCGTCCCTGCAGGCTCTCCAAGGTGTTTAGCGAACTGAAGCAGAGCGTGCGCGACGCGTGCTTTGAGCGAAAGGAAGCTCGCGGCCGCTGCCTCTACATCGGCTTGGCGCAGACGCGCGACGAGAATGGTAACAAGGTGACTGTATATCTCGGGATGACGGTGCAAGGTTTCGAGGAAAGTTCTGCGCGCCATGAAGATCAATCTACTGTCCCTGAGCGCTTGAACTGTAGCCGACCTTGGTAGTCCGTCTATCATTGCGAGTTCGCCGACGATCGATCCGGGTCCGAGAATCGCGAGAATGCGCTCCGAGCCCTGATGTGATGCCACGCTGACCTTGAGCACGCCCTCTTCGAGCCAATAGCAGCCATCGCCTACCGCGCCAACTTCGAAGAGTGTGTGCCCCCTTTCAAGGGATATTGCCGGTGCATTCGCCAGCATCCATGAGGCGTATTTGTCGGGCAATCCGGACAGGAGGTTGTTGGAAGCGAAGAAGCTGGCGCGGGATGGCATTCTCAACCTGCCAAAATAAAGCCGGATGCTCGGCACAAAAATGTGACGCCGATCACAGCGTCGTGACGAGACGGCGCCCATACTCCATACATTATTGGGAGTTGGAACCGCCAGTAGTTAAACCCCTGAGACGGGCAGCGGCGAGCGTGCGGGCGGCGGAAGACGTAGATCGCCCCGGTTGGCCAGCGGGGACGGTGCGCGGGGAAGACGACGGGTTGCTTCGACATCGTTGCCTTTATGGCGTGGGCACAGGCCGGGGAGGGCTCATGCTGGTATTCATCGATACGCCAAAATTCCTTCGCGTTTTCCGACTGCTACGGTCGCCAGACGACACACCCAAGCGTGTACGAATTGGCCGCCTGATGAAGGCTGGCTACGAGTTCCAGATCGACGATGGATTTTCAGTCGATGCTGAAGAGCAGGCTCAGATCGACAGCGTGGCGGAAACGCTCAAGGACGCCGATGCTCATTTGTTGCGGGCAGACGCGCTGCGCTTTCCGGAAATCGCCAGGCGGACGAGGGAGTATTACGTAAACCACGCTACGGACGTCGAGAAGCAACTGATCGCAACAGCGGCCATCGAAATCACTCGCGCGGTTCGCAAAGCCGACAAGCAAGGCGAAGAAGAGTCCTCAAAGGAGGCGGTCGCCCACGCTGCTGGCTTACGCTCGTCAAACGTGACGACGTCGAATTGATGGGATTAGGTGTCTGAAACCCATCGGCGCGCGGGCGCCGGGTTAGCGTGCAACAGAGACACTATTTGGCGGCCTTGCCTGGAGTCGGCGCAGGGGTATCGGACCCCGGTCGCCCGCTGTCGCCCTGGGCTTGAGCTGCCATCCGCTGCCTGGTCACCGCCATGGCGGCCTCGGCGACCTTGTTGCCCTGGACCTTCGCCATGATCGCGGCATTCAACCCGGTCATCAGCTCGACCTTGTTGGCCGCCAGATACTCGGCCGAAGCCTTGAGGTTGCGGGTGTGTCCGTTGATCTCGGGAATGACGTAGCGGGCAAACAGCTCCCACGAGCGCAGCGTCGCTTCGTGATTGGCCCAGTCGTGCGCGAAGCCCAGCACGACGCCGAACCCGCCGGTGACCTCCTGCAGATCGCGAATCGTCTTGACCATCTCGTCGGGTGTGCCGATGACCGACGTGCCGACCGCGTTGCCGATGCCGGTCACGCGCGCCAGCAGGTCCCACTTGTCCGCCACGTGGACCGAGCCGGGCCGGCCGAGAACGCGGACATTGTACTCGTTGTGCCAGTGCTGGAGGCCGTCCACCGCCTCCTGCTCGGCCTGCTTCTTCGACTCGGCAAGATGCCAGGCCATCACCACGCGCCAGTTCTTGCGGTCGACCTTCTGATCGTGCTTCTTCGCCGCCTCTTCGGCGAACGACCACTGGGTCGGCAGGGCCTGCAGGCCTTCCTGCGAGGTCGAGGCGATGGACAGGACGCCCATGCCGTACTTTCCGGCAAGCTGCATGCCGGATGGACTGATCGAGGAAGCGGCCGCCATCGGCAGATCCTCCTGATAAGGCAGGATCTGGAGCTGCGCGTCGTTGAGCTGGAACCACTCGCCCTTGTAGGTGACGCGCTCGCCCGCGAAGAGCCGTTTCAGGATGCCGATGGCTTCGTCCTGGCGGTCGCGCAGAAGCATGTAGTCGATGCCGAAGGTCCGCGCGTCGGAGGGCAGGGCGCCGGGGCCGGTGCCGAAAATCACGCGCCCGAAGGTCATGTGGTCGAGCTGCACGATGCGCTGCGCGACGTTGAAAGGGTGGTGGTAGGGCAGCGAAACGACGCCGGTGCCAAGCCTGATGCGCTTGGTGCGCTCGGCTGCCATGGCCAGGAACAGCTCGGGCGAGGCGATCATCTCCCAGCCGGAGGAATGATGTTCGCCGCACCAGAACTCGTCGAAGCCCAGTCTGTCGAGATGCTCGGCCAGTCTCAGGTCGCGTTGGAACTGCAGGGTCGGGTGTTCGCCGACCGGGTGATGCGGCGCCAGGAATGTGCCGAACCGGATACGCGCCATCAGGAATTCCTCCGTCGTGATTCAGGCAATCTCGGCCTGGCCTTCGGCACCAGATCCCGCAGGAAGTTGACGTGCATCAAGGCTCTTGCCGGCGTTCGCGCCATTCTCGAACCATATGACAATGCCAGGAGTGGAGCCATGAGCTATAAGACCGTTCTCGTCCATTGCGACGGCAAGCCGAACACCGCCCAGAGAGTGGCCGTTGCGGTCCAGGTGGCGCAGCGTCATGGCGCCCATCTTGTCGGCGTGCATGTCCAGGAACCGTTCAACGTTCCGCCATTCACCGAGGGCGCGATCCTGATGGATGATCTGTACACGGCCTATGATGCCACCGCGAAGGCGGATCAGGCCGCGGCAGCGGCGATCTTTGAAAAGGCGGTCAAGGGCGCTGGAATTTCGACGGAATGGCGGTTGGCAAAAGGCTACGCCGATGCCGAGCTGGCAGTGCATGCGCGTTACGCCGACATCGTCGTGGTGGGGCAGGCCGACCCTGCCAATGAGTCGCTGACGCCGACGGATCTTCCTGAGACGCTCGCTCTGTCGACGGGCCGACCGGTGCTCGTGGTGCCGTACATCGGGGCGCCGCCCAAGCCGGGCCAGACGATGATGCTTTGCTGGAACGCCAGCCGGGAGAGCGCACGAGCGGCCTCGGATGCCCTGCCCCTGTTGCGCGAGGCGGAAAAGGTGATCGTGCTCGCCGTCGACCCGCGGTCCTCCAATCAAGGCCACGGCGCCGAGCCCGGGGCGGATGTCGCTATGTGGCTGTCGCGACAGGGTGTCGAGGCCACGGTTCAGCGCGACGTGGCTGCCGACGCCGACGTGGGCGACGTGATCCTGTCACGAGCCGCGGACCATGGCGTCGACCTGATCGTGATGGGCCTCTACGGCCATTCGCGCGTACGCGAATTTATTTTGGGTGGCGTGAGCCGCACGCTGCTTGCGCGCATGACGGTCCCCGTTTTCGTTGCGCACTGAACGGCCGAGGTATTCACCCGCGCCGGCTCGTCGGTTCCCTGTTCGACCATCCAGCCGGGTCGAGTCCTGGCGGATCCGCGTGGACTGCTGTTGCCGCGAAGAACGGTCGATCACTTGATCTGGATCAGACCGTCCTTCCGGCGCCGCCTCTAGAAGAAGCGGAGGTTCTTTGCACGGAGGCTCCTGTGACCTACAAGCACGTCATGTTCCGGTCGGCGGCGCGCGAAAAGGTGCTGCGAGGCGCGGCCAAGCTTGCCGATGCCATCCGCGTGACACTCGGCCCCAAGTCGAAGTCCGTGCTGATTCAGAAGAAATGGGGCCCGCCGCTGGTTTGCAACGATGGGGTCACCATTGCCAAGGAATTCGCGCTCAAGGATGCCGAGGAGAACTTGGGCGCCCAGATGCTGCGTCAGGCCGCGGAGCGTACCGGTGACCTTGTCGGCGATGGGACCTCCGGCTCGACCGTCCTGGCCCACGCCATGTTCGCTGAAGGCGTCCGCAACGTGGTGGCGGGGGCGAGCGCGATCGACCTGAAGCGCGGCCTGGACCGCGCGGCCAAGGCCGCCATCGCTGCCCTGAAGGAGATGTCGCGGCCAGTCTCGACGCGTCTCGAGAAGGTCCAGGTGGCGGCCATTTCTGCCCACAACGACCAGGCGATCGGAGAGCTGGTGGCCGACGCGATGGAGAAGGTCGGCAACGACGGGGTGATCACCGTCGAGGAATCGAAGACCACCGAGACCGTCCTCGAGGTCGTGGAGGGCATGCAGTTCGATCGCGGCTTCATTTCGCCCTATTTCATCACCAACCCCGAACGCATGGAATCGGTGTTGGAAGATGCGCACGTGCTCCTGTGCGACCGCAAGCTGGCGGTGCTCAAGGACATGCTCCCGGTGCTCGATGAGATCGTCAAGTCAGGGCGGCCCTTGCTGGTGGTCGCCGAGGATGTCGAAGGCGACGCGCTTGCGACGCTCATCGTCAACCAGTTGCGCGGAGCCCTGAGGAGCTGCGCGGTGAAGGCGCCAGGTTTCGGCGACCGGCGCAAGGCCATGCTGCAGGACATCGCGGTCCTGACGGGCTGCGAGGTCGTCTCGGAGGAGATCGGTCTCAAGCTGGAGAGTGTGAGCATCGCGAGCCTCGGCAGGGCGAAGCGGATTGTCATCAACAAGGATACCACCACCATTATCGGCGGGGGCGGCGACAAGGCCGCCATCGACGGCCGCGTCGCCGCCATTCGGCGTGAGATCGAGGCCGCCACCAGCGACTATGACAAGGAGAAGCTGCACGAACGACTTGCCAAGCTATCGGGCGGGGTGGCGGTTATCAAAGTCGGCGCGCCCGCCGAGTCCGAAATGAAGGCGCGGAAGGAAGCGCTCGACGACGCCATCAGCGCCACCAAGGCGGCGGTGGCGGAAGGCATCGTGCCCGGCGGCGGCCTGGCGCTGTTGCGCTGCACCGAGGCCGTGGCTCGTGAAGAGGCGCAGGCGGAGGGCGACGAACGGACGGGGATCCAGGTGCTGAAGCGGGCGCTCGAGGCGCCGGCTCGGCAGATCGCCGAAAATTCCGCGACCGATGGCGGCGTGGCGGTCGCGCGCATGCTCGACGGAAAGGGCAACTACGGCTTCGACGCGGCGCGCAAGCAGTATGTCGACCTGGTCGAGGCCGGGATCGTGGACCCGACGAAGGTCGTGCGCATCGCACTGGAGAATGCCGTCTCGGTCGCGAGTGTGCTGCTCCTCAGCGAGGCAACCATGACGGAGGTGGAGGAGCCGGCCAAGGTCCCGGGCGCGCGCGAACCCGAGCTGGCGGAGCTCTGACAAATCAGGTCGTTTGGGTGGCTAGAATGACCACTCAATCGTCAGCCGGTGCGACGGGGCCCGCCGACTCGACCGATGTTCGCAAGATCCTGGGTGATCTCGACGACACGCAAGTTGCGGACATTCTCGCGTTGAAACCGAGCCTTGCCGACTTGGAAGATGTGGCGACCTGCATGGCGAGCGATCACGATGTGGATTCATGGTGCCGGAAAGGCCTCGACGATCGTTTGTGCCAGATCAAGGCCGCTCGATCTCGGCAGGGCCAAGCTGTCGCGATAAATGAGCAGAGGCTGAGCCATGCCTTATCCATCGAACGCCGACCTGCCCCCTGCGGTGCGTCATCACCTGCCGCCGCGGGCGCAGGATCTCTATCGCGAAGCGTTCAACGATGCGTGGGCGAGCTACGCAGGGGACGAGAGGCGTGAGGAGATCGCTCATCGCACGGCGTGGGCGGCGGTAAAGCGCTACTTCCACAAGGGTGCCGCCGGTCAATGGGAGCCCAATGTTCATGAGAGCAATCCGGCGCCCCCCGGAGGAGCCTCGATATGATCAGTACGGTGATGGCGAATCTGGTCCTCGGGCGGCAGAATGGGCCCGTGCTCGACACGACCGTCAGCATCGCCGCCAAGCTTGATGCCGGCGTCGTCGGCTTGGCGGCCTGTCGGCCAATCCAGACGGTCTGTCACGACTATGCAGTTCCAGCAGCCCTGTTTGACGAAGACCGCAAGGAAATCGCGCGGCACATCGAGGCGGGCGAGCTTGAATTTCGTCACGCTGTTGCACGGCTCAAGGGCCGGACGGAATGGAGAGCGCACACCACCGTCCTTCCCCTGGCGGAGTATCTGTCGCGGCAGGCACGAAATGCAGACTTGGTCGTGGTCAGTACCGAGCCCGGAGATGGGCAGTGCGACCAGACGCGGCGGCCGGACCTGTGCGACTTCGTGATGTCAGTTGGTCGGCCCGTTCTGCTGGTTCCGACGGGGGCGGCAATCGACGGCTTGGACCGTGTCGTGGTCGCCTGGAAGGACACGCGCGAAGCGCGGCGAGCGATCGTCGACGCCTTGCCCATCTTGAAGGCCGCGACGAACACCACTGTCGTCGAGTTTGCCGACGATGGGGAAGTTCCCGAGGCCCGGAGTGGTATCGCCGAAGTCGCCGCCTGGCTGGGCCATCATGGCGTCAAGGCGGATGCCAGGGTGATGCTGTCGAGGGGGGCCAACGCCTCGCAGCTCGATGGGATTGCCCGCGAGTTGGAGGCCGACCTGATCGTCGCCGGAGCGTACGGTTACACCCGGCAGGGCCAGTGGCTCCTGGGCGGCGTAACCACCCAGCTTCTCGCCGGTGATCGTTGCGCGATCGTCTCCCACTAGCAGGGGCCGCAGAGGGCTCTCGTGCAAATGCAGCGCGGTCACGCCACAGCGGGGCGCTTCAGACAGATGCTTTTGGTGGTGGTCTGCACCGTCATGCTATCGGGGTGCGGCATCACGAATGGCCAGCTGCCGCAGCGCCAGGCAGCGTCGGACTCGCAGGCAGCCTACCCGGCGGGCCCCGGCTCAAGGTCTGCCATTCCTTCACGCGGCAGGACCATTGTGGTCCATATCCCGTCCTTCGAGCTGATCGCGCTGGAGGACGGCGCGCCCGTGTTGCGTAGCCGCGTGATTGTAGGGCGGCCAAGCACGCCAACCCCCGAATTGCTGTCCTCGATGTCGTCAATCAGGTTCAATCCAGCCTGGATGCCGACCCCATCGATGATAAGCAACGAAGGGGCGCACTACGCTCCACGGGGTCCGAACAATCCGCTCGGGCAACTCTTGTTTGAGCTCGACAACGACCAGCTCATCTTCCTCCACGACACGAACGACAGGAGTTTGTTCAGTCGCTCCAATCGTGCGCTGAGCCATGGCTGCGTGCGCGTGTAACAGGCGCGTCCGCTCGCTGCCTGGGCCCTCGGCGTCTCAGTGCGGGAAGTGGAAGCGATGATCTCAAGCAAGGCGACCTATTCGGCGCCACTGCCCGCGCCGATTCCTGTTCATCTGGTGTACTGAGCGTCGTCAGATTTCCAACGTGGCCAGGCCGCCCAGGCCAAGCCGCGCGCATCCTTCGCGCCCCTGCCAAGGGTCAACCTCTACGCAGGTGTATTGGGACGCATCCGGTCGATCGCCTTGAAGGCCCGCCGGGCATGATCGAGCAATTCGCCGTCGGTGGGATGATCCATGGTGTCGGTGCCGACCAGACTGGCTTTGAGCGATGGTAGATGCCTGTCGACGTGCTTGCGCAATTCTTCCTTGGCCGCGGACGGGCCAACGAGCAGCCATTCGCTGGTGCCCTGCAAGGCCTCTTCGATGTGTTTGAAGAAGCTCGCGTCCAGCGACATGTGTCCCGAACCGATCACGCCCGCTTTGTGGTGAACTTGGCGGAATGGGTTGTGCGCCTTGATGTGCTCGCTTTCCACGTTGGCGGCATTGAAGCGGAAGATACGGGCTTCCTTGGAGTCCATCCAGACGATCGCATGACTATGGCTCATTTGTACCCCGTCGCATTACTGGCAGCAGACTCGCTGCCTTTCGTCGATCATGGATTGATACAGGTCAAGATCTCTTCGGAAGGGATCCCAGCCACCGGCGCCCACCAAAGGCAGGATGGCGGCGGACTTGATCTGGATCACACCCCAGCACGGCTTTCACGCCTAATTTGCACCAAATGCGAGAAAGTTATCACGCAATGGGTAGTTTCCGTGGGATGGCACGCTTGGCGTTGATGCTGGCATGCCTCTGTGCAACGCCATCGTTTGCAGGCGCCCCGGGCAAGTTCGAGGGGTGGGAGCTCGAGCACGGCGTCGACCCGCCGGGCTACGCGGTGATCGACCCGCAGAGCACCGATCTCAACATCGACGGCGTCGTGCTGGCTTGCGAGGAAGCCGATGACCACCGGATCCTGCAACTGCAGCTTTATCTGTCGACGGAGGGTCCGCTGCTGCCGCAGGGCGTTCCGCCGCTGAGGCTCAAGAATCACCCGCGCGCCGAGATCTCGATTGACGGCCAGGTCTTTCCAGTCGGCCTCCTGTTCGCTGATGACTAAGTCGTGCTCGCCGACGAGACAGAGGCCATGTTCCCTCGGCTGTCCGATCATCTGCTCGATACCATGGAGAAAGGCAGGACCATGATCCTGCGCTTCGATCTTGTCGCCGAGCTTGCCGGTCAACCCGCCGCCTTCGATGGAGAGGCGGTGATCGCTCTCCAGGCGGCCGGAGGAGGAAATGCCGTCTCCGCCGTGCGCCGCTGCGCAAGCCCTGTCGGCGTGGCCAGCGCCACACATGATCGTCACTGACGCCTGGGCACTTTTTTGGACGCGTGGTAAGGATGCGCTCTGCGCGGAAATTGGGCTGCGCTACGGCCGGCCTGGGTGCAATGGACGCCCGGAGGCTCAGAAGATGCTGGTGAACGCTGCGGTGGACGCTTTCAGGACAAGGGCCGGCCGGGGCCTCCACGGACATGCCGAGGTGTCGCAATTGCCTAATCCGGGGGAGGGCGCTGCGCCGTTGACCGGCGAGCTCAATCCCGACGCGGCACTGCGGCGTATCATTACGACCTGTCGCACCGATCTGCACAGGTATCGCGCCGTCGTCTTGGCGAGTAGTCAACCGGAAGGAATTCATCAGACGCGAGTGGCATTGCGCCGCTTGCGCGCTGCCATTGGCCTGTTCCGCGACGTCGTCGCCAACCCGGAACTGCGCGGGATCGCCGCAGAAGCGCGCTGGCTGGCCGGCGAATGCGCACCCGCCCGTGACCTCCACGTCTTCCTCGCCGAAGTCGTGCCCGATGCCCCCGATCAGATTTCGCGTGTGGGCGCGAGACTTGCCGACAAACGGCAGTCGCGTGCACGCAGTGCGCTCGGGGGGCCGCGCTTCGCACGGTTCGACCGCGATCTCGAACGCTTTATCGTTGCCCCTCCGTCGGCTGCCGGGGAGACGCTGAAAGACTTCGCTAGCCGCGCGCTCGACGCTCATCATGCCAAGGTGCGCCGCCGTGGGCGAAACCTGTCCGAACTCAAGGCGGCGGATCTGCACAGGCTGCGCATCGCGGTCAAGAAACTGCGATATGCTGCAGCTTTTCTGCTGCCTGTCTTCGAGCCGACACCGGCAACCGCCTACGTCGATGCCGTCGAGTCTCTGCAGAACGCTCTTGGCATCATGAACGATCGGACGGTCGGCGCGAAAGTCTTGGCCGACATCTCGGGGGCCGCGCGGCCGTCCGACAAGGCGCGCCGGTCATGCAAACGCCTCGGCAAGCACCTGAAGGACAGGGGAAGGCATGACAGACGCAACCTCAGGCAGGCGTGGCGGGCGTTCAAGAAAGCGGTGCCATTCTGGCGCGAATCGCCCTGAGCGGAAGCGCTGGCCCATGACACTAGGATGCCAAAGGGCATATCGGAGTTGTCATCCAAGAGAGGGGAGTCGCGATGATGCTAGGAGGGCGGTACATCAAGCGCGTTGATGCCTCAGGAACGGTTTATGAGGTCATGGGGCGTCGTAACGATGCGGGCAGTGAGCCGACTTGGCTCCTGCGTGCAACGGACGGATCCCGCCGTGAAGAATACGTGACCGACGATGCCCTACGGCAGGAATGGATGCGCGTCTGACCCCCTCGATGCCGGCGCCATCATGCGGACGCGACGAGGGCCAAGCAGCAACCAGTCGGGACACTCCCTCGTCCAAGACTGGAGGCATCTGATCCTATTCGAGCTGGCGACGGATCGATCCGACCTATCCCTTTTGACCCCGACCGGCGCCGACGCGCTTATCCTTTTTCACCGTCTTGGGGCCGCCATGGACCGCATTTTTCGCAATCTGCTTCGTCGCTACGCGCGAAACGGCCTGTTGCTGTTTATCGCTGCTCTTTCGGTCGCGATTCGTCGGCTGAGACATGTGACTTCTCCGTGGACAACGTAAACGGACATTCCCGGATGGCCCGGTAAGCGTCAGCAAGGCATCGTCGACGATCTTGCAGAAGCGCCCGGGTGTCGCCGTCTGCCTGGATCAAGTCGAAGCCGTTACTCAATGGTTGCTCGACTCCACTTTTTCCAGTGTGAGTTCGATCGGCTTGCGAAGGTCGGCCGCCGTTATGGGGCGCGGTTCTGTCAGCTCGAACAAGGATCGGTGGGCGAGCACCAACCGCGCGGCAATGGCAAGCTTTCGATCTTCGAGCGACCAATCCTTGGGCAGGCGCAGCGTGAAGGGGATCGGAACCTGCCAGCCGCTGCGTACCACCTGTTCGGCAATGACCTGGGCGGTCGACGGCTTGCCGATGTCGAGCAGTTGCACGCGCAATTCGACGCCCTTCGGCAGCACCATTCTTTCCGGGTAGCTCGCTGAGCCAACAACAACTGTCGCCGGCGGCAGGGAGTCGCCAAGGTTGCGCATCAAGGGACTGGCGTGGAACATCAGCGCCTCGCCTCTGGCATCAAGCACACAGGTGAAGCGGAATGGTATCGAAGTGCCGTTACGCCGGTGAAATGCGCCCATACCGGTTACCGTAGTCGTTATCGGCTGCGTTCCTACCGACTCTTCGGTCCGCTCGATTGTAACCCAGGGAATGCCGTCGAGCGCGATCAGGCCAAAAGCGGCGTCGGACTGGCGTGTGTCGATGCCGACTTTGCCGGCACAACGCGAGATCGCCAACGAAGAGATGCCACCTTCGTCCCTGGCCAAAGCCGGAGCGGCAAGGCCAAAGGCCAGCAAGACAGTCGCAAGCTTGTGCAGGTACATGGCTGGACCTCGTCGCGCCAAGGTTTGCAGGCGTGATTCACTCGCAAATGATGCCTTTGTCCGCGGGTCCGCGTTGACCTGAATCAAAGATGGACAGGAAATGCGTCGTCTTGTGCGCGTCCTCGCGAAGACACAGGGGCCGGTTGCCGAAATCGCCGCACGACGAAAGCTACGCCGCTTCGCCAACGGCATCGCGAGATCTGTCCCTCTCTCTTTGACGTAGCTCAGGGCAGCCGGAGCAGACCGGCAGCATCTAAGTCGTATGTCCCATCGAATCTTGAGCGTGATTGTGGCTGTGGCCGTGGCCTCCTGCGCACGGGAGAAGGCGAACACGCCTCCCCGCACGACACCCAGCGACGAAGGCACATGCGTCACTTACGGGTTCGTGCCGGGAACCACGGGTTATACCAACTGCGTGCAGCGTGAGATGGACGCGCGCCGCAGCGGCAAGCTCGGCCCGAGCTATGATCAGAGGTTGATCGCGCCTCATCCGTCGTGACCCTCTAGGCGCTTATGATCTGTCGGCACGGCTGGTGCGGGGTAGCATCTGAATGACATGCGATGCACGTGTTCCGTGTAACGCATTGTACCGGACACCATCGCGCACCATATAAGGTTGGTCCGTCGCGTCTTGTTCCAGCCCGGTTGCATGCGGTCGCAACGTTCGAATTTTCGAAGGGTGTGCTGGCGCCCGTTTCGCGAACCGGCAACCATGGAGGGAATCTGGCGCATGTCGATGCATTATCTTGGAGCTATGCGGGGGACCGGCAGGCTGGCCGGCTCGGACGGGCAGGCCTTCGGCCCGGCCGACTACGACGTGGACGGCTACCTCATGAACACTGGGAGGGTCGTGGCGTCTGGCGAGCTGCGTATGCCAGCCGAAGCGCTAACCCTTGCTTTCGGCCGCAACGATCTGCGCCTCTTTACCGAGGACTTAGGCGTGCTCACGGTTCGGTTCTCCGGCAAACGGCAGAATCCCAATGAGGAAGCAGCCCACATCGATGTCACTGAAGGTTTGCCGCCGGCGAAGAAATGGCGACACTGAACCGTGCCGCCAGCCTGGGCAGTTAAAGTCCGAGGAAATGTTGCATAACCTTGCAAAGGGCACCTTGAGTGCCCATATTAAAGCTAGTCGATATACGGACTGATGATTTGGCTGCGCCTTGAACCAATCGGCGCGCCGCCATCGACTTGCTCCCGAAACCAATGCGAATTCGACGGTTGGCCCTCTGCGCAAAACAGCAGGGCACGCATATCTACAACTAAAAAGCGAAAGGGTTCTCCTCATGTTTATGGGAACCGTGAAGTGGTTTAACTCGGCCAAGGGCTTCGGCTTCATTCAGCCGGATGACGGCGGCAAGGACACATTTGTCCATATCAGCGCCGTGGAGCGCGCCGGCCTCAATAATCTGGCTGAAGGTCAGAAGATCCAGTTCGACGTCGTGTCGGACGAGCGCAGCGGCAAGACGTCGGCCGACAATCTAAAGACCGTCGGCTGATCTTCGGGTCGCCATTTCTTCTTTCCAGCCGACCACGGATGTACTGGCGGCTGGAGTGAGGATGCCAGGCCCCGCATTCCGAGAGGAGTGCGGGGCTTTGTCATTTCGAACTCTTGAGACGAGGCATGCACGCGCGTGCCGGTCCGTTCGCCTAGGGGGGCTTCCTGACGCAAAACGACGAACGGAAGCCAGAGTAATACGTCACTAGCCACGGACGGCACCAGTGACGCCTACAGCGACCCCATCGCGTCCGGGCCAGTCACCTCATGTTGGCGCGCTCACCGCGCGTCTCGGGGCCGGAAACATTGGACGTTCCGGTGTCTCACGTTTTGGGCCTGTTAGGGCACATCGTCCTGGCCGGCCGAGGTCGTGGCCGCGCGCGTGCGAACAGGCATCGAGCAGCGGAAAAAGCCGGCTGACTCGGTTAACAGCCAACGGTAACCTCCGCCGTCTCCCACAACCAGCCGATGGCTGGTCACCGTGCGGTGCGATGTCATGAGCATCGAAGTCAAGCTTGCCTTCGACGTGCTCGCCTTCATCTCGGTGATGGTGCTGATCGTGCTCGGGCTGGGGGTCATCGCCAGCATGATGGGCATCTTCAACTTCGCCCACGGCGAGTTCGTCCTTTTGGGCGCCTACACCGTCTACCTGTTCGAGAGTTTCGGGCTTTCCGCCTGGGCCGGCATCCTGGCGGCACCCGTCGTGCTGGCGCTGATCGGCCTGGTGCTGGAACGCCTGGTGATCCGCCGCTTCTACGCCGCGCCCATCATCGCCATGCTGGGCACCTATGCCATCGGCCTGGTCATCCGCGAGATCGTGCGCGGGCTGCTGGGCGGCCACTACAAGTCGATCTCCGAGCCGATCGCCGGCGTGTTCACCGTGTTCGGCGTCGATGTCTCGGCATGGCGCACCGTGATCGTGCTCACCACCGTCTGTATCGTCGCCGGCACCTGGCTGTTCCTCGCTCGCACCTCAGTCGGCCTGCAAGTCCGCGGCTCGCTCGAGAATCCCAACCTCGCGCGCGCCTGCGGGATCTCGACCACCAGGCTCTACGCCTTCACCTTCGCCTTTGGCGCAGCACTTGCCGGCCTCGCCGGCGCGCTGATCGTTCCGCTCTACCAGCTCTCCGCCGACATCGGCACGCGCTTCCTGGTGCAGGCCTTCCTGTCGGTGATGCTGGGCGGCGTCGGCACCTTCGAAGGACCGGTGCTGGGCGCCGCCGCCGTCGGCGGCATGGCCGCCGGCCTGCCGTGGATCGTCATCCCGGTGCTGGCCGATCCGCTGGTGTTCGTCATCGCTCTGATCATCGTGAAGCTGCGTCCACAAGGGTTCATCACTCAGGGGAGGCTTTGACATGACTGACGACCAATCGCATCGCCCTCATCATCCTGTTCCGGGCCGACCCAGCGGCCTTGGCCGCCGCCGCCTGATCGGTACCAGCGCACTGAGTGCCGCCGGCTGGATCGCGGGCGGCGGCGGCTGGATGCTGGCGCCCAAGCGCGCCAGCGCCGCCGATCCCATCAAGATGGGCATCGCCACCGACATCACCGGCGCGATCGCGCCGGGTGGCAATGCCAACTGGCAGGTGGCGCAGTTCACCGTCGAGCAGATCAACAAGGCGGGCGGCATCGCCGGCCGCCAGATCGAGCTCTTCCTCGAGGACACCGCGTCCGATCCCAAGGTCGCCGTCGGCAACGTCCGCAAGCTCATCCAGGAGCGCAAGTGCAACGTCGTGCTGGGTGGCATCACCTCGGCGATGCGCCAGGCGATCAAGGACCCGATCGTCAATCGCGGCCGCACGCTCTACATCTATCCGCAGCTCTACGAAGGGCAGGAATGCACCAAACACCTCTACTGCACCGGCCCGACGCCGGCGCAGCAGTGCGACAAGCTCATTCCCTACCTGATCAAGACCGTCGGCAAGAAGCGCTTCGCCATGCCGTCGGCCAACTACGTCTGGCCGCAGCTCCTGAACAAGTATGCCCGCAAGGTCATCGAGGCCAACGGCGGCGAGGTCGTGTTCGAGGAATACTACCCGCTCGACCAGGCGGAGTATTCGGCGACCATCGGCAAGATCCGCGACGGCAAGGTCGACTGCGTGTTCAACACGGTGATCCCGCCCGGCCTGCAGCCGTTCGTGAAGCAGCTCTACGAATCGGGCTTCCAGAAGAACGGCGGTGTGCTGTCCTGCGTCTACTACGACGAGAACCTGCTGAACTATCATCCCGCCCAGGAGATGGAGGGACTCTACAGTTGCCTTGACTACTTCCTGTCGGTCGACGATCCGTTCAGCAAGCAGCTCCAGGCCGACTACGCCAAGAAGTTCCCCGATACCAAGTATCCGTTCACCGCCGGCTCCGCCTCGACCGGCATGTATCGCGGCATCAAGTTCTATGAAGCCGCGGTCAAGGCGACCAACGGCGATCTCTCGCGCGACGCGGTGTCGGCGGCCATGGACAAGGGCAAGATCGAGCAGGGGCCGGGCGGCGGCGCCGAGATGGTGCCGGGCAAGATGCACTGCAAGATGAACATGTACGTTGCCCAGTGCAAAGTCGACGCCGGCAAGACGCGCTACGACGTGATCGAAAGCCAAAAGATGGTCGATCCGAAGGAATGTTGAGCGAAGCCGGCACCGCGGTGACCGCACAGCAGGCGGGACGCGCGCGTCGTCCTGCCCGCCGCCTGCTGCCCTGGGTCGAGGGAGGGACGCTGCTCGTGGCGCTGGTCGCTCCCTTTGCGCTCAGCGAACGCACCGACCTCGTCACGCTCGCCACCAACGTGATGATCCTGTCGCTGCTCGCCATCAGCTTCGACCTGTGCTGGGGCCTGTCTGGCATCATGAGCTTCGGCCAGGCGCTGTTCTTCGGCGTCGCGGGCTACGTCATCGCCCTGGTCGGCCGCGATCTCGAGTTCAGCCAGCTGTGGGCGACGCTGCCGCTGGCCATGCTGGTCGGCCTGCTGCTGGCCGGGCTTTTCGCCGCCTTCCTGCTGCTCGGCCGCAAGGCACCGACCACCATCTTCGTGGCGCTGGGCACGCTCACCGGCTCCTACGCCGCCGAGCGGCTGGTCTCGGGCTGGCAGTATGTCGGCGCCGGCAACGGCCTTTCCGCGGTGAAGCTGCTGCAGCTCGGCGGCTACGAGTTCGTCGAGGGCGCTGCGTTCTATTTTTTAGCCCTGATCGTCCTGGTCCTGATTTATCTCGGTTCGCGGTTCATAAAACGGTCGCAGCTCGGCCTCGTGTTGGCCGGCATGCGCCAGAACGAGGAGCGGCTGGCTTTCTTCGGGTACCGCGTACAACTCTTCAAGGCGCTGGTGTTCTCGCTCGCCGGCATGGTCGCGGGCCTGGGCGGCGCGCTCTACAGCTACCACCAGGGCTTCATCGGCCCCGGCAACATGGGTCCCGGCCTGTCGACGACGGCTGTCATCTACTGCCTGTTCGGTGGCTCGGGCACCTTGATCGGTCCCGTGCTTGGCACCGTTGCGGTCGAGGTGCTGACCTACGTGCTGGCCGACATCGACGCCATCAAGCGCATCTGGCCGGTCATCCTCGGCCTGGTGCTTTTAGCCGTGGTGATGTTCCAGCCGAAGGGTTTCCTTGGTTTGCTCGTCTCCGATCGCGAGCGCATCGGCTCGTATGGCCGGCGCCGATCCGGTGGGAGCTGATCATGGCGCTCCTGCAGATCCGCGGCGTCAGCAAGTCGTTCCGCACGTTGCGGGCGTTGGAGAGCGTCGATGTCGACGTGCAGGCCGGCACGTTCCACGGCCTGATCGGGCCCAACGGGTCGGGCAAGAGCACGCTGTTGAAGGCGATCGCCGGCGCCCATTTCGCCGACGGCGGCACCATCGTGTTCGACGGCCACGACATCACGCGCGCCACGCCCTACGAGCGCGCCCGTCTGGGCCTCAGCCTGAAATTCCAGATCACTGCGGTCCTGCCCGAGCTCTCGGTCTACGACAATGTCCTGCTGGCCATCCAATCGGGCGAGAGCCTGATGCGCCTGCTGCTGTCCTCGTCGCGCCGCGCCCTCGACGGCGAGGTCACGGCGCTGCTTGAGCGCTTCCGCCTGATCGACCGCGCCGACGATCTCGCCGCCGAGCTCAGCCACGGCCAGCAGCAGTGGCTGGAGATCGCCATGGCGCTGGCGCTCAGGCCCAAGCTGCTGCTGCTCGACGAGCCGACCGGCGGCATGAGCCCGGAGGAGAGGCGGGTGACCGGCACCTTGCTGGCGCCGATCAAGGCGCACTGCACCCTGATCATCGTCGAGCACGACCTGCATTTCATCCGCGACATCTGCGATCACCTGACGGTGCTCGACCAGGGCCGCGTGCTGGACCACGGCGACGTCGAGACCATCCAGCGCTCGCCCAAGGTCCAGCAGGTGTTCACCACCCGTGTCTGACGCAGCCTTCCTCGACGTCGCCGGCCTGAGCGCAGGCTACGGCCGCAGCCAGGCGCTCTTTGCCGTCTCGCTGAAGGTGCCGGCGCGCGGCGCCGTCGCGGTGCTGGGCCGCAACGGCGCCGGCAAGTCGACCTTGTTGAAGGCCCTGTTCGGCGAGCTGCCGCCGATGGCGGGCACCATCCATCTCGACGGCGCCGCGGTCGAAGGCGAACGCGCCGAGCAGCGCGTGCGGCGCGGCATCGGCTACGTGCCGCAGGAGCATGCCATCTTCACCAAGCTCACGGTGCGCGAGAACCTTCTGCTGGGCTGCGTCCGCCAGCCCGACCGCTCGGGCATGGACTACGTGCTCGATTTCTTTCCCAAGCTGGCCCAGCGCCTGCAGCAGACCGCCGGCACCTTGTCGGGCGGCGAGCGCAAGATGCTCGCCATCGGCCGTGCCGTGCTCGGGCGGCCGCGGCTCCTGATGCTGGACGAGCCGACCGAGGGCGTCTGGGTCGGGGTGATCGAGGAGATCGCCGGGCGCCTGAAGCAGCTGTCACGGGAGATGGCGCTGATCCTCGTCGAGCAGCACATCGAGCTCGCCCTCGAGGTCGCGAGCCACGCCTATGTCATGGACCGCGGGCACGTTGCGCTCGAAGGTCCCGCCGCGTCGGTCCGCAGCGATCCGCGGCTGATGCACCACCTTGCACCTTGATTCCAACGAAGGAGGAGACCCCATGGCCGTTCAAGTCCCCACCGAAGAGCAGTTGCGCGAAGTCGCGGCCGATGTCGGCCTGTCGCTGACCCAGGCGGACGTGAAATCCTTCATCGAGCTGATGCGGGGGAGCGTGGCGGCCTACAACGTCGTCGATGCCATGCCCGACAACCTGCCGCGGGTGAAGTATCCGCGCACGCCGGGCTATCGCCCGACCGGGGACGAGAACAAGCACAATGCCTGGTACGTCAAGACCACGGTCGAGGGCGCCTCCCGCGGCAAGCTCAAGGGCAAGACCGTCGTCTTGAAGGACAACATCATGCTGGCCGGCGTGCCGATGATGAACGGGGCGGCGACGCTCGAAGGCTATGTGCCCGACATCGACGCCACGGTCGTGACCCGCATCCTCGATGCCGGCGGCACGATCGTCGGCAAGGCGCATTGCGAGAATTTCTGCCTGTCCGGCGGCAGCCACACCAACGCGACCGGCGCGGTGCACAATCCGCACAAGATGGGCTACTCGGCCGGCGGCTCCTCGTCAGGCAGCCGTGCTGGTGGCGCTGGGCGAGGCCGACATGGCGCTGGGCGGCGACCAGGGTGGCTCGATCCGCATGCCCGCGTCGTTCTCCGGCATCTACGGCATGAAGCCGACACACGGCCTGGTGCCCTACACCGGCATCATGCCGATCGAGATTTATGTCGATCACACCGGCCCGATGACGGCGAGCGTCGCCGACAATGCGTTGCTGCTGGAAGTGCTGGCAGGTCCCGACGGCTACGATTCGCGGCAGATCAACGTCAAGACTCATCCCTACACCAAGGCGCTGCAGGGCGACATCAAGGGCCTTAAGATCGGCCTGGTGACGGAAGGTTTCGCCCAGGCCAACGCCGAGAAGGACGTCAACGCCAAGGTCAAGGCGGCGGGCAAGAAGCTCGAGGCGCTAGGCGCCACGGTGGGCGAGGTCTCGATCCCCATGCACATGGTGGCGCCGGCGCTGTGGATGCCGATCGGCACCGAAGGCCTGACCCAGACCATGATGTGGGGCGACGGTTATGGCGTCAGCCGGCCCGATCTCTACGTCACCAGCCTGATGGACTTCCATCGCAACTGGCGCAACCGCGCCAACGAGATGTCGGAGACCACCAAGCTCTTCACCATGTTCGGCACCTACATCCGCCGCTACTACGGCAGCCGCTATTACGGCAAGGCGATGAACCAGACGCGGGTCCTGACCGCCGCCTACGATCAGGCGCTGGGCGAGTACGACCTGCTGATGATGCCGACGACGCCGATCAAGGCGACCGAGCTGCCGCCAGTCGACGCGCCGCGCGAGCTCTATGTCGAGCGCGCGCTCAACATGATCTCCAACACCGCGCCGTTCGATATCACCCACCATCCGGCGATGGCCGTGCCCTGCGGCATGTCCGACGGCCTGCCGGTGTCGCTGATGCTGGTCGGCAAGCACTTCGACGAGCCGACGATCTACAAGGCGGCCTTCGCCTATGAGCAGGCGGGGGACTGGAAGAAGATGTAGGCGGCAAGTCGACGAAGCATGAAGCGATTCCCCATCCCTTCATGTTCCTCTCCCCCTAGGGGCCCTAGCGGGGGGAGAGGAGCATGAGGGTGGACGAAAATCATGTCGCTTCGCCAGCTCGGGCCTTACGGCGCCATATGATAAGGCGGCGCCGCCCCCGCCGCGTTGCGCTCGACCTCCACCGGGATGATGGCGCGGCCGATCTCCTTGGAGTGCAGGTGGCTCGGCATCTCGCTGAAGTGCCGCCGCGGCGGCGCCGGCTGGCCGGCCTCCACGACCGTCCGGACCTGCTCGCGCGCCAGGTCGGTGACGTGCGCTACGGCGTCGTTGTCCGACGTGCCGTAGGCGGCGAGGTCGCCGAGGTCGGGAATGTTCGCGACGAACCGGCCGTCGCTTTCACGGTCGATCGTCGCCCAGTACCAGATCCTGTACATGCGCTTGTCCCCTCGTTGGTCGACACGCGCTGCCCCCTCCATCGTGTCCAGATCCGGCGAGCAGACGAAATTTGGCCGCCCGAGTCAAAACCTCGCTCAGGCAGCCGCCGCCGGCGACGAGCTGGAAACCTGCCGTGTGCGAGCCCGATCCGATGGATCCTCGGTTGCCGCTGGCGCCGCGGCGAGGAAAGCCTGCAGCGATCGGCTGCCGATCGGCAGCCACCTTTGCCCCGGATATTGCCGGGTCAAGTACGCGGCCAAGACCTGGCCGCCGCTCCCAAGTTCCACATACATGACCCATCTCCCAGCCCAGCCATCGCGCTGAACGGGAGTTGCACGCCTCAGTCCCGCTCCATTTCAATCCACGGCCCCATGGCGCACTCTGGATTGAAGAGAGGAGGGCGTTCAAGTGGCGTTGCTGCACCGCCCGGGCCGCGATCCACGTTGGGTCGCACTTCTCCCAATTCATCTGGGTCGTCGCTCGGTTACCCTTCCAACGAGCCGTTTCTTCATGGCCCCACGCCACGGCTCACCGATCACCTGTCAGTTCATGAATACGGTGATCCGGACGGCGCGGTACTGGGTGTGTCCGCGCCGTCCGTTTTTCGCTCGCGGCCGATGAGGCGCTGCATGCCTTTGTACTGGACGATCGATTCCAAGGAGCGGCTTTTCATTGCGGTGGGCGAAGGCGACGTCACCCTCGACGATGCGATGTCGCTGCTGGAGGCACAGGCGGGCGCCGGCGCGATATCCTACCGGAAGCTGTTCGATGGCCGCGCCATACGGTGTTCCATGACCGGCGAAGAGATCCTCACCGTGTGCGTCAAGATAAGAGCCTCTCATGAGCATGCGCAGGTCGGCGCCCTGGCGATCGTGTGCACCCAGGAACAGACGGTGAGCTTTGGCCGCCTGCTGGGCGCGCTCGCGGCCGCCGATCGTCCCATCAAGCTGTTCAGCAGCCCGCGCAAAGCGCGCCTTTGGCTGGACCTGCCGACGACGGCGCGCCGGCGAACGCCCGGGAGGCGCAAGAAGGTCGCGCCCGCCGCTCTCAATTGCCTCGAGGTTTCTTCGGCCAAGTAACCTGTCGCTATTCTTCGCAGATGCGGCGCATCATCGACGATGCCGTCTTGAACGACACGTCCAGGATCCGGTGCAGGTGATACGGCCGCATCGGCCTGGTTCCGCCGTCGGTCAGATAGATCGCCTGCAGCCACTTGTGGGCCGGAACGTGGCTCGAGCTCATCACGGTGCCGTGCAGAAGGGAGAACATCTTGCGGCAGCCGTAGCATTTATAGGTGCCCGCGCGGGTCGACGCGCCGTTCAGCTTGCGGACCCTGGAACCGCTACGGCAGCGTGGGCAACGCACGCCATCGGGCCAGAGCACGCGTTCGAGGTAACGATGTGCGCTGACTTCATCCGCGAACATCGCCAACGCTTCGCGGGTCCTGCGATTCAACTCCTGCTCCACAGCCTCCGCCTCTCCCAAGCGATGCAAACGCTTCGATCGAAAACGAGAAAGCGTACACGGCGGGCAGATCGCGGCTCACAGGGGTTCGCTGACCACACTGGACTTTTCGCCGACCTGCGACGGGCAGCGTTCCGGGCAGAGTTCAATGCGCGACCTCGGCGGCAAGGTCGCGGAAGTCAGATTGCCCGCATGCACACCCAGGCCTGGGGGTGTGATGGAGCGTGGAAGGAGTTTCAGCGATGTCTTGGAAATGGTTTGCCGCACTCGCCGCCGTCTTGCTGCCGTCGGACGCCGCCGCGGAAAGTCGTCGGCTCTGCGACATGCCGTTGACATGGAGCTATGTCGAGCCTGCCTCCGCGGTGCCAGCCAGATATCAAGGCCTGATGGGCCTGTGGACAGGGTCGATCAGCTTCAGCGGCAGCAGCGAATCGACACGCATGTGCCTCGCTGTCGCGATTCACGAGGTCAAGGTTGATGGCCAGGCCAAGGCGGCGTTCTCCTGGAACATGGGCGACGGCAACGAATCGGCCAACATGGTCTCCAAGGGCGTCGCGCCGGTGTGGTGGGCGCACACCGCTGTGCTGGTCCCCGAAAAGGGCGAACAGCTGGTCTTTGCCGCAGACGCTCCATACCGCGGCAGGTGGTACCGCTACGTCCTGGATTTCCCGAGCAAGCAGACTCCCGACACGATGACGGGTTACCTCTATGCAAGCCGCCAAGGCAGCGCCACCGACCGCTCGCCCGCCGCCTGGATGAACACGGTGGAGGCCCACAGGGTCACCTTGAGGCGGATGAAGGATTCACTTCCGCCGCTCCCCGCTCCTGGCGTCGCTGAGCGTAAATAGAACGGCAGGGCCTGGCCCGCGAAGCCGCCCCCTGCGGCGAAGCAGGCTGGGTCACTGAAGTCAGGATGCGACGAACGCAGGATGGTCGCACAGTCGTGGGGCCATGAAGATCCCGTCTGGCGATTCCGATTCCGATTCCGGCTCGCTAGGCGCGCAATTCGACCATGTCACGTTGCGGCCCGGCCAGCATGTCGGCCGCTATCGCATTGTGTCGGTCCTGGGGCAGGGCGGATTCGGCATCACCTACCGCGCCGTCGACAGCGAGCTCAGCCGCGACGTCGCGATCAAGGAATACCTGCCGGCCTCGCTCGCCATCCGCCAGGACGGCACGACGGTGATGCCGCGCTCGACCGGCGCCGCCGAGGACTTCGCCTGGGGCCGCGACCGCTTCGTGGCCGAGGGGCGCACGCTGGCCGCCCTGCACCGCACGCCCGGCATCGTGCTGGTGCACGACTTCCTCGAGACGAACGGCACGGCCTACCTGGTCATGGAGCTGGTGGCCGGCCGCACCCTGCAGGAGCAGGTTGCGCAGCATGGTCCGCTCGACGCCGCGGCGCTCGATGGCATCTTGTGGCGGCTCCTTGACGGCCTGGCCGCGGTCCATGCGGCGGGGTTCCTCCACCGTGACATCAAGCCGGCGAACATCCTGCTCGACGCCAAGGGCCACGCGACGCTGATCGATTTCGGCGCCTCGCGGGCGGCGGTCGCCGGACGCTCGCAGAGGATGACGGCGGTGTTCACGCCGGGCTACGGCGCCGTCGAGCAGTTCACCGCCGCCACGCAAGGACCGTGGACCGACATCTATGGCCTCGCCGCGACGCTGCACTTCGCCATCACCGGCGCGCCGCCGCCCAACGCCATCGACCGCGTCCTCGACGATACGCTGGCGCCGCTCGCCGCCGGCAAGTGGCCGTTTCCGCCCGCTCTGCTGTCGGGCATCGATGCCGGCCTCGCCGCGCGCGCCGATCGCCGGCCGCAATCGATCGCCGAATGGCGCGCGCTGCTGTCGGCCACCGCGCCTGTCCGCGCGCCTGTGGCGGCTGCTCCGGCCACCGTGATCATGCCTACGCCGTCGGTCGCAACACCGCCGCCCGCGGCGACGCGCAAGCGACCGGTGCTGATCGCGGCATCCCTTGTCGCCGTCATCGGCGTCGCCGCCGCGGGCTGGTTCGTCCTGCGCTCGCAGCCCCCATCAACTCCGATACCGTCGGTCGCCACAGCGCCCCCGCCAGCCGCCGTCCCGCCGCCGGTACAGGATCAGTCCCAGGCGCTGCTCGACGAGGCGCGGCGCGCGCAGCAGGCGGCGCTCGACGAGGCGGCGCGACTGCGCAGCGAAGCCGACGCGCGGCGCAAGGCCGACGAGGAACTTGCCATGCGTCGCCGCATCGAGGAGGAGATACGCCAGAAGGCGGCGGCGGAGGAGGCGGCCTGGCGCCAGGCGGCGGAGGAGGCTCAGCGCAAGGCGGAAGCCGAAGCGGCCGAGCGGCTGAAGGCGGAGGAAGCCGATCGCTCGGGCGCGGAAGCGGCCGAGGCGGCGCTGCGCCTCAGCACCGTCGACCGCCAGCGCATCCAGGTCGCCTTGACCGCGATGGGATACCCGACGACCCGCAGCGACGGCGTGTTCGGCGCGCGCACGCGCGAGATGATCGCGGCCTGGCAGAAGAAGACCGGCCGCGCCGCCACCGGCCACCTGACGGCGGACGCGCAGGCCGCCCTGCTGCGCGACGCCGGCCCGGCCGTCACCCGCTGGGATGAGGAGCAGCGGGCCCTGGCCGCGACGCCAGCCGCGCCGCCAGCCGCGACCCCGGCCGCGCGGCCGGCGCCGCCGCCGGCGAAAGCCGCCGCGTCCTGCGACGGCACGTTCACGGCGCGGTGGTGCCGCGGCGCCTATCAGGGTTTCCCGCCGAGCTGCTGGAACTCGCCGGCGACGATCGTCAACGGAGTGATTTCCGGCGGTTGGACGTCGTCGGGCAGCAGCCAGCGACAGACCTTCGAGGGCCGCATCGACGGCAGTGGTGGCGTCCAGGTCACCTACAACGGCATCGGCGCCCAGACGCACGTCAACCAGCCGTTCATCGCACTGATGACGGGCACGGTGAGCGACCGCGTCCTCAAGGTGGCGGGTCGCGCCGGCTCGGCCGGCCGCGATTTCACCATGACGATCCAGTGCCCCTAGCAGAGAGAAACATGAGGTGGGTATCGACAGCGATCGCGCTTCTCGCTGCGGCGACGATCTCCCCGGCACTGGCGCAGACCGCTTCCTTCGACGGCACCTGGAGCGTCACCCAGGAGTGCGAGCCCGCACCGGGCGGCGCGCGCGGCTTCAAGTGGGCCTATGACGCCACGGTGAAGGGCGGGCAGCTCGTCGGACAGTACGGCACGAAGGACAAGCCGTCGTCGCTGACGCTCACCGGACAGATCAAGGCCGACGGCTCGGCGATGCTTCGGGCGTCCGGGCTCAACGGCAAGTCCGACTACACGGCGGGCTTCGGCCAGCCGGGCGAGAAGTTCAGCTATCCCGTCGAGGCGCGTTTCGAAGCAAAGCGCGGCACGGGCCTCAGGACCCAGGCGCGGACATGCCGCTTCACCTTCGTGAAGCTTTGAACGAGTTCGAGTGTCGGCGCGTCAGGCGTAGTGCATGTCGCCCTCCGGCCTCGGGAAGTCGCCCAGGATCTCGAGATAATCCCTGAACTCCTTTACGGAGGCCCGGTTCAGCGCCGCGTAGATGCTTCCGCTGTTCACGAACGGCCCGTGATGGTTGATGGTGATCCTGAGCAGCCGCACCGTGTACTCGATGGCGAACGCGTGATTCGACTTCATGCCCGAAATGAAGGTCGCATCGTCGGTGGCGCCCAGCGTCGCCTGGGCGTAGTCCTTCAGGCTCTGGCCGTTGCCCATCGAATCGGCCGACACCTGGAACGCGCCAGCCTCTTCATTGTGACTGGTCTTCGCCTGTGGCTTGCTGCCGTGTACCCCCTGGTTCCAGTTCCACATGCTTTCAAGCCCGGCCAGGCACCTCAGCACCTCGAGCATGACGGCCTTGCGATGCGCCCCGATCCCGTAGGGTCCCAGTTGCCGCACGACGGCCGAGTAGACGTCTAAGACCGCGTTGGGAAGAAAGAGCTCGTCGGGGGCGAGCAGCGCCCAGTCCACCAGCTCGTCGAGAAATGTGGTCGGCGGCTTCGAGCCGCTAACTCTCGCCAGGCAGGCACTGTAGGTCCTCGGCATCGCGACCTCCTTTGGCTTTTCTCGCTTTCGGTGAAACTAAAATCTGACAACAACCTTTGGTACACGACGGCTACGGCACCAATGGCGCTCCATTCCGGCGCGATTGAGGCCGTTCCCTTGAGGTTTCCTTCAGACGGCCCCCTTCAAACAGCCAGAGGTCACGATGGCGTCGCTCAACTTCACAGACGTTGCAGAAGTCAGCAGCAAGGGCCGCGTCGGCGGCTCGTTCCTGGTCCAGGTCTCCGGCGGCGTCAACGCCAACGCCGTCGTCTATTCCGGCATCCTGAACGAGGACGCCGACGGCGCGCCGCGCTGTTACGGCGTCTTCCCGTTCGATGCGGGGATCGACCAGCTGAAAAACGCCACCAACAACGGCAATGCACAATTCGACCCGCTGCCCGCGGGCCAGGTGGCCCATCCCTGGGTATGGCGCGGTGTCGCCAACATGACCCACGACGAAGCCGTTGCCGCCAAGATTCTCGCCCGCCTCGACGAGCGATCCGAGCTGGCCGGCCGGCACCACGACGGCGCCCCCCTGAACGATGCGAGGCGCGCTCCGCCGAAATTCCCGGTCAAGCGCGCCGACAACACCAATTTCTACGTCTCCACTACCGCCTTGGTGAAGGACACGCGCCTGCCGGAGACCGATCCGGGGCATTGGTGGGACGCGACCGCCGTCAACTACGGCGCGCTGACGCCGCCGTTGCGGGCGCTCGGCGTCGAGCTCGGCGATTTCGGCATCGCGATCCGCCGCGACAACGGCACCAGTCGCACGTTCTTCTTCGCCGATGCCGGCTTTGGCCAGAAGATCGGCGAGATGTCGACGTTGCTGTTCCGCGCACTCTTCCCCGGCAACAACCAGGAAGAATTTCTCACCTCGTTCATCGTCTTTCCCGGATCGCGGACCAGGCCGATCACCAGCGACCCGGCGCCGACTGTGCGGCGGCTGCTGGGCGACCTCTCCAACACGTCGAATGTCGGCACCATGATCGACATCATGGCCGCGGGCACCTCCTTCGCCCGCCTGAACGACGCGCCGGAGCTCCTGTATGAGATGAACGACCCACAGCCCGCGAGGCCCCGCAAGGTGGCCGATATGACCCACAGGGCCGCCGGCCTGGATCGCGGCCTCAACGCCCGGCGCAGCAAGACGATCGCCGACGCCTTGGCAACACATGGCTACGATCCGGCTGCCGCCGAACGCGCGCGCGCCGCCGAGCCGCGCTCCCTCGGCCTCGCGATCCCGCCGCTGTCGGACGAGATCAAGAATCTCAAGATCCCGTAACCGCAGGGACGATCGTCCGACAATCGCAGGCGGGACGCAATGATATCGAGTTTCTTCGGCGTTTGCCACGCTGCTTGCATCGGGAGACGACGCTCGACGGGCCAACGCTCGGTATCGCGCAGGGGCGCTTTCCGCTAAAGTGTCGGTTGTGCAGCCCAATCGTCCACGCGGCAAACGATCGCTACGGCGCACGTCAAATGACGCACCATCTGCTCCGTCGTCGATCCCCCGCCGAGGTCTGCTGGCCGTAATGGCAGCGGACGTCGCGGGCTATACGCGACTGATGGAGCGGGCCGAGGAGCAGACCCACACTCGGCTGATGCAGATCAACCAGAAGATCGTGCTGACGATGCTGGCGCAGCACGAGGGACGGCTGGTCAAGCATACGGGGGACGGCTTCCTCGCCACCTTCAGGAGCGCGGTCAGCGCCGCGCAGTGCGGCCTCGCGATCCAGGAGCAGACGGCGGCCATCAACCGCGACGTGCCGGCCGGCGATGCGATCCTGTTCCGCATGGGGCTCAACCTCGCCGACATCATCATCGAGGAGCACGATGTCTTCGGCGACGGCGTGAACGTCGCGGCGCGGCTTCAGCAGTATGCCGAGCCGGGCGGCATTGTGGTCTCGGGCATCGTCGCCGAGGCGATTACAGGCGAGGTGCCGGCGACGATCGTCAGCGTCGGCGACTTCTATCCCAAGAATCTCAGCCGGCCGATCCACGCCTTCGTGCTGCATCGCCACGGCACGCCGCCGCCGCCAACCATGGTTTCCTCGCACGGCCGCGAACGGCCGTCGATTGCAGTCCTGCCATTCGCCGTTGCCTCCGCCTGCAACGACAACGACAGCGCCTATCTCGCCGGCGGCATGATCGAGGGCATCATCCATGTGCTGTCGGGGCTCGACGAGCTGCTGGTGGTCTCGCAGGGCTCGACGGTCGCCTATGCCAACCAGCGGCCTGACGTGCGGACGGTCGGCCGTGACCTCGGCGTCCGCTACGTACTGTCGGGCAGCGTGCGGCGCTCCGGCAGCCGGCTGCGCATCCAGACTGAGTTGAGCGAGACCGAAACCGGTACGGTCGCCCGCACCGACCGCTATGACGGCGAGCTTGCCGACCTGTTCGAGATCCAGGATCGGATCTCGGCCCAGGCGGTCAGCAGCATCGCCCCGAACATCCGCGAATGGGAGCTTCAGCGGGCACGCCGCAAGCCGGCGGACAGCCTCACCGCCTACGACCTGCTGCTGCGCGGCAACGACTTGATGCTGCGGCTGAACGAGAGCGACTTCAACCGCGCGCGCGGCCTGCTGCAGCAGGCGATCGCCGAGGATCCCGGCTACGCGCCGGCCTGGGCCTATGCGGCCTACTGGCATATCCTGCGCATCGGCCAGGGCTGGTCGCCTGACATGGGAGCGGACCACGCCGCCGCGGTGCGCTGCTCGGAAGCGGCGTTGGAGCGCGACGAGGGCATGGCGCTCGCTCTGGCAATCCGCGGTCACATGAAGTCCTTCCTCGATCATGACTTCGAGGGTGCTGCGGCCCTGCTGGAGCGTGCGCTCGTTTCCGGGCCCAACCTGCCGCTCGCCTGGTCTTTCGCCAGCGCCACCAGCGGCTACATGGGCGACGGGCCGGTGGCGGTGTTGCGGGCGGAGCGCGCGCTACGCCTGTCGCCGGGCGATCCCTTCGCCTTCCGGCACGAGAGCATGCTGGCGCAGGCCCATTACATCAACGGCAACCATGAGCAGGCCGTCGAGTGGGGCGAGCGCGCTCTGCGCAGCAATGCGCGCTTCTCGTCGAACCTGCGCGTACTGATCGCGGCCTTGGTCGCGCTCGGCCGGAGCAAGCGGGCCGCCGAGCACGCGAAGGCGCTCCTCGCGGCCGAGCCCGGATTCCGGATCCTGTCGTGGGCGCATCGCACGCCGTTTCGCGGCGCCTTGCTCGACGGGGTCGTCGCCCGCCTGCGGGAGGCGGGCCTGCCGGACTGAGAGTGGCGTTCGTGGTGGTGCGTACGCGTTTCTTCCAGGCGACCAAGGGGAGATCGACATGGCACCGAGCAATGAGGGCAACGAAGGCAACGAAGGAAACGAAGGGAACGTGGGCGCCCTGGGGCGTGCCGGCGGCGGTGGCTTCGGCCTGCTGCCCGATCGCGTCGACCTGCCGTTCATAACAGAGGGCAAGGTCGCCGAGCAGCGCCTCCCCATCCTGCCGTGGGACGAGAGGTATTGGGCCGGCGAGTGGTCGGCGTGGCGGATGCTGGTCGACTTCGCCCAGGTGACGACGATGGTCTATGCGAAGCCGCCGTTGCGCGTGGTGGCGGCCCCGATCACCTTGGGCGGGACCGTCGGGAGCTGCACGCTCGACGTCGTGACGCCGGCGCTGGCGGACGCCTGCGTCGGGATCTACAAGGTGCGATGTGTGCAGGCGCCGGCGGCAGGGACTGCCGGGGTGATGCGGCTTAGCGCGCCCAGCGGGCGCGTGGTCGTGGACATGAGCCTCCCGACGGGTCCGGGTAGCATAACATTCTCGGACGAGTTGAAATTCGGCGTGACCCAGGCCGGAACTGACTTCCGGAAAGGCGATGGCTTCGACATCAAGGTGACGGCGATGAACGTCACGGTCATCGTACGGCCCGGCAATAATGGCAACGGCACCTGCGTCCTCGACCCCACGCTGCCGATGCTCGGCAATGTCCAAGTCGGCACCTATCAGGTGCGGCGCGCGGGAGCGAATCTCTTTTCGTTAACGGCCCCTGATCTTACGGTGCAAAACGCGACCATGGTTAGCGGGGTTGCCCAATTCAATAACCCGCTGAAGTTCAGGATCATACAAGGCACGTCGCCTTTCACTGGGACGGACGGCTTCGACCTCTTCGTCGAGCGCCTGCCTTGGCTCGACGAGCCGGACAAGCTGCGAACCGGGCGCAAGTTCTCGGTCAGCGTAAATACGCAGTTGGCGGCACCTGCCGCAGGGAAGGGGCGAATCGTCATGGACCCGATCTCGCCGACCCGGTCTGACACCAAGACCGGCGTTTACATGCTGGCATGGAATAACACGACCGGCGCGTTCGATTTCACGGGCCCGAGCTTCGTGGGCATAATCTCCGTCCCCTTGGTCGCGGGCCAAGCCGTGGTGGCGCAGGGGGTCTACCTGACGATCCGCGCGGGCACCACCCCCTTCGGCCCCGGCGACACCTTCGCCATCACCATCGGCCTGCAGGTGACGAATTTCCCCGAGCGCGAGTTGAAGGCCCTCATCCGCCTCGCCGAGGATGAGCGTCCCGATGCGCTGGGTGAGATCATCGCGCAGGCCGACGGGTTTTCCAGCTACTTCATGGCGGCCCTCGGCATCTCGCCGCGTACCCATCCCAATACCTGCCTGCTGCTACAGATCGGCAGTCTGATCGGCTGCTATGGCTCGATGCACTTCAAGGGCCTGTATCAGCGTCGCCGCCCGTCGCAGCTCGCGCCCGGTCTGATGCCGCCGCTCCCGGTTCCCGGCCATCCCGCCTATCCGAGCGGCCATTCGACCCAGGCCCATCTCATGGCGATTTGCGTCAAGGATATGCTGCCGACGACGGCTCTTCAGGACGCACTCGGCGAAGTGATCGACGAACTGGCCGACCGGATCGCGCGCAACCGCGAAATCGCCGGCCTGCACTTTGAAAGCGATTCCAAGGCGGGCGCGAACCTTGCGCAAAGCCTGTTCGACGTCCTGTCGTCGAACGCGCTGCCGATCACCGTCGAGCAACCCATTCCGCCGGCGACCACCCCGCCGGCGACGACCCGGCGCTTCCAATCCATCAAGTCGCTCGCGCAGGGAGAATGGACATGACGATCGAGCAACAACCGCCGCCGGAGAGCAGCGGGCCGCCGAAGCAGCCGATAAAGAACGCCCTGTTCGACCCAATCGTCGCAGAGCTCGATCTGCGCGTCTTCCGGCGCAAGCTCAACGTCCTGCCGGATAATTTCAATCCGCTCGATCCCAAGCTCCAGGTCGACGACTTCGTGCGGCTCGGCCTGCCGCCGCGGCCGAGCGATGCGGACGCGTTGAGGCTATGGCTGGAAATGATCCCGCCGGGACTGAAGATCATGCCGCCGTTCGAGGAAGGGAACTTGGGCGTCTACATGTTGCGCGCCGATATGGCGGTCGGCGTGACGCGCTTCTCAGCGGATCAGGGCGACGAGGATGTGACGCAGGCCCGCGTCGGCTGGATTCCGCGCGGCCGCCTCAGCTCCAGCCGGAACTGGTCGGGAGCGGCGATCTTCGCCAACCATGGCGACCGCTTCAGTCAGGTGATCGCAAGCTGGACGGTTCCCGAGGTCAAGGCCGGCGACGGCGACGGGCCCTGGGTCTGCTCGACCTGGATCGGGATCGACGGGTTCCGGCGCTGGATGAAGTCGATGCCCCAGATGGGCACGACCCAGATCGTCGGCGACACCGGCGAACGCGATGACGCCGGCAATCTGCTGCCGCAGTACTTCGCATGGTGGCAGTGGTGGCTGCGCGGCCGCACCATACAGGTGCCGGTGGTTTTCCCGACCGCTACGATCGCGCCGGGCAAGAAGGTCTACTGCTGCGTGACGCTGCTGCCGCCGGACCAGCCCGACCCGGGCGACCGGCACCATGTACAGTTCTTCCTGCGTGTCGACGGTACCGGCTACCCGGTGATGCTCGCGCCGCCGCCGACCAACGATCCTGCGGACATCGACGGCGGCCGGCGCGTGCCGGCCAGCGGCGCGAGCGCCGAGTGGATCCTGGAACGGCCGACCGCCCTGCACGACAGTCCCAACGGCAACGTCAAGGAGGGCGACCTCTTCCCCTTGCCGGAATTCGCCAGCGCCGGAGCCGACGACTTTGCGGCGAGCCTGGCGGCCGATCCCGATCCGATGGTCGTGGCGTCGATCGCCGCTCTGCCGATCACGCCGTCAACGAACTTCCGCACGCCCCTGAAGCTGCGCATGATGGAGCATCGGCGAGACCCCTCGAGGGTGGCGGTGATCGCCAAGCCGATCGAAGCCAAGGATGGCAAGGTGACGATCGCCTACCAGGACTGAGCGCCCTACCTTTCGAGCCAGACGTCCTCAAACCGCCAATTGTTGTAGATGCTGTTGATGTGCAGCGTCACGTTCTTGACCTGCGGCTGCCAGCAGCCGGCGGCGCGGCCGTAGAAGATGATCGGCCGCGCGATCTCGGCCTGCAGCTTGTGGTCGATGTCCCACACCATCTGTTGGCGCTTCTTGGGGTCGAGCTCGCGCGACTGCGCCTGGAACAGCTTGGTCATCTCGGCGTCACAGTAGCCGTTGTAGTTGCGCAGCGAGCCGCAGCCGTAGTTCTCGAACAGCGCCACGTCGGGGTCGTCGACCGCCACGCCGGAGAGGTTCAGCGCCACCACGTAGTCCTTCTTGAACACGCGGTTGTAGTAGACGGCGGTGTCGATGATCTCGAGCTCGCCGTCGACATAGACCTGCTTCAGCTGGTCGATCAGGATCACCGCCGGATCCTTGAAGGTGGCGATGTTGCGCGTGCTGACCTTGATCTTCAGCCGCTTGTCGGGCCCGTAACCCGCCTCCTGCATCAGCTGCTTCGCCTCCTCGCGCGCCTTGGCGACATCGCCGTAGCCCGGCAGGTCCTTCATCATCTCCGGCGTCATGCCCCAGCCGCCGTCGGGTGGCGGCAGCATGATGCCCGCCATCTTGTCTTCGCCCTCGCTCAGGATGTCGATGAACGACTTGCGGTCGAGCGTCAGCGCCAGAGCGCGGCGGATCTTCGGATCGTTGAACGGCGGCGCCTCGGCGTTGATGATCAGGTTCGTGCTGACGCCGCTCTCGCGCATGGTGCATTGCGCCTGCGGTGCGTCCTTGCGGATGTTCTTGAGCAGCGGCACGGTGACGTCGGATGGGAAGGTCATGTCGTGCTTGCCGGCGATGAACGCCAGCATGCGCGTGCCGCGGTCGGGCATGATGGTGAACTCGATGCCGTCGAGATAGGGCTTACCCTTCTTCCAGTAGTCGGGGTTCTTGGTGAGCTTGATGCCTTCGTTCATCTTGAACTCGGCGAGCTTGAACGGGCCGGTGCCGACCGGCCGGCGCCGCATCTGGTCGGGCGGCACGTGGCAGGGATAGATCGGCGTATAGCCCGACGCGAGCAGCGCCAGCAGCGAGGGCTGCGGCGCCTTGAGATGGAAGGTGGCCTGGGTGTCCGAATCGGCGGTGACCTTCTCGACGTTGGTCCACCACGACGAGCGCGGATTGCGCCGCAGCTTGGTCTCGCTCTCGCCGCCCAGCAGGAGGTCGAAGGTGCAGGCGACGTCCTTGGCGCTGAACGGCTTGCCGTCGTGCCACTTCACGCCCTCGCGCACGGTGAAGACCAGCTTGGTGTTGTTGTCCGTCCAGCTCCACTTGGTGGCGAGGTCGGGCACGATCGAGTCGAGGCTGTTCTTCGCCACGTGCTGGTCGAACATCACGAGGTTGTTGTAGAGCGACATGAACGGCACGGCGACGGACACCGTCGCCTCCTCGTGGATCGAGGCGCTGGGTGGCGAGTCCATATGCTGGATTTTCAGTACGCCGCCGGGCTTCTGGGCGACCGCGGGGCTGGCGACGGCAAGCGCCAGCATGGTGATGATGCAGCCGAAGCGACCGCTTTGGGTCTTCATTGGTTCCTCCCGAATTTGGCAGGAGCCTAGCGCATCGGCATCGAAGGGCATCGGGGTGCGTATCGCTGGGCGATAGGCGGACGAGCAATGGATGGCCTGTCCTGCGAAGCCGCCTCAGGCGGCGAAGCAGGGCTACATCAACCAGCTGTTCCCGTAGTGGCTGGTGAAGTCGAGCTGCACGACCAGGTCGTTGAAGTCGTGGTCGCCGCCGCCGCGCGTGTCCTCGAAGCCCCAGGTGTTGTGGCCGTAATTGACGATGTGCCCTTTGCCGTCGCTGTTGGCCTGGGTGAAGGCGTACCACACGTCGCCGCTCGAGCGGTTGGTCAGCATCATGGCGATCTTGTCGCCGGCATTGACGGTGATCGACGTCTGCTCGAAGAAGCCGTAGCCCGGCCCCAGCAGCTGCGAGCCACCGGATTGCAGCGCATAGGCGTGGTTGGCTGCCGCCTCGGCGTAGCCCGCGTCGCCGGGATTGAGATTGCCGATCTTTCCCGAGTAGTCGTCGACCTTGTAGAAGGTGACGGCGAGCTGGTCCTGGCCGTTCTGGCGCACGCGCACGATCGCGTCCTGGCCATCGGCGGCGCCGACCGTCTCGGCCACCGCCACGGCGCGCGCCAGATGGATGTCACCGCCCGTCAGCGTCGTGGTCACGCCTTTGTCTGTGGTCTTGAACATCTGCGTCGCGAAGTCGGCGATGCCGAAGGTGCTGGTGAGGTTCGCCTGATTGGCGAGCCCCGTGCCCTGGCCGATGATGGCCGAGACCGAGGCGCCCTCCGCGACGTCCCACGAGCCGACCCAGCCCATCGCCTGCTTGTCGAACAGGCGCACCAGGTTGGGATCGAAGTTGTCCTGCATCACCTGCTCGGCGAAGCGCGACGTCCAGGCGTAGGTGGCCGCGACCGTGTCGTCGAAGTTGATGGTGTGGTCGCCCAGCATGAGGCTGGCGCTCATCGGCGCCACGGTCGTGGCCTGGATCAGGAACGTCTGGTCCGTGCCGCTCGTCCAGCCGGTGCCGCCGCTGCCGCCTTCGATCAGCGAGGGGATGTCGGCGAACGACATCTGGTGATGGGCGATGTGCGTCAGCTCGCGCGCCAGCAGCAGGGCGTTGGGCGTGCCGAGCCCGCTCGCCAGGTCGTAGCCCGCCGCAGCCTCGTAGCCGTAGCCGGTCGGCGTGATATTGACGCCGTCGCTGGTGATCGCACCGCCGAGCACGAACGAGGAGGCGTCCTTGCCCATGGTGATGTCGTTGAACACGGCCGGCGCAATCGCCGAGGCGATGTAGAGCAGGTCGTTCATGTAGCCGAGCTGCGGCAGCTTCTGGTCGTGGAACACCGCGTTGAGCTGCGCCGTGAGGCCGGCCCAGAACGGCGTCGAGGCGCTGGTGCCGTCGTCGCCCTGCACACCCGTCATGTCGGCGCCAGGCACCAGCCAGAACATGTTGCCGCCTGCGTTGGCCGAGACGTCCGGGTTGCCGCGGCCCGGCAGGTGGTAAGGATCGTTGGTCACGGGCGTGAGCCCGTAGTCCGTCTGGTACTGCGGGATCGGTTGGCCGGGATCGGCGCCGCCGCCGCTGGTGTTGTTGAACAGGTAGCCCGTCGGGTGGGTGGCGCCCGGCACGCCGAACGCATTGCCGTCGAGGTAGTAGCGGTTCCAGATCGTCTCGACGAAGGCCGTGCCGGTGCTGGCCGTACCCGGCATCTGGGTCAGGCCGCCCGCCGCGAGCTGCCACAGCGTGGCGGGGTCGCCTGCCATGGCCTTGTGGGTGACGTCGGCCAGGGTCGCATCGGCGTGGGCCGCGCCGACCGTGCTGAGCGAGGTGCCGCCCACCATCACGACGAAGGCGCTGTCGCGGCTGGTGTTGGCGTTGGTCAGGCCGTTGCCGAAGGAGTTGCCTGAGCCGCGGTCGCCCATGTCGCTGAACAGCGAGATGTTGCGCAGCGCCACGTCGGTCCACAGCTCGCTGGTCGCCTTGTAGAACGGCGAGCCGGGCGCCACCTGCGAGTTGAAGCTGAACGACGAGGTGACGACCTGCGGATTGTTGGTGAGGTCCCAGATCGCCGACTGGTAGGCGGTGAAGTTCGTGGCGTTGGCGCCGTGGTTGCTGCCCGAGCCGGCATACAGCACGAGCGGACTGTTGGGTGCCACCGTCGCCACGATGCCGACATCGAGCGAGCGCTCGCCGGCCGAGTTGGGCTGCCCCGGCGGAGTCGGGGGATAGACCTGGCCGCCGCCGGCCACCGAGATCGCCGAAGCACCGGTCGGCACGCCGGCCGTCGCGCGGTAGGCATCGAGCGCCGCCTGGAAGCCGTTGCCCTGGTTGTCGTTCAGCAGGGCGGTGCCGACGCCTGGCTCGACCAGCCCGATCGTGCCGGTTGGCACGTTGCCGCCGAGCGGCAGGTTGTAGTAGCTCGCGCCCAGCGTCTGCGGGAAGGCGCGGAGGGCCTGGGTCGAGGCGTTGCCCAGGCTCTGCCAGCCCTGCGGCAGGTCGGCGGCGAGGCCGACTCCGGGATTGGCCAACTCGGGCTGGAACTTGGACGTGTCGAACCACAGCCCCGACACGCCGAGACTGGTGAGGCTGGTGGGCAGCGACAGGTCGCCCGTCCAGTACCAGTTGCCGCCGCCCTGCGCGGTCTCGGCCATCAGCTTGGCCTGGGGTCCGAACAGGGTCGAGAAGCTGTCCTGCGTGACCTGCACCCAGACGGTGCGCGAGGCGGCCGACGAGACGTAGCCGTTGGCGATGCCGTTGTCGGCGCTGAGCTGGTCGAGCGTCTTGATGCCGAGCCCCTGCAGCTCCGTCAGCACCTGGCTGTAGTTGCCGGCGTCGGCGCCGTACTTGGTCCACAGCGTGCCGTTCTCGTTGAGCGTCGCCAGCTCCTTCTGGCGCGTCGCCCAGTTGCTCGACAGCAGGGCCGTCGGATCCTGGGCTCGATCGAGCACCAGCGCGACGTTGAGCACGACCGGCCCGGTGATCTGCACGCCGCCGGTCGGCGGGCCGGCGGCGTTGCTGCGCCAGCTCGAGAAGTCCATGTAGCTGGCGTTCTCGAGCTGGGTGTAGCCCGGATAGAAGGCATAATCGTCGGCGGTGATCGCGGCGCCGTTGGCGACGGTGATGGTCTCCTGGATTGCGCCGCCGGCCGCGGTGATCTGCCAGTGCGTGGCGTCGACCTGGGTGAAGGTGGCGCCCTGCGCGGCCGTGCCGTAGCCGAAGAACTGTAAAAAGTCGTTCTCTCCGCCGCGCCCGGAGAAATCGGTGATGGTGTCGCCGTTGGCCTGGCCAGCCTGGAACTGGAACCAGTCGTCCTGCCCGCCGCCGGTCATCGTATCGACGCCGGCGCCGCCATTCAGCACGTCGTGCTCGCTGCCCGCCGACAGCGTGTCGTTGCCGTCGCCGCCCAGCAGCACGTTGCTGCCGACGCTGTCATTCAGGGTATCGCCGCCGCCGCCGCCCGCCAAAAGGTCGTTGCCGTTGCCGCCCGTCAGCGTGTCGCCGGCCGAGCCGCCCATCAGCACGTCGTTGCCGTCGCCGCCCTGCAGGTTGGAGGCGACGTTGGAGGCGCGGATCGTGTCGTTGCCGCTGCCGCCAATTGCCGTCTCGATCACGGTGTCGAAGGCAACGGCGATGTTGTTGGTGCGGCCGCCGGCGCTCGAGAAGGTGCCGGGCGTCAGGTCGACCGTGGCATTCTGCGCGAACCCCGAGAGGTCGAGCGTGTTGCCGGTGCCGTGGTTCCAGATCGTGACGATGGCCGACGGGTTGTTGTTGAAATCGTAGACCTGCTTGAAATAGTCGTCGGTGAAGGTCGAGTTGAAGCCGTAGGTGTCGCCGCCGTTGAAGGTGGCGTTGCTCGAGGCGCCGTACAGGCGCTGCGCCGCCAGGATGTCGAGCATCTGCGGCGACAGCGGATTGTAGTAGGTGTTGAGCGGATCGCGGCCGAGGTCGGTCCACTGCACGTAGGTGGCGTAGTCGCCGTAGTAGCGTGTGGAGGGATCGCTGGCGTTGATGTACGACATCAGCGACCACTGCAGTGCGTCGTAGGCGCCGAACTGTTGCTGCTCGGGGTTGACGTTGGAGTTGTAGGGGCCGGCATGGCCGAGGCCGACGATGTGGCCGACCTCGTGGATCAGCGTGCTCCACACGTAGCCGTACGCGGTGCCGGAATCGAGGTTGATCGGGCCGTAGCCCGAGCCCGTGGTGTCGACCGAGATGATGGCACCGCTCGTCGGCGCCTGCACGACCGTCGCGCTGCCGACCGGCACCTCGGCGGAGGAATGGAAGTTGGCGTAGGCTGAGTTGTCGCTGCCGCGGATCACCGTGATGTTGGCGTCGGCAGCGCTGGCGGCGAGCTGGAAATCGATGTCGGCGATGCCGTTCCAGAAGGAGAAGGTGCCTTCCCACACGATCTTCTCGGTGTTCGACCAGCCCGAGGTGTCGGCGAACCAGTAGGAGACCGTGCCGCTCGACTGTCCGGGCGTCGGGTTACCCCACTTGATGGCGTTGCTCAGGTCGCCGTACTGCGTCGGCACCATCACCGACCCGTCGGCGTTGATCTGCATCGTGTAGTAGCTGGTGGCAGCTACCTTGCCGTCGGCATCGACCCCCGAGATGAATGTGACTTCACGGTCCTGCTGGTCGTTGATCGGCATACTCGGTTACTCGACTGCAATTACACGGAGCCGCGATCCTATGGCGATGTCGCGGTGAAATGAACCGATTCAAGTCGCATGGACTATGCTCTAAGAGGGTGGGCACAATTGAAGTGGGAGAGTGGGACGTGAAACGACCAGTCATCACGCGGCGCCATGCGCTCGCGGCAACAACGCTGCTCCTGCCGGTGGCGGCGCGCGCCGCCGAGTGGCCCGAGCGTCCGATCCGCATGATCATCCCGTTCGCTCCCGGCGCCGGCGCCGACATCGTCGGGCGCACCTTCGCTGAGGAACTCGCCAAGGCGCTCGGCCAGCCGGTGGTGGTCGACAACAAGGGCGGCGCCGGCGGCCTTCTGGGCGCCGTCGAAGGCGCGCGTGCCGCGCCCGACGGCTACACGCTGTTGCTCACCTCGCAGGGGATCACGGTGTGGAACCTCGGTCTCTACAAGTCGCCGGGCTACGATCCGCTGAAGGATCTCGTGCCGATCACCGTCACCGGCGAGTTGCCCAACGTGCTGGCCGTCGCGGCCAACAATCCGGCCAACAGCGTCGCCGACCTGGTCGCGCAGGCAAAAGCCAAGCCGGGCGAGCTCACCTACGGCTCGAGCGGTGTCGGTTCGAGCCTGCACCTCTCGGGCGTGATCCTCGAGCTGCGCACCGATGCGCGCCTGCAGCACGTGCCCTATCGCGGTGCGCCGGCCGCCGTGCTCGCCGTGGTCAACGGCGAGGTGACGATGGGCTTCTTCAACACCCCGACCGTGTTGCCTCAGATCAAGGCCGGCAAGGTGAAGGCGCTGGCGGTCACCAGCGGACATCGCTCGCCGCTGCTGCCCGACGTGCCGACCATGAAGGAGGCGGGCGTGCCCGACTTCGTTGTCGCGGTGTGGCTGGGCTTCGCCGTGCCGGCCGGCACGCCGGCCAACGTCGTCCAGCGCTTCAACACCGAGATCAACCGCATCAGCCAGGACCCGAAGGTGAGGGAGAAGCTCCTGGTCCAGGGCTTCGAGATGCTGCCGCCGATCTCGGCGGCGGCGGCGCGCAAGACGATCGAGGACGACCAGGCCTTCTGGCTGCCCATCATCAAGCAGTCCGGCGCGACAGCGGAGTAGTCTTCGTCTTCCGGACCGCGAGCCTCCGGCTCGCTCATGAATCTTGAGCGAGCCGGAGGCTCGCGGTCCGGAAGACCATGATACGATGAGTCATGATGCACGGAGCTTCGGCATCACCTTCTCGGCGAACCGCCGCAGGTTGGGGCGTGAGCCCTGGCCGGATAGCAGGACGTAGGCGACGCCCATCTCCTCGAGCGCGGCGAGCTTTTCCGTGATCTGCGCGGCCGGCCCGATCATCGCCAGCGCATCGCGTTCCAGCGTCTCGGTGTAGCCCAGGATGTGCGAGCCCGGCCGGCTTTCCGATCCGCGCGACAGCGACAGCAGGCGCTCGTGCACGCGCTCCTGCCGCCGTCTCGCCTCGTCCTCCTCCGCGGCATCCTCAGCCACGAAGACGTTGCGGGCGACGGCGACCCGCCTTGGATCGAAGGCGTGGCCCGCCGCCTCGAGCTCGCGCCGGTAGAGGGCGATGCGCTCCTTGATCTGCAGCGGCGAGGCGAACTGGTCGAGCAGCAGGTTGAATCCGCGCCGCGCGCAGGTTGTGATCGAGGCGACGCTGCCGGCAGCCAGCCACAGCGGCGGATGCGGCCGCTGGTAGGGTGGCGGCTCGACCACGACCTCGTCGAAGCGGAAGAAGCGGCCGTTGTGGGAGAACGGATCGTTGGCGGCGAGCGCGCGCACCATCACGTCGAGCACCTCCTCGAAGCGCGGCTCGGCTTCGCCGGGCGGCAGGGAGAAGCCCGCGAACTCGTTGTGGCGGTAGCCCTTGCCGATGCCGAGATCGAGGCGCCCGCGCGACAGCAGATCGAGGGTCGCGACCTGCTCGGCCAGCAGCACCGGATTGTGCCAGGGCAGCACGAGGATCGCCGTGCCGAGACGAAGCCGCGTCGTGCGCGCGGCGAGATAGGTCAGGAGCGTGAGCGGGGCGGAGAGCTGGCCGATCTTCGTGAAGTGATGCTCGGTGACGAAGCTCGAATGGAATCCCAACGCCTCGGCCTCGACGTTGGTCTCGATGAAGTCGAAGAAACCCGCTGCGGAAGCCGCGGCATCAGGCAGGCGCGGCGCCGCGGCGCCGCCGAACAATCCAAATTGCATGAGAAGGTCCTCGCGTGAGTGTGCGAAGCGGGTGCTGTCAGCCGACCCGGCAAACTCGATGGCGAGAGCCTGTTGCGTTCACGGTAATGATCTTGATGTGGACGATCCTGGACATCGAACACTCCCTTCGCTGGCATGACCCAGGCAGGTTCAACGGGTGTGATCTCAGCCCGCGTGTGCGGGCACCCCGGCAGATGTCGCCACGATGTGGGACACACCGCGCGCTGTCAAGGAATGCGCCCCGGTGATGAGATTAGTTCATGCTCCTGATCCCGGTCCGCGCCTGGGCGACCGCGCGCTTCAGGTTCGCGGGCATGACGGGCTTCCGCAGGATCGGACGATCGCGCAGCTCGATTGGCAGGTCCGCCGTGCTGTAGCCCGTGCTGAACACGAACGGTATCCCGCGCTCGGCCAGGCGGAAGGCGAGGGGATAGACGACCTCGCCCGCGAGGTTGATGTCGAGCACGGCGAGATCGAGGTCGAGGCGCGCGGCGAGGTCGAGCGCCTTCACCAGGCGCGGCACGCTCGCCACGACCGTGCAGCCCATCTCCTCCAGCATGTTCTCGATGTCCAGCGCCACGAGCGATTCGTCTTCGACGACGAGGACCTTCAGGGGGCGGGCGTCTGACATGGCATTCCCTAACGCACTAGGGGCGCCTGAGGTTCCGTCGTCAGAACCGCACTTCATGGCTACCGCCGCAACGTGACGACCTCACCCTGAGGAGCGCCCCCTTGAGTACCTCGGTAAACTCCGTGCGCGTCTCGATGGTGGGCAACACCAAGACTGTGGCCCACCCTTCGAGGCGCATCGCTTCGCGATGCTCCTCAGGGTGAGGTGGTGTTGGGTCCGATGCTGCCTGCCATCTCATGCGCAGGCCGGCTAGCCCTAATAGCTCGGCTTGGTCGGGAACGGCGTCAGCTGCAGCTCATGCGTCCAGCACGAGCGGTCCTGGGTGTGCAGGTAGTAGAACGCATCGGCGATCTTCACCGGGTTGATCACCAGGTCGGGATTCTGCCGGATGCGCGGCAGGGCATGCGTGCCGGGCGAGTCGATCGTGCCGTCGATCACCACGTTGGCGACATGCACGCCATGCTCGGAATATTCCTCGGTGAGCACCTGCGCCAGCGTGCGCATCATGACGCGGGGATAATAGAGCGACTGGCCGGTCATGCGCTTGCGCCCGCGCAGCGAGCTCGCATTGTTGGAAAAGAAGAACGAGCCCGTGCCGCGCTGGCGCATCGCCGGCAGGATCTCCTTGGCGACCAGGAACGGACCACGGCTGGCGATATGCTGGGCGGTGTCGAACATTTCCACCGGGATGTGCTCCAAAAGCTCCTTCTCCGGCGGCAGGTCGCGACCTTCGAGATAGCCCGCATTGTAGACCACGATCTCGGGCTCGCCGGCCTCGCTGCGGATCGTGGCGAAGGCGGCGGCGATCGACTCCTGTTTGGAGACGTCGAGCTCGACGATCATGCAGTCGCCGCCGTGGTCCTTGATGGCTGCCATCAGGCCCGACGCGTTGGGCGCGCTGCGGGTCGTCAGCACGACGAAGAAGCCTTCGTTGGCGAACTTCTGGGCGATGGCGCCGCCGACACCCCAGCGCACGCCGACCGGCAGGACACTGTCATCCACCGCCTTGCCATGGATCAGCCGCGTGTTGCGGCCATCCGCTTGCCACTTGGACGTGGCGCCGATCACGACGGCGACCGGCTTGCCCTTGTTCTTTTCTCCAGAAGTCTCGGCCATCGTGAAGGGCTCCCCATTTCGATAGTCGAAGGTATCGGTGGAGTGGCCGCTGTTCCAGGGGGGTACGGCCTCTGGGTCCGGATCCTTTCACGTGACCGGGAATCACCAGCTGCCGCCAGACCCGTTACTTCACGCTCTGACCTCCGATGCATTGCCCGGAGGAGCGACCCGGATGCTCGCTACCGCCTCGGCGATGCGCTGCGGTGCCGTGGAACGGTCATACATCCGCTCGAGGTACGCCTGCAGGTTCGGCTTGCCCTCGAGCAAGCCCTGCTCGTTCGCCCAGTCCATCAGGTAGGCCGTGACGCAGTCGGCGGCCGTCATGGCGTCGCCGACGATGAAGGTGCGGCCTGTCATATGGTTTTCGAGCACGGTCGCCATGCGGGTGAAATCCTCGCGTGCGAGGGCCGCATCCTGTGGCAGGCGCTTCTCCTGCGGCAGCAGGGCGGTGTGCCGGGTGATCCGCCACAGCGGCGTTTCGAGCTCGGTCATGGTGAACATCACCCAGCGATAGACCTCGGCGCGCGCCTTGAGATCGCCGGGCAGGAGCCTGCTCTGCGGATACTTCTCCGCCAGGTAGAGCACGATCGCCGCAGATTCCGGAATCACCAGATCGCCGTCGACCAGCACGGGAAGTTTCCCCGCCGGATTGAGACGCAGGAATTCCGGTCGCTGATTCTCGCCAGCGAGCAGGTTCACGACTTCGAACTCGTACTCGGCGCCAAGCTCCTTGAGGCCCCATAGCGCGCGCAGGGATCGGGTCGGACCAAAGCCATAGAGTTTCATCGCCATCCTCCATCTTGCTCTCCCTTAGACGGGTGGCGTTGGCCAAAGGATTCGGCCTGCGGTGTATTTTTGTTTATGAAGGCGCCCCTCGGCGTTCGCCCCGGTGCTTGCACTGCTAGCACTCACTTGCGCTCCCCTTACGGTACGCAAAAATCCCCTCTCCGCTGGTTGCTTTCGTAAATAACCTAAGTTATATTCAGTTATGCCTACCGCCGGACGCCCCACCGCCTTCCGCCGTGAGTTCTGTGAGCTCGCCCACGACTATTGCCTGCTTGGCGCCACCAATGCCGAGCTGGCCGAACACTTCGAGGTCGCACCGCGCACCATCGACAACTGGATCGCGAGCCATCCCGCCTTCGCCGACGCGGTGCACGCGGGCAGGGTCGTGGCCGATGCACGGGTGGCCCGCGGCCTCTACGAGCGCGCGGTCGGCTACAGCTGCACGGTCGAGCGCAAGGTGCTGCATCAGGGCGAGGAGCGGACGCTCAAGAACGTCGTCCACTATCCGCCCGATACGCGGGCCTGCATCTTCTGGCTGCGCAACCGGCGGCGCGACGCCTGGTCGGAGAAGCACGCGACCGGGCCGGACGAAGGGTCCGGCAGTGAGGGCGGGTTCATCGACGAGCTGGACGCCGAGGAACGGGCCCTCGAAGAGTTCCGTAAGGAGCGCCTGGCCGAGCTGCGGCTCGACGCCGCCTGCGGCTCAGGCGGCGCGTTTCTTCAGGGCGAGCCCGATGCCCAGCCAGCTCGAGCCGACGAAGATCAGGTCGATGCCGAGGAAGATGCCCAGCGTATAGGCGCTGGAGTAGGGCCACTTGGCGACGATGATGATGCCCAGCAGCAGGGTGATCAGGGCCGAGACGGCGACCCAGCCCCACGGCTTGCCGGCCTCCCGCACGCTCCAGGCCAGGAAGCCGCGCACCACGCCGCCGATCATCAGCGCGATGCCCAGCATCAGGGTGACGATGGCGGCGGCCTCGAAGGGCCGGAAGAAGCAGATCACGCCGGCCGCGACATAGAGCACGCCGAGCAGCAGCCACAGCGCGAACTTGCCCCAGTCCTTGACGTTGAAGGCGGTGATGATCTCGGTCACGCCGGCCATGATCATCATGACGCCGATGACGAAGATCGCCGAGACGGTGGCCATCACGACGCTGCCCAGCGCAATCACGCCCGCGATCATGAAGATGATGCCGAGCGCCACGATCCAACCCCACTTGGCGTGCAGCGCCTTCAGGCCTTCGCCCAGGCTGCCCCCTCCAGAGTTGGACGGGGCCGGGCTGTTGCTGGTCACGGACATCGGTTTCTTCTCCCTGCGGAATGCCCATCTGCGAAACGGGTATCCCGCACGATACACCCGGCCGTTGGCAGTGTCGCGACGGCTATGGGACAATCGGTGCATGACTGAAGGACAGAAATCCGTGCCGGCGCCCCGCCCGGCCACGACCGTGCTGCTGGTGCGCCCCTCGGTGCCGGGCGAGCCCAACTCGATACTCGAAGTCTTCATGGTGGTGCGCCACCAGGCGATCGACTCATTTTCCGGCGCGCTGGTCTTTCCCGGCGGCAAGCTCGAGGACGCCGACGGCGATGCACGCCTGCGCGAGCGCTGCGGCGGCGCCGACAAGATCGCGGCCGAGGAGTTGAAGTTCCGCGTCGCCGGCGTGCGCGAGGCCTTCGAGGAATGCGGCATCCTTCTGGCCCGCAAGCGCGGCCAGCGGGCGGTCATCGCGGCTGCCGAGTTGAAGGGCATCGAGGATCGTTGGCGCGTGAAGCTCGCCAAGGACGAGGCCACCATCATCGACCTGGTCGAGGCCGAGGATCTTGAGCTCGCCACCGACCTGATGGTGCCCTACGCCCACTGGATCACGCCGACCTTCGCGCCCAAGCGCTTCGACACCTGGTTCTTCCTGGCCGAGGCACCGGAGGACCAGATCGCCCTGCATGACGGTTCGGAGTCGGTCGATTCGGTATGGATCGGCGCGCAGGCGGCGATCGACGAAGCCGCTGCCGGCAAGCGCACGCTGGTGCACGCGACTTTCAAGAACCTGGAACTTCTGGTCGAGGGCAAGACCGTCGCCGGCGCCATCGCCGCCGCCGGCGCACGCAAGATCGTGACGGTCCAGCCCTGGGTCGAGACGCGCGACGGCAAGCGCTACCTGCACATCCCGCCGGACGCCGGCTACCGCAACCTGTTCCGCGAACTGCCACCGACGGCGGGGAGGTAAGAGACTCATCGGACCGCGGGCCTCCAGGCCCGCTCAGACTCATGAGCGGGCCTGGAGGCCCGCGGTCCAATGAACTTTCGCCTCACGAAACCCAATTCCATCGGCGAAGCAGCCATGATCAAATGCACCTCGCGCGTTCCGGCGGGGCGCGCTAAAGCGGGAGACATAAACGCCCGTTCATAGTTGGGAGGAAAGCGAATGGTCGGAATCGTGGCCTATGGTGCCTACGTCCCGCGCCTGCGCCTGCAGCGTCAGGCCGTCTACGATGCCAACAAGTGGTTCGCCGCGGGCCTGCGCGGCCTCGCCAAGGGCGAGCGCTCGATGGCCAACTGGGACGAGGATTCGATCACCATGGCCGTCGAGGCCTCGCGCGATTGCCTCACCAGCCACAAGCCCGAGGACGTGCGCAGCCTGTACTTCGCCTCGACCACGCATCCCTTCAAGGATCGCCAGAATGCCGGCGTCATCGGCACGGCATTGTCGATCGAGCAGGATCTCTTCGCCTCCGACGTCGGCGGTTCGCAGAAGGCCGGCACCTCGGCGCTGATCGCGGGCCTCAACGCGTCGAAGAACGGCGGTGGCCCGGCCCTGGTGGCGGCGGCCGATAAGCGCATGGCGCGCGTCGCCTCGTCGAACGAACTGAACTACGGCGACGGCGCCGCGGCCCTTCTCTGCGGCACCGAGAACGTGATCGCCAAGCTGGTCGGCCATCACTCGGTGTCGATGGACTTCGTCGACCACTTCCGCGGCGACGAGAGCGACTTCGACTACGGCTGGGAAGAGCGCTGGATCCGCGACGAGGGCTACTCGAAGATCGTGCCGCCGGCGGTCAAGGCGGCACTCGCCGCCTGCAAGCTCACGGGCGCCGACATCACCCATTTCATCATGCCGAGCCTGATGCCGGCGGTGCCCAAGCAGATGGCCAAGATCTGCGGCATCGGCGACGGCTCAGTGCGCGATCTTCTGGGCGCCAATCTCGGCGACACGGGTGCAGCGCACGCGCTGGTCATGCTGGTCGACGCGCTCGAGGCCGCCAAGGAAGGCGACAGGATCATGGTCGTGGCCTTCGGCCAGGGCGTCGACGTGCTGGTGTTCGAGGTCACGGCCGAGAACGCCAAGCTGCCCAAGCGCAAGGGTCTCTCGGGCTGGCTGAAGCGGCGCAAGGAAGAGACCAACTACATGAAGTTCCTTGCCTTCAACGAGATGTTGCCGATCGAAAAGGGCATGCGCGCGGAGTTCGACAAGAAGACGGCGCTGAGCGTGCTGTGGCGCAAGCGCGACATGATCTACGGACTGGTCGGCGGCAAGTGCAAGGTGTGCGGCACCGTGCAGTTCCCGCGCAGCCAGGTCTGCGTCAATCCGAACTGCCACGCGGTCGACAGCCAGGAGCCCTATCGCATGGCCGGGCTGGAGGCGAACGTGATGTCGTTCACCGCCGACTCGCTCACCTATTCGCCGGATCCGCCGGCGTATTACGGCATGATCACCTTCCCCGAGGGCGGCCGCTTCATGGCCGACTTCACGGACAGCGACAAGGAACAGGTGAAGGTCGGCGTCAAGATGCGCATGACCTTCCGCATCCGCGACAACGACACGATGCGCGGCGGCTTCAAGCGTTACTTCTGGAAGGCGGCTCCCGTCTGAGCGTCGCCTTCCACTGTCTACAGGCGTAGAATTCCCACCCCATTAAGGAGACCAACATGGCACGGGGTATCAAGGACAAGGTCGCGATTCTCGGAATGGGCTGCTCCAAGTTCGGCGAGCGCTGGGACTCGGGCGCCGAGGAGCTGATGCTCGAGGCCTACAAGGAATGCATCGCCGACGCCGGCATCGACGCCAAGCAGCTGAACGCCGCCTGGTTCTCGACCGCGATCGACGAGGTCCATGTCGGCAAGTCCGGCATTCCCCTCTCGACCACGCTGCGTCTCCCGAACATTCCCGTGACGCATGTCGAGAACATGTGCGCCTCGGGCACCGAGGCCTTCCGTGGCGCCTGCTACGCCGTTGCTTCGGGTGCGGCCGACTTCGCGCTGGCGCTGGGTGTCGAGAAGCTGAAGGACACCGGCTACGGCGGTCTCCCCGGCGGCCGCGGCGGCCCGCTGCAGGCGCTGTGGCACGCCAACGGCACGGCGCCGGGCAACTTCGCCCAGCTCGCGACGGCCTACATGACTGCGCACGGCGTGTCGGGCGAGGACCTCAAGCGGGCGATCGGCCACGTCTCGTGGAAGAGCCATCAGAACGGCGCCAAGAACCCCAAGGCGCATCTGCAAAAGGCCGTCGAGATGGACACCATCCTGAAGGCGCCGATGATCGCCTCGCCGCTGGGTCTCTTCGATTGCTGCGGCGTGTCGGACGGCGCGGCGGCGGCCATCGTGACGACGCCCGAGATCGCGAAGTCGCTCGGCAAGCACAACATCGTGTCGGTCAAGGCGCTGCAGCTCTCGGTGTCGAACGGCTCGGAGTCGGGCCACAACTCGTGGGATGGAAGCTACTTCCACACCACGCGCATCGCCTCCAAGAAGGCCTATGAGGAAGCGGGCATCAAGGATCCGCGCGCCGAAGTCTCGATGTTCGAGGTGCACGACTGCTTCTCGGTCACCGAGCTGGTGACCATGGAAGACCTGCACATCTCCGAGACCGGCAAGGGCTGGAAGGACGTGCTCGACGGCTTCTACGACGCCGACGGCAAGATCCCCTGCCAGATCGACGGCGGCCTGAAGTGCTTCGGCCATCCGATCGGCGCCTCGGGCCTGCGCATGCTCTACGAGATGTACCTGCAGTTCCAGGGCCGCGCCGGCGCCCGCCAGCTCAAGGACCCGAAGATCGGCATGACGCACAATCTCGGCGGCGCGCCGCGCGAGAACGTGTCGAGCGTGGCCATCGTCGGCCGCTTCGAGTAATGACACCGACGGTGTCATCCCGAGCGTAGCGAGGGACCTTTAAGGCTAAGGCAAAGGTCCCTCGGGCTTCGCCCTCGGGATGACAGGGAAATCGTGGCGCCCTCTCCCTGAAATGGGTGAGGGCGTTTCTTTCAGACTTTCGGGAGGAAACATGCAGCTCGACAAGAAAGTCATCGGCCACGAGTTCGAGGCGTTCAGCACCACCGTCGAAGCCGGCAAGGTGAAGCTGTTCTGCAAGGCCATCGGCGAGGAAGACCCGATCTACGTCGACGAGGCCGCGGCAAAGGCCGCCGGCTACCGCGCCGTGCCGGTACCGCCGACGTTCCTGCAGGCCATCACCAACGACGATCCGGGCAAGGGTGGCCTCTTGCGCCTGCTCAACGTCGACATCGGCCTGATCCTGCACGGCGAGCAGCACTACGACTATTACGCGCCGGTCTTTGTCGGCGACAAGATCACCTGCCAGCAAAAGGTGACCGACATGTACGACAAGAAGGGCGGCGCGCTGTGGTTCGTTGTCTCCGAGACCTCGATGAAGGACCAGTCGGGCAAGCTCGTGGCCAAGGGCACGGGCATCACCGTCGTCCGCAATCCCGATGCCGGCAAGAAGTAGGGAGGAGAAAATGGTAGCAGCGACCCCAAAGGCGCCAATCTTCGACCAGGTCAAGGTGGGTGATACGATCAAGCCGATCGTGCTGCCGCCGATCAGCCGCCACCAGCTCGCGCTCTATTGCGGCGGCTCGGGCGATCACAATCCGATCCACGTCGATCTCGACTTCGCCAAGAAGTTCGGTTTCAAGGACGTGTTCGCCCACGGCATGCTGTCGATGGGCTTTCTGGGCCGGCTGGTCACCAGCTACGCGCCGCGCGATCGCATCCGCAAGCTCGGCACGCGCTTCACCTCGATCACCTGGCCGGGCGACGTCATCACGCTCTCCGGCAAGGTCACGGGCAAGCGCGAGGAGGGCGGCGAGAAGCTGATCGACCTCGAGGTCAAGTGCACCAACCAGAACGGCCAGGACACGCTGCAGGGCCACGCGACGGTGGCGGCCAGCTAGTCAAACGGAGCGCGGACCTCCAGGTCCGCTCATGAACATGATGCGGACCTGGAGGTCCGCGCTCCATAAGAGGAGAGAAGAGAATGGGTCAGATGGACGGCAAGGTCGCGATCGTCACCGGGTCGGGACGCGGCATCGGTAAGGAGATCGCGCTGCGCCTGGTGCGCGACGGCGCCAAGGTGGTGATCAACGACATCGACGAGGCGCCGGCCAAGGAGACCATTGCCGAGATCGAGGCGATGGGCGGCAAGGCCGTGGCCTGCAACGGCGACGTCGCCAAGGCCGATTTCGGCGACCGCATCGTCAAGACCGCGGTCGACGCCTTCGGCGGCTGCCATGTCGTGGTGAACAACGCCGGCTACACCTGGGACTCGGTCATCCAGAAGATGAGCGACGAGCAGTGGTACGCCATCCTTGATGTCCATCTGACGGCGCCGTTCAGGATCCTGCGCGCCTTCCAGCAGCATTTCCGGCCTGAGGTCGAGAAGGAGCGTTCGGCCGGCAAGCGTATCGTGCGCAAGGTCGTGAACATCTCCTCGACCTCGGGCGTCAACGGCAATGCCGGCCAGTCGAACTATTCGGCCGGCAAGGCGGGCATCGTCGGCCTGACCAAGACTCTTGCGAAGGAGTTCGGCCGTTACGACGTCACGGTGAACGCCGTGGCCTTCGGCTACATCCAGACGCGCCTCACCAAGCCGCTCAGCGAAGGCGAGGCGGGCGAGATCGAGGTCCAGGGCCGCAAGGTCAAGATCGGCGTGCAGGGCGGCCGCATCGCCGCCATGAACCAGATGATCCCGCTCGGCCGCGGCGGCCTGCCGGAAGAGGCCGCCGGTTCGGTCTACCTCTTCTGCAGCCCCGACAGCGACTATGTCAGCGGCCAGTGCCTGGTGGTGAACGGCGGTCTGTAGTCTTGCCGGACCGCGGGCCTCCAGGCCCGCTCAAGTCATCCTGAGCGAAGCGAAGGATCTCATGCCGATCGCAAACGGCGATGAGGTCCTTCGCTGCGCTCAGGACGACAGAAATGAGCGGGCCTGGAGGCCCGCGGTCCGGCAAGAAAGAAGCGGCCTTGGTGCCGCTTCTTTCTTGCGATCGATAATAACTTGGGTTATATACACTCGGTGACCAAGTTCCTCGGCCCCCTCGACATTGCCGTGGTCGGCTGCGGCGTGGCGGGCCAGGCCGCGGCGACGCTGCTCGCCGAGACGGGCCATCGCGTCACGGTCTACGAAAGGTTCACCCAGCCGCAGCCGGTCGGCGCCGGCCTGCTGCTGCAGCCGACGGGCCTTGCCGTCCTGCGGAAGCTCGGCCTCGCCCACGCCGCGATTGCGGCCGGCGCGCGCATTGGCGGGCTCGAAGCGCGCACCCATCGCGGCCGCTCGATCCTCGACCTGCGCTATGCCGACCTGCATCCGCTCGCCTTCGGTGTCGGCATCCCGCGCGCCGCCTTGTTTGATCTGCTGCATGGCCGCCTGCTCAAATCGCCGGCCAAGCTGGTCACCGGGGCGGAGATCGTCGATGTCGACAAGACGCATCTCGTCGAGGCGAGTGGCGCGCGGCATGGCCCGTTCGATCTCATCGTCGCGGCCGACGGCGCACACTCCGCGTTGCGCGCGCGCCTGATGCCGCACGCACGCGCGCCGATCTATCCCTGGGGCTGCATCTGGACCACCGCGCCCGACCTCGCCGGCATCGGCGCCGCCGGCCTGCTGCGCCAGCGTGTGCGCGGCACCAGGCTGATGATGGGCCTGCTGCCGATCGGCCATGGCAAGGTAACGATCTACTGGAGCATGCCCATGCGCGCATTGGGCCGCAGCAAGACGATCGACCTCGAGGCCTGGCGCCGCACCGCGACGGCGCTGTGGCCCGAGGCTGCGCCGATCGTCGATCACGCCGCGGCGGCCGGCGACGTCGCGCGCGCGACCTATCGCCATGTCGCCCTGACGCACTGGAACGCCGGCCCCGTGCTGTTCATCGGCGACGCCGCCCACGGCACCAGCCCGCAGCTCGGCCAGGGCGCCAATCTCGGCCTGATGGATGCCTGGGTGCTGGCGAAGGCGTTGGCCGACGCGCCCGATCTTTTGGCTGCCTTCCTGCGCTTCGAGCGCCGCCGTGTGCCACCCGTGCGCTACTACAGGAGTGCCAGCCATCTCCTGACGCCGTTCTTCCAGTCACGGCTGGCGCCGCTCGGCTGGCTGCGCGACGCCGTCATGGGTCCGGCCTGCCTTGTCCCGGGCCTGCGGACGATGATGGGGTCGACGCTCGCCGGCACGCGCCATGGCTGGCTGTCGGCGACGCCGCTGGGCGACGATGGATGCTTCCCGCTCGATGCCTAGTTCGCGAGCTGCGCGAACGCCCCCAGCACGGCGCCGTAGACGGTCTGCGCCGCCAGCGTGGTGAGCGGCGTGCCGTAGCCGTAGTTGACGGCCATGAAGCCCGGCGGCTCGAGCTGCCGCTCAGCCGTGACGCCGTGATACTCCGAAGCCATGCGCGGATGGATGAACGGCAGCAGGGGCAGGACAGAGACCAGCAGGAAGACGCCGTGCACCAGCCCGGCCAGGGCGCCGAACCACCAGGTGTGGATGCCGACGCTGTCGAACAGCAGGAAGTAGACGAAGGCGAACAGCCAGCCACCGATGGCATAAAGCAGGTAGCCCCACACCACGGCGCGATCGCGCTGGCCGGTGACGAAGGTTCCGACCAGCAACGGGATGCTGAGCCGTGACCAGCCGAAACCCTGGCTGGCGCGCAGCACCATCGTCATGGCCACGGTGGCCAGGAGGCCCCACAGCACGGCGTAGGCGAGGTTCATGCGCGCGCCCGCTCGATGGCGACGGCGGCGTTGATCAGGCCGACATGGGTGAAGGCCTGCGGAAAGTTGCCCAATGCGGCGCCCGAGGCGATGTCGATCTCCTCGGCGTAGAGGCCGAGATCGTTGGCGAAGGAGAGCATGTGCCGGAAACGGCGCTCGGCCGCATCGAGGTCGCCGCGCTTGGCGAGATTGTCGATCGCCCAGAAGCCGCAGATGCCGAACGCGCCCTCGACGCCGGCGATGCCGTCGAAACGTTCGTAGCGATTGAGCAGGCCGTCGCGGCCGAGCCGCTGGTGGATGAGGTCGTAGGTCGAGCGCATGCGCGGATCGCCGGCGTCCTTGTAGCCGATGCAGGCCATCAGCAGCAGCGAGGCGTCGACCTTGTCGCCGTCCAGCACGCTGGTGTAGCTGCCCAGCGCCGCATTGAAGCCGCGCTGCTCGATCGCCTGCTCGATTGCCGCGCGCTCGCGGCCGAACAACTCGACCTTCGCCGTCGGCAGGACGAGCGCGCCGTCATCGTGCAGCTTCAGCAGCCCATCGAGGGCAGCCCAGCACATGACCTTGGAGAAGGTGTAGTGGCGCAATGGCCCGCGTACTTCCCAGATGCTGCAATCGGATTCGTACCACTGCCGGCACACCACGTCGCCCAGGCCCGTCAGCATGTGCGCCGATTCGCGGTCGAGACGGCCATTGCCGGCCAGGGCGGCGCAGGCGGCGGTCACGACCTCGCCGTAGATATCGAGCTGGCGCTGGCGATAGGCGTCGTTGCCGATGCGCACCGGCCGCGACGCGGCATAGCCCGCAAGATGCGTCAGCTCCTTCTCGTCGAGCCGCGTGCGGCCGAACACGTCGTACATGACCTGCAGCTCGGGCCAGCTCAGCCGCGTGGCATGCAGCATCCAGCCCAGGAACGACAGCGCCTCCTCGCGATAGCCGGTCGCCAACAGCGCCTCGGTCGTGAGCCCCGCATCGCGCAGCCAGCAATATCGGTAGTCCCAGTTGCGCCCCTTGCCGATCGCCTCGGGCAGCGACGTCGTCGGCGCCGCCACGATCGCGCCCGACAGCGTGTAGGTCAGCAGCTTCAGCGTGACGGCGCTGCGCACCACTTCGTCTCGATAGGGTCCAGTGTATTGGCAGCGGCCCGTCCAGTCGCGCCACCAGGCGATGGTGTCGGCGATGCGTTCCTCGGCGTGCCTGCCGAGCGGCGGCAGGACCGCCGGATCCCCTTTGGTGTAGGCGAGACTGAGATAGCGCCGTTCACCTGCACCAAGAGTGACCGTGCCCACCAGGGCATCGCCCTCCCGCTGCAACGCGATGTCGGTGTGCACGACCAGCACCTCGTCGCCCCAGAGACAGGTCCAGCCGAGACGGCCGCGCCGGCGCGGTCGCAGGTTGCGGCGGGCATAGTCGGGCCGCACGTCGAGCCGCAGCTCGATCTCGACCGTACCAGCCATGCCTTCGATCGCGCGCAACACCTCGCGCATCGGACGCAGCGACCGCCCGCCATCGTCGATCGGCATGAGGTCGATCAGCCGGGCGCTGCCGCTGTCGGTGATGAAGTCGGTCTCCAGCACCGCCGTGCGCTCGACGTAGCGTCGCTCGACGGTGAAGAAAGGATCGCGTGGCCGAAGCGAGCAGCTGCCGCCGCGCGCCGCATCGAGCAGGCCGGCAAAGATCGACGGGCTGGAGAAGTCGGGCAGGCACAGCCAGTCGATCGAGCCCTCGCGCGAGACGAGGGCCGCCGTCCGGCAATCGCCGATCAGGGCGTAGTCCGCGATCGTGCTCAGGCGGTGCGACGGGGTTCGCGATATGCGAACAAGGTAATGGGGGTCATGGCCGTCTCCCGTTCATCCGAACCGAAACGAACCAGCCCGCGAAAGGTTCCCTCAGCTTTGTCGCGCGAGGGTCGCCCAGCGGCCCGGCGTCAGGCCAAACCGGGCCGAGAAATGCCGGGTGAGGTGGCTCTGGTCGGCGAAACCGGTCGCCGCCGCGGCATCGGACAGGGGAACGCCCTCGGCGATCATCTTCTGCGCCTGGGCCAGCCGCCGGCCGACCTGGTAGCGGTGCGGCGAGGTGCCGGTGGCGGCCCGGAAATGGCGGGACAGCGCGAAGCGGTCCAGCCCGGTCACCTTCTCCAGCTCTTCCGACGCCACGGTACGGTGTGCTTCTGCCGCCAGGAAGTCGCGCGCGCAGGCCACGGCGCGATGGGCCACGGCGGCGCTGCGGGGGCGCGGTTGGTCGTCGCTGCGCGCGGCCAGCCGGCCGGCCAAGCGCTCGACCACCGCGTCGACGGCCAGCGGCTCCAACGATCGTGGGAAATCGGCAAAGGCCTCGCGCAGGAGGTCGGCCAGTACCGGATCGTCGGCCACAACCTCAGGGACGAAGGGCGGGTTGCCGCCGATCGCCGCCGAGACCGTGGCCGGATCGACATAGAGCATGCGATAGGCGAAGCCGGCATCGACTGTGGCATGGCCGTCGTGTGCCTCGTCGGGATGCAGCACCATGACCTGGCCGCCGCGGCTGGTCCTGAGTGCGCCGCGATAGTGGAAGGACTGGGCGCCCCACAGGGTCAGGCCGACGCCATAGGTCTCGTGGCGATGGGTGTCGTAGGCATGGCCGCCGAAGCGCGCCGCCAAGCGCTGCACGCCCGAGCGCGGTTCGTCGAAGCGGATGCGGTCGTTCACCATGCACAAACGTTCAAGACGTCCCCCGTCAGCATGCCTGATATGGGGTGCATGATCTACGACACCAAGACCGCGCTGGTCCTGCGCGCCGACCTCGCCGCTTGGCAAATCGCCAATGTCGCGGCCTTCCTGACCGGCGGCTTGATGGCCGGCAATCCCGAGATGGCGGGCGAGCCCTACCTCGACGGCGCCGGCCGGTTCTACAGCGCCCTGGTGCGCGAGCCGGTGTTCGTCTACGGCGCCTCGCTCGACGAGCTGCGTCGCACCCATCAGCGTGCCCTGTCGCGGGGGCTGCGGCCGGCGATCTACATCGACGCGATGTTCAAGACCACCAACGACGCCGACAACCGTGCCGCCGTCGCGGCGGCCGACGCCGAGGCGCTCGACTTCGTCGGTATCGGCGTGCACGGCCAACGCAAAGTGATCGACAAGGTCATCAACAAGCTCAAGTTCTTCGGCGCATGAGTACGACGACGGAGGCGGCAAGATTCAGGCTGAGGCACACCACCAGCGGCACGCCATAACCGCCGAAGGCATCGCGCAGGACGCCAAGCAGGCCGGGCCCGAAGGCGTAGACGATCTGGACCACCGCCGTCGACAGGGCGACGATGGCGGGAAAGTCGGCGGCGGCGAACTCGCGCTGGATGATCAGCGGCGACAGCGTGATGTTGTTGCCGACCGAGAAGCCGTAGACCGCACAGGCGCCGTAGATCACCGCTGCCTGGTCGGCGCGCGCCAGCACGGCGATCGCTCCGACCTGGACCAGGAAGGAGAGCGCCGAGGCGCGTCGCGGCTCGAGCCGGTCGATGACGAAACCCAGCACGACGCGGCCGATCAGCGCCATCACGGCGTTGATGCCGACGGCGAGTCCGGGATCGACGTTGCTGCGGCTCGCGATCAGCGGCACGAGGTGCGTCAGGAAGCCGACCTGGCTGGTCAGCACGAAGGCAAACGGCGCGGAGATGCTCCAGAAGTGCCAGTGCTTGAGGGGCGCCAGCGTGCTCCGGGGCATTGCCGCGGGCTTGGGCGACAACGGCCCGCGGCGTACGGACAGCGCCACCGCCACGCCGGCGACGACGATGCCGATCACGACGAGCAGTCGCTCGGCGTTGGCGAAGCCCATGGTGGGAATGATGGTGAGCAGGGCGGGGGCCACGACCAGGCCGGCGACCGTGGCGCCGCTCAGCGCGAGGTTGAGCGCAAGCCCGCGCTTCTTGTCGAACCATTGGCCGATCGTGGCCGCGATTGGCGCCACGCTCGTGGCGTTCCAGCCCGGCGCCATCAGGGCATAGAGGAGCGCGAGCTGCCATGGCGCGGTGACCGACGGCAAAGCGAGGAGGGCGGCGGCGGTGATGCCGAGGCCCGAGAGGAAGACTACGCGCGGGCCGAAGCGGCCGATCGCCCAGGCGATGCGCGGCAGCAGCAGGGCGCCCAGCACGTAGTGGCCGGTGACGATCGAGGAGATCAGCCCGGTCGACCAGCCGCGCGCCTTCTGCAGCTCGACCAGATAGATGCCGTGCGCATAGAAGCCGAAGCCCCAGGCGAACACCGCGGACAAAAAGCAGGCGAAGACGACCCGCCAGCCGGCGGCGTTGCTGGTCACTGGTCTGGTTTACGAGCGGCTGACGTGTGCGGAAACGCAGCGCCAGCCCTCCGGCCGGAGCTGCCAGTCGTCGGTGTACCAGCCCGCGCCCTCAGTGCCGTCGGGCTTCTGGTACGAGGTACGGGCATGGATGACGGCGTAGTCGCCCAGCAGGCGGATCTTCACGTCGTGCTCGCGGATCTCCTTCACTACCGAGCCGCGGCCGATCTGCGCCAGGAAGCCGGCGCGGTCGAGCCGCGAGCCGTCGGGATTGATGTTCATGAAGTCCTGCGCGAGGTGCTGGTCGAACCATTTGACGTCGGCCTGGTCGACCGAGCGCACGTAGTTGTGGTTGAGGTCGCTCAGCGTGGCGAGATGCGATGACTGGGTCATGGTTTTCCCTTTCCGAAATAGGCCGTGAGCTTGTCGAGCGAGGTCGACCAGCCGTTCGCGTGCGACTGGCAGGCCGCCGCGGTGGCGAAGTCCTCCTGGTGGAAGCTCACCTCGGTCCCGCGGCGGGTGCCGCGCAGCCGTTCGGTGAAGCGCACGGTGACCAGCGTCGTCGGCGTCAGCGTGCCGTCGCCGCGCACCCAGGCGTGGGTGAAGGACAGCCGCTCGGGCTCGCGGATCTCGCGATAGACGCCGACCTCGGTCTGGATCGCGCCGGTCTCGTCCGACTTGATGCGCATGCGCCAGGCGCCACCCTCGCGCAGGTCGAGGGCGCAGGAGAGCATGGTGAAGCCGCGCGGCGCCCACCAGTGCTGCATGTGCTCGGGCTCGACGAAGGCGCGGAAAACCATCGGCCGCGGCGCGTTGAAATGGCGCCGGAGCGTGAAGTCGCGGACCGCCTGCAGCGCGTCATCTGCGTTTGCGTGCACGCTTCTTTCCTTTCTCCAGGTAATCCTGGAGCCTATCAAGCCGCTGATCCCAAAACTGGCGGTAGTCCGACACCCATTCCAGCACCTCGCGCAGCGGTTCGGCGGCGAGCCGGCAGGGCCGGCGCTGCGCCTCGCGGCCGCGCTCGATCAGGCCGGCGCGCTCCAGCACCTTCAGGTGCTTGGAGATCGCGGGCAGGGTCATGTCGAACGGCTCGGCCAGCTCGCCGACCGCGCTCTCGCCCAGCGTAAGCCGCGCCAGGATGGCGCGCCGCGTCGGATCGCTCAGCGCATGGAGCGTGGTGCTCAGCCGATCGAAGTCTTTATTAACCATTTGGTGAAATAAGAGCGGCCCACCGTGGACCTGTCAAGCGACGAAGAGACGTGCTCCCGTCGGCGTGGCCTTGGCCTTGTCGAGCGCTTCCATGGTCGTGCGATAGCCGACCTCGACGGCGGCATCGAAGCTCGTCCAGTCGAGCAGGTCGATGTGGGTCATCGGCGGCACGATCAGGAGGTCGGCCGCCTGGCGGTCCTCGGCGGCGCGTGCGGCGCTGGCGACCAGCGCGGAGCGCAGCAGGATGGCGACGATCGAGGGGATCGGCAGGGTCTCGTTGCGCTTCCAGATCAGGCGGCGGAAGAACTGCCAGGGCGACCATGGCTCCATGACGCCGGCGCCGGCGGCCAGCGCGCCGCCGGTATCGATGTCGACGCCGATGGTGACGCCGCGGCCGGTACGCCGCATGGCGCGCACCGGAAAGTTGTCGATGACGCCACCATCGACATGGACCTCGCCCGCCTCGTTGAACGGCGGAATGACGCCCGGGATCGACACCGAGGCGCGCAGCCAGCGCCACAGCTTGCCGACCGTGTGGATGTCGGCGTTGGAGGTCGTGAGGTTCGCCGTGACGCAGAAGAACGGCAGGATGAGGTCCTCGATCTCCTTCTCGCCGAACGACAGGCGCAGCAGCCGCGTCACGCGCCGTCCGGCATAGAGCGAGATCAGGGGAAGCGTGTAGTCGCTCAGCGGATTGGAATCGACGAAGGCGGCGCGGAAGTGGCTGGCGATCTCATCGTCGGGCCAGCGCGAGGCGACGCTTGCCGCCACGATCGCGCCCATGCTGGTGCCGCCGACCTGGTCGATCGGCACACCCGAGGTACGCAGCGCTTTGATGACGCCGATATGGGTGAAGGCGCGCGCCCCACCGCCCGCCATGACGACGCCGACGGCGTGGCCGGTCAGCAGGCGCGCCAGCCGATCGACGTCGGCATGGATGTCGAGCCGCACATGGTGATGCTGGCCGTAGAGGCCGCCGGCCAGCATCGGCGCCGTCGTGCCGGGCTTGGGATCGTGGCCCTCGTGCAGCAGCACGAGCTCGCGGCGGCGGTGGAAGACGGCGCCCGACTGCGCCGTCTCGATCTCGAAGGGCAGGCGCGTCGGCAGGTCGTCGTCGGCCGCGCGCACCACCACCAGGCAATCGGCCTGGCGCAGGCAGAGCTCGGTCCATTCGGTGGCCGTGGGGTCGCCGCGATAGAGCACGAAGGAGGATTCGGTCTCGCAGCGCGCGAACCACTCGGGATCGCGGTCCATCGATTCGGGGCCGAGCATCTGCACCTGGCTGCCGATGCGGCCCAGCGCCGCCGCCAGCATGACGGCAAAGCGCGCAGCCGGCGTCGAGACTCCAGTCGGCAGGATGGCGAAGGTGCGCGGCTGGCGCCGCCGCTTGGTCGGCCCCATGGCGTTGCGCACCGCGACGCTGCGCATCAGGGTCGGCAGCACTTCGGGATGGCGCGAGGTCAGCTTGTCGAAACTGCCGCGCGCCAGGCGCCACACCTCGCTGTCGCGCAGCGCGGCGACGCTGCGGGTGCGCTGGCTGTGCGACAGGAGCGACATCTCGCCGACGATGTTGCCGGGCGGGATCTCGGCCATCAGCAGCGGCTCGTCGGGGTTGCCTTCCTCCTCGTGGCGGAACACCCCGAGGCAGCCGCTCGCCACGACATAGACGGCGTCGGCCGGCTCGCCCTGGCGGAACAGCGGCGCGCCGCCCGGCAGCACCAGCAAGGTCAGCTCGCGCTCGACCGCGACCATGCTGTGCGCCTCGAGGTCGGCGAACAATGGTGCGCGCTGAAGGGCCTTGCGCAGCCGCTGCCTTGCCGGGTTGTCGCCGGGCGTGACGACGCTCATCCCCCATCCTCACATCTGTTTCTTCATGCGCCTCGCATTCCCTTGAGCGCCCAGCCGATCGTCTGGTCGGCGCGCGCCCACACCATCTCCCGCCATTTGTCGCCGGACGGGAAGAAGCGCTCCTTGATGTCCGCCTTCAATTCGCGGCCCTGCGTCGAGCCGAGATCGCCGCGCTGATGCAGCCAGTTGTCGGCGCGCACGGCGTTCAGCACCTCGGGCACCGAGTAGGTGCCGTACTCGATGGCGATCGGCGTCACCTGGGCGTCAGGCAGTTCCTGGGGGAAGGCGTCGGTCATGATGCCGACCACGATCGCCGAGGTCGACGTGCCGCTCTCCGGCGAGGTCATCTCATCACCGTACCACGCCTTGGCGCGCGGAAACGATTTCGACGTCGGCGGCACGGCACAGATGAGTTCGCCATGCCCGAACGGGCCGAGGCCGGTGTGAAAGTCGATGATCGCGATTTGCTTCGCTTGCGCGAGCTCGTTGCGGGCGATGGCGCGAACGGTGCGGTTGCTCCAGGTCGGTTTGTTGCCGCCGAAGAAGATGCCGTCGGCGTGGGTGTATTGCCCGCCGGTGATCGCGCCTTGCAGGCCGAAGGCGCCGTGCGTTTGCGCGTAGCTGGCGAACGTCCGTTCGGTGTCGGCCCGGGACGCCTCGGTCCATTCCTTGGGCAGGATGGCGTCGGCCAGCGCGGCGTAGCCCTCGTTCAGCGGATAGGCCTTGTCGTGGTCGACGAAGTTGCGGTTGAGGTCGACGTTGTCCTCGGTGACGCGCCTAGTCCAGGCGAAGCCATGCGGGTTGAGGGCATGGATCAGCAACGCGCCGGTATCCTTGGGCAGCTTGTCGGGCCCGCCGTTGCGCAGCCAGGCGATCTCCGCGCCCGAGCCGCAATGGCCTTCCACGCCATGGGTGCCGGCGATCAGCACCAGCATGTTTTTAGCGTCGCGCGGGCCGAAGCGGGCCGTGTCGAGGTAGAGCGCCTCGCCGGTCGGCCCGCGCCCGTTGGGGTTGAGCCACGAGCGAATCTCGCCGCTGGCGGCGGCCGCCGCGCCGCAGAATTTGGGCCGCGCCTCGGCGTAGCTCTCGGAAAAGCACTCAGGAACCGAAACCATCTAAATCCTCCCTTCGCCATGGTAGCATGGCGGCGATATGGGATTCTTCACGTTAGAGACGGCGCAGGCGCAACTCTCCCCGGGCGGCAATTTCGGCCCCTGGATCTGGGACCTGAAGCTGAAGGCCGAACACGTCTCGGCCGAGAGCCTGCGGCTGCGCCTGCCTTACGACGACCGCATCGCCCGGCCCGGCGGGGTCGTGATCGGCCAGGCGATGATGGCCGTGGCCGATACCATCATGGTGCTGGCGATCAGCGAGAGGCTCGGTCGTCCCGCCACTTTGGCGACGATTTCACTGACCACGAACTTCCTCCGTGCTGCAGTGCGGCAAGATGTGATCGCGGTAGCGCGCGTGAAGAAGCTCGGCCGCACGACCGCCTTCGGCGAGGTCGACTTCTTCGTCGACGGCTCGGACGAGCCGATCGCCCAGTCGCTGTCGACTTTCGCCGTACTGCCGGACGGCGTCGGTGCGTTCAACCGCGCCTAGCTGTCGTATTCCAGCAGCGTCTCGACCGGCACCTTCAGCTTCTTGCGACCCTCGAGGAAGGTGAGCTCGATGATGCAGGCGGCGGCCGGCACGACGCCGCCGACGCTCTCCAGCAAGGTCACCGCCGCGGCCATGGTGCCGCCGGTCGCCAGCAGATCGTCGACCAGCGCCACGCGCGTGCCCTTGCCGATGGCGTCCTGCTGGATCTCGATCGTGTCGGTGCCGTACTCCAGCGCGTAGGTGTGGCGCACCGTGGTGCCCGGCAGCTTGCCCTGTTTGCGCAGCATCACGAAGCCCGTGCCCAGCGCCAGCGCCAGCGGCGCCGCCAGCAGGAAGCCGCGCGATTCGATGCCCGCCAGCACGTCGGGCTTGTGGGGCCTCAGCCGGTCGGCCAGACGCTCGATGGTGGCGTGCCAGGCCTTGGGATGCGCCAGCAGGGTCGAGATGTCGTAGAACAGGATGCCCGGCTTGGGAAAATCCGGGATCGAGCGGATGTGCTTCTTGAGGTCGATGTCGCTGGACATTCTGTCTCCTGGTCCTCAGCTGTAGGCCGGTGGCGGCTCGAAGCCGCGATATTCCTTCTCCAGCAGCTTGGCGAAGGCGATGGTCGAGTAGTCGCCGTACTGCGGCCCGATGATCTGCACGCCGATCGGCAAGCCTTCCTTGGTCTCGCCGATGGGCGCCGCCGTCGCCGGCAGCAAGGTGATGCTGGCGTAGCCCGCCCAAAAGATCTGGTCGACGACCGGCAGCTTCTTGTTGTTCACCACGATGGTGCGCTCGTGGCGGATGGTCTTCTGGTCGTGCGGGAAGGCCGCCGTCTGCGCCACCGGCGCGATCATCAGGTCGTAGTCCTGGAAGAAGGCGTCCCAGGCCAGCCGCATGCGGTGGCGCTTCTCGTTGAGCTGCGTCCAGGTGCGATGCGACAGCGTGTTGCCGCGCTGCATCTGGGCGAAGTAGCTCAGGTCGTCGTCGGGCAGGGCGGCGACGTCGCGCTGTGCTTCCTGGAACTCGGCGTCGCTCAGCCGCCCAGACGTCGTGGCCCGCAGCATGCGGACATAGACGTCGCCCAGCTCGGCGGTGTCGATGTTGGGCCTGGCCTTGTCGCTCACCTTGACTTTGTTCTTGCCCAGGAAGTCGGCCAGCTTCTGGATCGCCGACTGCACCGAATGGTCGACCTCGGCGTTGCGGTCGCTCAGAATCACGCCGACCGTGAAGTCGCGCAGCTTCTTTTTCTTCGAGCGCGGCAGGGTGAGCGTCCAGCCGCGGCCGTCGATGGCGTCCGGCCCGGCCATGACGTCCATGGCGATCTCGAGATCCTCGGCGCCGCGCGCCAATGGCCCGCACACGCTGATGTCGGCCTGCGCGACCCGGCCGTTCAGCGCGTGGCCGCGCGGCGAGACCACGCCCCAGGTCGGCTTGTGGCCCCACACGCCGTTGTACGAGGCGGGATTGCGGATCGAGCCGCCGATGTCGCTACCGGCTTCGATGCCGGTCAGGCCGGCGGCCAGCGCTGCACCCGAGCCGCCCGACGAGCCGCCCGGCGTGCGCGACAGGTCCCACGGATTGTTGGTCGAGCCGTAGACCTCGTTGTAGCTCTGCCAGTCGGCGAGGTTCAGCGGCACGTTGGTCTTGCCGAACAAGGTGACGCCGGCATCGATCATGCGCTGCACGACCACGGCGTTCTGCTTGACGACGGTGTCCTTGAAGGCGGGATGGCCCCAGGTCGTCGGCAAGCCCGCGACGTCGTAGGATTCCTTGATGGTCATCGGCACGCCGTGCAGCGGCCCGAGCTTTTTGCCCGCCTTCACCGCCTTGTCGGCCGCCTTGGCCCGCTTGCGCGCGCCCTCGATATCGGTGGCGATGATGGCGTTCAGCTCGGGGTTATAGGCCTCGACGCGCTTGAGATAGAGGTCGAGCAGCTCGAGGCAGCCGATCTTCTTCTTCCGGACCGCGGCGGCGAGCTGCTTGGCGGTCTGGAACGGCAGGGCAAGGGACATCGGTTGGGACTTTCGGCGCAATGGACGGCGACAAGGCCCGTACCATATTGTCCCCGGCGCCGTGAAGAAACTCCCGCATCGCTACTTCCAGTTTGCCCTGCCCTTGGGCACCAGCTTCTTCATGACCTTCCTGGTGACCGGCGTCGCCACATGGCGCGTGCTGGGCTGGGACAAAGCCATGTTCAAGATGTGGTTCACGTCGTGGATGATCGCCTGGGCGATCGCCGCGCCGACGATGTTCTTCATGATGCCCGTGGTGCGCCGGGCACTGTCGAACGTCTTCGAAACGGATCCATGAGGATCGCGTGCTGGATGGGGGCGCTGGCTCTCCTGGCGCTCTCCGCGACCACCGTGGTTGCGCAGGATCTGCCGACCAAGGCCATTCAGCCGCCGCGAAGCGAAAGCATCGATAACCCGCCCAACTCGGGTTACGACCCCATCCGCAAACGCTTGCTGCTCGGCATCGAAAAACAGGGGCTGTTCGTCTCGCCGGACGGCGGCGAGAGCTGGACACGGATCGACGACGGCTCCTATCACGCAGCGACGTCGATCTATCCCGCGAAGGACCGTCTGGTCGTCAACCCTGACAGTGGTGATCTGTACTCGCTGCCGCGCAGCCAGGGCTTTGCGCCGCTTCTTTATCGCAGCGACGACGCCGGCGGCCGCTGGACGGGGCTTCTGCCGGACAGCCGATCCGGCGCCAAGGGCGGCAATCAACCGGTCGCAGGCGAATCGGTCTCGCCGGAGGTGCATCGCCTGCTTTTCGTCCCCGGCAAGCCCGGGTTGGCCTACCTCCAGACGTCGTTCCCTTACATGCACGAAGAAGGCGCGACCTTGCTGGGAGACCGGCTGTGGTACTCGCCCGACGGCCTGCAGAGCTTCAGGCGTCTTCGACCCGTCGGCCGCTATACGCATCCCGAGTATTTCGTCACCGCCAAGTGGCTGTGCATGACCGGGTTCACCGACGACAAGCCTTCGCACACGTTGGCCTGCCGCGATCACGCTGGCGGTGGATGGCGCGACGTCGCCTTTGCGTCGGTGAAGGATCGAGGGACCATCGTTTCAGTATGGTCCGACAGGGACGGCACGTACCTCGTGCTGGCCGGCGACGCGCTCCACGTGTCCACCGACGCCCTGAAGTTGTTCCGGCGCATTGCCATGCCGGCCGGTGACAAGCGTCTGTTCCTCGATCCACTCGCCATCTATCCCGCCTATCTTTCGGTGAAGGAAGGCGAGGATAGTTACGTCGTCTATCGCCTGGGCAAGGACCATACGGTGACGAAGCTTGGCGCGCTGCCGGCGCCGCTCCTGCAGGTGGATTTTTCGCGAAGTCTGGGAATCGCCGCAAAACCCGGGGACAAGCGGCCCGTTTTCAGAGCCGAACTGCGATAGAGCGGTATTGCCGAGGGGTGGCGCCGGCCGCACACTATCCGCACCTCGCCATCGCCAAGGGAGAAACCAATGCCATCCGCTGCCGCCAAGAAGTCCGCCAAGGCGCCTGCGCAGAAGGTCGCGCACGCCCGTATCGCCGAGCCCGTGCTGGTCAAGGGCCGGCGCGAGTTCTTCACCTACCGCGACCTCGGTGTCGCCGAAGCCAGCGGCGGCAACATGCGCGCCCAGCTGATGACGGCGACCCAGGGCCTCAGCCGCCCGACCGGCTGGCACTATCACGAGTGCGACGGCCAGTTCATCTACATCCTCAAGGGCTGGGTCGAACTGCAGTTCGAAGACGGCAAGACGATCAAGGTCGAGCAGGGCGATTCGCTCTTCATCCCGGGCTACCTGCGCCACAACGAGACCCGCACCTCCGACGAGATGGAGATCCTGGAAGTCTCGGTGCCGGGCGAGCTGGGCACGAAGCCCTGCGAAGCACCCGCCGGCTTCAAGGACTGAGGCTTCCGCCTGCGCCGCGGCAATCTTTTCGCGGTGCTGCCCGCGCGTCAGGCTGAAGAGCAGATCGACCTTCTCGTTGAGAGGGCCGGTGTGCGCATCGAACGAATCGTCTCGACCGGCCAGGCGAGCCCACCTGGCTTCTGGTACGACCAGGCCGACGACGAGTTCGTCGTGTTGCTGATGGGAGCGGCTCGCCTGCGCTTCGAAGAGGGCGACGTCACGCTCGACATGAAGCCCGGCGACTGGATCGAGATCCCCGCGCAGGTACGCCATCGTGTCGAGTCGACACAGGCCGAGTCGCCGACGGTGTGGCTCGCCGTGCACCGCAAGAGCTAGCGCGGCCTCGGTCGAACGCGCGCCGTGGGTTCGGCGATCAGCGGATCGTCGGGCCAGTAGTGGCGCGGATAGCGGCCTTTCAGCTCGGCCTTCACCGCCTTGTAGCCGTTGGCCCAGAAGCTCGCGAGATCGCGCGTCACCTGCACCGGCCGGCGCGCCGGCGACAGAAGATGGATGGTCAGCGGCACCTTGCCGCCGGCAACGCGCGGCGTATCGACAAGGCCGAACATCTCCTGCAGGCGCACTGACAAGGTCGGCTCAGCTGCATTGGCATAGTCGATCGGCACGCGCGAGCCGCTCGGCACCTCGACGTGGGTTGGCGCCAGGCGATCGAGCTCGCGCTGCCTGTCCCACGGCACCAGCGATTTCAGCGCCGCCGTGAGATCGATCCGCGCCAGATGGCTGCGCCGCGACACGCCGTCGAGGAACGGCGCCAGCCAACTATCCAGCGAGTCGAGCAATGCCTTGTCCGACAGATCGGGCCAGCCCTCGTCCTGCGTGCGCAGGAAGGCGATGCGCTCTCGCCATTTGGCGAGATCGTCTGACCACGGCAGCGCGCCGAGGCCGAGCTGGCGGATGCCCTCGACCATCGCCGCCTTGAGCTTGTCGGCGTCGGGATTGGCCAGCGGCTTGTCCTCGAGCAGCATCGCACCGAGGCGTCGCCGGCGGCGCGCCAGCACGACGCCCTCGCGCTCGCTCCATTGCAGGGCTTCCTCGTCGAGGATCCGTTCGGTGAACAGCTCTTCGATCTCGTCGAGGCGGATGGGTGCGGCGAGGAAGATGCGCGAATCCTGGGACGAGCCGTCGAGATCGGCGACGACCAGAAACTCCTCGTTGGTCATCGGGTCGCCTTCCGGCAGCGCCGCCCCGCGGCCGCCCGACAGAAGATAGCGATTGGTTCCCGGGCGTCGCCGGCCGATGCGATCGGGATAGGCGAGCGCCAGCAAGGCGCCGGTCATCGACAGGTCTGGCCTTTCGTCGCTGCCGCCGCGCGGCATCAGGCGGCGCGCCTGTTCCTGGATCAGGCGCAGGGTGCCGTCGCGCTTGCCGCTCAAAGCAATATCGACGCGATGCCGCAGATCGACGTCGCGCTGTCCCGGCGGCAGGCGCAGGAAATCGCGCTCGCTCAGGATCGCGGCCAGCAGGGCGGCGATCCTGCCTTGCCCCAGCTCACGGCCCTTCAGCACCAGATGGGCGAGGCGCGGATGCTGGCCGAGCCGCGCCATCGCCCGGCCGTGCGGCGTGATCGCGCCCGCTTGATCGAGCGCGCCGAGATCGAGGAGCAGGGCGCGCGCCGTGGCGAGCGACGCGGCCGGCGGCGGCGTCAGCCAGGGTAGGGTGGCATCGTTGGCGCCCCACAGGGCCAATTCGAGGGCAAGCGGCGCCAGATCGGCGTCGAGAATCTCGGGCGGCGTGAAGGGCAGCAGGCCGCGCTGCTGCTCCTCGGGCCACAGGCGATAGCACACGCCGGGCTCGAGGCGGCCGGCGCGACCGCGGCGCTGGTCGGCCGACGCCTGGCTGACGCGCACGGTCTCCAGCCGCGTCATGCCCGAGCGCGGCGAGAAGCGCGGCACGCGCATCAGGCCGCAATCGATCACCAGGCGCACGCCCTCGATGGTGAGGCTGGTCTCGGCGATCGACGTCGCCAGCACGACCTTGCGTCGGCCGGCGGGCGAGGGGGCGATGGCGCGATCCTGGTCGGCCGGCGAGAGATCGCCGTAGAGTGGCGCCACGTCGATGCCGGCGCCGAGATTGAGTCGTTCTTCGACGCGGCGGATCTCGCCGACGCCCGGGAGGAAGACCAGCGCGCTGCCGCTCTCCTCGGCGAGCGCCCGGCGCACCGTCGAGGCAACGCTGTCCTCGATGCGCCCTGCTGCTTCGCGCTCGAGATAGCGCGTGTCGACCGGGAACATGCGGCCGGCGGAGTCGACCACCGGCGCACCGCCCAGACGATCGGATACCGGGCCGGGATCGAGGGTCGCCGACATGGCGATGACGCGCAGGTCGTCGCGCAGCGCCGTCTGCGCCTCGCGGACCAGGGCAAACGAGAGATCGGTTTCGAGGCCGCGCTCGTGCAACTCGTCGAAGATCACGCAGCCGACGCCGTCGAGCGACGGATCGTCCTGCAGTATCCGGAGGAACAGGCCGTCGGTCACCACTTCGATGCGCGTGCGCGGCCCCACCTTGGTGTCGAGCCGCACGCGGTAGCCCACGGTCTCGCCGACCTGCTCACCCAAAGTCGCCGCCATGCGCCGCGCGGCAGCCCGCGCCGCCAGGCGCCGCGGCTCCTGCATGACGATCTTGCCACCGCAGAGCCACGGCGCATCGAGCAGCGCCAGCGGCACGCGCGTCGTCTTGCCGGCGCCCGGCGGCGCGACGAGGACGGCGGCATTGCCCGCCACCAGCGCTTCTTTCAGCGCTGGCAGCGCTTCGTCGACGGGGAGGGATGCCATCTCAACTCACGAGGTAGCGCGCGCGTGGCCGAAGCATTATCCCGGCCAGCCTTTGCTCCATCACGTGCGCGATCCATCCCGCGCAGCGTGCGATGGTCAGGATGGCGCCGGCAGACCGATAGGGAAGCTGTAGCGCATGACAGAGCACCACGAGGCCGGTTTCGACACTGGGCCTTACCTTTAACTCTTGGGCGGCCTCCTCGAGGAAGGTAACGATGTCGATCGTACGGTCCGGATTGATGCTTTGACTGCGCGCTACGGCCAGCAGGTACTCGGCCCGCGGATCGCCGTTCGGGTAGAGTGGGTGGTTGAAGCCCGGTATCGCGCTTCCCGACCTCGCCATTTCGGCCAACCGATCATGGCGAGTACTGGCGCGAGCCGTCGCCAGCAGGTCCTCCACCTTGTCGCAGGCGCGACGGATGCGCGATCCGCTATGGACGCTCAGAGCCGACAGAATGCAGAAGTAAAGGTTGGCGCCGCTCGAAGCAGCCAGTCGCGCTGCGACAGTCTGCGGCGTGAGTTCGTGGTCAGCCAGGAGGACAAGGGCGGCGTTCAGCGCTGACGTCGTCTCTGCGGATGCGCGCGCGCCGGCGCCGGCCACGATACGTGCGGCGACCGCGAGCTCGTTGCCGGAAGCGGATACGTCGGGCGCAATGCTTTTGCGAGAGCGAGCCAAGAAGCCCATGCAAGCCGGCAGGCCCATCAGCAGAGCGCGAGCAGCAATGACCGTGTTGCCGTCGCGCAGGTCGTCGCCGCCCGACGGCCGAGCGACGAGCGACGTGACGAACAGCGAGAACAGCTTGACGATGTCGGGCTGTGAGGCGTCGACTTCTGCCGACGCGACGAGCTTGTCCATCGCGACTGCCGCTGCGATGCCGGGCCAGGCACCCTGTTCCTCCATCCATGCGCCCGACCACAGCAGTTCGGCGACACTCTCGAAGCTGTGTTTGTGCCGGGCGAGGTCGAGCGCGGCGTGGCCGCGATAGGCCGGACCGGCCGGCGTTATCGTCGTGATCGACGTTTGCACGATCGGCTCCGACCATCGCGGCGCGCCGCCCTTGTAGAGGCCGCCTTCGGCCTTCGCGTGACCCCGTGCGCGCAGCCGTTCGACGTCCTCGCGCGAGTAAAGGAAGCCGTGTCGCTTGTCCTGGCCGATCGAATGGATCCAGCCGCGACTGACGTAGGCGTAGAGCGTCTGCGGCTTGATGCGCAGAAGGTGCGCCGCCTCCTTGGCCGAGAGAAAGCTCTTCGCGTCGTGCGCGCGCCCGGCTGCCGTGGTTCTAGAGGGCTTCCTGATCATGCCGAAAGAAAACCATATATTGATTTAATAATCAATATTGATCGACAAAGCTTACACGCCTAGCCTCGATCTGTGCGACGGACCGTGCGGCCGGCACAACGGGAGGGCAGCGTAGCCATGTCGATCATCGACGCCGATTCACACGTCATCGAATCCCAGGAAACCTGGCAGTACCTCGATCCGAAGTTCGCAAAGCGGCGACCAGTGCCTGTTGCCGCGCCGGCCGACACCTCGTTCCTCGATTGGAACACGTTCTGGATCATCGATCGCCAGGTCCGCCATTTCGGCGCTACGCCGATCGAAGGCAACGTGATGGCCGGCCGGAAGAGCTACTCGCCCGACGTCCAGCAGATCACCGACGTCAAGGCACGGCTGGCGGCGATGGATAGAATGGGAGTGGCCAAGCAGCTCGTGCATCCCTCGTTCACCTTGTCGACGCTCACCGAGGATCCGGAGCTCGAGGCTGCCCTGTTCCAAAGCTACAACACCTTCATGTCGAAGGCGTGTGCGGAGTCGGGTGGCCGCATCTTCTTCAATGCCGTGGTCCCGTATCGCCGGCCGGACCAGGCGGTGGCCGAGCTCCGCCGCCTCGGCAGGATGCCGGGCATGGCGAGTGTGCTGGTGCGTGGGCTGGAGTGGGACAAGCCGGTCGACGATCCCAGCCACTATCCCGTGTTCGCCGAGGCGGAGCGGCTTGGCCTGCCGATGGTGGTCCATCTCGGCCTCGGATCGCCGTCGATGTACCGCATGTTCGACGGCATGGCACACCCGATCGCCGAGAAGAAGACCTTCTATCCGGCGCGCTCGCGGCGGCTGCTGTCGACGCTGACGGTGCAGTACGCCTTCTACAACCTGATGGAAAGCACGCTCATCGACGACTTCCCCAAGCTCAAGTGGGTCTTCCTCGAGGGCGGCGGCTGCACCTGGATGGTGGGTGCGGTGCGGACCATCGAACGCAGCGGCAGGCCGCACGTCCTCGATCACTTCGAAGCCGGTCGCGTGCTGGTGGGCTGCGAGCCCGACGACGACATCCCCTATGCCGCCGGGGTCCTGGGCGAGCACGCGCTGCTGGTATCGAGCGACATGCCGCATTTCGACGAAGCGGCGCACGACAGCATCGCCGAGGAGTACGAGGAGCGCGGCGACCTTTCGCCGGAACTGTTGGAGAAGATGTTCACGCAGAATGCCGAGCGCGTCTTCGACGTCGGTCGCGTCGCGGCCAAGACAGCCGTGCCGGCCTGAAGCCATGCGGATCTGGTACACGCGTTGTCCCCTGCCGACCGCGTCGAGCATCGCGATCGAGCGTGGCATGCTCGATGACGAGTTCCGGGCCGACGGCATCGTCGTGCAGTCGCTCAACGCGTCGAGCGACATGACGGTGCGCGAGGCGCACTACAACCACGGCCAGACCAATCTATTCCGGCAAGGCGGCAACATTCCGCCGATCTGGAGCCGGTCACGCGGCGCCGACACGGTGGTGGTCGCCACCAACTGGATCGACGAGTACCAAGCGATCGTGGTGCTGCCGTCCTCGGGGATCCAGGACGCCGCCGGCCTGCGCGGCAAGCGGCTCGGGATGCCGCGACGCCTGAACGAGCAGATCGACTACTGGCGCGCCATGTGCTTGCGCGGATACCTCGCTGCGCTGGAGATTGCCGGCCTTGAGCCGAATGACGTCGAGTTCGTCGACCTGCCGATCGACGAGAAGCAGATCCCGACGGGCGGCGCATCGCAACGCGGCACCTTGTGGCGCGGTGCCAACCGCGCCCGCAGGCAAAGCCGCGAGGCGCTCGCCCTGATCCGCGGAGAAATCGATGCGATCTATACCGCCGGTGCGCCGGGCGCCCAACTTTCGTCGTTCATGGGCGCCTGCACGGTCGTCGATCTCGGTGCGCATGCGGACTCGGGCTCGCGCGTCAACAATCAGGTTCCCACCGTCCTGACTGTCGACGGTGAGCTCGCCCGCTCGGCACCCGAGACGGTCGCGCGCTATCTCGCGACGCTCATGCTGGCGGCGCGCTGGGCGCACGAGCACGAAGCGGAGACGCTCGGCATCGTGGGCGGCGACGTCGGCGCAACGCCGGAATGGGTGACGGCCGCTTACGGCGCCGACGTGCACGATCAGCTTGCACTGGAGCTCGACGAGCGGTCGATCACGGCGGTCGCGACGCAGAAGGCGTTTCTGCTCGGGAACGGTTTCATCGATAAGGATTTCGATGTCGGTGCATGGATCGATCCGCGCCCGCTCGAGCTTGCACGAGAAATGGACCATGACCGTAGGCTTGGCTGAGCGTCCCGAGGCGGTCATGGCGCGGCGTGCCGTGGCGAGGCGTGGCATGGTCGCGACTGCCCACCCGCTCGCGAGCCAGGCCGGGCTCGACGTACTTGCCCGAGGCGGCAATGCGATGGACGCCGCGATCGCGGCAGTGGCGGTGCTCGGCGTCGCGCAGCCCATGATGAGTGGGCTGGGGGGCGACAGCTTCATACTGATCCGGTCCGGACGTACCGGAGCGATACGTGCAGTCAATGCAAGCGGCCCCGCGCCCCATGCCCAATCGCTCGTATGGGCCAGGAAAGCCGGGCTGGCGAGGCTGCCCGATCGCGGCATGCTGTCGGCATCCGTGCCGGGCGCGGTGGCCGCGATGTGCGTAGCGCACGAACAGTTCGGCAGCGGCCGGCATAGTCTTGCGGCGCTGCTGCAGCCGGCCATTGGTCATGCAGCCGACGGTGTGGCCCTGACACGGTCGGTGGCGCGCTTCTTCGCACTGAACGAAGCCGTCCTTGCTGCGTCCGAATCGGCCCGCGCTGCTTACCTGAAGAACGGCAAAGTGCCGACGGAAGGCGAAGTGCTGCGCCAGCCGGAGCTCGCGCACACATTGGAGGCCGTGGCCGCCGCCGGGGCCAAGGCCTTCTATCGCGGCGAATTCGTCCGCCGCCTGGTTGCCCACAGTGCCGAGACCGGCGGCCTGTTCTCGGTCGACGACCTTGCGGAGTACCAGTGCGAGATCGTCGAGCCGCTGTCGTTGTCGCTCGGACGGCGCAGGATCTACACCAACCCACCGGTGGGACAGGGCATTGTGCTGCTGGAGGCGCTCGGCATCCTCGAACGTTGTGCACCGACGGATCACGGCAGCGAGGTCACGCAGGCGCACCGCATGATCGAGGCGCTGAAGCTCGCCTTCTTCGACCGCAATCGCCACCTCGGCGATCCGCGCTTCGTCGGCAACCCGATCGAGCGCCTGCTGAGCAATGCCCACCTGTGCGCGCACGCCGGGCGGATCGACGATCGGCGAGCCATGACGTCGGTCAACGAGAGCTGGTCGTCTTTCGGTGAAGGCGACACGACGTGCCTGACGACGGCGGACGAGGCCGGGAACGTCGTCGCCTACATTTCCAGCCTGTCGACGCCGTTCGGCGCGGCCGAGGTTATCGACGGGACCGGCGTGCTAATGAACAACCGGGCCGGCCGGGGCTTCACGCTCGATGCGGCGGCACCGAACTGCCTCGCCGGCGGCAAGCGCACCATGTCGACGCTGCACGTCTACATGGTCTGCGATGACGACGGCCTGAGACTTGCCGGCGGAACATCCGGCGGCGACGGGCAACCGCAGTGGAATTTGCAGATACTGGACGCTGTACTGAACGGCGGGCGTGACATCCAGGGGGCGATCGACCAGCCGCGCTGGGAACTGACGCCGGGAACCGACCCGGTCAATCTCGGCCAGCCCTTCGAAATCCGCATGGATGGTCGCTTCGCGTCGTCGCTGGCGGGTTTGGGCGAACTGGGCCATCGCATCAGCGACAAGCCGCTGGGCATGCTCGGCGCCGCCCAGGCGATTGCCGTGAGCAGCGACGGGGCGTTGATCGGGGCCGCCGATCCACGCGCCGACGGATGCGCATTGGGGCTCGACTGAGTGGGTGGACGGGAAGCGAGGGTTGCATGGGGCACAAAAAGGCAGGTGAGGGTAAGGCGATCCGGATTGCGCGCCGTAGGTTCATGGTCGCAGCTCCAGCTGTCGTCGCGGCAGGCGCCAGTGGCGCGCTGGCCCAGGCACCCAAGACGCCGACGGTCGTCAGGGTGGGCGTGCTCAACAGCCTGTCCGAGATCATCATCTTCGTGGCCATGGAGAAGGGTTACTTCAAGGAGGAGGGGCTCGACATCAAGCTGGAGCGATTCTCCAACACCGCCGACATGGTCGCGCCGTTGAGCAGCGGCCAGATCGACGTTGCCTCCGGCGCGCCCACGCTCGGCCTGTTCAACGGCGCCCTGCGCGGACTTCCCCTCAAGCTGGTTGCCGACAAGGGCCGGAATTCCAAGGGGCACGGCTTCAATGCCATCGTCGTGCGAAAGGATCTGGTAGAGTCCGGAAAGGTGAAGTCTGCGGCGGACCTGAAGGGCCTCAAGATCGCCACGGCGTCTCTTCATTCGCCGATGGAGCAGCAACTCGAGATCGCCCTGCAGAAGGTCGGTTTGACCAACAAGGACGTCGAGATCCAGAATCTCGGTTTCCCCGACATGATCACCGCCTTGGACAACAAGGCCATCGACGGGGCGCTGATGATCGAGCCGTTCGTCGCGATCGCGGCGAAGCGCGGTGTCGGCGCGCGTTTCATGGGCGTCGACGATATTGCGCCCGACTTCCAAATCGCCGGCGTCATCTATGGTCCCGACTTTGTGGCCAAGCACCCCGATGCCGCGAAGCGCTGGATGGTCGCCTATGTCCGAGGCATCCGCGACTATCTCGCCGCGGTCGGCAACAAGGCAGGCAAGGACGAGCTGATCGCAGTGCTCAAGAAGTATGCGTCAGGCACTACTGACGCCAGCGTGCTCGAGAATGCGGCGTTTCCGGGCTTCGACCCCGATGGCTACCTGAACCTCAAGACCATTGAGGCCAGCATCGACTGGTTTACCGCCCGCGGCCTGCTCAGGGGCAAGCCCAAGCTCACCGATCTCGCCGACTACCAGTATCTGAACTACGCCCTAGAGCGGTTGGGCCGGCGCGAGCCGGCGCAGAAAGTCCAGTAGCGGGCGTGCCTATTGCCAGGAGCGAGTCATGAATGGAACCAACGCGAATCCCGTTTTCCGGGCCGATACGCTGGATCGCCTCCATGAGGACATGGAGAAGGCGCGGCTGGTGCCGACGTGGAAGTACGTGTCGGAGTTCGTCTCGGCCAAGCCAAAGGTGACCTATCGGCCATATCTCTGGCGATGGAACGAGGTGCTGCAGTATCTGCACCGTGCTGGCGAGCTGATTACGCCGGAGCGTGGCGCCGAGCGACGCTCGATGGAGCACACCAATCCCGACCTGCGCGCTCAGTACGCGACATCGCATACCATTGCGACGGCCGTGCAGCTTGTGAAGGCGGGAGAGTCCGCGCCGTCGCATCGTCACATGGCCGGCGCTATCCGCTTCGCCGCGAGCAGTCGCGGTGGCCGGGTGTTCACGAGGGTCGACGGCGAGGCCCTGACGATGGAGGAGAACGACCTGCTGCTGACGCCGTCGAGCATGTGGCACGAGCATGTCAACGACACCGAGCACGACATCGTGTGGCTGGACGCGCTGGACTACCCGCTGGTCAATTTGCTTCAGGCCAGCTGGTTCGAGCCGTCCGATCCGGCCAAGCCCGTCTCCACCTACGCCGACGGCTACACTGCGGCGCGCTTGGGCCACGGCCGGCCCGTCGGCTGGGGCGACAACCCCACCGGAACGCCGCGCATGCGCTACGCCTGGAGCGACATGCATGCCGCGCTGGAGCGGTTGTCTGGAGAGGACGGCAGCCCCTACGACGGGGTGATCCTGGAATACGTCAATCCGCTGACCTCGGGATCGACCCTGCCGACCATGTCATGCCGAGCGCAGCTGCTGCGGCCCGGCGAGCGCACGCGGGCGCACCGTTCCCTGTCGAGCACGATCTACTTCGTGATCGAAGGCGAGGGCAGCAGTATCATTGACGGGGTTCGTTTCGATTGGGCCAAGGGCGACGTCTTCGTGGTGCCGAACTGGCATTGGCACGAACACGAGAACCGCGGCGCACGAGGCGCGTTCCTGTTCTCCGTGACTGATCAGCCGGTCATGGAGAAGCTCGCCATGTTCCGCGAGGAAGCCTATCCGGACGGCGACGGCCGGCAGGCCATCGTCGGCTCGTTTCAGCCGGTTTAGGCCGCACGCAGCCCTGGCCGATGCCTCCCAACCCGAAAAAAGCGCTGTCGATCGTTGAGCCGGCAGCCACCGTCGATCCCGGCCGCAGTACGGTGATCCGCATCGCCGGGCTCAGTAAGCGGTTCCTGACCGCCAGAGGCGAGTTCGAGGCATTGCGCGGCATCGACCTCGCGATCGGAGAAGGCGAGTTCGTCTGTCTGCTCGGCGCATCGGGCTGCGGCAAGACAACGTTGCTGCGCATCCTCGCGGGACTCGATCGGCATACCGATGGCGTGGCCGAGATCAGAGCGGCGCAGCTGGGGCAGCCCCTCACGTCGGTCGTGTTCCAGGAGCATTCGATCTTCCCGTGGATGACGGTGTGGGACAACGTTGCCTATGGCCTTCGCGCTCGCAAGCTCGACAAGGCGTTCGTGCGCGAGCGCGTCGACTTCTTCGTGCACAAGGTCGGGCTGGCGAGCTTCGCGCGGGCCCTCCCACACCAGCTTTCGGGTGGCATGAAGCAGCGCGTGTCGATCGCACGAGCCTTCGCCAATGACCCTGAGATCCTCCTGATGGACGAGCCGTTCTCGGCGCTCGACGAACAGAACCGCGCGATCCTGCAGGAAGAACTGCTGCGCATCTGGAGCGATACCCGCAAGACTGTGGTCTTCATCACCCATTCGATCGACGAGGCGGTGTTCCTGGCCGATCGCGTGGTCGTCCTTGGAGGTCCGCCCGGTCACGTGGTGATGGATGCGAGAGTGACCTTCGCGCGGCCGCGCAACGCCTATGAATTGCGCGCCTTGCCGGAATTCGGAGCTCTGGTCGCGGATTTCGGCGCCCACATCAAGGCAGGTGTGAATGGCCGACGATGATCGCAACAGGGCGACAAGCGACGCGGACGGCCTCGTCCGTCTCCCGGCCGACCCGGATATCGGCCAATCTGCCCGGCGGCGCGCGCGCCTGGAGAAGGTGCTTGGCATCCTCAGCCCGCTGCTGATCCTGGTGCTCTGGGAGATTGTCGTCCGTGCCGGGCTGCTGGATGCGCGCATTGTCCCCGCGCCCAGCATGATTCTCGAGACGTTCAAGTCGCTGATCGAGAGCGGCGAGCTGGCGCGCCATGTCGGCGTGTCGTTGACTCGGGTCTTCGTCGGCCTGCTGCTTGGGGCGATGCCGGGCCTCGTCGTCGGCACGCTGATGGGCCTCTCGCCGATGACGCGCGCCATCGTCAGCCAGATCGTCGCCTCGTTGTATCCGATCCCCAAGATCGCGATCTTTCCGCTCGTCATGGCCATCTTCGGCATCGGCGAGCTCAGCAAGTACGTGCTGGTCGCCATCGCAGTCTTTTTCTTCATGGCCATCAATTCTTTTGCGGGAGTCGCCAACGTCGAACGGATCTACTGGGACGTCGGCCGCAGTTTCGGCGTTTCGCGGTTCCGCGCGATCCTGACCATCGCCCTGCCGGGCGCACTGCCGATGATCCTCGCGGGCCTTCGCCTCAGCCTCGGCGTGTCGCTGCTGGTGCTGGTCGGTGCCGAGTTCGTCGGCGCCAAGAGCGGCATCGGCTACCTCGTGTGGAATTCGTGGCAGGTGTTCGACGTCGAGTCGATGTACGCCGGCATCATCGTCATCGGCCTGCTCGGCTGGGCCTTCTTCGCCATGTTGGACGAGCTGGAGCGGCGTTTGGTGCCATGGGCCCCCAGCAATCGGCGTTAGCGCGGAGACCGATATGTTCAAGCTGTTCACCTACTGGCGGTCGTCGACGGCCTATCGCGTTCGCATCGCGATGAACCTCAAGGGGCTTGCCTACGAGCCGGTGTACGTCAGCATCCCGAAGCTGGAGCACAAGGCGCCATCCTATCTGGCCGTGAACCCGCAGGGCCTCGTCCCCGCGCTGGTTGAAGACGGCAAGCTGGTGGCGCAGTCGCTCGCCATCCTGGAGTACCTCGAAGAGCGGACGCCGCGGCCGGCGCTGCTTCCCGAGGGGCGACATGAACGGGCCTACGTGCGGGCACTGACCCAGATCGTCGGCTGCGAGATCCATCCGCTCAACAATGTGCGTGTGCTCAAATACCTGGAACAGCGGCTGCAGGTGTCGGCTGACGCCAAGCTCGCGTGGTACCGCGACTGGATGGCCGAAGGCCTGGCATCGTTCTAGGCGACCCTGCAGGCATATGCGATGGCGGGCGACTTCACTTACGGCAACCAGGTGACATTGGCCGACGTCTGCCTGGTGCCGCAGATCTACAATGCGCGGCGCTTTTCCTGCCCGCTTGATGCCTATCCACGGACGATGGCGATCGCCAGCCGCTGCGAACGGCTCGAACCGTTCATCCGAGCCTTCCCGGATACCCAGGAAGACGCCGTTGTTTCTTGAGTGAGGAGACGGACAGAGTGAAAAGACAGAGAATCTTCAGCAAGCATGTCGCCGAGCCGAAGCCGCGCCTGTGGTCGAATTGCCTGCGGGTGGGCGACGTGGCCTACGTTTCCGGCATGACGGCACGGGCCAAGGATGGGGATACCGTCCTCGGCGACGACGAGTACGAGCAGTCGAAGGTGATCTTCGGCAAGATCAGGGATCTCGTCGAGGCAGCAGGCGGCAAGATGGACGACGTCGTGAAGATGACCATCTTCGTCACCAACATCGTGAAGAACACCGAGGTGTGGCGCGCCCGCAGCGAATTCTTCAACGGCGACTTTCCAGCCTGCAGCCTGGTCGAGGTGAGCAATCTCGCCAAGCCGTCGATCCTCGTGGAGATCGAGGCGATCGCCCATCTCGGCAGTTCCACGGCGTAGCCCAAGCGGGCGAAGGGGCGCCTCGACCCATCGCCACGCCGACGTCGGGCGGCGCTACCGGTACTCCGGAGGTAGCGCCGAACCCGGGCGCATGGCTATGATTGCGCAAATTCGAGGGAACGCCGTGTTGAAATTGACCTTCTGCCTGCGGCGATTGCCGTCGTTGAGCCTGGAAGAATTCCAGGACTACTGGCTGAACAAGCATGGACCGCTGGTCAGGACCCTGCAGCCGGCCCTCGGCATGACGCGCTACGTGCAGCTTCACCGGCTGTCGGGCGACTTGGCCGACGGCATGCGGCGCGTGCGCGGCGCGCCCGAACCCTACGACGGCGTGGCTGAGCTGTGGTGGCAGAGCGAGGAGACCTGGCGCGCCGCCAGCCGCAATCCCGAGGCGCGCGAGGCCAACCGCCTGCTGATGGAGGACGAGGCGAAGTTCATCGATCTCAAGAACTCGCCCCTGTGGCTCAATCGCGAGGAGATGATCTACGGCGAGCAGAGGAGACGGGCGCCATGAAGCGCCGGCTCGTCCTCGGCCTCCCTGCCGCGCTGCTGCTCGCGAGACCCGTGAGCGCGCAGACCTATCCCACCAAGCCCATCCGCCTGGTCGTCGGCTACTCGGCCGGCGGCGGCAACGACCTTATCGCGCGCATCGTCGCGGCCAAGCTGCAGGAGAAGCTCGGCCAGCCCATCATCGTCGACAACAAGCCGGGCGCGGCGTCGATCGTGGCGGCCGAGCTGGTCGCCAAGGCGGCTCCTGACGGCTACACGCTGCTAGTGGCGCCGAGCGGGCCGATGACCATCAATCCCGCCGTCTACGCCAAGCTGCCCTACGCGCCCGAGAAGGACTTCGCACCGATCTCGCTGCTCGCCGAGTTCCCGCTGCTGCTGGTGGTCGGCGCCGACCAGCCGATCAAGTCGGTGCGCGAGGTGATCGACTATGGCCGCGCCCATCCCGACAAGGCCAACTACGCCTCGAGCGCCACGCCCTTCCAGCTCGCCTCGGAGCTGTTCAACCAGCGCACCGGCTCGAAGTTCCAGCACATCCCCTATCGCGGCAGCGGCGACGCGGCGCAGGCCGTCGCGTCGGGACAGGTGCTGATGACCATCGCCGACACCGGTCCGATCTCCGGCCTGCTGAGCGGCGGCAAGCTGCGCGCGCTCGCCATCACCACGGACAAGCGCGACCCTGCCTTTCCCGACGTGCCGACGCTCGCCGAAGCGGGTGTGTCCGGCATGGCGATCTCGCTGTGGACCGGGCTGGTGGCGCCGGCCGGCACGCCACCCGACATCGTGGCCCGACTGAACAAGGTCGTTGTCGAGAGCCTGGCCGCGGCCGACGTGCGCACGGCTCTGACGAAGATCGCCGTTGACCCGCGCAGCACCACGCCCGAGGAGTATCGCGTCCTGATCGCGCGCGACGCCGCGCGCTGGAAGCAGGTGGCGACCGCCGCCAACATCAAGCTGGAGTGAAACGGCTGCGATGCTCGACAAGCTGGCGTTCCTGCGGCGCGTCTATGAGCGCTTCAATGCCCGCGACATCGACGGCGTCCTGGCCTCGGTTCATGCCGACGTCCAATGGGCCAACGGCCAGGACGGCGGCTACGTGCACGGCCACGATGGGCTGCGCCGCTACTGGACCAAGCAATGGGCCATGATCGATCCCCATGTCGAGCCCATGGACTTTTCGGTCACATCCGGCGGTGAGATCGTGGTCGCAATCCGCCAGACAGTGCGCGATCCTTCCGGCAAGCTTTTGGTCGACAAGAAGGTCGGTCACGTCTTCCAGCTGGAGGACGGCCTGATCAAGCGCTTCGACATCCGTACGACCCTTTGAGTGAGGACGCGATGGACAGCATCAACGAGGCCCGCCGCTCGGCCGCCCACTACTTCCTCGAAGGCCTGACCGAGATCGGCTGCGACTATCTCTTCTGCAATTTCGGCACCGATCACGCGCCGATCATCGAGGCGATGGCTGCCTTCAAGCGCGACGGCCGCAAGGCGCCCAAGACCGTGATCTGCCCGCACGAGATCACGGCGGCGCACATGGCGGCGGGCTACTTCCTCGCCACCGGCCGCGGCCAGGGCGTGATGGTGCATGTCGATTCCGGCACCGCTAATTCGGCGATGGCGCTGCACAATATCTGCCGCGCCCGCATCCCGGTGCTGCTGATGGCCGGCCGCGCACCCTACACCACGCGCGGCGAGCTTTTGGGCTCGCGCGACACCTACGTTCACTTCATCCAGGAACCGTTCGACCAGGCCGCGCTGGTGCGGCCCTATACCAAGTGGGAATACAATCTGCCCTCGGGCGTGGTCGCCAAGGAGGCGCTGCGTCGCGCCCACACCGTGATGATGAGCGACCCCAAGGGGCCGGTCTACATGACCTTCCCGCGCGAGACGCTGACCGAGCTGTGGTCGGAGGGCCAGATCCGCTCCTATCCCGAGGAGCGATTCGCGACTCCGGCAGCAGGCGCGGTCGATCGGCAAGCCGTCGAGGCCATCGCGAACAGGTTGCTCGCAGCGGAGCGGCCGCTATTGATCACGGCCTATTCCGGCCGCAACCACGCGGCGGTCGCGTTGCTCGACGAGCTGGCACAGTTCGCCGGCATCCGCGTCGTCGAGTTCAGCCCCGTTCATCTCAACCTGCCGCACGATTCGCCCTGCCATGGCGGTTTCGTGCCGACCAAGGCGCTGGCCGACGCCGATGTCGGCCTGCTGGTCGATGTCGACGTGCCGTGGATCCCCAAGGACATGCCGGAGAATCCCTCGACCTGGTGGGCGCATGTCGATGTCGACCCGGAGAAGCGGGCGATCCCGATGTGGACCTTCCCGGCGAACCTGCGCCTGCAGGGCGACAGCTGCCACTTCTATGCCGACCTCTTGGCGGCCCTGAAGGCGAAGGCCGATGCCGGCTTCAAGGCGCGCGCAGCGGCGCGCGTGAAGGAAATCGCGGCGGAGGGCGTGGCGCGTCGCGCGCAGGCGGTGAAGCTCGCCGCAGAGACCGGCGTCGCGGGCGAGATCAACCCGCACCATCTTTGCGCCAAGCTGGTCAAGGCGCTTGGGCCCTCCGGCGTGGTGATCAACGAGGCGATCCGCAACATCCCGACCGTGCTGGCGCAGATGCCGCGCACCGAGCCCGGCACCCTGGTGGGCCTGGCCGGTGCGGGGCTGGGCTTCTCCGGCAGCGTGGCACTCGGGCTGAAGCTCGCCATGCCCGATCGCATCGTCATGCCGATCATGGGCGATGGCACCTTCTACTTCTCCAATCCGCAGTCCGTGCTGGCGGTGTCGCAGAATTACGGCCTGCCGGTGTTCATGGTCGTGCTCGACAATTCGGGCTGGGGCGCGGTGAAGGAGGCGACCTTGCGCGTCTATCCCGCCGGCGAGGCCAAGGCCGCGAGCGACTATGGCGCGAACTTCGGCATGAACATGGACTTCGGCAAGATCGCCGAAGCCGCCGGTGCCCACGGCGAGTTCCTGTCCGATCCTGCGGATGTCGACGGCGCGGTCGCGCGCTGCCTCGCGGCGGTACGCTCCGGCCGCTCGGCCGTACTGCATGCGAAGGTGACGAAGATCTAGATGTTTGATCCCAGGGTTTGATGGTGCATTGTTTTCCAGGAATGGAAGGATGCGCTACGGCCCGGCTTCTCCACGGCTGCGCCCCAACGACAGAGGCGGTCCGTCGAGCGATACAACATAGTCAAGAGAGCCTGAGAGCGCTGGCCGCGCTCAAGGTAGCCGTTGAGGCGTCGGAGCGGACAGAGTCCGCAACATGAAGCGGCCGAAGAGGTCGGACCCGGCAAGGTTCCAATGCGCATCATACGGCAGGAAGTGCCGGCGGATTTCGGTGTCTGACATGCCGGCGTAGACCTCGCTGCCGTCGTGGAAGCTGGCGCCGATCATTTCTGCAAAGCGCAGCGTCTCCGCTTTGAAAGCAGCATCGCTGCCGGGATCGAGCAGCCCCGGCCGTGACGGGATATAGGCCACCGTCGCCCTCCACTGTCGGGCCGCGATGATGGCAGCGATGTCCGCTATCTGGCGCTCGCGTGCGGCGGCGTCGGCGGGGTCGAGGATCGGTAGCGCCGTCACGCGCCCGGGCTGCTCGCGCGGCTCCCATAGTGCCGCCACCTGCCGCTCGACAAACCATCGCCGGGCCTCACGTGGCCGCCACTCGCCTGACAACGCATCGAGAAATCCGGACTCGTCGGTGAAGTAGAAGTCGCCCGCCATCGGCGCCATCACCCGCATCGCCTCGTCAAGCGTCTTGGGATAGCGCGCCGGATCCCACGACGGCACGCGGCCGAGCCACCACTTCTGACCTTCCGAGTGCGTGACCAAGAATTGCCGGTATAGGTTTTCCTCCCATACGGCGAACACTACGCCGTCGAGCTCATATGCGCCCGCCATGTTCTTTAGGATGCTCCACCAGTTCGCGAGCCCGGTGCCGCCGAGCGAGAAGTTGAGGAGCTGAAGCGGGTGGCCCTCGGCGAAGCTCGTGGCTTCGACATAGGATGGCCAGTTACGGGCGAGGTAGTCAGCCTGCGAGAAAGAGTCGCCGAAGACGGCGATGCGCCGCCGTCCGTCCTGGCGCTGTGGCGCAAACTCGCTCGACTGGAAACCAAGACTATTCGGCTTGTAGAGGCCGACATATTCGATTTGCCCGCGCGTGATACGGGTCTCATGGATTGGCCCGGGCCGCAGTCGGAATCCGGAGACGGCATCGAATTGAACCGGCGCCCCGCCGTACACGTAGTAGGACCCCTCGAGCGAGCGGCCGAAGTAGAGCCGGCCTGCAATCTCGATGAGCCCGACGCCAACCACGATGGCTACGACGACCAGGGCGATGTTGCCGAGCACCCGCATCCCGCCGGACCATGCCCGAAAAGGAAATTCCCCGCCAGCCTTTTGGCCAGCGGGGAAGGATAGGGAGGGAAATGCCGTCACGGGCGACGGCTCCTGCGCGTTGCCCCGCGGCTGTACGCTCCGGCCGCTCGGCCGTACTGTATGCAAAAGGTGACGAAGACCTGAAACGCATGATCCAGCACGACCGCCACGTCCCGCGGCGCTCCACGGCGTGGGACGAGCGCGTCGTCGCTTCCGCGATCGACGAAATCGTGTCGGATGCGCTGACGCATTTCAATCCGGAGGGATTCTGGCCGTCGCATCCGCTCGACGGACGCAAAGATGACGGCCATAGCAGCCTCTATATGGGTGCTGCCGGCATGATCTGGGGACTGGACTATCTGCAAAGGGTCGGCGCGACGAAGGCCGCCGTGGACTTTCGCCCGGTGTTGCCGCGCCTTCTGGAAAAGACGCAAGCCGAGATGGCCGGCTACGGCGACTATGCGACGCTGGGCTCGCTGCTGTTCGGCGACCTGGGAACGGCGCTGGTCGTCATGCGCCTGGCGCCGGAGCCGTCGATCGCCGATCGCCGTGCAGGCCGCGCGCCTGCTGGCCGATCTCGAAGACACGGCGAACGGGCCGCTCTGGACCCAGGACCTGTACGGCAAGCAGCTGCGTTACCTTGGTCCCGTTCACGGCTTCGCCGGCGACATGATTCCGCTGATACGCGGCTGGCGATGGCTGGACGAGGCGCAGCGGCGGCGAACTTCCGATGTCGCGACACGCGCGCTGGCCGTCAACGCCTGGCCCTCGGACGAAGGCATCACCTGGCATCCCGTCGCCGGCCGCGAGAACCCGCCTCATCTCTGTCAGTACTGCCATGGCGCGCCGGGCATGGTGACGACCTTGGCCGACGCGCCGTTCTCATCGCCTGAACTCGAGGAGTTGCTGGTCAAAGGCGGCGACTTCACCTGGGCCGCCGGGCCGTTGGTGAAAGGCTCCAACCTCTGTCACGGCACGGGCGGCAACGGTTACGCTTTTCTCAAGCTCCATCAGCGGACCGGCGATCCACTGTGGCTTGAGCGGGCGCGCGCCTTCGCCATGACGGCGATCGCGCAATGCCGCGAAGTGCGCGAACAAACAGGGCGGGGACGCTATACTCTGTGGACCGGAGACGTCGGCCTTGCCATCTATCTCTGGGACTGCTTGACGGCCGATCCGCGTTTTCCGTCGGTCGACGTCTTCTAGTCGGTTCGCACAACGAAAACGTTGATCCGCAGGTTGATCTCTGCCGACAATGCCCTTGATATTGGGGACATTCCTCCAACACCCCTGCAGGAAAGACAGCCGATGCCCGATACTGCCGCTCAGCTCACGTCCTCGTCCGCCCAGACCGCCGAGCATTTCGACGTGCTCATCGTCGGCGCCGGCATTTCCGGCGTGGGCGGCGCCTACCATCTCACCAAGCAGAGCCCGGGCACGAGCTTCGTCGTGCTGGAAGGGCAGGAGAGCTTCGGCGGGACGTGGATCACGCATCGCTATCCCGGCATCCGCTCCGACAGCGACCTCTACACCTTCGGCTATCGCTTCAAGCCGTGGACCGGCAAGCCGATCGCCACGGCCAAGGAGATCCTGGATTACATGGGCGACGTGATCGAGGAGAACGACCTCGCGCGCCACATCCGCTATCGCCATCACATCGTCTCGGCACGCTGGTCGGGCGAGGACAATCGCTGGGCCATCGAAGGCGAGCGCCTCGACACCGGCGCGCCCTTCCGCATCACCGCGGGCTTCCTGTGGATGTGCCAGGGCTATTATCGCCACGCCGAAGGCTACACGCCTGAATGGGAAGGCATGGCCGACTTCAAGGGCCGCATCGTCCATCCCCAGACCTGGCCCAAGGATCTCGACGTCACGGGCAAGCAGGTGGTTGTCATCGGCTCGGGCGCCACGGCGGCGACCTTGGTGCCCAACATCGCCGACGACTGCGCCCACGTCACCATGCTGCAGCGCTCGCCGACCTACTTCATCCCGGCGCGCAACGCCAACGACCTTGCCGACCAGCTGCGCAAGCTCGAGGTCGACGAGGCGTGGATCCACGAGATCGTGCGCCGGCGCATCCTGCACGATCAGTCGGAGTTCGCCCGCCGCTCCTTCGAGGAGCCCGAGAAGGTGAAGGCCGAGCTCTTGGCCGGCGTGCGCGCCTATCTCGGCCCCGATTTCGACATCGACTCCCATTTCACGCCGTCCTACCGGCCGTGGCGCCAGCGCATCGCCTTCGTGCCGGACGGCGACCTGTTCCGCGCCATGCGCCAGGGCAAGGCCTCGGTCGTCACCGACGAGATCGAGCGCTTCACCGAGAAGGGCATCAAGCTCAAGTCAGGCAAGGAACTGCCGGCCGACGTCATCGTCACGGCGACCGGCTTCCATCTCAACGTGCTGGGCGACATCGCCGTCGAGATCGACGCCAAGCCGCTCGATTTCTCCCAGACCGTGACCTATCGCGGCATGATGTTCACCGGCATCCCCAACATGGCCTGGGTGTTCGGCTATTTTCGCGCGAGCTGGACCCTGCGGTCCGACCTGGTCGCCGACTTCGTCTGCCGTCTGCTCGGCCACATGAAGGACAAGCAGGCGCGCCGCGTCGAGGTGGCGCTCAGGCCCGAGGACAAGGACATGCCGCTGCTGCCCTGGATCGACACCGAGAACTTCAATCCGGGCTACGTGACGCGCGGCATGCACCTGCTGCCCAAGCGCGGCGACAAGCGCGAATGGCAGCACACCCAGGACTATTGGCGCGAGAAGAACGAGTTCCCGGCGATCGATCTTGACGACAAGGCGTTCGTTTATAAATAGACGGCGAACGCCCGAGGGAACGCCATGATCGTCACGTCGCAAAGCGCGAATGCCCTGAGTTGCACGTCGGGATCGTGGAAGATCTGGTCGCTGAGCGACGGCCATGTCGACATGTCCGCCGACCTCCTGCGCAGGGGCCCTGGGCTTGGCAAGTACGCGTTGCCGGGGCCCTCGCAGCAGGAACCGTCACTGGTTCGACTGTCGGTCAATTGCTTCCTGTTGGAGGGGGCCGGAGGCCAGGGAGTCCTGATCGATTGCGGCGCCGGAGGACAGTGGGAGCCATCGCTTGGCCATCTCGACAGGACGATGGCCGAAGCGGGTATAGATCCATCCTCGATCGGCACAGTCGCTCTCACCCATACGCATCTCGACCATTTGAACGGGCTCATAACGCGCGACGGTCGGGAGGCGTTTGCCAACCTGAACAGGATCGTGATCGCGCACGATGCCGTCGCGGGTTTTGTCGATGAGCCGCACCTGGAGCGCTTTCGACACCTGCTTGCTCCGGTCAGGGACGGCGATCGGTTGAACGATCATTTGGCGGCGCTTGCGATGCCGGGGCACGCGCCGGGCCACATGGCCTACGTTCTCGACTCGGGCGAGGACCGGATCCTGTTTTGCGGCGACCTGATCCATGTTCCGGCCGCGCAGTTTGCCCGGCCGGAGCTCACATGGGCCTACGATCTCGACCAGTCCATCGCCTGCGCGACGCGGGTCAAGCTGCTGCGAGAAGCTTTTGACACACAGGCCTGGCTGGCCGGCGCGCACATGGCCAAGCCAGGCCTAGGCAGAGTGGCCGAGGAAGGTTCGGGGTACGCCTTTCTGCCGATCGAGTGAGGCAGCCGCTCAGACGTTCCCTGCCATCGTGTTGGCAATGTCCATTCGCACGCTGGGCGAGCGGCGATAGTACTGGTGCGAGCTGGCGATATCGATGTTGTAGTCGCGGAAGCCGCCGCACATGACGGTGCGATACTTGTCCGGCGGAAAGCGTTCCTGGTTGGAGCGGTCGTGCGCCCCGTCCTGGCCCAGTCGCTTGGCGAAGTTGATCTTCATGCTGATGTCCAGGATGACGTCCTTGTCGCTGGCATAGGTCGAGACGCGCCGGCTGAGTCGATCGAGCGCGCTGAGGCGGCCCATCGGCAGGAAGTCGAAGCTGCTGTGGATCTCGTCGGCGGCGGCCAGGAACACCTCGTCGAACAGGTCGGCATCGCCGTTGCCGTGGGCGAACCAGCTCTCGACCGCGGCCTGCAGGGCCCAGTTGCCCATGCTGTGCGCCAGCAGGAAGACGCGATGGCCCTTGGCGCGTGCGCTGCTGATGATCGGCTCGAGGTTGGCGAAGAAGTTCATGATGTGCAGGCCCGACTGGCCGGCCTTGGTCTGGTCACGGCGATAGGCGGCGCTGGGGAAGGGCAGGGTGATCAGCTTGCCGGTCGAGGGCCAGCTGAAGGCCACGACACTGGTCTCCGCCGCCGGCAGGCCCGACTTCATGAACCATTGCTGGTTGAAGGCGGCGCGGGTGATGGCGTTCTCGAAGCTGTTGTCGAAGCCGTGGATGAAGACCAGCAGGTTGCGACCGGGATCGCTGAGATCGTCGATCACGCTCTGGTCGAACTGGCCCTTGCCGGTGTTCTGGATGAAGGTGATGGCGCCGATCGTGTCGGCGTCGAGGTTGGCGTCGTTGACGAACGCCGTGCCGTAGGTGACCTCGTTGGGGATCGACGGAGCGACGGCGCTCTCGCTGTAGCTGCCGAGCTGGTCCGGCGGGCCGTCCAGCACACGGTTTGTCGCGAAATGAACCGTTACCGGCATGTCAGCCTCCTGCCCCCGAGCGATCCCGCTGCCAATACGATCATCGCTATCGCGCGTCTGTGAGGAAAGTCACCTCTTTTCTGGGAGCGCGCCACTCCGTGGCGCTCATGTCTTCCGGACCGCCGGCCTCTGGCCGGCGGTCCGGAAGAGCATGATCAAAACGGAAGCGCGACCAGGGTGTCGAAGCGGCGGCCGTCGCAGATCACGATGCGCTCGGCAAAGCGCAGGGCGCCCGAGGCGTCGGGCTTGACCTTGTCGCGGTAGCAGCCGGTGGCGAACACATCCATGTCGCCCTCGCGCATGATGCGCACGATCAGGAACGGCGTCTCGACCTCGGCCGCGCCGTTCTGCTGGCCGAGCACGACGGGCAGGCCGACGATGTGGCGGTAGCGCTGGCGCTCATAGATGTTGACCTTGCGCAGGGAGGAGACGCGGTCCTCCAGCATGCCGCGCGTGTCGGCGTAGATCAGCCCGCCCTCCAGGCCGCGCGCCACGTTCTCCGCCGTCGTCAGCTTGTAGAGGCAGGGATCGTGGAACAGCTTGGGCCATTCCTCGAACTGCTCGTTGTCGATGACGCGCGCGTAGAGGGCGTTGAGTTCGACCAGTTGCGCGACGTCCATCCGAATCCTCGTCTAGTCAGAGTCTTCCGGACCGCGAGCCTCCGGCTCGCTCATGAGTCATGAGCGAGCCGGAGGCTCGCGGTCCGGAAGAGCATGAGTCAGTAACCCATGTACCGCCTATAAGCCTTCCAGAAGCCGCGCACCGAGGCCTCGGTGGCGCGGGTGGCCTGGCTTTCGGTGGTGCTGCCGCCCATCTCGATCACCGAGACCTCGTCGGCGGCCGCCGCGGTGCCGCGCTGCACGAAGCCGCCGATGCAGCCGTCCTCCATGGAGATGAAGCCCGCTGGCCCGACCAGGTTCTGCTGCCTCAAGCGCCGCCGGTTCATCTCCGGCGTGTCGTCGGCGAAGCCGAAGTAGGTCCACACCAAATCCATCTTGCCGACGCCGCGCGGCACGACGTGGCGCACCGCCAGGCAATTGTGGATCTGCTGCAGGATGAAGCCCGGGAATACCGACAGGATCTGCAGCTGGATATGGTCGCCAAACTCCTCGACCGAATCGAGCACGCTGGGATCGGCCAGTGCAAACTTTCCGTCCTGGTCGGAGCGGATCTGCTGCTCCTTGTAGGCGTTGGCGTTGGCGCCCTCGGGCATGGCGATGGTGTAGCTCGCATGGTTGCCGCCGTCGGGGCTCACCAGCACGCCGCCGCCCTGGGTCAGGCGCGAGATGCGGAAGGTCGTGAGGAAGGTGTGCAGGATCGAGGCGTGATAGGTGTCCTTCACGTTCTCGACATAGAGCTTCCAGTTGTTGGGCAGCGGCTGCACGAAACGGCCCATCACCCGGATCGGCCGGTTGAGCACGCGCTTCAGGCGGCCCACCACCTCGCTGCCGATATACTCCTCGATCGGCGGCGTGTCGGGCGAGAGAGTCGCGAACACCAGGCCGGCGAGCGTCGTGGTGCGCAGCTTCCGCGGGCTGAAATCGTCGCGGCAGAAATCCTTGGGCATGCCGCCGACGCCGTTGATGCCGCGCTCGAAGGCGATGCCGCGCAGATTGCCGGAGAGGTCGTAGCTCCACGAGTGATAGACGCAGCGAAACTGGTTGCCGACATTGCCGCCGTCATCGAAGGCGATCAGCGCGCCACGATGCGAGCAGCGGTTCTCGAAGCAGTTGATCGAGCCGTCGGCGGCGCGCACCGCGATCACCGGCATGATGCCGACGTGGTTGGTGCGATAGTCGCCCTTGTCGGGGATGTCCGCTTCGAGGCAGACGAAGTTCCAGGTGGCGGCCTTGAACAGGCGCTCCATCTCGCGCTTGTAGTTGGCCTCGTCCTGGTAGACCCAGTAGGGCACGCGGGCCAGGGACTCCTCCGGCCAGATCCCGCTCGAGACGGGCTCCTTGAGTCCTTCGTCGTGTCGGACGTCCATGCGAACCTCCTGTCACTCCAGCGTTACATTGGCCGACTTGATGACGCCGCGCCAGCGCGCTTCCTCGTCCTTGATGAAAGCCGTGGTCTCGGCCGGGGTGCCGACTTGCGGCTCGGCGCCGAGCTCCAGGAACCGCGCCCGCATCTCCGGCAGCTTCAGGGCCGCCGCCATGTCAGCGCTGACCTTCTGGGCAATGGCCTCGGGCGTGCCGGGCGGTGCTACCAGGGCGAACCAGGCGCTGGCCACCAGGTCGGGCAGGCCGAGCTCGGCCGTGGTTGGCAGGTCCGGCGCCACGGGGCTGCGGGTGCGGCTGGCCAGGCCCAGGAACTTCACCTGCTTCTGCTTCTCGAAGCGCAGCGACGCCGAGATGTTGCCGATGAAGATGTCGACCCGGCCGGCGCCGATGTCGACCAGGGCCGGACCTTCGCCTTTGTGGGGGACGTGCACCAGCTCGATGCCGGCCAGGGTCGCGAGGTTGCTGGCGGACAGGTGCGAGGTCGAGCCGTTGCCCTGCGAAGCGTAGGTCGCCTTGCCGGGATTGGCCTTGGCATAGGCGATGAACTCCTGCAGCGATGCCGCCGGCAGGTCGATGCGCGCCGTGATGACGTTGGGCACCAGCGCCAGCACGCCGATCGGAACGAACTTCGTCCAGTCGTAGGGCAGCGTCTTGTAGAGGTTGTGGTTGATGGAAAGCGGGCCGGGCGGGCTGCACAGCAGGGTGTAGCCGTCGGGCTCGGCGCGATAGACGATCTCGGCCCCGACATTGCCGCCCGCGCCGGCGCGGTTGTCGATGATCACGGTCTGCCCCCAGGCCGCGGAGAGCTTCTCGCCGACCAGGCGGCATAGAATGTCGGCCGAGCCGCCGGCCGGGAAGGGCACGACGATGCGCACTTGCTTGTTCGGATAAGGTGCCTGGGCGAACGCGGGCGCGACCAGCAGCAACAGTGCGGCGGCGGCCCGCAACAGAAGCATCATTGGCGTCACCCTCCCGGGGGTGGCTTGTCTTTCGGTCGATGTTACCTCATTTGAGGAACAACGACATGTCCGGCCCATTTCACGCTTTTGCACAATCGATCCAGCCGCAAACCGCGCTGAGAGCCGCCATCACCGCAGCATGGCGGCGGCCGGAAACCGAATGCCTTCCGCCCCTGATCGAGCAGGCGAAGCTCACACCGGCGCGAACCATTCGCGCCCGCACGCTGGCCATGCGGCTGGTCGAGGCGCTGCGCAAGAAGACGCCCTCAGGCGGTGTCGAGGGGCTGATCCACGAATACGCACTGTCGAGCCAGGAGGGCGTGGCGCTGATGTGCCTCGCCGAGGCGCTGCTGCGCATTCCCGACGACGACACGCGCGATGCGCTGATCCGCGACAAGATCGGCGGCGGCGACTGGCGTGCCCATCTCGGCCACAGCCCGTCGCTGTTCGTGAACGCCGCGACCTGGGGCCTGCTGCTGACCGGCCGGCTGACGGCGACCAGCAGCGAGCAGGGACTGTCGGCGGCGCTGGTGCGCCTGATCGGGCGCGGCGGCGAGCCGCTGATCCGCACCGGCGTCAACATCGCCATGCGCCTGATGGGCGAGCAGTTCGTCGCCGGCCAGACCATCGAAGAGGCGCTCGACAACGGCCGCGATCGCGAAGCCGAAGGCTTCCGCCATTCGTACGACATGCTGGGCGAGGCGGCGGTCACGGCCCAGCAGGCCTTCGCTTACATGCAGGCCTACCGGCACGCCATCCATGCCATCGGCCGCGCGGCCCGGGGACGGGGCATCTACGAGGGGCCGGGCATCTCCATAAAACTGTCGGCGCTGCATCCGCGCTACAGCCGCGCCCAGGTCGAACGCGTGCAGGTCGAGCTCTATCCGCGGCTGAAGGAGCTGGCGGTGCTGGCGCGCCACTACGACATCGGGCTCAACATCGATGCCGAGGAGGCCGACCGGCTGGAGATCTCGCTCGATCTGCTGGAGCGGCTTTGCTTCGAGCCCGAGCTCGAAGGCTGGAACGGCATCGGCTTCGTCGTGCAGGGCTACCAGAAGCGCGCGGTGTTCACGATCGACTGGCTGATCGACCTGGCGCGCCGATCGCATCGCCGGTTGATGGTGCGGCTGGTCAAGGGCGCCTACTGGGACGGCGAGATCAAGCGCGCCCAGCTCGACGGGCTGTTGGACTATCCGGTATTCACGCGGCGCATCCATACCGACGTGTCCTACCTCGCCTGCGCTCGCCGTCTGCTGGCGGCGCCCGACGCGGCGTTCCCGCAGTTCGCCACGCACAATGCGCTGACGCTCGCCACCATCCATGCCATGGCCGGCGAGAACTTTTATGCCGGCCAGTACGAGTTCCAGTGCCTGCACGGCATGGGCGAGCCGCTCTACGAGGAGGTCGTCGGGCGCGACAGGCTCAACCGGCCGTGCCGGATCTATGCGCCGGTCGGGACGCACGAGACGCTTCTGGCCTACCTGGTGCGCCGCCTGCTGGAGAACGGCGCCAACACCTCGTTCGTCAACCAGATCGCCAACCCCGAGGTGTCGCTCGACACCCTGCTTGGCGATCCCGTCGAGCAGTCGCTGGCGCTGAAACCCGTCGGCGCGCCGCACCCGCGCATCGCCCTGCCGCCTGACCTGTTCGGCGGCGTGCGCAAGAACTCGCGCGGACTGGACCTTGCCAGTGAGCAGGTATTGGCGGGGCTTGCGGCGACCTTGCAGCAGGGGCAGCCGGTCGCCGCCGTGCCGGTGCTGGCCGACGGCCCGCGAAACGGCGAGGTGCTGCCCATCACCAATCCGGCCGATCGCCGCGACTTGGTCGGCACGGTCGTCGAGGCCTCACCCGACCTGGTCGATGCGGCCTGCCTGCAGGCCAAGCCCTGGCAGGAGCCGCCGGCGGTGCGCGCTGAAACGCTGCGGCGGGCCGCCGACCTGATGGAAACGCGGTTGGAACCGCTGCTCGGCCCGATCGTGCGCGAGGCGGGCAAGACGTTCGGCAATGCCGTGGGCGAAGTGAGGGAGGCCGTCGACTTCCTGCGCTACTACGCGGGCTGCGTAAAAGGCTTCTCGAACGACACGCACAAGCCGTTGGGCGTGGTCGCCTGCATCAGCCCGTGGAATTTTCCGCTGTCGATCTTCACCGGCCAGATCGCGGGCGCGCTGGCGGCCGGCAACGCGGTGATCGCCAAGCCGGCCGAGGAGACGCCGCTGATCGCCTCGCTCGCCGTGGCGCTGCTGCACGAGGCGGGCGTGCCGCGCGCCGCGCTGCAGCTCCTGACCGGTGACGGCAAGGTCGGCGGCCGTCTGGTCGCCAATCCGGCGATTGCCGGCGTGGTGTTCACCGGTTCGACCGAAGTTGCGCGGTCAATCAACCGCGCGCTCTCCCGGCGGCTCAATGCCGACGGCCGGCCGCCGGTGCTGATCGCCGAGACCGGCGGGCAGAATGCCATGGTTGCCGATTCGTCGGCCTTGCCCGAGCAGCTCGTGCTCGATGCGGTGACCTCGGCCTTCGATTCGGCAGGCCAGCGCTGCTCGGCGCTGCGCGTGCTCTGCCTGCAGGACGACATCGCCGATCGCGTTGTGCCCATGCTCAAAGGGGCGATGGGCGAGCTTGGACTGGGCAATCCCGATCGACTGTCGGTCGATGTCGGGCCGGTGATCTCGGCCGGTGCGCAGGCGGGCCTCAACGCCCACATCGAACGCATGCGTGCCGCCGGACACGACGTGCACCAGATGGCGCTGCCCGAGCCGACGCAGCAGGGCACGTTCGTGCCGCCGACACTGATCGAGATCGACGCCGTCTCCGACCTGCCGGGCGAGGTGTTCGGGCCGGTCCTGCATGTGCTGCGCTACCGGCGCGAGGACATGGAGGCGGTGGTGCGCGCGGTGAACGCCACCGGCTTCGGCCTGACCTTCGGCGTGCACAGCCGCATCGACGAGACCATCGAGCGCGCCACCGCGGCCAGCGCCGCCGGCAACCAGTACGTCAACCGCAACATGATCGGCGCCGTGGTCGGCGTGCAGCCGTTCGGCGGCCATGGCCTGTCGGGCACGGGCCCCAAGGCCGGCGGGCCGCTCTATGTCCATCGCCTGCTGGCACAGCGTCCTTTGGTCACGTCGCCGGGCGGCGAGCTGGCGGGACCGGTCGGCGAACGCAACAGCTATGGCCAGCGGCCGAAGGGCACGATCCTCTGCGTTGCCCGTGATGCGGCAAAGCGGGCGGTGCAGGTCGACCTCGTGAAGGCAAGCGGCAATCGAGCCACGGAAGATCCAGCCGATGCCGGCATCGCCGCGGCACTGTTCGCCGGCACCGCCGACGAGCTTTTAGCGCTCAGCCAACACCTGGCGGCGCGCGACGGGCCGATCGTGCCGGTCTATGTCGAGCCCTATCCCCTGGAATTCCTGGGCAACGAGGTCTCGCTCAGCGTCAACACCGCTGCAGCAGGCGGCAACGCCAGCCTGATGACAATCGGATGATGCGCTCGGCGTCATGCTCTTCCGGACCGCCGGCCTCTGGCCGGCTCATGCTCATGAGGCCGGCCAGAGGCCGGCGGTCCGGAAGAGCATGAAAAGGTTATGACTACTGGGGAGGCAGGAAATGAAAATCGGAATACCGGTCTATGACGAGGTCGACGTGCTCGACGTTTGCGGTCCCTTCGAGATGTTCGATTGGGCGGGCTTCGACATCGATCTGCTTGCGGTGGAACCGGGAATGAAGAGGTTCCGCAGCAAGGGCTTTCCCTATTCGGTCAGCAAGGGGTTTGCCGATGCCGACCAGTACGACGCGATCTGGGTGCCCGGAGGCGAGCCGGATGCCTTGGCCGCGATCATCTACGACCCGGCGCGCACCTACCTGAATTTCCTGGTCAGCCAGGCCCGTCATGCCCGCATGATGTGCTCGGTGTGCGACGGCGCGATGCTTCTGGCGGCTGCCGGCCTGCTCGAGGGCTATGAGGCGACGGCGCACTGGGAGTTTTTGGCCTGTTTCCCGCAGCGCTTTCCCAAGGTGAAGGTGGCGGCCGGCCATCCCCGGTTCGTCCACGATCGCGACCGCCTGACGGGCGGCGGCGTCTCGTCGGGCCTCGACACGGCGCTGAAGCTGATCGAGCTGCTGGCGGACAGGGCGCTTGCCGAACGGGTCCAGCAGGCCATGCAGTACTATCCCGATCCGCCGGTCAGTAGCGTCATTCCGCCGACTCCGGCGCAATGCCCGATCCCGCCGGCGCGCTAACGCCAACCTGATGACGATTGGTTGACGGGAGCGCAGGCCTCTGGCCCGCTCATGGTCTTCGTCTTCCGGACCGCGCGCTTCCAGCGCGCTCAAGCTCATGAGCGCGCTGGAAGCGCGCGGTCCAGAAGATTCATGAGCGGGCCAGAGGCCCGCGCTGCCGTCACGGATACACGATCTTCGCCAGCGGCTTCCACTTGTCGTAGTCGGCGACGACGCGCGCCTGGAACTCGGCCGGAGTGCTGGCGCGCGCCTCGTTGCCCATGTCGCGCAGGCGGCTCTGCAGGTCAGGCAGGGCGACCGCGACCTTCGCCGCGTCCGAGAGCCTGTTGGCAATGTCGGCCGGCAGGCCTGCCGGCGCGGCGAGGCCCAGCCACGACACGACCTCGTAGCCCGGCACGTCCTCGGCCACCGGCCGGACGTCGGGATTGAGCGGCCAGCGCTGCTCCGATGTCACGCAGAGCGCCCGCGCCTGGCCGGAGCTCAGCGCGCTGTGGAAGTTGGTGAAGGTGCTGATCGAGGCATCGAGGCGGCCCACGATCACGTCGTTGATGAGCTGCGCCTGATCCTTGTAGGCGACCGGCTCGATCTGGATGCCGGTGCGCGACTTCAGCAGCTCGACTGCGAGATGCAGCGTGTTGCCGGTGCCGGCATGGCCGTAGTTCAGCTTGCCGGGCCGCTCGCGCGCCGCGGCGATGAAGTCCTTCAGCGTCTTGTAGGGCGCCTTCGCCGCGACGAACAAAGCGAAGGGGAAGAGCGTGATGGTCGAGATGTAGGAGAAATCCTTCAGCGTGCTGAAGGTCACCTGCGGGTCGGTCGCGCTGATGACGTTGGCGCCGCCGGTGATGAGATAGAGCGTGTAGCCGTCCGGCGGTTGCGACATCAGGATTGCGCGGCGATGCGTTCGCCGGCGCCGGGCTTGGGCTCGACGATCACGCTCTGCCCCAGCGTGCTCATCAGGCTGGGTGAGATCACGCGGGCGATGATGTCGGGGTTCGATCCCGGACCGTAGCCGTGGACGATGCGGATCGGCTTGTTGGGATAGGCCTGGGCGTGGCCGGCGGCCGGCCAGGCAGCCGTCACGGCAAGGGACCCCAACAGGCCCCGGCGTCGCGTGAGCATTGTCGTTCCTCCCATCGGTCCGCGATCTTGCGCGGCGTTTTTGCTTGTTGCCGACGATGTCCGCCGGAAGACTGGCTTTCAAGCAAGAACTGGCACCGGGATCATGGAAACCTACGAAGTCTTCGCCATCCGATACGCCACGCGCGACGCCCTGCGCGCCTCCCACTTCATCGGCGGCGATCCCCACGATGGGCCGATGCCGATGGACTACTTCGTCTGGCTGGTGCGCAACGCCGACCGCACCTTCGTGGTCGATACCGGCTTCAGCGCGGCGATGGCCGAGAAGCGCAAGCGGACCTTCCTGCGCACGCCGACCGAGGGGCTGGCGCTGATGGGCGTCGACGCCAAGGCGGTGAAGGACGTCGTCATCACCCACATGCACTACGACCATGTCGGGACGTTCTTCGATTTTCCTGCCGCCGAGTTCCACCTGCAGGACCTCGAGATGAACTTCGCCACCGGCCGCTACATGCGCCACGGCCGGTTCAGCCACGGCTACGAGGTCGAGGACGTGGTCGGCATGGTGCGCCTGGTGTTCGGCCATCGCGTGCGCTTCCACGCCGGCTCGGCCGAGCTGGCGCCCGGGATCAGCGTGCATCACATCGGCGGCCACACGATGGGCCTGCAGTGCGTGCGCGTGGCCTCGGCGCGCGGCTGGCTGGTGCTGGCCTCCGACTGCAGCCACTACTACGAGCACATGGAGACGGGCCGTGTCTTCCCGACGACCTTCCATGTCGGCGACACGGTCGAGGGCTATGACAAGCTGCGGGCGCTGGCCGAATCGCCACAGCATATCATCCCAGGCCACGACCCGCTGGTGATGAAGCGCTATCCCGCGCCGTCAAAGGCGCTGGAGGGCATTGCCGTCAGGCTGGATGTGCCGCCGGTCGGGTAGGGGAGCGCGGGCGTCTGGCCCGCATCATGAGCGGGCCAGACGCCCGCGCTCCCGTTAAGACCGCCCGAAGACGTCCGGCTTGCGGTTCTCGCGGACACAGAGCATCTGCACGGCCGTTTCCGGCGGCAGCTTGATGCGCTCTTCCTCGCACTTTTCGTAGCTCCACGGGCCGCCGAAGTACGAGTTGCCGGAAACCTGGACCATGTTGTTTTTCTGCAGGTACCAGCCCGGCCCGGTCCAGGCCATGGCGACGCTGGGCGTCGGCGAGCAGCCGGACGCTGAAAGTCCGGCCAGGGCCACGGCCGCAATGCAGATCGCCGGGCGGCGAAGCAACGGAAACGACATCTTTTCAACTCCCCCGAAGGCAGGCCCCACCCGAAATTACAGCGGCTTCTGCGCCGCAACAATTGCTTTCGTCGGGCGTAGCCGCCGCGCTAATAATGCCCGATAACGATAGGGTTCCCGGGGGGACTGCGCCGGGGGGCTGCAGGACAGAATTTGATGGATTTGCCTGAGAAACAAGGGCTTTACGACCCGCGAAATGAGCGCGACTCCTGCGGCGTCGGCTTCGTGGCCGACATCAAGGGCCGGAAGTCGCACGCCATCGTGCGCGAGGGGCTCTCCATCCTGGTCAATCTCGACCACCGGGGCGCCGTCGGCGCCGACCCGCTGGTGGGCGACGGCGCCGGCTGCCTGATCCAGATCCCCGACGCCCTGCTGCGCGACTGGGCCAAGAAGACAGACGTCGATCTGCCGCAGCCCGGCCACTACGCCGTGGCCATGTGCTTTCTGCCGCAGGACGAGAAGGCGCGCGCCTTCGCCATCAAGCGGCTGGAGCATTTCGTCAAGGTCGAGAAGCAGAAGCTTTTAGGCTGGCGCGACGTGCCGACTGACATCACGGGCCTGGGCAAGGCCGTCATCGAGCGCATGCCAGTGATCAAGATGGCAATCGTCGGCCGCGGCCCCAAGCTCGCCGACCAGGACGCCTTTGAGCGCAAGATCCTGGCCATCCGCAAGCAGACCCAGAACCCGCTGGTCGACCTCGAGAAGAAGCACAAGCTGCCCGGCCTGTCGCAGCTCTACATGCCGTCCTTCTCCTCGCGCACTGTCGTCTACAAGGGCCTGCTGCTGGCCCCGCAGGTCGAGAGCTTTTACGAGGACCTGCGCAATCCCCTGACCCAGTCGGCGCTCTGCCTGGTGCACCAGCGCTTCTCGACCAACACCTTCCCGTCGTGGCGGCTGGCGCATCCCTACCGGTTCATCGCCCACAACGGCGAGATCAACACGGTGCGCGGCAACGTCAACTGGATGTACGCTCGCCGGCGCACGATGGAATCCGACCTCATCGGCGCCGACCTCGACAAGATGTGGCCGATCATCCCGCACGGCCAGTCGGACACGGCCTGCGTCGACAACGCCTTGGAGCTGCTGGTCAACGGTGGCTACTCGCTGTCGCACGCCATGATGATGCTCATCCCCGAGGCGTGGGCCGGCAATCCGCTGATGGATGCCAAGCGCAAGGCCTTCTACGAGTATCACGCGGCGCTGATGGAGCCGTGGGACGGCCCGGCCTGCATCGCCTTCACCGACGGCCGCCAGATCGGCGCCACGCTCGACCGCAACGGCCTGCGCCCGGCGCGCTTCCTGGTGACCGACGACGACAAGGTCGTCATGGCCTCGGAAGCGGGCGTGCTGCCGATCCCTGACGAGAAGATCGTGCGCAAGTGGCGCCTGCAGCCCGGCAAGATGCTGCTGATCGACCTCGAGCAGGGCCGCATCGTCGAGGACGAGGAGCTGAAGCGCACCTTGGCCGAAGCCGAGCCCTACGAGGAGTGGCTGAAGGAGACGCAGCACAAGCTGGAAGAGCTGTCGGAGATCCCCGAGGTGCCGGCGCCCGCGCCGTCGAACGATCCCTCGACCTTGCTCGATCGCCAGCAGGCCTTCGGCTACACCCAGGAGGACGTCCAGTTCTTTCTCGAGCCGATGAGCAAGGAGCCCGACGATCCGGTGGGCTCGATGGGCACCGACACGCCCATCGCCGTGCTCTCCAGGAAGCCCAAGCTGCTCTACAACTACTTCAAGCAGAACTTCGCGCAGGTCACCAACCCGCCGATCGATCCGATCCGCGAGGAGCTGGTGATGTCGCTGGTGTCGATGATCGGCCCGCGGCCGAACCTGCTGGGCCGCCACGCCGGCACGCACAAGCGGCTCGAAGTTGCGCAGCCGGTGCTGACCAACGCCGAGCTGGAGAAGATCCGCTCGATCGAAGACCTGCTGGACGGCTCGTTCCGCACCGCCACCATCGACACGACCTGGCCGGTGTCGGAAGGCGCGGCCGGCCTGGAAGAAGCACTCGACCGCATCTGCTCCGAGGCCACCGACTGCGTGTTGGCCGACCGCAATATCCTGATCCTGTCGGACCGCAACGTGTCGGCTGAGCGCGTGCCCATCCCAGCGCTGCTGGCGACCGCCGCCGTGCACCACTACCTGATCCGCAGGGGCTTGCGCACCCAGACCGGCCTCGTGGTCGAGTCCGGCGAGGTGCGCGAGGTCCATCATTTCTGCTGCCTGGCGGGCTACGGCGCCGAGGCGGTGAATCCCTATCTCGCCTTCGAGACCCTCGAGCAGCTGCGCGTCCAGAACGGCCTGCCGCAGAAGGCCTACGAGGTCCAGAAGAACTACATCAAGGCGATCGGCAAGGGCCTGCTGAAAGTCATGTCCAAGATGGGCATCTCGACCTACCAGTCCTATTGCGGGGCGCAGATCTTCGACGCCGTCGGCCTGCATTCGGGCTTCGTCGAGAAGTATTTCACCGGCACCGCCACGACCATCGAGGGCGCGGGCTGGAAGGAGATTGCCGAGGAGACGGTGCGCCGTCACTCGGACGCCTATGGCGACAAGGCGATCTATCGCAACATGCTCGATCCGGGCGGCGACTACGCCTTCCGGCTGCGCGGCGAGGATCACGCCTGGACGCCGGACAACGTCGGCAGGCTGCAGCACGCGGTGCGCGGCAATTCGTCGGACGACTACAAGGCCTTTGCCAGCTCGATCAACGAGCAGAGCGAACGGCTACTCACCATCCGCGGCCTCATGCAGTTCAAGTGGGCCGAGAAGCCCATTCCGGTCGACGAGGTCGAGCCCGCTTCCAACATCGTGCGCCGCTTCGCCACCGGCGCCATGAGCTTCGGCTCGATCAGCCGCGAGGCGCACACTACGCTCGCCATCGCCATGAACCGCATCGGCGGCAAGTCGAACACCGGCGAGGGCGGCGAGGAAGCCGACCGCTTCAAGCCGCTGCCCAACGGCGATTCCATGCGCTCGGCCATCAAGCAGGTGGCGTCGGGTCGCTTCGGTGTGTCGGCCGAGTACTTGGTCAATGCCGACGACCTGCAGATCAAGATGGCGCAGGGCGCCAAGCCAGGTGAGGGCGGCCAGCTTCCGGGCCATAAGGTCGACGAGAACATCGCCCGCGTGCGGCGCTCGACGCCGGGCGTCGGCCTGATCTCGCCGCCGCCGCACCACGACATCTATTCGATCGAGGATCTGGCGCAGCTCATCCACGACCTCAAGAACGTGAACCCGCGCGCGCGGGTGTCGGTGAAGCTTGTCTCCGAGGTCGGCGTCGGCACGGTCGCGGCGGGCGTCAGCAAGGCGCGCGCCGACCATGTGACGATCTCGGGCTTCGAGGGCGGCACCGGCGCCTCGCCGTTGACCTCGCTGACGCATGCCGGCTCGCCGTGGGAGATCGGCCTGGCCGAGACGCAACAGACGCTGGTGCTGAACGGCTTGCGTGGCCGCATTGCCGTGCAGGTCGACGGCGGCCTGCGCACCGGACGCGACGTCGCCATCGGTGCCCTCTTGGGTGCCGATGAGTTCGGCTTCGCCACGGCACCCTTGATCGCCGCCGGCTGCATCATGATGCGCAAGTGCCATCTCAACACCTGTCCGGTCGGCGTGGCGACGCAGGATCCGGTGCTGCGCAAGCGCTTCACGGGCCAGCCCGAGCACGTCATCAACTACTTCTTCTTCGTCGCCGAAGAGCTGCGCGAGATCATGGCGCGGCTGGGCTTCCGCACGCTGAGCGAGATGATCGGCCGCGTCGACCGGCTCGACATGAAGCGTGCCGTCGATCACTGGAAGGCGGGCGGCGTCGATCTCTCCAAGCTGCTTTATGTGGCGCCGGCCAAGGAAGGCGTGGCGATCTGGAACAGCGAGACGCAGAACCACGGACTCGACAAGGCACTGGACCACAAACTGATCGAGGCGGCGCAGCCGGCGCTGGAAAAGCGTGAGCCGGTGCTGGTCGAGCAGACCATCAGCAACGTCAACCGCACCGTCGGCGCCATGCTGTCGGGCGAGGTGGCCAAGCGCTACGGCCATACCGGCCTTGCCGAGGACACGATCTCGGTGCGGCTGAGCGGCACCGCCGGCCAGAGCTTCGGCGCCTTCCTGGCGCATGGCGTGTCGATCGAACTGACGGGCGATGCCAACGACTATGTCGGCAAGGGCCTGTCGGGCGGCCGCGTCGTCGTGCGCCAGCCCAAGGACAGCAAGCGCGATCCGTTGCAGAACATCATCGTCGGCAACACCGTGCTGTACGGCGCGATCGGCGGCGAGGCCTATTTCGAGGGTGTCGCCGGCGAGCGCTTCGCCGTGCGCAACTCGGGCGCGGTCTCGGTCGTCGAGGGCACCGGCGACCATGGCTGCGAGTACATGACCGGCGGCGTCGTGGTCGTGCTGGGCGACACCGGGCGCAACTTCGCGGCCGGCATGTCGGGCGGCGTCGCCTATGTCTACGATCCCAAGGCGCGCTTCGGCGAGCTCTGCAACATGTCGATGGTCGAGCTCGAGCCGGTGGGCGTTGCGTCTGCCGACAAGGAGGCGCCGGGCCGGCCGCATCAACGCGCCCTGAATGCCGACGACAACGGCATGGGCGACGTGTTGGGCTTCGACGCCGATCGGCTGCGCATCCTGGTCGAGCGCCATCACCTGCACACCGGCAGCGCCCGCGCCCGCACTCTGCTGGAAGACTGGGACAACGCCCTCAAGAGCTTCATCAAGGTGATGCCCAAGGACTACAAGCGCGCGTTGGTGCAGGCGCGCGATCGTGCGGCAGCGAAAGCGGTCGCCGCCGAATAACGGCCGTCGGACAACGAAGGGGAGTTAGCAAGCCAATGGGCCAGCCCACCGGCTTCCTGGAGATCGAGCGCAAGGACCGGCCTTACGAGAAGGTCGAGGCCCGGCTGAAGCATTGGCATGAGTTCGTGCTGCCGTTGCCGTCCGCCGAAGTGTCCAAGCAAGGTGCGCGCTGCATGGATTGCGGCATCCCGTTCTGCCACAACGGCTGCCCGGTCAATAACCTCATCCCCGACTGGAACGAGCTGGTGCGGCGCGACCGCTGGCAGGATGCGCTGGAGGTCCTGCACTCGACCAACAATTTCCCCGAGTTCACCGGCCGCATCTGCCCCGCGCCCTGCGAGGCCTCGTGCACACTGAACATCGACGACAACCCGGTGACGATCAAATCAATCGAATGCTCGATCGTCGATCGCGGCTGGGACGAGGGCTGGATCGCCCCGCTGGTGCCGGCGAAGAAGACCGGCAAGCGCGTCGCCGTCGTCGGTTCGGGGCCGGCCGGCATGGCCTGCGCCCAGCAGCTGGCACGCGCCGGCCATGCGGTGACGCTGTTCGAGAAGGCCGACCGCATCGGTGGCCTGCTGCGCTACGGCATCCCCGACTTCAAGATGGAGAAGCGCCTGATCGACCGGCGCATGCGCCAGATGGAGGCCGAGGGCGTGGAGTTCCGCACCGGTGTTGAGGTCGGCGCCACGCTGTCGATCAAGTCGCTGCTCGAGGGCTACGACGCCGTGGCGCTGACCGGCGGCGCCGAATGGCCGCGCGACCTCGAAGTGCCCGGCCGGGAGCTTTCCGGCATCCACTTCGCCATGGATTTCCTGACGCAGCAGAACAAGCGCGTGGCGGGCGATGACGAGGCGCGTGCGGCACCGCGCGGCACGCTGACGGCCAAGGGCAAGCACGTCGTGGTGATCGGCGGCGGCGATACGGGCTCGGACTGCGTCGGCACGTCGAACCGGCAGGGCGCGGCCTCGGTGACCCAGCTCGAGGTCATGCCGCAGCCGCCGGAGCGTGAGAACAAGGCGCTGACCTGGCCCGACTGGCCGCTCAAGATGCGGACCTCCTCGTCGCACGAGGAAGGCGCCGACCGCGACTTCGCGGTGCTGACCAAGCGCGCCGCGGGCAAGGCCGGCAAGCTGAGCGGACTCGAGTGCGTGCGCATCGACTGGGTGAAGGGCGCCGACGGCCGCATGGCCATGAAGGAGGTCGAGGGCAGCGGGTTCGAGCTCAAGGCCGACCTGGTGCTGCTGGCTATGGGCTTCCTGGGGCCACGCAAGCCCGGCATGGTCGAGCAGTCGGGCGTGGCGCTCGATCCGCGCGGCAACATCGCGGCCAACGTCCAGGACTACAAGACCAGTGTCCCGAAGCTGTTCGCCGCCGGCGACATGCGGCGCGGCCAGTCGCTGGTCGTGTGGGCGATCCGCGAAGGCCGCCAGTGCGCACGGTCGATCGACGAGAGCCTGATGGGAGCGACGATCTTACCGCGGTAGCGCTGCAGAATTGTCGACTCTGCGATAAATCACCTGTAGCGGCCTCGAACTTCGAGACGCTTTCAGTTTCAGCGAGAATTGTTTTAGAGTTCATCCAGCGTCGGTGGCGGGCGCCGTGGGGACGTCCTGCCGCGTCGTATTGGGGTGTCAATGAAGCTGCTGCTGATCCAGGGCGCCAACATGGAGTATCTGGGCCGCCGCCAACCTGAGCTCTATGGAACGACTTCGGCCAAGGAACTCGACGCCATCCTGCGCCGTCGGGCGCGCGAGCTCGATGTCGAGCTCGACATCCTCTACACCAACACCGAGGGCGAGGCGGTGTCAGCGATCTACCGGGCCGACCGGGCCAATATCGACGGCATCCTGTTCAACCCGGCGGGTTTCCTGCATGCCGGTCACTCGCTGCGCGACTGCCTGCGGTCGATCAACGCGCCGGCGATTGAGATCCACATGACCAACATCGAGAAGCGCGGCTACGGCTCGGTCACCTCGGAAGCCGCGGTCGGCATGATCGCGGGCTTCGGCGTCGATTCCTACCTGCTGGCGCTCGAGGCCATGACGGCGCGGTTGCGCAAGGTCGCCGGGGGCTGACGCTCTACCAGATGCCGGTGGCGAGCGTGGTCGGCGCGTAGTCGCCGAACGTCCAGGCGAAGGGGAAGGCGCCGCGCCGCCGCCAGGCGCGTGTGACCTCGACCCGCCACAGCCGCTCGGCGCCGGCCGGGCCGCCTTCGGGATGCCAGTCGATCGTGGCCCGGCCCTGGAACTGCAGGATGTCGCCCGAGGCGAAGTCGATGAAGACCAGGCCGGCGCGCGGGTCGCCTAAAAGGTTGCCGAGCGTGTTGTAGAAGCGGTTGCCGCGGAAATCGGGGATGGCGAGCGTGTCGCCTGTCACGCCGACGAAGCCCGGCCTGCCGCCGCGGTGCGACATGTCGAGGCCGCCGTCGACGATGCCGGCGCGAGACCGGCTGGCGATGAAGAAGGTGTCGGCTGCGGCGATCAGGGCGCGTGCGGCGTCGTCGAGACGGTCGAGACGCTCGGCCGGTACGCCGGCCGCGGCGCGCGGTGCGGGCGCGCGCGTCTGGATGTACTGCGCGCAGTTGCCGAAGCTCTGGGCGATTTCCACGGTGAGGCCGTCGTCGACGGCGGCCAGGCGGCCGTTCGCGCGGTTGCGCCGCCGCGTGGTGAAGTCGAGGCCGAGCATGCCGATCTCGGCGCCGGCCCTGAACGTCGATGCGGCGGGGTCGTCCGCTGCCGGCAAGGCGCCGATGCGCAACGTCCCCGGATCGGGCGACTGAATGAACCCCTTGTCGCCGGTCAGCACCGAGGCCATCGGCCAGCCGTCGGCGTCCGGCGTGGCGACAAAGAGGTAGGGCAGCAGCGCGAAGAATTCGCGATGCTGGTCGGGCATGAACGGCCGGATGGCGACACGCCCGGCGCGCTGATGGCCGGCCAGCGCCTGTGCCTTGAGTTCGTCCTCGTGGAAGGCGAGGAAAGGCGATCCGTCCTGCGGGCTCATGTCAGGCCCTCCGGCTTCTCGGGGAACTGCTGCTTGGGGTCGTACCAGGGCGCGGCGTCGGATCGCCAGATATGGATCTGCGGGCGATCGGTGACTGGCGTGTCGAGGCAGCCCAAGCGCAGCAGCACCACCGGCTGGGCGACGCGCTCAGCCATCACGTGCGAGCCGCACTGCGTGCAGAAGCGGCGGAACTTGCCGGGCGAGGATTCGGTGGCGCCGAGCCGGTCCTGGCCGCGGGTCCAACGGAATTTCTCCCGCGGCACCGCCGTGACCGACGAGAAGGCGCTGCCGTGGGTCTTGCGGCAGGTCTGGCAATGGCAATGCACGATGCGCTCGAGAGGGGCGTCGGCCTCGTAGGCCACGGCGCCGCACAGGCAGCTTCCGGTCAACATGATGTCCTCCGTCACCCTGAAGGTAGGTGCGGCGGATTGCGACGGGAAGATCAGCAATGTACAAATCACTCTTCCACTATTTGGAATAATAAAATGGATCGGCTGGACGAACTGGCGATCTTCGTGCGCATCGTGGAGGAGGGCAGCCTGGCGCGCGCCGCCTCGCGGCTGCGGCGCTCGCCGCCGGCGGTGACGCGGGCCCTGGCGGCGCTGGAGGACCGTATCGGCGTGCGGCTGGTCGACCGCACAACGCGGCGGCTGGCGCCGACCGAGGCGGGCCGCGCCTTCTACGACAAGGCGCGCAGCCTCACGGCCGACTACGAGGCGGCGACGGCGGGAGCGCGCGAGGCGCCGGTGCGCGGGCTGCTGCGGATCACCGCGCCGGTGCAGTTCGGCCGCCGCCACGTCGCGCCGATCGTGGCGCGCTTCCTCGACGCTGAGGCTGGCGTCGAGGTCGAGCTGATGCTGAACGACCGCAACATCGACCTCATCGACGAGGGCATCGACGTGGCGCTGCGTATCGGCCCGCTCGCCGATTCAGCCCTGTCGGCGCGGCTGGTGGGCCATGTGCGGCGGCTGTGGGTGGCAAGCCCCGCCTATCTCAAGCGCCGCGGCACGCCGCGCACGCCGGGCGACCTGGTGCAGCACGAGTCGATCCTGGGAACGGTGCGCGCCAACCGGGAATGGAGCTTCGCCGGCCTGCGCACGCCGCCGCGCCTGATGGGCCGCCTGCGCGTCGACGACGTCGAGACCCGCCTGCGCGCCGCGCGCGAGGGCCGTGGCGTCGCCCAGCTGCTGTCCTACCAGGTGGCCGACGAGCTGGCGTCGGGCAAGCTGGTGCGCCTGCTGCAGGCCTGGGAGGCGCCGCCGCTGCCGGTCCATCTCGTCACCAAGGGCCGCGCCCATCGCGCGCCCAAGATCGACACGTTCATCGAGTTCGCCGCCAAGCGGCTTAGGGCCTTGCCGGTGCTAGCGACGGCACCCGACGCCGTCCGGCGAGGAAAGCCGCAAGCGCCAACGCCTGGATGATCGCGGCCGCGACGGCGACGGCCGCCGTCTCGTGGATCGAGAGCGAGCGCAAGGCGCCGAAGGCGGCGGGCGCGAAGGCATAGGTGCCCTGGCCGATGGCGACGATCAGCGGCACGACGCGCTGGACATCGGCGCGGGTGAACTCGACCTGGGCGATCAGCGGCGGCAGGGAGGTCGTGTTGCCGATGCCGGCGCCGAACAGCAGGACACCCGCGACCAGCAGCACAACGTTGTCGCCGGCGGCCAGGATCAGGGCGAGCGAGCCCGCGATCTGCACGGCGTGGCTGGCACAGGCGAACAGGCGGCGGTCGCTGCCGGCCGGCATCAGCCAGCCGACGGCGGTACGGCCGGCGATCGCGCTCGCCGTCGCCAGCCCCATGACGATGCCGGCAGCCTGCTCGCCGAGAGCGGGCACCAGCAGGGAGAAGAGATGGGCGATCAGGCCGATCTGGGCGAACAGTCCCAGCGCCATTGCCGCGGCCAGCGTCAGGAAGGCGCGATCGCGCCACAGCAGGCGACCCGGCAGGGACGGTGCTGACGCCGTCGCGGCGGGAGCCGTGTCCGAGGTTTCGCCGTCGGGGAGCTGGCCCATGCCGTCCGGCGTGCGCGAGAAGATCAGGTCGGACAGCAGCCACACCGCTAAAAGCATGGTGGCGCCGATGATCGTCGCGGCGATCGGGAAGTCGAGCCAGGCGATGGCGGCGACCCAGAGCGGCGAGAAGACCACGCCGCCGATGCTGGCGCCGTTGTAGGCCATGGAGAGCGCGGCAGGCCGCTTGTGGACGAACCACGGCGCGATGATGGCGTTGACGGCGGCGGCGCCCATCGCCACCCAGCCCGCGCCGCTCGGCAGGGTCGCCAGCAGGAGCTGCCACGGCTCGCGCGCCACGGCCCAGCCGATCACGCCGATGGCGAGCAGTAGCGCGCCGGCCTTGGTGATGGTGGGCAGGCCGAAGCGCCGATAGAGCGCCGGAAGATTGGCGACGATGACGGCGCCGATCAGGAAGTGCAAGGTGACGGCCGTCGAGACCAGCACGACCGACCATTGCCGCGCCTCCTGCACGGCATGCAGGTAGACCGGCGGACCATAGAAGCCCAGGCCCCATCCGAAGACGGCCAGCACGAAAGCGCCGGCGACGACTCGCCAGCCGAAGAAATCAGTCGATGCGTTCATCGGCCGACCATGCTGCGCCACGCGTGGCCTTCGTTGCGGCGCGGGCCGAAGCGTTGGGGATGACAGGCGATTGACACACGGTATGCAATTCCGTATCGCTTAACCATCAAGTTAAGCGTTGGGAGTTGAACACATGTCCTATGTCGACGGTTTCGTCCTGGTCGTGCCGAAGCGGAAGCTCGCGATCTACAAGAAGATGGCGAGTCGCGCCGCCACGGTGTGGCGCGACCATGGCGCGCTCGACTACCGCGAATGCGTGGGCGACGACCTCAAGGTGAAGATGGGCCTGCCGTTCCCCAAGCTCGCCAAGACCAAGCCCGGCGAGACGGTGGTGTTCTCCTACATCGTCTATAAATCGCGCGCCCATCGCGACAAGGTCAACGCCAAGGTGATGAAGGACAAGCGCCTGTTCGAAGGCATGCCCAAGGAGATGCCGTTCGACATGAAGCGCATGGCCTACGGCGGCTTCAAGACGCTGGTCGAGTTCTGAGCGGTCGCGTTACAAGCGGGCATGATCGAGATCACGCCGCTTCGCCAGGACGACCGCGCCGCCTGGCAACCGCTCGCCGTGGGCTACAACACCTTCTACGAGCGGACGATGCCCGATGGGATCTACGACCATGTCTGGCGGCGCCTGATGGACGCGAAGGAGCTGAACGGGCTTGCCGCCCGGCTTGACGGCCGGGTCGTCGGCATCGCCCACTTCTTCTTCCACACCAACGTCTGGGTCGACGAGGTCTGCTACCTGGCCGACCTGTTCGTCGACGAGCAGGTGCGCGGCCAAGGGGCGGCGCGCCTGCTGATCGAGGCGGTGGCCGACAGGGCGCGCGAGCGCGGCTGCCGGCGCTACTACTGGCTGACGCAGCAGCACAATGTCCGCGCCCGCGGCCTCTACGACAAGGTCGCGCGCTTCGCGGGCTTCATCCGTTACGACTATCCGATGGGATAGGCCCAGCGGCGGCTAGTGCTTGCCGTGATGCTCGGCGTGATGCTTGCTCGCCTCGCCGGCGTGATGAGCGGCATGATGCGAATGACCATGCGCCGAATGGGCGTGATGGGCGGCCTTCTCATGCGCATCGGACTCATGATGCTTGGCGGCCTCGCGATGATGCTTGGCAGCATGCTCGTGATGCTCGGCGGCGGCAGTGTGGTGCTCGACGATCTTGTCCTTGGCCATGATGACCTCCGTGTGGGGACGCTGCCGACGCTTTGGTCGACGCGCCTACCGTAGGAGGGGCGTGTTGCACGGGGGTGACCGACCCGTGAAGCAGCGGTGGATCAGTCCGGCGTGACCCCGAAGCGGCGCTGCCAGAACTCGCGGCTGCGCCGCTCGCCGATGTCGCAGCCGAGTTCGTATTCCGGCCGCACGAACTTGGTGTAGTCGTCCTCGCCGCGAACCGGCCGCCGCCCGCTTTGCGCGAGCTGGGTGCCGTCGGGCAGGGGCCCAAGGGCGATGTCGAAGTCGCTCACAGGTCCGAAGTGGGGGCCGACGTCGGCCACCTCCTGCAGGAGCTTCTTGCGCACGGCGCGGGGAAAGTCCTCGAAGTTGGTGGCGACCTCGACGAAGGAGCGCGGCCCGCCGGTGACGCAGTGCAGGTAATACTTGTCGAGGTCGGCTTCGCTCGGGAAGCCGAACGGGTTGGGTCGGTCGTTCATGATCGGCAGGCCGTTGATGACGATGCGCTCCTTCAGCGCCTCGTAGCGCATGTCAGTCACCAGCCCGCCATCGTTGTTCGAGCCGTCGCCCGAGATGTCCAGGACCTTGCGCTCGGCCTCGTAGGGGCTGCGGCCGAACAGCGGGATGGCGTAGCGGATGGCGCCGCTGATCGAGGTGCGCCGCGCGATCGAGATCGGCGCGTTGGCGAGCTGCGTCGTGAAGGCGTCGATGGCTGCTTCCGAATCGAGCAAGGTCCAGTCGATCAGCAGGCGCTGCACCCAGGCGTCGGACCATTCATAGTAGGCGACGGCGATGCGGCCGTGGCTGCCGCCCAGGATCGCCTTCTTGATCACCGGGTCGCGGAAGGCCTGGACGTAGCCCTCGCGCTGCAGCTTGGCCTCGTCGGGATCGATGCTGCCCGAGATGTCGATGCCGAGCGCCAGCGCCAAGTCGACTTCCTTCCTGTCCTGAGCGGCGGCCGGCAGGGCGAGAAGGAGAAGCAGGGCGAGCAGCATACGCATGGCCGACCTCCAACCAAGTTTGTCATGCTGAGCGAAGCGAAGCACCTTTCGTGCCGCCGAAAGATCCTTCGCCTACGGCTCAGGACGCTGACGCGGAACCATACCGCCCGTCGGAAGCCTCGGCCAGTCGAGTACTGGACTCGGTTGTGCAGGCACCGCTAGCCTTTGTGGAAAGATCATCGGAGGAAACGCATGGATCTGGCCCTCAGCCCGCAGGACGAAGCCTTCCGCGACGAGGTGCGGCGCTTCCTTGACGAGAACCTTACGGAGGACTTACGCGAGGCCGGCCGCAAGACCGGCGGCGTCTTTGCCGACGTCGATGCCGGGATGCGCTGGCACAAGGTGCTGGCCAAGCGCGGCTGGTCGGCGCCGAGCTGGCCCACCGAATATGGTGGCACCGGCTGGAATGCAACCCAGCGCTACATCTTCGCCCGTGAATGCATCGCCGTCGACGCCCCGCGCATCTTCGCCATGGGGCTGCGCATGGTCGGCCCGGTGATCATGAAGTTCGGCACGCAAGAGCAGAAGGCCAAGTACCTGCCCCGGATCGTGGCGGGCGACATCGTGTTCTGCCAGGGCTATTCCGAGCCAGGGTCGGGCTCCGACCTCGCCAGCCTCAAGACGCGCGCCGTGCGCGACGGCGATGACTACGTGATCAACGGCACGAAGATCTGGACGACCGGCGCGCATGTCGCCGATCACATGTTCTGCCTGGTGCGCACCGCGAGCGACGGCAAGCCGCAGGACGGCATCTCCTTCGTACTGATCGATTCGATGAAGACGGCCGGCCTCACGGTGAAGCCGATCGTCACCCTGGCGGGCGACCACGAGGTCAACCAGGTGTTCTTCGACAACGTGCGTACACCTGTCGCCAACCGCATCGGCCCGGAGAACGCCGGCTGGACGGTCGCCAAGTACCTGCTCGAGTTCGAGCGCGGCGGCGACGCCTACACGCCGAACCTATACGCCCGCATCGAGGACATCAGGCGCATCGCCCGCGAGGAAGCCTCGGACGGCACCGGCCGGCTGCTCGAAGAGCGCACCTTCGCCGAGCGCCTGGCCGAAGCCGAGATGGAGATCCAGGCGCTGGAGATGATCGAGATGCAGGTCCTGTCCGACCTGAGCCGCGGCAAGAATCCGGGGGCGGTGTCGTCGGCGATGAAGATCCGCGGCAGCGAGACCCTGCAGAAGCTCGACCATCTCGGCGTCGAGGCGCTCGCCTGGTATGCTGCGCCCTTCGAGCCCGAGGCGCGCCTGCTCGGCAACAACCAGCCGACGGTGACGCCGGAGTGGGGCATCACGACGATGCCGCTTTATCTCAACAATAGTGCGTCCACGATCTACGCGGGCTCGAACGAGATCCAGCGCAACATCATCGCAAAGGCAGTTCTCGGCCTGTAGGGCTGACCCACCGCACGGTCCGACCGTTCCTGCCGACCAGGTAGCTGAGCGGCGCGTCGTCGCCCATCAGCGTGCTGCGGAAGAAGGCGACCTCCAGCCGCTCGATGGCGTCGTTCATGGCTGAGCGCCGGGAATTGGTCCGGAACAGCGTGCTCCGCCGCAGCTCGAACAGGCCATCCGCAAGGTCGTCGTGGGCCGCCGGCTCGATCATGGACCAGTAGTTGCGCGGCTGTTCCATGCGGCGCTTGTTGCGCGGTATGTCGACCGCACTGATGTGCGCGTAGTTGCGCACGGCTGGATCGGCCGAGGTCAACTCGGCTTCGGCGGGAAATGCCTCACGGCTGGACAGCAGGAAGTAGGCCTGCGGGCCGATCTGGTCGGAGGTCGGCCCCAACAGGGCGCCGTCGATGTTGAGGACGGCGAGGATGCGATGGTCCATCAGGCCCGCCTGGATCGCCGCCGCCCCGCCCACCGAGAAGCCCATGGCGCCGATGCGCGCGAGGTCGAGACGGCCGGCGAGGTTGGCAACCTGGCCTTTTTCGAGGGCGTGCAGGATAGCGATCAACCGATCGGCCTGCCTGAGGACGTGCCGGCCGCCGCGCTCGATCGTTGCCTTCAGGGCCGCATCGGATCCCAGGTCGAGCGACACGCCGCGGTCGGGATCGAGGGCGGGATCGCTTGCGACGTCGTCGCAGCCGACGACCACGAAGCCGTGGCTCGCCAGGTTCTCGATCTGGATGCTACTTTGTGTGCGCGTCCCGGCCCAGCCCGGAGAGTAGAGGATGACCGGCGCCGGCTCGCGCACCCCCGCCGGATACCAAACAGTGACCGGCAACGAGCGCCCGTCCGAGACGCGCAGCACGACTTCCATGTGGCTGACGGCCTGCGGTCCTGTTGGCGAAGGCCGGCGCGGCACGAACACCAGCACCAGCACGAGCAGGCAGCCGAGGACGAGCAGCCCCGCCACCAGCGACAGGCGCAGGGCGGTCATCCGCTGCGTTGGCCTTCGATCGCGGTCAGCAGCGGATCCAGAAACGACGCGATGGCGGCGGCCGGCTTCTCCTGGAACATGTCGAGATGGGCGCTGTCTATGTTGGCCTGGTAGAGCCTGCCGGCCACGATCGGTCCCCAACCCATGCGCTCGTCGAACAGCCGGCCGCGCAGCGTTTCGTTGCTGCGGAAGATGACGGCGTCGATGTTGGCGGGCGCTGGCCGGTGCTCGTGCGCTGCGTCGCGGATGTGGTCGTCGAACCAGCGGCCGGTGAACAGGTCGGCCTCCGTCGGCTCGGCGGGCGGCGTCTGGTGGCCAAGACGGCGCAGGATCGGCGCCCAGACGAGGTCCTTCATGCCGATCTCGCCCCGGCGGTATTGCTCTATGCGGTTGAGCCGGCCGCGTATCCGAAGCTGACACTGGCGGCGCTCCTGATTCGCGCGCGACATCGATTCGCGGTAGCCGGGCGCCCATGTGTCGAACAGGCAGACCAGCTCGATCTTCTCGCCCATGCGCTGCAGCTGTCGCGCGGCCTCGAAGGCGAGGGCGCCGTAGACGCAATGGCCGCCGAGGAGATAGGGGCCGCTCGGCTGCGCCCAGCGGATGAGCCGCACGGTATAAGTGGCGAAATCCTCGAAGCTGTATCCCGAGAGGTCCAGCGGGCCGTCGGGATGATAGGTCTGGATGTCGATTAACGGTCGGTCGGCGCCCAGCGCGCGCGAGAGCTGGTAGTACACGGAACGATTGTTGATCGCGATCATCGGCGTGCGGGTGCCGCCTTCGTTGAAGCGCACGACCTGCCGCGCCGGATCATGGACGGGAATGGGCTCGCGATGGCCACCTGTCTGAAGCGCGGGCGCTGCCATGGACGTGGCAGAGGCTCGCGTGGCAATGCCATGCAGCGCTGGACAGTCGGCCAGGCGAAGATCGGGTGAGGCCACCAGCGCTTCCAGGCAGGTGCGCCAGCCTTCCAGCAGTTCCTGCACCGTCGAGGAGTCGTAGAGGTCGCGGTCGGCCTCGCACGACATGCGCCAGCCTTCGTCGCGCCAGATCAGGAAGAAGTTGAGATCCCACGGCGTGCCCGAGGAGAAGGACGGCAGCGAGACGAGGCTGAAGCTGCCTTGGTCGCGCTCGGATTCCCGTGTGCCCGAGTAGGATCGATGGACGACGAGATTGACGGCGTGCAGCCGCTCGCCGGCCCCATCGGGCAGCTCCCGCAGCGCCACCTCGAAAGGCAGTCGCTGGTGATGCAGCGCTTCCCGTACCTCGTCGGCCGCCATGCGCGCGAAGGTGAGAAGGGAGGCCTGGCTGTCGACCGGCAGGCAGAGCGTGATCGAGTTGACGGTCGGGCCTGCCAGCAGCTCGGCCGCCGGCTCCTCGCGGTGCGCCACCTGCGATCCGATCACGACCTTGGCCTCGCCGGTCACGCGATGCAGCAGCAGTGCCAGGGCGGCAACGGCAAGGCCGTAGAGCGTGAAGCTGTGCCGGCTCGCGAAGTCGTCGACCGCATTGCTGAGGCCTGGCGGCAGCAGCAGCGAGACGATGTCGCCGTGATCGCCGGGACGGTCGGCCGGTTCGTGGTCCGCCGGAACGGCCGTGCCGGTCACGCCCTTGAGCTTGCGCTGCCAGTACTGGCGGGACTCCTCGAGGGCGCCGCTCGCCAGCAGCTCCCGCTCCCATAGCGCGTAGTCGACGACCTGCAGCTCGGGCTCGGCGTTGCCAGGGGTGGCGCCGGCCTCGATCGCCTTCGCCGCCGCCTTGAACTCCGCGACCAGCAGACCGATCGACCAGCCGTCGGCAATCGCCGCATGGAAGGTGAGAAGCAGGATGCTGCGGCCGGGGTTGAGCCGCAGCAGGCCGGCGCGGAACAAGGGCGCTACACCGAGGTCGATGGGCTCGATGGCCTCTCTCTTGGCAATCTCTTCGGCGCGCGCCATGGCGGCGTCGGCATCGAGCGTCGACAGGTCGATGCTGCGCAGCTTGACCGGGCAGTCCGGCAGGATCACCTGCTTCGGCACGCCGTCGACCTCGCGCAAGCACGTGCGCAGGATCTCGTGGCGCCGGACCAGAACCTGCAGGGCGCGTTGAGCGACATCCTGCGTGAGCCGGCCGATCACCAGCCAGCGCATGGCGCCGTTGAGACCGTAGGGCCGTGCGGACCGGGCCTGCGACCACAGCCGCTCCTGCAGCAGGGTGCAGGGAAAGGGGCGGCCCTCAGGGTCGGGCAGCGGCGCCTGGTTGTCGTCGGGCCGGCCAGCCATCACGAAGCCACCATATGCCGCCGCGCGCGATGCCGGAAATCGGCAAGGGCAGGCGCCTTTCCGCGACCCGCGTCGGCCGGCCCGCGCTTCTTGTCTAAAACCGTCCGGGCCAGGGCTGCGATGGTCGGGTTCTTCATGAGGTCGCGCGCGTCGACGGCGATGTCCTGCCGTTGCAGGCGTGCGGCGATCCGGAAGACATGCAGCGAATCGGCGCCCGCCGAGAACAGCGGATCCTCGACCCCGAAGTCATTCCGGCCGAGCACCTCCACCCACACGGCCGCGATGGCGGCTTCGATCGGCGAGGCCGGCCGCTCAGCGGTCGATTTGACCGGCCGCGGCGTTTCCGGCGGTGTCGGCAGGGCATTGCGGTCGAGCTTGCCGGCGGCCGTGAGCGGCAGGGCGTCGAGTGCGATCCAACGGGTGGGCACCATGTAGTCGGGCAGGCGCCGTGCCAGGTCGGCGCGAAGCGACGCCGGATTGCCGCTGGCCGCCACGATGTAGGCGACGAGCGCCGGGTCCGGACCGATATCGTGACGCAACAGCACCGCGCAGTCGCGGACGCCGGTGGCCTGACGCAGCGCGCTCTCGATCTCTTCAAGCTCGATGCGAAAGCCGCGCAGCTTGACCTGGCGGTCGTTGCGGCCGCGCAGCTCGAATTCGCCCGTGGGCAGCAGTCGGGCCCGGTCGCCGGTGCAGTAGAGGCGCTGCGGCGGTCGGCCCGCCAGCGAGACTTCCCGGAACGACCGGGCCGTCAGGTCCGCTCGGTCGAAGTAGCCCTTGGCAAGGCCGTCGCCGCCGATGAAGAGCGTGCCGAAGACGCCCGGCGGGACGATGCGATCGTGTTCGTCGAGCACGTAGAGCTCGGTGTTGGCAATCGGCCGGCCGATGGTCATCTCGCCGCCATCGACGGTGACCTCGCGGCCTGACGCACAGATCGCTGCCTCCGTCGGACCGTAGAGGTTCCACAGTCGCCCGCCGCCGGCCAGCAGGCGGTCGGCGAGATCGCGCGGCAGCGCCTCGCCGCCGGCCAACATCTTCATCCCGGGCCGCGCGGCGAAGCCCGCCTCAAGCAACATGCGCCACAGAGTGGGCGTCGCCAGCAGCAGGGTGGCGTTCGCCTCGTCGAGCAGCGCCACGAGCTCGAAGCCGGTCCGGACGGCTTCGGAGCCGGCGATGACGACGCGGCCGCCGGCGATCAGAGGCGTGAAGAGCTCGGGGAGCAAAGCATCGAAGGTCACGGCGCTCGCTGCGACGAACACGTCGTCGGCTGCGATCTCGCACAGCGTCGACCAGGCGATCAATGTGTTGGTCAGCGATCGATGGGCGATCTCGACGCCCTTCGGCGCGCCCGTCGAGCCCGAGGTGAAGATGATGTAGGCCGAGGCATCCGACGGCACGCGCGGCAGGTCGGGAACGCTGGCTGCCTGGGCATCGAACCTGTCGAGGTGAAACGCAAAGGCGCCCGGCGCGATCGCGGCCATCGCTTCGTCCTGGCAGACGATGCCGTCGATGCGGGCGATCGCCGCGATCTGCCGTAGCCGTTCGACCGGCTGGCGGACGTCGAGCGGGACATAGGCATGGCCCGCCTTCATCACGGCCAGCAGGCTGACGAGCAACGTACAGGATCGATCGACGGCGACGGCAATCCGGCCGCGCCGCACGGGACTCGCCTGCAAAAGGGCGTGGGCGAGGGCGGTCGATCGGCGGTCGAGTTCGGCGTAGGTCAACGATCCCGTGTCGTCGCTGCAGGCCACGCGCTCGGGCGCCCGGGCTGCCTGGGCGGCGAACAGGTCGTGGACGCAGCTCTCGCTCGGATAGGGCGTGGCTGTATCGTTGGCGATGTCGAGCACGAAGCGCTTCTGCTCCGTGGACAAGAGTTCCAGCGCTGCGAGCGGCGTTTCAGGTGCGGCGACGATGCTCTCAAGCACCAGCCGGTAGTCCTCCATCCAGCGCGCGATCGTCGCCTCGTCGAACAGGGCCGTGCTGTAGTCGCAGTCGATCCGCAGCCCCGCGTCGGACTCGATGACGTTGACGCAAAGATCGAAGATGGCGGCGGCCTTGGCGTTGGGCGTGACCTTCACCGACAGGTCGCCGAAGTCGGTCGCGGTCGACAGGCGCTCGAGGTTGAACTGGATCTCGGTGAGCGGCAGCCGGTCGACCGTGCGTTCGATCGGCAGGGCACGCACCAGGGTGCCGTAGGTGCACCGGGCGTGGTCGAAACCTTCGGCCAGCCGTCCGGCCGCCATCCGTACCATCGAGCTGAACGACTTGTTCCAGTCGATTGGTGAGCGGAAGGGAAGCATGTTCACGCAATGGCCGACGAGATCGGGCCGATCTTCCACCGCCTGGAGCGCCACCGGAACGCCGATCACGACATCGCTGGTATTCGACAGCCGGCCGATCACGATCTGCAGCGCGGTGAACAGCGTCGAGAAGAGAGTTGCGCCGCTCGCCGCCGCGGTCCGGCGCAGCCCGGCAAGAAGCGGCGCGTCGGCCTGCGTCGTGTATGTGGCGCCGGCGTAGGCGCGTTGCTGTGGGCGCGGGCGGTCCGCCGGCAGCTCCGGCAAGGGAGGAATATCGCGGTAGAGCGACGTCCAGTAGGCGAGGTCGGTTGCCTGCTCTTCGCGTGACGACGCTTCGTCGTGGGCATGGCGCGAGAATGACGCGGCGTCGGGGAGCGGTACGGGTTGCCTCGCGCGCGCCGCCCGGTAGCAGGTGGCGAGCTCCCGCAGGATGACGTTGGTCGACCAGCCGTCGCATACGATGTGATGGGCAATGAAGACGAGGACGTGGCGCTGTGCTCCGAGCTGCACCAGCGCTGCCCGCACCAGCGGTCCGGCCCACAGGTCGAAGGGCGTGCGCGCGTCAGCCGCGACGAGGGCCGCCAGGGCGGCATCGGGATCGGCCTCGTTGCTAACGTCGTGTGGACGGAGGGTGAGGGCCAGCCGGGGCGCAAAGTGCATGCGCTCGTCGTTGCGGCCGACGCGGCCGCGCAGCGCATCGTGCCTCGCGATCACCTCATTCAGTGCGGCCTCGAGGGCAGTCGGATCCAACGGGCCATCGAGCGCGATGCTGATCGATTCGTTGAAGGTGCAGGAGGCCTCGTCGCCCATCTGCGCCGCGGTGAGGATCTCGATCTGCGGCTCCGTGAGCGGCGCCGATGCGATTGCCCTGCCGCTCGCTTCGAGGATCCCGGCGGCCTCGAGGGCATCGAGCGAAGCCGTGAACGCGCTTTCGATCGCCGCGATGTCGGCGTCGCTGTGCGCCGTCGTGAGGAAGCAGGGAAAGCCTTCCTGCATATGGATGCCGAGCAGCCGCATCTGCGGCCAGAACAGGGATGCCAAGGGACCCTCGGCCGCGAAGCTGATGTGGAACCAGCTCGAATAGCCTTCGGCGCGCGTCGCCAGGCCGCGCCGTTCGAGGTCGCGGTTGAGGGTATCGACAAGCCGGCCCATGCGCTCGGCCAGCCGCTCCTGGAGCGCCGGCCCTTCGGCCTGGAGATGAAGCAGTACCGCCTTGGTGGCAGCCAGCGCCAGGGGGTGCCGCACGAAGGTGCCGGCGACGAAGGTGGCGGCCGCTTCGGGGACCGAATCGTCGCCATAGCGCCAGGTCCCGCCGTCCAGCGCGTCCATAAACTCGGCCTTGCCGGCCAGGATGCCGATCGGCATGCCGCCGCCCAAAACCTTGCCGTAGGTCACGAGATCGGCGGCAATACCGAACACCGCCTGCACACCGCCCGGGTGGACGCGGAAGCCGGTGACGATCTCGTCGAACATCAGCGCGGCGCCGCTGGCGTCGCAGAGGGCACGAAGCTTCTTCAGGAATTCGACCGGTCTCAGCGCGGGATGGCGGCTCTGCACTGGCTCGACGAGCACGGCCGCGATGTCCTGACCGTTGGCCGCGATCCAGTCCAGGCTGCGCTGCTGGCCATAGGGCAGCACGGTCATGTTGGCGATGGAGCCAAGCGGAATGCCCGGCGCTGTCGGCAGCGCCTGCGGGCCGGTGCCGCCGATCGCCTTGACCAGCGCCTCGTCGAACTGGCCGTGATAGTCGTTGTTGAACACCACCACGCGCTCGCGGCCCGTGACCGTCCGGGCCACGCGCATCGCCGCCATGACCGCTTCGGAGCCGGTGTTGCAGAACGTCACGCGCTCGCTTCCGGTCATGTCGCGAACGAGCGCAGCGACGTCGCCGGCCAACGGGCTTTGCGGGCCGATCGGAAAGCCGTCCCGGAGCTGCGCCGCGATGGCGTCGGTGACGAAATCGGGAGAGTGCCCGAACATCGTCTGGCCGAAGCCGTTCACCAGGTCGACATAGTCGTTGCCGTCGATGTCCCGGATCTTTGAGCCCTTGGCCCGGTCGGCGACCACGGGATAAACCAATTCCTTCCATTCACGCCGGAAGCCCGCGGCCGTACGCGGATCGGCCAGCACGTCGCGGTCGCGCTGGGTGCGTGCCTTCGACAGCGGCGTGCGCGCATTCAAGCGCTGCGCCAGCGTCCGGATGTAGTCCTGTTGCCGATGCGTTAGCGGCGTACTCTTGCCCCGCGAGAGGCGAGGCGGGCCGGCGACATCCTGAGTCTGCTCTGCCGCGGGCAATCGCGCCGCCGGGGCCACGGCAGGCGCCTGTCCATGCAGGGCGCGCAGCTGTTCGGCGAACAGGGCATGCATGGCGTCGAGCTGCGCCTGGAAGAGTGCCGTGGTCGGGGGAGTCAGGGTTTCCGCGGCAGTCGTTGCTGCCGATGCCGCGGGCTACGCCGGCAGGATCGAAGCGAGATGATCGGCCAGCGTCGCCGCCGAGGGCGTCTCGTTCAGCAGTTGCCTGAACGATATCTTTGTCTGGAACTTCTTCTCGATGGCGCGCGCCGCCTGCCCCAGCAGGAGGGAGTCGAAACCTTGCACGATGAAGTCGGCTTCGGGATCGATGTCGGTGACGCCGGACAGGTCGCGGAAGATCTCCACGATCTGGGTGACCAGCGCAGCGGCTGGTGGCGCCGGCATCGGAGACGACGCCACCGGCGCAACAGGTCGCGCGGCCGGCGGGGCGTGCCAGGGCGCCGGCTCGATCCAGTGCCGGCTGCGCTGGAAGGGATAAGTCGGCAGGGAAATCCGATGACCGCGTGAGCCCGCCGCGTTCCAGTCGAGCGGCAGGCCGGCGCTCCACACGGCGCCGGCCGCATCGGACAGGTCGCCAGTGTCGGGTTCCGGCATGCTCGTGATCACGCCGCGCAGCGCGGCCCGGTCGACGATCTGCGGTGCCAGCGACGACAGGGTGCGTCCCGGCCCGATCTCCAGCAGGTACGGCCGGCCGTCGCGCGCCGCGGTGGCGAGCGCAGCGGCGAACTGTACGGGCGCTCGGCAGTGGCGCACCCAGTACTGCGGATCGACGGCCTCCGTCGCGGTGATCCAGCGCCCGGTAACGCTAGAGACGAAAGGAACGATCGGCGGATGCAGCCGGATCGTCTTGGCGCTGAGCGCGATCTCAGCCAGTGCCGGTTCGACAGCGCGCGAATGAAAGGCGTGGGAAACGGAAAGACGGCGGCAGGGCACGTCTCTGCCGGCCAGCCGCGCCTCGAGCGCTTCGATTTCACGGACCGTCCCCGCCGCGACGCAGAGCGACGGCGCATTGACCGCGGCGAGGTCGAGCCCATCGCCGAGCTCGGCCTTGAGCTCCTGTTCCGGCAGGCGCACCGCCAGCATCGCGCCGGGCGGCAGCGCCTGCATGACACGGGCGCGCGCGGCGACGAGCCGGCAGCCTTCCTCGAACGAGAAGACGCCAGCCAGACAGGCGGCAACGAACTCGCCGACGCTGTGGCCGACCATGGACGTCGGCTCCAGACCCCATTCCATCCAGAGGCGCGCCTGGGCGTACTCGAAGATGAACAGCGCCGGTTGCACCAGGCCGGTGGCATCGCCGCCACGGGCATCGGGCTGGAGCAACTGCTCGCGCAGGCCTGTGCCGACGAAGGGCGTGGCGATCTCGATGCCCTGGTCGATCAGCGCGCGAAAGCTGGCATGCGGTTCGTAGAGATCGCGCGCCATCCCGGGCAACTGCGCACCCTGACCAGGAAACATGAACACGAGAGGGACCGCATTCTCGGCGGTGCGGATCGTGGCCGGCAAGGCGTGCAGCGCCTGGATCGCCTGCTCGCGCGATGTGGCGACGATGGCGGTGCGCTGTTCGAAGGCGCGCCGACCGGCCTGCAGCGTGAAGGCGACATCGTCGAAGTCGACGTCGGGACGCCCGGCAAGATCGTCGGCAAGCGCGGTCGCCGAGGTGCGCAGCGCGACATCGTCGCGGGCGGACAGCGGCAGCACGTAGTGACGCCGTGCGCTCGCTGTGGCTCGCGCGATCCGCGGCGCCTCCTCGAGCACGGCGTGCACGTTGGTGCCGCCGACGCCGAAGGAGCTGACGCCCGCCCGGCGCGGCCCGTCGCCGCTCGACCACGGCTGGGCGGTTGTCGGGAAGTAGAACGGGCTGTTCGACGCATCGATGTGCCGGTTGAGCCGGCGGAAGTTGGCGAGCGGCGGAATTTCGCCGTGATGCAGCGTGAGCGCGGCCCTGATCAGGCCGACGACGCCGGCCGCCGCATCGAGATGACCGATATTGGCCTTGGCCGAGCCGATCGCGCAGGTGGGCCGGTCGACCCGGTGCATTCCGAAGCCCTGCTGCAGGCCGGCGAGCTCAATCGGATCTCCCAGCGGCGTCGCCGTGCCGTGGCACTCGACATAGCCAATCGAGCCGGCGTCGACCGCGGCCACTGCAAGCGCCGTCGCGATGGCCTCGGCCTGGCCTTGTGCACTGGGCGCGGTGAAACCAACCTTGCCGCTGCCGTCGTTGTTCACGGCAGTGCCGCGGATGACGGCATAGATGTGGTCGCGGTCGTCCATGGCGTCGGCGAGGCGCTTTAGGGCGACGATGGCCACGCCGTCGCCGAAGACAGTGCCTGTCGCATCGTCGTCGAAGGGGCGGCAGATTCCATCCGCCGACACCATGCCGCCCTCCTGATGGAGGTAGCCGCGCTTCTGCGGGAAAGTGATCGAGACGCCGCCCGCCAGCGCCATATCGGACTGGCCCAGCAGCAGGCTCTGGCAGGCCTGGGCGATCGCCAGCAGCGACGTCGAGCAGGCGCTCTGCACGGTGATGGCTGGGCCGCGCAGGTTGAGCTTGTAGGCGACGCGCGTGGCCAGCGTGTCGGGCAGGGCGCCCAGCAGGGCGTCGTAGAAGCCGACCTGGTAGTCGCTGGCGAACCGTTCCGGATCGAGCTCTCCCGCCAGCACGTTGGTCAGCAGATAGGTCGACATGCTGCTGCCGGCGAACACGCCGATCGCGCCGGGAAAGCGCGCCGGATCGCAGCCGGCGTCTTCGAGCGCCGCCCATGAGCATTCGAGCAGCAGCCTGTGCTGCGGATCAGTGAAGGCGGCGACCTTCGGCAACATGCCGAAGAAGTCCGCATCGAACCGGTCGACGTCGCGCAGGATGGCGCGGGCGCGAACGAAGTTGGGAGCGTTGCGCACCTCGTCGGGAAAGCTGTCCTCGAGCTCGGCATCGGAGAAGCGCGTGATCGACGTCACGCCGCTTCGCATGTTGGTCCAGAATTGCCTGACGTCGTCGGCGCCGGGGAACCGCCCGGCCATGCCGACGATGGCGATGGCATTGTCGGGCAGGCTCATCGCGGCCTGGCGTTGTGCAGGCGCTGCAAGGCAGCGGCCTGGCCTTGCGCCCGCCGCTGGGCTTCCTGGGCGATCGAGCCGTGCCTGCCGTCGAGGGCGCGGGCCAGATCGCGGATCGTCGGATGGCGGAACAGCGTCAGCACGTCGACCTGCGGCCAGATCCGGCTGATCGAGGCGTGCGCCTCCATGAGTTTCAGCGAGGTTGCGCCGAGCTCGAAGAAATTGGTGGCGACGTCGATGCTGTGCACGCCCAACACACGGGTAAAGATCCCGCTCAGCATGCGTTCGGTCTCGCTGGTCGCGGACATGATCGGCGACGGCTCGACCGCAGCACGTGCCGCCAGCAGGCGCTGGTCGATCTTGCCGTTGGCGGTGAGGGGGAATTCGTCGTGCGCCACGATCCGCGACGGCCGCATATGTGGCGGCAGCGCCTGCGTCGCCTGCGCATGCACGGCGGCAACGGCCACCTGTCCCTGGCCGGCAGCGGCCGGCTTGACGTGGGCCGTCAGGACCAGGGCGCCGGTGTCGCCCTTCGTCGCCGTTACCACGGCGTCGCTGACGCCGGCGCAGCGCCGGACAGCCTCCTCGATCTCGCCAAGCTCGACCCGCTTGCCGTCTACCTTTATCTGGCGGTCCCGGCGACCGATGAAGTCGAGGTTGCCGTCCGGTCGGCGACGCACGAGATCGCCGGTGCGGTACAGCTTGCTGGCCGGACGCTGCGGATCTGGCACGAACTGCTCGGCCGAGCGCAGCGGATCGCCGGCGTAATCCACCGCGAGCCCGAGCCCGCCCGCATAGAGCATGCCGATCTCGCCATCGCGCACCGGGCGCATGGCGTCGTCGAGCAGACGTACATAGGTGCCGCCGATCGGGACGCCGATCGGCACCGGCCCGCCACCCCAGCCTTCGCGCGGGACGCGATAGCAGCAGGTGAACGTCGTATTCTCCGTGGGCCCGTAGCCGTTGATCAACTGGCAGCCGGGCAGGGCGGCGACGGCGCGCATGACGTGGTTGGGCGACAGGACATCGCCGCCGGCAAGGAGCTGGCGAAGCCCGGACAAGGCCTCGAGCTCCTGGTCGACCAGCGCCCGGAAGAAACCACGCCGTCGTCACGCCGTCGCGCCGGATCGTATCGGCGATGGACTTGAGGGAAGGGTGATCGTCGGTGACGAGGACCGCACGTGCGCCGTGCAGCAGGGTTCCCCAGATCTCGAACGTGCTGGCGTCGAACGACAGCGGCGCGTTATGGAGGAAGACCTCGTCAGCGCCGAAATGGGCGTAGGTCTGACCGGTGACCAGGCGCACCACGGCGCGGTGCGGAATGCGAACGCCCTTTGGGCGGCCGGTCGAACCCGACGTGTACATCACCTAGGCGATGTCGTCGGGCCGCGAGTCCTCTTCGAGTGCGAGGTCGGACTCGTCGCGGCTGAGGTTGATCGCGTCGGAGAGGTTGATCGCGTCGGAGAGGTTGATCGTGGGCACCGAGAAGGCACCAGCATCGCGGTTCGCCGAAAGCACCAGGTCGGCCTGACAGTCCTGCACGATGGCATCGAGATAGCTGTAAGGACTGCCCGGATCGAGGGGAACGTAGCCGGCGCGCATCTTCAACGTCGCCACCATGGCGATCAGCGACGCCAGCGAGCGACCGGCATGAAGGCCGACCAGGCTGGCCGGCTTTGCGCCGCGTCGCAGCATGAAGCGGGCGAGCTGGTTGGACTGGCGATCGAGCTCGTCATAGGTCAGGCACGTGCCACCCTCGACGGCGGCCACCGCCGGGCCTGCCGTTCGCACCGCCGCGGCAAAGCGGCTGGTTATTCCTTCGCCGGCGGCCTCGAAATCGAAGCCATCCCACTCGTGAAACGTAAGCCTCGCCGCTCCAGGTGCTGACCCAGGCATTGAACCGACCATGACGATATGCTCGAACCGGAACGCATGAGTTCACCCCGGAACCGAGTTCCGGGAGAGCTCACCGTCCGCCCCCAATTCCCACGGCCAACGCTTAGCAACATTGGGCCAAGAATCAAAGTATTTGCGTGATTCCGGCACCTTCTTGCATTGAGTCCGAACTGTCTGTGCGGGAACGCCCGCCGTTGGATGGCGTTGGCCGTCATATGGACAGGAGCGCGTTGCCACGGACGATCATGGGTTACGTGGTCCGCAGCTCGGGCCGCCATCAGATCGCGCTCGCTGCCCTGTCAGCCGCGGTGTTCGGGCTGAGCAGCGTTCCCCTTGAACTACAGCGCCGGGTCGTCAACGATGCCATCAAGAACGGCGCGACCGAAACCATCATGTGGCTCGCCATCGCCTATGCCGGCGTCGCCGTGCTCGAGCAGGCGCTGAAGATGGCGCTGAACCTCTATCGCAGCTGGGTGAGCGAGGATGCGGTGCGTACCCTGCGCAAGACCCTGGAGGATGTCGAAGGCGCCGAGCCTTGCGAGCGCGATGCGACGGGCACCCATACCGCCATGGCGGTGGCCGAGGCCGAGCCGATCGGCGGCTTCGTCGGCATGGCGATCTCCGAGCCGCTGCTGCAGGCCGGCATCCTGTTGAGCGTTATCGGCTACATGGTCTGGCTGGAACCTTGGACGATGGTGCTGAGCCTGGGCTACCTGCTGCCGCAGGCGCTGTTCGTGCCGCCCCTGCAGCAGGCGATCAACCGCCGCGCCGAGGACCGCATCAAGACGCTGCGCCAGGTGAGCGGCGATATCGTCGAAGGCGGCACGCCCGACGATCGACATGTCGAGCGCGTGTTCGAGCTCAACATGGGCATCTACAGATTCAAATTCGGCATGAACCTCGGCATGAACCTGATGTATGCCTTCGCCGTCGCCGTCGCCCTGGGCGTCGGCGGCTGGTTCGCCGCGAGCGGGCGCATCGATGTCGGCACCGTGGTGGCCGTGGTCTCGGGGCTGGGCAAGCTCAAGGATCCGTGGAGCGACTTGGTGAGCTGGGGCCGGGAATTGTCGGTCGACAGCGTGAAGTACCGGCTTTTCGTCGATGCGGTCGGCCGGCGGGGGCTTGCAACCGCCTGAATCATCATCACATTTGGCCCACTATGGCTGATCCCTATTCCGTTCTTGGCGTGCCCAAGACCGCCTCGGAAGACGACATCCGGAAGGCGTTCCGCAAGCTCGCCAAGAAGCATCATCCCGACCTCAACCCTGGCGACAAGGCGGCCGAGGCGAAGTTCAAAGAGATTTCGCAGGCCAACGATATCCTGTCCGATGCCGAGAAACGCCGCCGCTTCGACGCCGGCGAGATCGACGCCACCGGCCAGGAGATGCCGCCGCGCGGCTTCTACCGCGACCATGCCGGCGGCTTCGGCGGCGCCAAGTACGAACGGTCGGGCGGCGAGGAGGCCTTTGTCGACATGGGCGACATCTTCTCGGACATGTTCGGCCGCGCGCGTGGCGGCCGCGCCGGTCCCGGCGGCTTTTCGTTCCGCTCCGGCGGCGCTGAAGGGTTCGACATGGGCGGAATGCCGGTGACTTACAGTCTGCGTGTGCCGTTCCTGGCGGCGGCGCGCGGCGGCAAGCAGCGGGTCAACCTGCCCGACGGCAAGACGCTCGACATCGACATCCCCGAAGGCACGACCGACGGCCAGACGCTCAGGCTGAAGGGGCAGGGCATGCCCGGCGCCAAGGGCGGTCCGGCGGGCGACGCCTATGTTGAGATCCATGTCGATCCGCACGCCTTCTTCGAGCCGCGCGACAACGACATCCATGTCGAACTGCCGGTGACTCCGACCGAGGCGGTGCTGGGCGGCCGCATCCGCGTGCCGACAGTGGGCGGGCCGGTGATGCTGAATGTGCCGGCCGGCTCCAACACCGGCACGTCGCTGCGGCTGAAGGGCCGCGGCCTGCTCGACCGCAAGTCGGGCCAGCACGGCGACCAGTACGTCAAGCTCAAGGTCGTGATGCCGGACAAGCCGGACGATGCCCTGAAGGAGTTTCTGGAGAAGTGGGAGGCGGGCCGCGGCTACGACCCGCGCCAGTCGATGGAGCAGTTCACATGACCACGCTCGAGGAACTGCTGCGCGTGCACGAGCGGCTCACCACCGTCCATGTCGAGCGCTGGGTCGCGCGCGGCCTCCTGCGGCCATCGGCCGATGGCCAGGATTGGGTCTTCGAGCCGGTCGACGTGGCGCGCGCCCGGCTGCTCGCCGACCTGACCGGCGATCTCGGCTTCGACGAGGAGGCGGTCGAGACGGTGGTCGATCTTCTCGATCAGGTGCACACGCTGCGCCGCCAGCTCCATCAGCTTGGGCTGGCGATCGGCCAGCAGCCTACGCAGACTCGCGAGGCGATAGCGGTGGCGCTGAAGGATTTGCGCGAACGCTAGCTCATATTCGGACCGCGGGCCTCTGGCCCGCTCATGAGCGGGCCAGAGGCCCGCGGTCCGCGTATGACTATCCCGGCTCGACGCCGGCGCGCTTCACGGCTTCGCCCCAGGCGGCACAGCCGGTCTTCATGATCTCGGTCAGCTCGGCCGGCGTCGTGCCCGTCGCGAACAGGCCCATGTCCAGAAGCTTCTCCTTGCCTTCGGGTGTCTGCACCAGCTTGCGGATCTCCGCACTCATGCGCTCGACGATCTCTTTCGGCGTGCCGGCAGGCGCCAGGATCGCATTCCAGCCGGTGAGATTGATCTTGTAGCCGGCCTCCTCGAAGGTCGGCACGTCGGGCAGGCGCGGCCAGCGCACGGTCGAGGTGACGGCAAGCGGCGTCAGCTTGCCGCCCGAGATGGCAGGCCCGCCGGCGGCGAGATCCTGGATGGTCATCGGGATGTGGCCAGCCAGCGTGTCCTGGATCGCCGGGCCCGCGCCCTTGTAGGGCACGTGCGTCATGTCGAGCCTCTCCGCCTGGTTCAGCATCTCGTCCCAGATGTGCGACGACGAGCCGTTGCCGAACGAGGCGAAGCTCACCTTGCCCTTGCGCTCGCGCGCCCAGGCGACGAACTCCTTCACCGACTTGGGCCCCAAGGTCGGCGGCACGACCATGGCAAGCGGCGCCAGACCATGCTGCGTCACCGGTACGAAGTCCTTGAAGCCGTCATAGGGCAGCTTCTTGTAGACGTAGGGGTTGATGCACATCATCGACGAGTTGACGTACAGGAACGTGTAGCCGTCGGGCGGTGCATTCTTCGCGATCTCCGCGCCCACCATGCCCTGCGCGCCGGGCTTGTTCTCGACGATCACCTGCTGGCCGAGCACTGCACTCAGCTTGTCGGCGAAGTAGCGCGACACGACGTCGGTCTGCCCGGCCGGCGGATAGGGCGCGATCAGCTTGATCGGCTTGTTCGGCCACGCTTGCGCCGAAGCCTCGGTGGCGAACAGCAGCAATCCGCCGGCAAGCGCGGCGAGCATCTTCCGTGTCATTGAATATCCTCCCGACGGAAAACTAGCCGCCGGTCAGTCGCCTGCCAACTTTCGCCAGGCGGCGGCGATCGCAGCCGTCGCCGGAGGATCGGCGATCATGCCGAGATGAGTCTCGTTCGGCACGATGGTCACGCCGATGCGCGGATTGACCGTTTGCAGCATCGGCTTGAACTGATCGGCATTGAACAGCTCGTCGTTGGCGCCGACCACGATCTCGGTCGGCGCCGTTATGCGCGCCAGCACACCGCGCCAGTCGCGCTCGAGCTGCAGGCTCGCCGCCAAGCGGAAGGAATAGACAGGTGTGCGACGGTCGCTCGGCTTGGCGTCGGTCGCGAAGTGGACGGCGGGCAAGTCCTGGAACCAGCCGAGACCGATGCTGCTGAGCAGCGACAGCGCGATGACGCGCGGCACGGCGACGCCGGCCCAGCCGCCGGAGTTCGGCTTGTTGGTCGGCGAGTCCTGGCCGATGTAGGGCGAGATCGCGAGGTAGTCGTTGAACAGGGCAGCCTGCCGGCCGCCGGCGATACGGAGCGCGAAGCCACCGCCGGAGGAGAAGCCCATCAGCGTTCGATGCACGCTCGGCTTGTCGAGGCCCAGTTCTTTGACGAGGTCGGCGAGATCGTCGTCGAGCTGGCCGAGATAGGAGACGTCGCCGTTGGCGGTGCCGCTGCCGCCATGGCCGCGCAGGTCGATGGCATAGACGCTGGCGCCGGCAGCCTGCAGCGCCTGGGCGAGCTTCAGCATCGAGGCGTCCGTGGCGCTCGAGCCGTGCACCAGGACGACGGCGCGATCAGGGCGGGCGGGATAGGCGCGGTAGTTCAACGGGGCTCCGTCGCGCGCCTTGAGAGTCTGCAGTTTGGGCAGTTCGGCGAAGTTCCACTGGGCGATGCCGGGGACCGAGTTGCCGGCGGCCAGTACGGGCGGCGCGGCGGGTGCATTGAAGGCGATGACGGCGGCGAAGGCGCCGACGACGATAGGGACGAGCACGCCGGTGGCGATGAGGAGGCGACGGAACATGGGGCGACTATGGGCTGTCGACGTTCGCGATCCATGGTCGTTTCGCGAATTCGCCGTGCATTTCACGAAGCGTCGGAGCGCGGGCCTCTGGCCCGCTCATGATTCATGCTCTTTCGGACCGCCGGCCTCGGGCCGGCATCATGATCATGAGCGGGCCGGAGGCCCGCGCTCCCGCTAGCGCCCGTTTATCGCCCGCCACACCTTGTGCGCCGTGATCGGCATGTCGATATGGCGCACACCGAGCGCCCGAAGGGCATCGAGCACGGCGTTGGCGATGGCGGCCGGGGCGCCGTTGGTCGGCAGTTCGCCGACGCCCTTCAAGCCCATGAAGTTGTTGGACGAGGCCGTGGCGATGGTCTCGACCTGCAGGGACGGGGTGTCGTCGGCGCGCGGCAGGGCGTAGTCCATCAGGGTACCGCTCAGCAGCTGGCCGCTCTCCTCGTCGTAGACCGCCTCTTCCAGCAGCGCATTGCCCAGGCCGTGGACGATGCCGCCATGGACCTGGCCCACCAGAAGCCGCGGATTGACCACGGTGCCGCAGTCGGCGACCTCGGTCAGGCGATCGACGCGCACCACGCCGGTCTCGGGATCGACCTCGACCTCGCAGACCATGACGCCGGTGGGGAAGGATTCGATCTTGTCGCCGAACAGCGCGTCGCCGGTGAACGGCTTGGCGGCCGCCAGCTCGAACAGGCCGATGCGCCGGTCGGTGCCGACGACCTCGAAGCTGCCGTCGCGATAGGCGATGTCGGCCGGCGCCGTCTCCAGCCGCTCGGCCGCAAGGTCGCGGCCGCGCTGGATCACGACGTCGGCGGCGCGCTTCAAGGTCGTGCCGCTGATGATGGTCGAGGACGAGCCGCCGGTGCCGCCGCCGTGCGGGATGCTGCGCGTGTCGCCCTGGCGCACTTCTATGCGGTCCATCGGCACGCCGAGCGACGCCGCCAGGATCTGGGCGAACACCGTCTCGTGGCCCTGGCCCTGGCTTTGTGTTCCCACGCTTGCCACCAGCCGGTCGGGCCCGACTTGCACCACGACGTGCTCATCGGCGATCCCGCCGGTGCCGTGGAGATGACAGGCGAGGCCCAGTCCGCGCCGCTTGCCCGCGGCTTCGCTCGCCGCACGACGCGCCGTAAAGCGCGGCTCGTCGGCGGCCTTCAATGCCGTCTCGAACAGCTGCACGCAGTCGGCGGCGTCATAGGTGTAGCCGCTCGCCGCCGCGTACGGCATCTCGTCGGCCTTGAGCAGGTTCAGACGGCGCAGCTCGGCCGGCGTGTGGCCGGTCTCATGGGCGGCGAGATCGACCAGGCGCTCCAGCAGGAACAATGCCTCGGGCTTGCCGGCGCCGCGGATGGCGTCGACCGGCACGGTGTTAGTGAAGACACAGTCGAAGTCGATGCGGATCGCCGGGATGCGGTAGAGGCCGGAGATCACCTTGGCCAGGCCCGTGGTCGGGATGGTCGGCGCGAACATCGAGACATAGGCGCCGTAGTTGGCCTCGGCCTTGACGCGCACCGCCAAGAATTTGCCTTGTGCATCGAGCGCGAGTTCGCCGCTGGCAACAAGGTCGCGGGCATGGCTGTCGCTTTGCGTCAGCTCGGCGCGCTCGCAGGTCCAGCGCAGGCCGCGCTTGAGCTTGCGGGTGGCCCAGGCGATCAGTGTCGATTCGGCATAGATCGGATATTTCGGCCCGAAGCCGCCGCCGACATCCTCGGTAACAAGACGAAGCTTGTCCTTGGGCACGTTCAGCACGCGCTCGCACATCAGGCGATGCGGGATCTGCACGCCCTGCGAGGAGAAGGTGACGGTCACGAGGTCGTCGGCGTCGTCGTAGGCCGACCACGCCGCGCGCGTCTCCATGTAGTGCACGATCTGGCGCGGCGAGCGGATGGACAAGGTCGAGACGTGCGCGGCGCGCGCGAAGGCGGCATCGGTCGCCGCCGCGTCGCCCTTGCCCCATCGGCACATCAGGTTGCCCGCCACGTCGTCATGGACCAGCGGTGCATCGGGAGCGAGGGCCTGCGCGGCCGTGACGACGGCGGGCAGCGTCTCGTAGTCGATCTCCAGCAGTTCGGCCGCGTCGCGCGCCTGGTCGAGGGTTTCGGCCGTGATCATGGCGACGATGTCGCCGACATGGCGCACCTTGCCCGGCGGCATCGGCAGATGCTCGGGCTCGCGATGGCGGTTGCCGGCCGCGTCCTTGATCTCACTGATCGCCGGCAGATGGCCGACCTTGTCGGCTACAAGGTCATCGGCGGTGTAGATCGCCGCAATGCCGGGCGAGGCTAGGGCCGACGCCTTGTCGATGCCGGCGAGGCGCGCATGGGCGTGCGGCGAGCGCACGAACAGGACAGCCAGCGCACCGGCCGGCGCGGTGTTGTCGGCATAACGGCCGCGGCCGGTCAGCAGGCGGCGGTCCTCACGCCGCATCAGCGGCTGGCCAAGAGCAACTGGAGCATTCATGCGGTCGGGTATACCGGCTTTTGCAGCCGGCACGTGACGATGAAAATCTGGGGCTGGGATTACTCCTGTTCCTGGCGTCGGGCTCTTGGCGTTGGGGGGCCTTGCAGCCGGCGCACGGGCATGGCAACTCGGTTGCCATGGATAGCATTGTGGTCCTCATCAGCGTCTTCGCCGTCTTCATCCCCGCACTCATCCTGCCCGGGCCGGACTTCGTTGCCGTCGTGCGCTCATCCATGACCCACGGCACGCGCGCCGGGCTGTTGACGACGCTCGGCGTGTCGACCGGCCTCTGCATGTACTCGACGCTCAGCCTTTTGGGCCTGTCGGCCATCCTGGCGGAGTACCAGTGGCTCACCTGGACGGTGCGCGTGCTGGGCGGCTGCTATCTCGCCTACCTGGGCATCAAGCTTCTGCGGGCCAAGCCGCAGACCATCGACCTCGATCAGGAGCCGCGTCGACCCGCCGGCGCGCGTGCGATCCTGTTCGGCTTCCTGGTGACGCTGACCAACCCCAAGGCGATCGTACTGTTCGCCAGCGTGTTCGCCACGGCGGTTACGGCTTCAACGCCGACCTGGCTGATGGTCCTGATGATCGGCCTCGTGACGGCATCGTCCTTGATCTGGTATTCCTGCGTCAGCCTGTTCATGTCCTCCGGCCCGGTGATGCGGCGTTTCCAGAACGCGCGGCACTGGATCGAGCGGGCGGCAGGCGTCTGCTTCATCGGTCTCGGCGGCAAGGTTTTGGCCGACGCCGGGAGACCGATATCGTAAGCTTGCGTAACTGAGTGCTGGGCTTCCAACTGGACGAGGGGTCATCCGCCATGTCCGAGCCGCCACCGAATCGCAATCCCGCCTTTCAAGCCGTCATCAGGCGGCTGCTTGCCAGACGGCCGCCGCAGGCCAGGAGCGCGCCCGGCAAGAGCCAGGCGCGCTCCTCGTCGAAGAAGAAACCCCGGGCGGCTTGAGCGCTACGCGGCCAGCGCGTCGCTGATCACCTTCAGGGCGGTGTCGATGTCCTTGCGGTTGACGTCGAGATGCGTCACCGCACGGATGCGCGTCGCGGTGTTGGCGCCGATGCCGACGCCGCGCTCGCGGCAGGCGTCGACGAGCTTGGCCGAGGTCCAGCCGGGCTTGGTGATCTCGAAGAACACCAGGTTGGTCTCCATGCGCGGCACGTCGATCTGGATGCCCTTGATGTTGGCCAGCCCCTCGGAGAGGTGCCGGGCATTGTCGTGGTCCTCGGCCAGGCGATCCCAGTTGTGCTCCAGCGCATAGAGCGCGGCGGCGGCGATCACGCCGGACTGGCGCATCGAGCCGCCCAGCATCTGCTTCTGGCGCCACGCCTCCTTGATCAACGCCTTGTCGCCCGCGAGGCTAGCGCCGACCGGCGCGCCCAGGCCCTTGGTGTAATCGAGCCACAACGAATCGACGCAGGCCGCATAGTCGCTGGCCTTCACGCCGGACTTCACCGAGGCATTGCAGAGCCGTGCGCCGTCCATGTGCAGTGCCACACCTGCGTCGCGCGCCACCTTGGCCACGCCCTGCATGGTGGCAAGCGGCCATACCGTGCCGAAGCCGCCATTGGACGTGTTCTCGATCGAGACCAGGCGCGAGCGCGGGGCGTTGCGGCTGTTGGGGTCGCGCAGCGCGGCCTTGACCTGCTCGCCAGTGAACACGCCGTTCGGGCCTTCGATCGGCCGGATCATGACGCCGGAATTGGCGGCCGGGCCGCCGGTCTCGGCGTTGATGATGTGGGCGGTGCGGTCGGCGATCACCTCGTCACCCAGCCGGCAATGCACGCGGATGGCGATCTGGTTGGCCATGGTGCCGCTCGGCAGGAAGACGGAATCCTCCTTGCCCAAAAGCTCGCAAACGCGCTCGCGCAACCGGTTGACCGTGGGGTCTTCCATTTTCTGCTCGTCGCCGACTTCGGCGTCGGCCATGGCCTTCCGCATGCCGGGTGAGGGCTTGCTCTTGGTGTCGCTGTAAAGATCGATGAAACGGTTTTGCATGGCGTGTCAGGTTCTCCTGCTCCACCATAGCGGCAATCGGCAGGTGGAGGAAACATGAGCCAGTTTGCGGCCCAGCCCGCAGCTTCGGTAATGCCGGAAGAGCTGCTCTACGGCGTCGACGGCGCCATCGCCACCGTCACGCTGAATGCACCGCAGCGTATGAACACCATCTCCGGCCCGATGCTGAAACAGCTCACCGATGCATTGGTGCGGGCCAATGAGGATCGCGAGGTGCGCGCCGTCATCCTGACCGGCACCGGCCGCGCCTTCTGCGCCGGCCTCAATCTCGAGGCGCAGAGCAGGGGCACCGACAATCTCAGCGTCGGCTCGGGCGCCACGCCGACCAACATCGACCTGCGCAACACGCCGCCGCCGGTTCTACATGCCATGGACAAGCCGGTGATCGCCGCGCTGAACGGCTCGGCCGCGGGCTACGGCCTTGACCTGGCGCTGGGCGCCGACATCCGAGTCATGGCGCAGTCGGCCAAGCTCGCGGCGTCCTATGCCAAGCGCGGCGTGCTGCCGGAATCGGGCGGCACGTGGTACCTGCCGCGCATGTTGGGCTGGGCCAAGGCGGCCGAGCTGATCTTCACCGGCCGAACCCTCAATGCCGCGCAGTCGCTGGAGATCGGCCTGGTGAACAGGGTCGTGCCCGATACCGAGGTGCTAGGCGCCGCGCGCGAGCTTGCGTTGGAGATCGCAGCCAACGCGCCGCTCGCCATCCAGGCGGCCAAGCGCATGATGCGCATGGCCTGGAACGAGCCGTTCAACGAGCACGTCCATCACGTCTTCCTGCAGCTCCTGCCGTTGATGCAGACCGAGGACATGAAGGAGGGCATCAAGGCCTTCCTGGAGAAGCGCGAGCCGCAGTTCAAGGGACGCTGATGCAGTTGAGTGCCAGCGGAATGGCCCAGAACGCCCTCGCTGGTTCGCACTACGATATCGAGCGGGCATCTCGACGGCCAGCGTCGGTGCCGTACAATGACGGCAACGGAGCACGCCGATGAAATTCACCTGGTTCCATCTGATGCCCTGGCCGCACATGCCGGACGACTTCCGCGAGAAGCATCGTTCGGTGTGGGTCGACCTGCCCAACCGCATGTACGAGCCCGAGCTCGGGCACATCGCCTATCACCAGTATCTCGACCAGCTCGAATATGCCGAGACCGTCGGCTTCGACGGCATCGGCGTCAACGAGCACCATGCCAATGCCTACGGCCTGATGCCGTCGCCCAACATCATGGCGGCGACGCTGACGCGGCGAACCTCCAAGGCGGCCCTGGTCGTGCTGGGCAACTCGATCGCGCTCTACAATCCGCCGCTGCGCGTGGCCGAGGAGATGGCCATGCTCGACGTGCTGTCGGGCGGGCGGCTGGTCGCCGGCTTCCCGGTCGGCACGTCGATGGACACCAACTATGCCTACGGCACGATCCCAGCGCTGACGCGCGAGAAGTACGCCGAGGCGCATGACCTCATCCGCAAGGCATGGGCGGCCGATGAGCCGTTCGCCTTCAACGGCCGCTACACCAAGCTGCGCTACGTCAATTGCTGGCCCAAGCCGATCCAGCGGCCGGCGCCGCCGATCTTCATTCCCGGCGGTGGCTCGGTCGAGACCTACGACTTCTGCCTCGACAACACCTATTCGTATTCCTACCTGAGCTACTCGGGCTATCTGCGCGCCAAGCTGCTGATGGACGGCTACTGGAAGCGGGTCGCCGAGCGCAAGGCCGACGAATCGCCCTACCGCGCGGGCTTTGCCCAGGTGATCTGCGTTGCCGATAGCGATGCCGAGGCCGAGCGGCTGTACTGGCCGCACGTGAACTACTTCTACAATCGCTGCCTGCACGTCTATCCGGGCTTCGCCGACGCGCCGGGCTATCGCACGGTCAAGACCATCCAGACCGGCGCGCTGTCGCAGTTCACCCAGGCCGCGGCGCGCAACTATCCCAGCATGACCTGGAAGGACCTCGTCGACGGCCGCTATATCGTCGCCGGCTCGCCCGAGACGGTGCGCCAGCAGATGGAAGAGCTGATCAAGACCCTGCGCGTCGGCAACATCTTCTGCCTGATGCATGTCGGCAACATGCCCAACGACAAGGTGCGCTATTCGACGAGCCTGTTCGCTGAGAAGGTGATGCCACACCTGCGCAACCTGTGGCCCGAGTGGAAGAACCACGACGACCGCTTCTGGATGCACCCGATGAACGAGCCTGTGCCGCTGAAGGTCGCCGCGGAATGAAATCGCGTTTTCTCACGCTCAAACCCTCGGGCATCCGGATCCAGGTCGTCGAAGCCGGCAAGGGCCGTGACCTTCTTTATTTCCACGGCGCAGGCGGCCACATGCCGGCCGATCCGCTGATCGCGGCCCTCGCCACCAAGTACCGCGTCGTGGCGCCGTTGCTGCCGGGCTACGGCCAGTCGACGGGCGAGGACGAGCTGCGCGACATGCTCGACATCACCCTGCACGGACTCGACGTGCTGGAGGCGTTGAAGCTCAAGAAGCCCATCGTCGTTGGCCATTCCATGGGCGGCATGATCGCTGCCGAGATGGCGGCGATCGCGCGCACCGAGGTCGCCAAGCTCTGCCTGCTGGCGCCGGCCGGCTTGTGGCTGGACGACCATCCGATCGTCGATATCTTCTCCAAGCTGCCCTACGAGCTGCCTGGATTGCTGTTCCATGACGCCGAAGCCGGCGGCCGGCTCCTGGCCTCGGGCGGCGACATGAACGACCCGGAATTCCTGAAGCAGTTCCTGGTCATGAATGCGCGCCGGCTGGGCATGGCGGGCAAGATCCTTTTCCCCATTCCCGATCGCGGTCTTGGCCAGCGCCTGCGACGTATTGCAGCCCGCACGTTGATCGTGTGGGGCACGGAGGATGCGCTGATCCCGCCGGTCTACGGCCATGCCTTCAAAAAGGCGATTTCCAAATCGAAATTGGTTAAGGTCGCCAAGGCCGGACACGCTGTGGGGCAGGAGAAGCCAGCCGCCGTGCTCAAGGCGATCAGGGAATTCTTCTAAGGGAGACAAGAGCGATGCTGAAGGGTGCAATTGTCGGCGCGTTGGCCGGTCTGCTGGTCGCGGGCGCCGCCCAGGCGGAACCCGTCGTTTGGACCTGGACCGGCTATGGCAAGAACGTCCCCGGCAGCTCCAAGTGCCCGACCTACAAGATGGTGATCGACGTCACGGTCGACGGCGAAGCGGTCAAGGGCAAGTTCCAGCAGGAAGGCCGGCCGGAGCGCACCTTCGAGACGACGCTCGGCAAGAGCGGCGCCATCAAGACGGCCGCCATGGTCGGCGGCGGCGGCATGATGGACGTCATCGGCCAGATCAAGGAAGGCGATTCCAAGATCAAGCTCTACGGTTACTGCGAGTTCGAGGGCGCGCTCACCAAGAAAAAGTAGTCGGTAGCCCGGCGGCGGGCAGCGAGGCTATCGGACTCGCCGCGATCGACAGTTCAGCCCTTGTCGATGTGAGTGCAGGGGTTGAGAGAATGTTCAGCATCCATGCTGTCGTTTCGGGCGTCGCTGTCGGCGTGATGGTCGTCGGCTGTGCGCAAGCGCCGGTCCAGCCGATACCCGAGGCGGCCCGACGCAGCGTCACGTCCATCTCCGGCGACGTTTCCGGTCTCAAGCAGGCCGATACGTCGAAGCTCGGCGCACGCGGTAGCGCGGAGGGCGCGCAACTCGGCGCCCAGCAGGGCGCGTCGGTGCTGCCGGGCGGCGGCGGCCTTCTGGGTCTCGCCGTGATGGGGGTGGGGGCGATCGTCGGCGGCGTGAAGGGCGCCAACGAGGCCCAACGCGAGGATGTGGTCGATCAGACCCGCGTCTTCCTGCGGACGGCGATCGAGGATACCGACTTCACCGAGCTGCTGCGGGCGCGGCTCGCCTCGTCGAAGGCAGCCGGGGACGTCGAGATCATCAACGTGACGTCCCAGGGAACGCCTTTGGCGGCGGTGCCCGATGGCGCCAGGGCGCCGGATCATTTCCTGGTCATCGAATATCGATTGGGCCTGCAGCGCGAGGATCTGGTCAATCCCAAGGTCGGCATCATCGTGCTGGCGCGCGCCAAGGTGCGCGACGCCGGCGCCAACCAGCAGGTCCATCAGGCAATCTGGGCCTATTGCGGCGATCGTTACCATTTCGTCCAGATGGCGGCCAACAACGGCGCGGCACTGCGCGCCCAGATCGACCGGGCGGCTGCGGTGCTGGCGGAGGCGATCCCTCACGACCTCTATGTCAGCAGACGGCCGCGGCATCTCCTGTTCAACAGCACCTGCATGGATTTCAGCGACTTGCCGAGCGGCATCGGCCGGCGAGCCGTTTCGTCGCGCTCGTGATCTCGGGTAGGCGGCGGCGCGCGGGAAGGCTACCTTGCGCCGCTGAGTGCTACCGGGGGAGCTGAGATGAGATCCGCAAAACTTGCTGCTGCCGCCATTGCCGTGGCGGCGTGCCTCCCCGGTATGTCCAAAGCCATCGCCGCCGACGGCTTCGACCTAGTGGTGCTAGGCGCGCTGGGCGGCATCCAGGACGGCAATCTCAGCGCCTCGCTGATCCATCCGCATGGCGACAATCGCGGCGTGACCTGCGATGCCGGCACGCTGGTTAACGGCTTGCGCGTCGCCGAGGAGAAGGGCGCCTTCGCCAACGTCACGGTGCCGGCGGATTCCCCGCAGAGCCGCGTCGGCTACATGCTCACCAACGCGATCAAGGGCTACCTGATCAGCCATGCCCATCTCGACCATGTTGCCGGCCTGATCGTCGCTTCGCCCGACGACAGCAAGAAGCCGATCTACGTGCTGCCCTCGGTCGGCGCCGACCTGGTCGAGACCTATTTCAACTGGCGCGCCTGGCCGAACTTCAGCGATCGCGGCAAGGCCCCGCAACTCAAGAAATACGCCATCGCCGAGCTGAAGCCCGGCGAGGCAATGCCGATCGCCGACACCGCCATGACCGTGACCGCCTTTCCGCTGTCCCATGGCGGCGTGGAATCGACGGCCTTCCTGCTGGAGAGCGGTGGCGACGGCATCCTGTGCTTCGGCGACACCGGCCCCGACGCGGTGGAGAAGGGCACGCGCCTCGCCGACATCTGGGCCGCCGTCGCCGAGCGCGTGAAGCAGAAGCGGCTCAAGGCAATCGTCATCGAGGTGTCCTACACCAGTGACCGCCCGGACAACCTGCTGTTCGGCCATTTGACGCCGCGCTGGCTGATGGAGGAGCTGCGCAAGCTCGATGGGCTGGCCGGCGGCAAGGCACTGAAGGACCTGCCGGTGGTCGTGAGCCACATCAAATATTCACTGACCAAGGAACAGCCGCAGCGTCAGCTCCTGCAGGAGCTCGAGGCGGCCAACGACGTGGGCGTGCGCTTCGTCATGCCGGAGCAGGGCAGCCGCTGGCACTTCAAGTGAGCGCCGGAAATGCCGATCTACTGGACGATCGATTCCAAGCAGCAACTCGTTGTCGTGACGGCCGAGGGCGATGTCACCCGCGCCGATGCCGACGACTATCTCGACGCCGTCGAGGGCGGCGGCGCGCTCGCCTATCGCAAGCTGTACGACGCCCGCGCCGGCAACGTCGTGATGGACCATGACGAGATGATGGCGGTCGCCTTCAGGATCAGGAACTACCATGACCAGCCGGTCGGCGCGCTCGCCATCGTGCTGGCGGACAACGTCGCCGAACTGGCGAAGCGCATGCTGGGCATCCTGGCCACCGCCGACCGGCCGATCAAACTCTTCACCAGACTGACCCCGGCGCAGCGCTGGATCGACAGCCTGGCGCCGGTGCAATGACGCAAATGGAGGCCTGTTTCCCGTGAGCAACGACAACTGGGGCTGGCGGGCCCGCTTCGGCCTGTTCATCGTCGGCAACGAAGCCGTGCCGGAAGCCGAATGGTGGGCGATGGCGCCGTCCGGCGTCTCGGTGCATGCCGCCCGCGTGACGGCGCGCGCGCCCTGGCTGCGCTGGCGCGACGATCGCCGCGACGTCGAGCCGGAGGACGACCTGGTGCGCGGCTGCCGCCAGTTCGCCAACATGCGGCTGTCGGCTGTCGTGATCGCCCACAGCTCGAGCAGCCTTTTGGGCGGCAAGGGGTGGGACGAGGCAGCCGTGGTGAGCCTGCTGCCGCTGCTCGGTGACGGCACGATCGTCACCACCAACGGCATCGATACCTGTGCCGCGCTGCGTGCGTCGGGCAGCAAGCGGCCCTTCCTGGTGCTGCCGCCCTGGTTCAACGACGAGACCGTGGCGGCGGGCTGCCGTTACTACGCTGATCACGGTTTTACGCTCGCCGGCCATCTGCGCTACGACCCAGGCCGCAAGTGGCGCGACCTCGCGCCGGGCGAGCTGGTCGGCCAGGGCGCGGGCTTCGAGCAGGAGATCGAGCCGCTTTACGCGCAGATCCGGGCGGCGTGCCCGGCCGATGCCGACGCCGTCCTGATCGCCGGCACCGGCTTTCGCTGCGTCGGCATCCTCGAAGCGCTGGAGCAGGATCTCAAGCGGCCGGTGATCTCGGCCAACCAGGCCAGCCTCTGGCACTGTCTGCGCTCGGCCGGCGTCCAGGCGAAGGTCGACGGCTACGGCAGTTTGCTCAGGCTGTAATGGGAGCGCGGACCTCCGGTCCGGATATGAGCGGGCCGGAGACCCGCGCTCCCGTTAGAGCAACGCGTCGTAGCCGCGCTCGTTGAACTTCAGCAGGCAGAAGCCGTGGCCGAACGGATCGGCCAGCATGGCGATGCGGCCCCAGCTCGTGTCCTTGGCTTCGGCCTCGAGCTTGGCGCCCGCCGCGACCGCGCGCTCGACCGCGGCGTCGACGTTCTCGACGACGATGTCGGGATGGACCGGCGTCCAATGCCGGCTGTACCGCCGGGGATCGCCGCCGGCGCCGATCGTGCCGGCCGCCTTGGTCAGGAGATAGACCGGCGCCGGCCAGCCCAGCAGCTCGACGAAGTCGGCGCCGAAGCGGCGGCCGACCTTGAGATCGAAGGCCGTCGTGTAGAAGCGCAGGGCGGTCTCGACATCGGGCACGTCGATATTGAGCAGCAGCGTCATGGCGGGCCTCATGGGTCAGGGGAGGTCGCCATAGTTTCACATGCGTGCGGCCGCTTCTCGCGATTTTCGGCCTCGGTCGCTGTCAGCAACCGTTGGATGACAGTCACGTTGCGACCTGTGCCCTTTCAGGCACAAGGAGCCCTCATGAAGTTCGTGATCATCGGATTGACACTGGCCGTGGCCACCGCGGCCTGCACCGTCCAGGAACGCACCACGGTCCAGCAGCGGCCCGCCGCGACGACAACCACCACCTACAGCACGCCGGCTACCGCCAGCACCACCACAGTGACGACGCCGGCCGCTCCGGCCGCGACAACGACCGTCTACACGCGCTGAACGTCCACGCCCGGCGTCCGCTGACTTGAGCGGGCGCCGTCGGCTTGGGATGGCGGCAGATTACTCGGCCGGCGCGACCGCCGGCGCAGGCATCGGCTTGGTTTCCTGCGGTCCCGTCAGTAGCCGCTTCAGTAGCCACATGGCCGCCCGGCGCCACAGGGGCGGCGGGCCGAAGTGCGAGGCGAACTCGCGGTTGATCATGAGGGGCCGCCAGTAGTTGGCGTGCCAATCCTGATAGGCCGCATGGAAGACCTTGGCCTGTTCCGGTCTGGCGCGCAGCAGCGAGCAGTCGCAGAGGGCATCGATCTGGACGTCACCCTCGCTGTCGAAGCGGAACCTGTGCCGACTGCGTGGGTGATGAAGCGTGTCGTTGATGAACTCGAATTCCTCCGGTCGCGCACGAAGGGCCGTGATGGCCGGAGCAAGGTCCAGGTAGGTCATCGGATGCTCCTCTCGTAACATCCATCAATGACCAGCCGGCGGGCTTTGGTTGCACCGGTTCACAGGTATTTTACGCCCCTGTCGTCTCGGCGGCCTGGCGCGCCTGCCGGAGCAGCCCGTCGTCCGTGGGACGATCCATGGGCGAGATGCAGAGGAGCTGCTGTCGAAGGCCGGCAATATGCCCGTCACGGTCCTTGTACCTGTCGAGGTAGCCGACCAGCTCTTCCTTGGCGCCGTCGGGGCCGGCCAGGCACCAGGCGCGCGTGCCGCGCAGGGAATCGATGACCCGGTCGAGGAAGTCGAGGTCGGCAGCGGGCCGGCCGGCATGCATGCGGCCGGCCTTGTGGTCGACCTTGAGGAACGGGCTGTCGGCGTGAAGGCGGTCCTGGACGAGATCGTCCGCGCCGAACCTGAAGACGCTGGCTTGGCGTGAATCCATCCAGACGATCGCTCGACTGAGGGGCATCGGTATTTCCTGTCGCGGTTGAGGATCAGCTGATGATCAGCAGCAGGCGGCGCAGCTCGCGCGCGCCGTCGCGGGCGGGCAGCTCCTCTGGCGCACGCGGCCGGGGTACGGGTTCGCCGGTCACGATGAGGTTGCGCAGGCACTCGCGCACGCTGCGCAGCAGGCGATCGGCCACTTCCTTCTCGGTCTCGCCGTCGGCGCTGATGCCGGGCAGGTCGGGCACCCATCCCCAGAAATGGCCATCCTCGCCTCGTTCGATGATCGAGTAGTAGCTGGCGTCCATCACACCCTCCACCGAACAGGATAGGTGCTGCCTGCCGTCGCTCGTTGATCTGGATCAAACACAAGCTTGGGGTGGTTGGCGATCATCGTCGCGACCAACGGAGGTGCCGATGACGACCGATCAATTCTACTACCTGCTTCTCGTGATCTTCTCCTTTGTCGGCTTCGGCGTGTCGATCGGCATCGCCTATATCCGCTACCGCCGCTGGCTGGCGACCCAGCCGCCTAGGCACGTCTGATCGCGGGCGCGACCTCGGCAACGCCGAACGGTCGCGCGACGCCGTCGTGCTCGGTGATGGTGACGTATTCGCCGATCACGAAGCGGTGCCTGTCGAACTTGAAGATCGGCTCGTCGTCGTCTTCGCTGGGAGCGTAGGAAAACGCCCAGCTCCCGTTGCGGCGGTGGATCAGCGCGCCGTGCTCGTCGGTCGCGCCGGCCCAGAAGCGGTGCACCGTGCATGCCCCTTTCTGCGTCGGCCATTCCGATGAGGCGAGGTGCCCTGTGCCGTCGAGCGGCGCCATGAACTCATAGCCGTGCGACGAGCTGCCGTTGGGATGATCGGGCGTGCGGGCCGGTTCCAGGCGGCTGCGCTTAAGGCTCATCGGCTTCACTCCTGCTCGATCTCGTCGTAGGCGGTCTTGACCATCCACCAGCAGAACAGGACGGCGTAGAGCGCCAACGCCAAGCCGAAGGCGAGGATGCCGAAATCGCGCGCGGCGCCCGCCATCAAGAGACCGGCCAGCCCGAGCAGCCCAGTCAAGATCCCCATGATCCAATGAGACATCGTTCTCTCCTTACTCGTCGTCGAACAGGATGCGGCCCGCCGCCCCGTCGGGGTCGTCGTATTGGCCGTTGCGCAGCGCCCACAGGAACGCCGCCAGTGCCAGAAGGCCGAGCAGCAGGGCGGCGGGAACCAGGATAAGCAGGCTATCCATCGGTTTTCCTCCGCGAGCGTGGTGCGAGGCGCAGCGCGTTGCCGATGACCAGCAGCGAGGACGAGGACATGGCGACCGCCGCGACCAGCGGTGTCACTTCGCCCAGGATGGCGAGGGGCACGGCGCTCAGGTTGTAGAGCAGGGCGAGCGCCAGGTTCTGACGCATCAGCCGGCCGGCCCGCCGCGAGACGTCGACGATCTCGACGACACCGCGCAGCGCATCGCCCTGGAACACAGCGTCGGCGGCATTTTGCGTCGCCTCCGCCGCGGTGGACGGCGAGATCGAAGCATGGGCCGCCGCCAATGCCGGCGCATCGTTCAAGCCATCGCCGATCATCAGGACGCGCCGGCCTTCGGCGGCCAGCGACGCCAGGCGCTGGGCCTTGGCAGCCGGCGGGACTTCGGCGCGCCAGGCCGCCAGACCGACCTCGCGGGCGACGCGCGCCACTGCCGCCGGGCGATCGCCGGACAGCAGCTCGAGCGTGAGGCCGCGCTTGGCCAGGCGAGCGACGGTATCGACCGCGTCCGGCCGCAGGCGATCGGCGAAGGCCAGCCGCACCGGCGTCGCTCCAGGCCGCACGAACCACAATTCGGAATGACCGTCGTCCGGCGGATCGTTTATGCCGCAGAAGCGGGCCGAGCCCAGCCGGCTCTCGCCACACTCCAGGCCGAAACCGGCATGCTCCACCACGCCGTCGGCGGGTGTCGCGTCGGCAGTCGCGCGTAAGAGCGCCTGGGCCAGCGGATGGCGCGAGTTGGCGGCGATCGCCGCAGCCTGCCCCAGCATTGCGGGATCGTGGCCCGTGCCGACGAGCTCGGGGCGGCCCAACGTCAAGGTGCCGGTCTTGTCGAGGATCACGTGATCGGCGCCGGCCACGCGCTCCAGCGCGGTCGGCGACAGCAGCAGCACGCCCTCGCCGAGCAGGCGCGTGCTGGCCACGACCTGCACCACCGGCACAGCGAGTGCCAGCGCACAGGGGCAGGTGATGATCAGCACGGCCGTAGCGACCAGCAGCGCGCGGTCCCAGGCAAGACCGCCCAGCAGCAGCCAGCCCAGGAAGGTCAGCAGTGCGGTCAAGTGAACGACCGGCGCGTAGGCGCGCGCCAGCCGGTCGGCGATGGCGACGAAGCGCGAACGGCCGCGCTCGGCCGCCTCGACCAGGCGGACGATCTCCGACAGGAGCGTGCATTCGCCCGCCGCCGTGACGCGCACCCTGAGCGGCGTGCCGAGGTTGACCATGCCGGCGAACACCTGGGCGCCGAGCTCGACGGGCCGCGGCACGCTCTCGCCGCTCACCAGCGCGGTATCAAGCAGGGAGTGGCCGTCGGCGACGACGCCGTCCGCCGCCAGCCGCTCGCCGGCGGCGACCAGCAGCATGTCGCCCGGCACGAGCTGGTCGACGCGCCGCGACTCCGTGCGGCCGTCGGCGGCGATCACGGTAGCGCTCCGCCCACTGAGCGCCAGCAGGGCCTGCACCGCCTGGCGCGCCCGGCCACGCGCGCGCCTGTCGAGGTAGCGGCCGATCAGCAGGAAGAAGAGCAGCGTGATCGCCGAATCGAAATAGGCATGCTGCTCGCCGACCCACGCTTCGTGCAGGCTGACGACCGATGCCAGGGTGACGCCGATCGAGATCGGCACGTCCATGTTGGTGCGTCCCGCCTTGAGCGCGTTGACCGCCGAGCGAAAGAACGGCCGCCCGGTATAGGCGATGGCCGGCAGGGCGATGGCGGCCGACAGCCAATGGAACAGGGTGCGCGTGGCGTCGCCCATCGACCCGTCGTGGCCCGACCAGATGGCCACCGACAGCAGCATGACATTGGCCGCGGCGAACCCCGCCACGCCGAGGCAGCGCAGCAGGTCGCGCGTCTCGCGGTCGTCGTCGCCGATCGTTGCCGATGCCTGGAAGGGCGCCGGTCGGAAGCCGAGCGCGGCGACCAGCCCGACATGGGCATTGGCGTCGCTGGCGGGTCCGATCCAACGCAGCGCCAAGCGGCGCGTCGACAGATGGGCGCGGGCGCGATGGATCGCTGCGTTGCGGGCCAAGAGGCTTTCCAAAAGCCAGACGCAGGCGGCGCAATCCAGGCCCTCTACCAGCAGGTCGAGCTCATGCTCGGTGTCGCCGGCGGACCGGCCGTAGCTTGCGAAATCGACGTCGAGCGGCACCGGCCGATGCGCCCTCTTGTCCTCGAGCCGCCGGTAGAACGCCGCAAGCCCGGCCGCGCCGATGATGGCGTGGGCGCTGGCGCAACCGGCGCAGCAGAACTCGCCCATCCCGCGGACTGTTTCGCCGCAATGGGCACAGGCACGAGCGGTGCGTGGTTCGGCCGGTGCGATGAGGGCGATGTCGCTCATCTCAGGAACATCCGCCGCGTCAGCGCATAGCGTTCGCCGTGGTGCTCGACCACGATGTCGACATCCCAGTTGCCGCGCGCCGGCAACTCGACATGGCCCGCAAAGCGGCCGATGTCGATGGCGTCCATCGTCACCGCCAACGGCCGCTGTTTCTCGACCGGACGGATCAACTCGACCTCGATGCGGGGGCCGCCGAGCGGCTGGCCGGCGGCGTCAAAAGCCGCGACTTCCAGGCGGTTCGCGGCGGGATGCCATGCGGTATCGATGCGCCAGCCCAACGCATCGCGGCTCTTCTGCGCTTCGACGACGGCGTTGTAGTTCAGCCCGCGGTCGCGCGGCTTGGCGGTGTAGAGCCCCGAGAAGGAGCCGACGGCCAGCCAGATCATGGTGGCGTTCACGGCAACGACCAGGGCGAAGCCCGCGACGAACAGCCAGGGGATGTAGCGGCTGCGCAGAGCAATGGCGGTCATTGGCGGGCTCCTATCGCTCGGGTCCGATGAACACCGCGCCATGCGATGCGCGGACGAAGCCGGCGGCATCGCGGATGACGAAGTCGATCGCGTGCGAACCGGCCCGCGCCGCCGACGCCGGAACGGTCACGAAGACGCGGAACGTTCCGACGGCGTCGGGATGGACGACCAGGCTCGATAGGGTCTCGGTCCCGATGGTGCCGAGGCGTGCCTCCGGCAAGCCGTCGAGCGCCAGTGCGAAGCTCTGTTCGCTGCGCCGCTTGTTCAGGATCTTTACAGTATAGGCGTTGCGGATACTGCCGTCGGACAGACGCACGAAGTTCGGGCTGCGGTCGCGCTGGACCGTCAGCTCGGCCTCGCTTCGCGACAGGAAGGCGGCCAGCATGAAGGCCGCCACCAGGCCGAACAGCAGACCATAGAGCAGCGTCCGTGCGCGCAACGGCCGCCATGCTGCGCTGGCGCCGCGCTCCTTGGCTTGCTGATCGGCGAGCGTGTCCCAGCGGATCAGGTCGCGCGGGCGGCCGACCTTGGTCATGGTCTGGGTGCAGGCGTCGATGCACAGGCCGCAGCCGATACATTCGATCTGCTGGCCATCGCGGATGTCGATGCCGGTCGGGCAGACCGCGACGCAGAGCGAGCAGTCGATGCAGTCGCCGCGGCCCTGCCAGTCGTCGCCCGCCTTCTGCTTGCCGCGCGGTTCGCCGCGCCATTTCTGGTAGGTGACGATGACGCTCTGCTCATCGAGCATCGCCGCCTGGAAGCGCGGCCAGGGGCACATATAGGTGCAGAACTGCTCGCGCGCCCAGCCGGCCAGCGTGTAGGTTGTGGCGGTGAGCAGGCCGACGAAGAAGTAGACTTCGAGCGACGCTTCGCCGGTGAAGATCTTGGCGAGAGCCGACGGCGCGTCGACGAAGTAGAAGACCCAGGCGCCGCCGGTGGCGGCGGCGATGGCGATCCAGGCGGTGTGCTTCAATCCCTTGCGCAATGCCTTGCCGACCGACATCGGCGCGCGGTCGAGCCGCATGCGCTGGTTGCGGTCGCCCTCGATCAGGCGCTCGACCTGCATGAAGAGGTCGGTCCACACGGTCTGGGGGCAGGCGAAGCCGCACCAGACGCGGCCGAACAGCGAGGTCGCCAGGAACAGGCCGATGGCGCCCAGGATCAGGAGGCCGGTGACGAAATAGACTTCCTGCGGCCAGATCACGACATCGAAGAACCAGCCGCGCCGGCCGTCGAGGTCGATCAGGATGGCCTGGTCGGGCGCGCCGGGCCCGCGATCCCAGCGCAGCCACGGCACGAGGTAGTAGACGCCGAGCAGCAGCAGGAGGGCGGCCCACTTGATGCGCCGCCATTGCCCGCCGACGGCGCGCGGATAGACCTTGATGCGCTTGAGATAGAGCGGCACCTCGGCCTTGCGCTGACGCAGCGAGACCGCATCGTCGTCCTTGAGGTCGGCATCCATCGCGCGCTCAGCGACCGCCGCCCAGCGAGTGGACGTAGATTGCCAGCATCTTGAGGGTGGCCTCGTCGAGCCGCCCGCTCCAGGCCGGCATGCTGCCGTTGCGGGCGTAGAAGATCGAACGGTAGATCGAGTTGCGGTCGCCGCCGTACAGCCAGATGCCGTCGGTCAGGTTGGGCGCGCCCAGCTCCTGGTTGCCCTTGCCGTCGGGCTGGTGGCAGGCGGCGCACTGCTCCTGCCAGATCTTGGCACCCTCCGCCGTGGCCTGGCCGCGGCCCGAGAGGCTCATCACATAGTCGGTCACGGCGGCGACCTGCGTACCGGTCAGCAGGCCGTCGACGCCGAACTTCGGCATCATCGACTGGCGCGACTGGTCGTCTGCGTTGCGGATGCCGTGTTGGATGGTGGCGTAGAGCTGGTCGATCTTGCCACCCCACAGCCAGTCGTCATCGACCAGGTTGGGGAAGCCGGTGTTGCCGGCGCCGCCCGCACCATGGCACTGCATGCAGTTGGTCTGGAAAGCCGAACGGCCACCGGCCATGGCGAAGGCAAGGAGTGATGGATCCTTGCGGATTTCTTGGAGCGATGCCGAGCGAATGCGCTCGACGAGGGCGCCGCGGTCCTTGGCTTGTGCATCGAGCTGGCGCACGAGGTCGGCCCGGTTGGTCTGGCCGAGCAGGCCCTGTGTATGGCTGTTGATCCACGGCCACGACGGATAGAGCACGCAGTAGACGATGGCGAACACGATGGTGGCGTAGAAGGTGTAGACCCACCAGGTCGGCAGCGGCGTGTTGAGCTCCTTCACGCCGTCCCACTCGTGGCCGGTCGTATCCTGGCCGGAGAGGGCGTCCTTCTCGATCTTGGTCGGCATGGCGTCAGTTCTCGTCGTTGAGCGGGATGTTGGCGTCCTGCTCGAAGCGGCGGCGATTGGCCGGCCGCCAAGCCCAGCGCGCGATGCCGGCGAAGATCAGAACCGCCCAGATGGTCCAGGCCGATGCAAGGATCTGGTGAAGGGCTTCGAGAGCCATGCTCGTCTCCTATTGCCGCAGCCGCTCGGGTGGCAGGTCGCCGAAACTCACCAGCGTGCCCAGCATCTGCAGGTAGGCCACCAGCGCATCCATCTCGGTGAGGCCCTCGGCCTGGCCGTTGGCCTTGCCGACCACCGCGCGCGGGTAGCGCTTCAGCAGGGCCGTCGGATCGGCGTCCGGATCGGCCTGGGCCAGAAGATCGGCGCGGGCATTGGCGATCATCTCGTCGCTGTAGGGCGTGCCCGCTGCGCGCATCGCCTTCAGGTGCTGCGCGATGTCGGCGTACTCGAGCTTGCGTTCGGCGAGGGCCGGATAGGCCGGCATGATGCTCTCCGGCACCACTGCGCGCGGCGAGACGAGGTGGGCGACATGCCAGTCGTTGGAGTAGCGGCCCCCGACGCGCGCCAAGTCGGGGCCGGTGCGCTTGGAGCCCCACTGGAACGGCTTGTCGTACATGCTCTCGGCGGCGAGGCTGTAGTGGCCGTAGCGCTCGACCTCGTCCTTGAAGGGGCGGATCTGCTGGCTGTGGCAGGTGTAGCAGCCTTCGCGGACGTAGATGTTGCGACCCAGCAGCTCGAGCGGCGTGTAGGGCCGCATGCCGTCGACGCGCTCGATCGTGGTCTCGATGGTAAACAGCGGGATGATCTGCACCAGACCGCCGATCGAGACGGTGATCAGGGTCAGCACCACCATCAGGATGACGTTCTTCTCGATCGTCTCGTGACGCATGAACATCGATCGCCTCCTAAGCCGCGATGGCCCGGGGCGCCGCGACGGCGGAGGCCGAGACCTCGCCGCGTATGGTGCGCCACATGTTGTAGGCCATGATCAGGCCGCCGCTCAGGAAGAACAGGCCTCCCAGCAGGCGGATCATGTAGAAGGGCTGCATCGCCGCCACCGTCTCGACGAACGAGTACTGCAGGAAGCCCAGCTCGTCGTAGGCGCGCCACATCAGCCCCTGCATGATGCCGCTCACCCACATCGCGGTGATGTAGAGGACGATGCCGAGCGTGGCGATCCAGTAGTGCCAGCTGATCAGCCGCACCGACCACATGGCCGGCCGGTTCCACATCTTCGGTGTCAGATAGTAGAGCGTGCCGAACACGATGAAGGCGACCCAACCCAGCGCGCCGGAATGGACGTGCCCGATCGTCCAGTCGGTGTAGTGGCTGAGCGAGTTCACCGCCTTGATCGACATGACCGGCCCCTCGAAGGTGGCCATGCCGTAGAAGCCCACCGCGGTCACCGAGAAGCGCAGGCCGGGATCGGTGCGCAGCTTGTCCCACGCGCCGCTCAAGGTCATGAGGCCGTTGATCATGCCGCCCCAGCTCGGCATCCACAGCATGACCGAGAACACCATGCCGAGCGTCTGCGCCCAGTCCGGCAGCGACGTGTAATGCAGATGGTGCGGGCCGGCCCAGATGTAGAGGAACACCAGGGACCAGAAGTGGATGATCGACAGCCGGTACGAGTAGATCGGCCGGTTCGCCGCCTTGGGGATGTAGTAGTACATCATCCCGAGGAAGGCCGCGGTCAGGAAGAAGCCGACGGCGTTGTGGCCGTACCACCACTGGATCATCGCATCCTGCACGCCCGACCAGGCGCCGTAGCTCTTGCTGCCGGTGATCGACACCGGCACCGCGAGGTTGTTGACGATGTGCAGCATCGCGATGGTGATGATGAAGGCGAGGTAGAACCAGTTGGCGACGTAGATGTGCGGCTCCTCGCGCTTCAGCACGGTGCCGAGATAGGCCACGAGATAGGCGACCCACACGATCGTCAGCCACAGGTCGATGAACCATTCGGGCTCGGCGTACTCCTTGCTCTGGGTGATGCCGAGCAGGTAGCTGGCCGCCGCCGTGACGATGAAGAACTGGTAACCCAGCAGCACGAACCAGCCGAGCGGCGCGCCGCCGAACAGGCGGGCGCGGCAGGTCCGTTGCACGACGTGGAACGCCGTGCCGATCAGCGCCGTGCCGCCGAAGGCAAAGATCGCCGCCGACGTGTGCAGCGGGCGCAGGCGACCGAACGTCAGGTACTGGCTGTCGAAGGAGAGCTGCGGCCACACGAGCTGGGCTGCGATCACGACGCCGGCGAGGAAGGCCACGACGCCCCAGAACATGGTGAGCACCACGGCGGCGCGGATGACGTCTTCGACGTATCGCGGTCCGCGATGGTCGGCGCGCGCGACGGCTAGGCTGGACATCTTCTCTCCCACGGCTGTGTCGCGATGAGGTCTACGAGGCGTGCCCCCGCGCCTCCTTGATCTGGGTCAAGGACCGCGGCCACGCGAGGCGGTGGATTCGCAGGCAACAGGAGGAAACTGCATGAGCGACACGATTGCCGTGTTCCCTGCGCAACCGCGCATCCGCCAGGTCGCCGTCGACCGCGCCTGGTCGTGGCTCGGCGCCGGTTGGCGTGATCTCTGGATGGCGCCTCTGCACAGCCTCGCCTTCGGCGCCGCCGCTGTCATCGCGGGCTGGCTGGTCATCGCGCTGCTGCTGTGGCGCGATCTGCCGTATCTCGTGCTGCCGATCAGTGCCGGGTTCTTCTTCGTCGGTCCGTTCATGGCGGTCGGCCTCTACGAGATCAGCCGCCGACTCGAGAACGGGCTGCTGGTCGACGCCGAATCGACCTTCCTCGCCTGGCGGCGCAACCCCGACCAGATCGCCCTGATGGGCACCGTGCTGTTGCTGCTGCATCTCGCCTGGATGCGCGCGGCCCAGCTGCTGTTTGCCTTGTTCGACTGGCGCACCGTGCCGTCGTGGGGCCATTTCCTCGATCTCGCCTGGTATTCGGCGCGCAACCTGCCGTTCCTCGCGATCGGCGTAACAATCGGTGCAAGCCTGGCGGCGCTCGCCTTCGCCATCGGCGCCTTCTCGATGCCCTATCTGCTCGATCGTCGCGATGCCAACCTGTTCGAGGCGATCGCCACATCGGTCGCTGCGGTGCGTCTCAACCTGCGGCCGATGCTGCTGTGGGCCGGCCTGATCGTCGTGCTGGTGGCGCTGGCCATGGTGCCGGGCCTGCTCGGCCTGGTCATCGTTCTGCCGGTGGTGGCGCATGCGAGCTGGCACGCCTATCGAGACATCGTGCGTTTCCCGCCGGGCGACGCCTGACGCCGATCGTCAGAGGCGTTGGCTTGCCAGCCCCAGCATCATCAGGCCGTTGACGACCAGCAGCGGCGTCGCAACCCAGTGCGCGATGCCGCGCAGCCGGCGACGCAGCAACAGGCCGAGCCAGCCCACGCCAATCAGCGCCGGCATGGTGCCGAGCCCGAATGCCAACATCGCGATCGCGCCATCGCGGGCGCCGCCCGTTCCCGCCGCGGCGGCCAGCGCGCCATAGAGCAAACCGCAGGGCAGCAAGCCCAGCACCAGGCCGAGGGCATAGCGGCCGGCCGAATGGCGTGAAGCGCTGAGCGGCAAGGCAAAGCGCGTGACGAGACGTGAAAGAGGAGAGGCGGCACCCAGCGCCAGGCCGAGCGCTTGCAGGATCATCAGCAGCGCGCCGAGCACCAGCAACCCGGCCGACAGCCAGGCGAAACCGGTAGTCGCGGCAAACAGCGCGGTCGCCGCACCGGCAACCGCCCCGAGCGCGCTGTAGGTCGTGAGGCGGCCGAGGTGATAGGGCAGAAGCGCGGCGCCGGCGAGGCGTTGCCATTCACCGTATTTGCCCCGTGCGTGCTCGCTGTCGGCGACGACCTGCCCCAGCACGAAGGGACCGCACATGCCGACGCAGTGCACCAGGCTGCCGGCGAGGCCGGCCAGCAGCAGGGCCAGCGGCAGGCCAGGCGACAACGACGCCAGCACATGCAGCTTCTCGCCGCAGAGCGCGGTGAAGTAGGCGATCACCTCCATCGTTGATACCTACCGCCGCGTCTGTGGGCCGTTCTTGACCTGGGTCAAGGCCGCAGGATACGGGCCGCGACATTGTCCGGTCCATCGCGCCAAATCGGGGACCGACATGACCTACAAGACCATTCTCGTGCATTGCAGCGCCCAGCCAAAGGTCGAGCAGAGGCTGGCCGTCGCGGTCGACCTGGCGCAGCGACACGGTGCCCTACTCGTCGGCGTGCACGTCCAGGAGCCGTTCATGACGCCCGCGATGTTCGACGGCACGGCCGCCCTGGACGATCTGTTTGCGGCCTACGAACAGAGGGCGCAGGCTGACGTGACGGCTGCGAAGGCGGCCTTCTTCAAGGCCGTGAAGGGCACGCACCTTTCGACGGAATGGCGATCGGAAAGCGGCTATGCCGCCACCCAGCTCGGCATCCACGCCCGCTATGCTGATCTGGTCGTGCTGGGGCAGGCCGATCCCGACGGTGATGACGACGCGCCGACCGATCTTCCGGAAACTCTTGCCCTGTCGACCGGACGGCCGGCGCTCGTCGTGCCGCACATCGGTGCCAGGTCGCCGGTCGGCAAGACGGTCATGCTGTGCTGGAACGCCAGCCGCGAAAGCGCGCGGGCGGCATCGGACGCCCTGCCGCTGCTGCGCGGCGCCGACAAGGTGATCGTCCTGTCGGTCGATCCGAAACCCTCCGCCGGTGGCCATGGCGCCGAGCCGGGTGCCGATGTCGCGACCTGGCTGGCTCGTCACGGCGTGAAGGTCACGGTGCAGCGCGACGTTGCTGCCGATTCCGATGTCGGCGGCATCATCCTGTCGCGTGCGGCCGATCACGACGTGGACCTGATCGTCATGGGCCTCTACGGCCATTCGCGCCTGCGCGAGATGGTGCTGGGTGGCGCCAGCCGCACGCTGCTCGCCAGCATGACCGTCCCCATCTTCGTGGCGCACTGAGTCCGGCCATGGATGCCCGCACTGTCGCGGCCTACGACAGGCCGGTGCCGCGCTACACCAGCTATCCAACTGCCGCCCAGTTCGGACCGTCGGTCGGGCCGGCCGAGGATGCGGCGTGGCTGGCCGGGCTTGGATCGCGCGCGGCCACGTTCTATCTGCACGTGCCGTTCTGCCGGCGGCTCTGCTTCTACTGTGCCTGCCACACCGTCGCGATGAACCGGCAGGATACGCTGGAGGACTACGCCAGCGCCCTGAAGGCCGAGCTCGAGATCGTCGCACGGGCCGCACCGGACGTCGTGGTCGGCTCGGTGCAATGGGGCGGCGGCACGCCATCCCAACTCGGCGCGGAGCGGCTGGTGTCCGTTGGTCGCCGGCTGTCGGCGTTGTTCGACGTCCGCTGTGGCCGCGAGATGTCCATGGAGGCCGATCCGCGCTTCTGTGACGAGGCGCTGGCCGATGCCATGGCGGCGCTCGGCGTCACGCGCGTCAGTCTCGGCGTGCAGGATTTCGACGTTGCCGTGCAGCAGGCCATCAATCGCCTGCAATCACCGGAAGACACGGCGGCCGCCCTGCAGAGGCTGCGGCGCGCCGGCATTCGCCATTTCAACATCGATCTCGTCTATGGCCTGCCGCTGCAGACGCTGGAAACCCTGTCGAGCACCCTCGACGCGGCGATCGCGCTTGGGCCCGATCGCTTTGCCGTGTTCGGCTATGCCCATGTTCCGTGGATGAAGCCGCGCCAGAAGCTGATCGATGGCGCCACGCTGCCCAACGCGATGGCGCGGGCGGCGATGGCCGATCTGGTCGAGCGGCGGTTGCTCGCGGCGGGCTATGTGAAGGTGGGGCTCGATCATTACGCCCGGCCGGGCGACCGCCTGGCGCGCGCGGCAGCGGAACGCAGGCTGCGCCGCAATTTCCAGGGCTATGTCGCGGATGAGCAGCCCTGGGTCGTCGGCATCGGCGCTTCGGCGATCTCCTGCCTGCCGCAGGGCTACACCCAGAACGCGGCCGAGGCGGGACCCTACGCGCGGGCCGTCGCACAGGGCGTCCGGCCGACCGTCCGCGGCATCGCCTGGTCGGAGGCAGACCGCCTGCGCGGCGACATCATCAACGAACTGATGTGCCACTTCGAAGTTGACCTGGCCGATGTCTGCCATCGCCACGGCGCCACGCTGAAGCCACTGCTGTCCGATGTGGCGGGGCTGCCGGCGCTGATCGACGACGGCTTGGCGGCGCTCGACGGCACGCGGCTCAGCATCACCGAGCGGGGACGGCCACTGGTGCGTTCGGTCTGCGCCGCCTTCGACCGCCATTACACCGGCGGCGAGGGCCGCCATGCACGCGGAATCTAGTGGGAGGAGAAGGGATATGAGCACGTATCAGCTTGTCGCCCGGCACGTCGAGGCCGCGCTGACCGAAGCGGCCGAGCGCAAGATCGACGAGGATGTCGTTGCCCGATGCCTGCTGTCGGAGGCCATTCGCCTCTTCAAGCTCGGTCGCGCCAACGACGATATCGCGGCCGAGCTGACGGCGGCGGCGGAGAACCTCGACGACGACAGCCCGCTGGTCTTCATGCGGCCGTGACGAGGGGTGACGCGCTAGAGTCCGTCGTTGATCTCGCGCGGCATGACAACGACATTGTTCACCACGCGCCGTACACCGGACACGCACTCGACGGCGATGCGCACCGCCTCTTTGGCCGGTGCGGAATTGACATGGCCCCACAGGCTGACCGTGCCGCTGTCGACGACGATGTTGGTGATGTCGGCCGCCCATGAATGGCGGGCGAGTTCCTTGTAGACCTTGTCCCTGATCCGGTCGTCGCCAAGCGGTGCGTCCGCCGGAAACGGTTCGCGCGCCAACAGGCCTTGCAGGAGATTGGCGCGGCTAACGATGCCGACCACCTTGCCGTCTCGCATGACCGGCAGGCGCTTGAGGCCATGCCGCTGCATCAGCAGCGCGACATCATGCAGCGGGGTACGTTCCTCCGCCGTCACCACCTTGCGGGTCATGACATCGGCAACATGATGAGAATGTGACCGTACATAGTCGCGCGCCAGCCGGGCATCGCTGGTAAGCAGGCGCTGCAGCCAGGTCCTGGTCGGCACCGTCCCGGTTTCCGGCCGGTTCATGAGGTCGGCCTCGCTCACGATGCCGACCATCCGCCCGTCGGCATCGATGACGGGGGCGGCGCTGATGCGCGAGCCGAGCAGGATGTCGGCTGCGGCATACACCGTCGCATCGGCCGGCACGGTCACGACCGATCGTGTCATTACCTGCGAAGCGTGCATGATTCTCTCTCCCAGGCGAAGGTCTCCCGGCTTGCTTCCTTCCATATGCCGGGCAGCGGCGCTTTGCTGCAGATCAAGCCAGCGGCGTCCATCGCTGCGCATGCTAGATTGAAGGTGAGAAGTGGCACGATGAACCAATCCCCAGCCAGCTCGTCGGATTCTTTCGACATCGCCCGTTCGGTCTCGCTGTCATCCGAGCCGGAGTTGGCGTTTGCACCGGACCTCACCGTGGTCGCATGCAATGCCGCTTATGGCTCGAAGCTCGGCGTGCCGTGCGGGGCGATGATCGGCCGGCCGGTGCGCGAGGCCTTTGCCGATGGCCCTGCGCTCGAGCGCCTGATTGAGTCGCTGCAAACCGTCCGGCAGTCGCGCCGGCCGCACTGGGTCGCGGCGCCTGCACCGAGACCCGTGGGAGCGGCGGGAACGGCGGCAGACTTCGCCATGGTCAACATGCCCGTACTGGGCGCCGACGGTACGGTGCAATGGATCCTGCACAGTCTCGAGGCCGTGCCGGCATCGACTGATCGTGCCGCGCTGGAGGCGGCCGAGGCGCGGCTGCGTTCGATCCTGCAGACCGTGCCGGATGCCATGATCATCATCGACGAGCGTGGCCGCATCGAATCGCTCAGCACCACGGCCGAGCGCCTGTTCGGCTACTCGATGGCCGAGGTCGCCGGCAGGAACATCAGCCAGCTCATGCCGTCGCCGGACCGCGAGCAGCACGATTCGTATCTCAAGCGTTACCTGTCGACCGGCGAGCGGCGGATCATCGGCATCGGCCGCATCGTCGTCGGCCGGCGCAAGGACGGCACCACCTTCCCCATGCATCTGACGGTGGGTGAGCTGAGATCGGCCGAACGCCATTACTTCACGGGCTTCATCCGCGATCTCACTGCCCAGCAGCTCACCGAGGCGAGGGTCAATGAGCTGCAGTCGGAGGTGACGCACATGTCGCGCTACACGGCGCTGGGCGAGATGGCCTCGACCTTGGCACACGAGATCAACCAGCCGCTTACGGCGATCAGCAACTACCTCAGGGGCTGTCAGCGGCTGCTCGACCGTCTCGAAGCCGAGCCCACGCCGATGCTGCGCGAGGCACTGGGCAAGGCCGCCGACCAGGCGTTGCGCGCCGGCCACATCATTCGTCGGCTGCGCGAGTTCGTGGCGCGTGGCGAGGGCGACCGCCGTATCGAGGATCTGCCGAAGCTGATCGAGGATGCAAGCACTCTGGCCCTTGTCGGCGTCCGTGAGGCGGGGATCGCCGTGTCTTATCGCCTCGATCCCAAAGCACAACTCGTGCTTGCCGACCGCATCCAGATCCAGCAGGTCCTGGTGAACCTGATCCGCAATGCCATGGAGATCATGATCGAGACCGCGAACGATCGGCGGCTGGAGATCGCGACCGTCGCCATCCCCGGCGACCTCGTCGAGGTGAGCGTCGCCGACACCGGCGCGGGCCTGGCGCCCGAGGTGGCGCAGAACCTGTTCCGGCCGTTCGTCACGACCAAGCGGCACGGCATGGGCCTGGGCTTGTCGATTTGCCGGACCATCGTCGAGGCGCACGGCGGCAAGATCTGGGTTGAGAACCGCTCGGGAGGCGGCACGACTTTCCGCTTCACCCTGCGCGCTGCCGCGATCGAGGAGGCGGAACATGTCGGCTGAAGTGGTTCACGTCATCGATGACGATGCCGATGTGCGCCAGTCCATGGCGTTCCTGCTGACGGCCGCGGGCTTCACCGTGCGCCTGCACGAGTCTGCCGTCGCCTTCCTGGCGGTGCTGGCCGAAGCGAGGGGTGGCTGCGTCATCACCGACATCCGCATGCCGCAGATGAACGGCCTGGAACTGCAGCGTCGCCTGGATGAGCTGAAAGCCGGCCTGCCGGTGATCGTCATGACCGGTCACGGCGACGTGCCGCTGGCGGTCGAGGCGATGAAGGCGGGCGCCGTCGATTTCATCGAAAAGCCGTTCGACGACGAGGTCCTTCTGTCCGCCGTCCGGGCGGCCCTGGCGCGCCGCGCGCGTGAGAGCGCCCGCGACGCCCGCACCCTCGAAATCCAGGGTCGGATCAAGCGGCTATCGGAGCGTGAGCGCGAGGTGCTGGACCGGCTGGTCGCCGGCAAAGCCAACAAGGTGATCGCCTTCGAGCTCGGCATCAGTCCGCGCACCGTCGAGATCTACCGCGCCAACGTCATGACCAAGATGCAGGCCGATAGCCTCTCCGAACTGGTCCGCATGGCGCTGATCGAGGATCGCGCGCCCTGACCCGTGCTGCGACCGATTTGCGCTAGATCAACGCGGGCGAAGGGTTGGGCGGCCAGATTGGGCTGATGTCGCCTGTGCCAGAAATCGTATTGGTCGTCGATGACGACGCCGCCGTTCGGGCGGCGCTGAAGTTCGCCCTCGAGGTCGAGGGGTTCCGTGTCCGTCTCTATGACAGCCCCGAGGCGGTACTGGATGATTTCGAACTCCCCGAGCGCGGCTGCCTCGTCGTCGATTACCGCATGCCTCGTATGGACGGCATCGAACTGATCGAGCGCCTGCGCGAGCGACAGGTGGCGCTGCCGGCCATCCTGATCAGCGCCCGAGTCAACACGCAGCTTCGTCGTCTGGCCGAGCGCATCGGATTGGCGGGCGTGCTCGAGAAACCGCTGTCGGACGCCGCTCTGGTCGACAGCATCCGCAGCGCCCTGGCGCCCCAGCCTGATCGGCCGCCTACGTAGAATCCCTTAGGTGAAGACCTGAATAGCGACCTCCCCGACAGAAGGGCTACTCCGGAGCTGCCGGACGCTTTTTGAGGGAGACCACGATGCAAGGCCACACCGCCACCGCCACCGCAACCCGGACTGCGAAATTCCCCGCGACGATCGGCCTGCGCAGCCCGATGGCGGCCGGCATGCAGATGGTGCTGACCAGGGGCGAGGAGCTGTTCGCCGAAGGCGACGAGGCCGAGTATTTCTACAAGGTCGTGTCGGGCGCAATTCGCTCTTACAAGCTCCTGAGCGACGGCCGCCGTCAGATCGACGCCTTCCATCTGCGGGGCGACATTTTCGGGCTGGAAGCCGGCAGTGAGCATCGCTTCTCCGCCGAAGCCGTCGGCGACGTTCAGGTCATTGCCTATCGCCGCAGCCGGCTCAGCGCCATCATCGAGCAGGACGCGGTCTTTCGCGACCGCATCATGACGGCGACCCTGCGCAACCTGCAGCGCGCCCAGGACCACATGCTGCTGCTTGGCCGCAAGACGGCGCAGGAGAAGCTGGCGACGTTCCTGCTCGACATGGCGGAGCGCCTGTCCGGCGACGACGAGCATTTCGACCTGCCGATGCAGCGGTCGGATATCGCCGACCATCTCGGCCTCACCATCGAGACGGTGTCGCGCACGCTCACCCAATTCACGCGCAGCGGCCTGATCCGGCTGCCGCCGGCCGGCCGTTCGATCAGCCTGTGCAACCGGATGGCCCTGAAGAGACTTGATGCCTGAGCCTTGCGGCCAGCAGTGGAGGGTACCATGAGCGAAGCGACAGATCCGGCCGTCACGGCATGGATGCAGGCGATCGATGGTTACCAGGCCTGTCTACAGGCCTGCATCGGCTGGCAGCAGGAACTGGCGCGGTTCACCGACCTCAGGTTGGCCGGCAATCGCCGCACCTGGGGAGCGCTGATGTCCTCGCGCGACGTGGCGGACGCGCTGAAGATCCAGCAGGACTGGGCGGCGCAGGCCGCGAACGACTACACCGAAGAGGCCACGCGGCTTGCCCGGCTCGTCACCAGCCTCTCGCTGACCGGTACAACGCCGGACGTGCAACAGGCAGCCACGCTGGTCGCCTGACCGAAGGTCAGGCCGGCGAATTGGGCAACATGCGGTCGATTGCCTTGAACGCACGGCGGGCATGATCGAGCAGCTCGCCGTCGGTCGGATGGTCCATGGTCTCGGTGCCGACCAGGCTGCGGCGCAGTTCGGCCCTGTGCGTATCGAGGTGTTTCAAGAACTCGAGCTTGGCGGTCGACGGCCCCACCAGCAGCCACTCCGTCGCGCCGTGAAGCGCCTCGACGACATGGTCGAAGAAGCCGGCATCGAGGTCCATGTGGCCTGCGCCGATGACGCCTGCCTTGTGATGGACCTGGCGAAACTGATTGTGCGCCTGGAAGTGCGCCTTCTCCACGTCGGATGCATTGAAGCGAAAGATACGGGCTTCCTTGGAATCCATCCAGACGATGGCGTGACTGTGCGGCATGCGTGCCCCTCGAAAGTAGTCGCCGGAGAAGGTCTATGCTTTGCTACCGGCCTGCGTTGATGCAGGTCAAGCGACGAAGTGTGGCGGACTGCGCCTACATATAGCCGCCGCGGAAGCTGATCAGCGGTTCCTTCATCGAGGCGCTGTAGGCCACGACACGCCCCAGGGCGATGACGGTGCCGTGGCGCTCGATCAGCTCGTCGAGCTGGCAGTCGATCACACCGACGGAGTCGATCAGCGTCGGCGCGCCGGTCTTGAGCTCGCCCCAGGCGCCGGGCAGGAAGCGGTCGGCGCCCTTGAGCGAGCCCTGGCCGCCGAATTCCTTGACCAGGGCGTCGGCGCCCTTGGGTACGTAGTTGATGGCGAAATGGTTGGACTGCCGCACGGCGCCCAGCGCTGACGTCGTGAGGCCGATCGACACCATCATCATGGGCGGGCTGGCCGCCAGATGCGTGGCCGACAGCGCCAGGAAACCGGCCGGCCCGTCGGCGCCCTTGGCGGTCACGATGGCCACGCCGATGGCGCGGCAGCCGATCGCCTTCCAGAAGGTCTTTGCGTCGATCTCGGTATCCATCGAATGCTCCTGTGCTGTCGCCGCAGCTTAAGCGAAAAGAGTGCCGAACTGCGGTACGCGAATGTCGCGCCAGCTTCCCGGAAAAGGCTACAGTCGTCCGCAACAATCGGGGAGGCCAAGATTTGGCATCGCTTACGCTCTTTCACGGTTGGAGATCGTCGGCATCGCGCCGCGTGCGCCTGTGCCTGGCGGAGAAGGGCCTCGCATTCGAGAGCAAGGTGGTCGATCTGGTGAAGGGCGAGCACCATTCGCCGGAATTCCTCAAGCTCAATCCCAACGGCGTCATTCCTCTCCTGATCCTGCAGGATGGCCGCGTGCTCTACGAAAGCGGCACGATCTGCGAATATGTCGACGAGACTTGGCCCGATCCTCCGCTCCGCCCGGCCAATGCCTATGGGCGGGCCGAAATGCGCAACTGGATCCGCCATGTCGACGGGCTGATCGGCAACCTAATCATCTTCAACTGGGCGCACGGCATGGCGCAGGTCGCCCAGAAATGGACCGACGCCGAGCTCGCCGAGCGGCTCGCCCGCGTGCCGAGCAAGGAGCGCCGCGAGGCCTGGCTGCGCACGGCGCGCAAACCCTACACCGAAGAGGAGCGGGCCGAGGCGCGCGACAAGCTCAAGACCGCGCTGCTCGACCGCATGGAGGCGGCGATCGGCCCGAGCGGCTGGCTGGTCGGCGACCGCTATTCGCTGGCCGACATCGGCGCCGTGCCCTTCGTCAAGCGCATCGACGAGGAGATCGCGCCCGACGAGATGACCCGGGCGCGCCATCCCAAGGTGGCGGCCTGGTGGGCCGCCATCCAGGCGCGGCCCGCCTTTGCCACTGCGCGCATAGAGGCCTTCACGGGCGCCTGACCATCTTCTAGGGGCGGACACCACTCATGTTCCTCTCCCCCGCTAGGGCCCGCTAGGGGGAGAGGAGCATGAACGATGTGTTCAGGTGAAAGAAACGAGCCGACGCGACCTCAGAAGATGTTCAGGAACAGCATGTAGAGCGAGGCTGACAGTGTGATGGCGGCGGGGAGCGTCAGCACCCAGGCCATCAGGAGGTTGCGTATGGTCGCCATCTGCAGACCCGAGCCGTTGGCCGCCATGGTGCCGGCGACGCCCGATGACAGCACGTGCGTGGTCGAGACCGGCAGGCCGAACATGTCGGCCGCGCCGATCGTGCCTGCAGCCACCAGCTCGGCCGAGGCGCCCTGCGCGTAGGTGAGATGGCTCTTGCCGATCTTCTCTCCCACCGTCACGACGATGCGCTTCCAGCCGATCATGGTGCCGAGCCCGAGCGCGATCGCCACCGCGACCTTGACCCAGGTCGGGATGAAGCGCGTCGCGGCGTCGAGCTCCTTCTTGTAGGTGTTGAGGATCGCCACCTCCTCCTTGGAGAGCGAATTCTCCTTGTCCTTCATCAGGAAGCGCAGTGCCTCGGAGGCGAGGTACATGTCGTTTCGCGTGTTGGCGACCGCGGTCGCCGGGATCTTGGCGATCGAGCCGTACTCGCTCACCTGGGCCGAGATCTCCTTCACCAGCGCGGCGAGCGACACGAAGGTGCCCTCGTTGATCTTGCGCTGTGAGACGAAGGCCGTGACGGCAGGTCGCGGATTGCCGAGCACGCTGTAGCCCGCCGCCTGCTTCTCGATCACCGCCGCGGCGGCGGCCGAGGCTGCCTGGAAGCTCGGCACCTGCTGCGGCGCCGGCGCGCGGTTCAGCGCATAGGCCGTCGGCACCGTGCCGATCAGGATCAGCATGATCAGGCCCATGCCCTTCTGGCCGTCGTTGGAGCCGTGCGCGAAGCTCACGCCCGTGCAGGTGAGGATGAGGATGCCGCGGATCCACCACGGCGGCGGCTGCTGACCCTTGGGCTCGGCATAGAGCGCGGGGTTGCGCACCAGGTACTTCAGCGCCAGCAAGAGCGCGCCAGCCGCCACGAAGCCGAACAACGGCGACAGCAGCAGCGCGTAGCCGATCTCGGTCGCCTTGCTCCAGTCGACGCCCGAGGTGCCATCCATGCCGCGGGCCAGTGCATTGGCGATGCCGACGCCGATGATCGAGCCGATCAGCGTGTGCGAACTGGAGGCGGGCAGGCCGAGCCACCAGGTGCCGAGGTTCCAGATGATCGCCGCGATCAGCAGCGCGAAGACCATGGCGAAGCCCGCGCTGCTGCCGACCTGCAGGATCAGCTCGACCGGCAACAGCGAGACGATGCCGAAGGCCACCGCGCCGGTCGAGGTCAGCACGCCCAGGAAGTTGAACACGCCGGACCACACGACCGCCATCTCGGCCGGCAAGGAGTGGGTGTAGATCACCGTGGCGACAGCGTTGGCGGTGTCGTGGAAGCCGTTGACGAACTCGAAGCCCAGCGCGATCAGGAGTGCGATCAGCAGCATGGCGTAGGGCAGGAAGGTCGTGATCTGCCCGCCCGATTCCTGAACGTCGGAATAGACGTTGTAGATGACGTAGAGGAAGCCGGCCGCCAGCACGCCGAAGAAGATGATGGCGGTGAGCGGATTGAACCCCTTGTCGAGGTTGGGCCGCGCGCTCGGCCGTGCCGGTTCGATGGGTGGTGCCTGCAGAGCGGTGTCGGTCATCGATCGTCCCCTAGGATGCGACTGACACTGACTTTCGCGCGGCTTGTTTACCGTGCGATGACGGCGTTATGGCAGCTAGACCAGCGTCCTCCGCCAAGCCCTGGCATCGGGGTCCGCCAGGCGGTGGTTGAAGTAGATGACGGACGGCCCGCCGCTCAGCCGCACATGCAGCGCCTGGATGCGTTCCCAGGTCTGGTCGGCCAGCGTGTAGAGCGCTTCCAGCCTGCGGACCGTGGCGGCGTCTGTCGGCCGGGCGCGAAGCTCGTCTTCCGCGCTGTCGGCTGCACTGCTCATGCGCTCGAGCTCCCGCTCGAGGAAGTAGATCCGCGCCGCAATCAGCGACTCGCTGCGATTCATTGCCTGCCCCCGCAGCGATTTCCTAGGGCGTCGGCGGCTGTCGGACAAGCTGCTTGCCGCCCTCGGCAATGGTAGGCTGTGGACGGCTCATGACGTCCGCGGTTCTTCCCGTATCCTGGCGACCCTCGCTGGCGGCCCTGCTGCCGGCCAATCCGGCAACCTACGACGGCCCGCGTCTCGCGACCTGGTTGGCGATGGCCTATCTGGTCTTCATCACCGTGCGCAGCATGATCCACCTGTTTTTGCCCGACGGCGGTGCGCAATCGATCGCCACCATCGACGTCCATGTCGCCGGCGGCTCCAACATCGTGGCGATGTTCGGTCAGTGGGGCGCCATCCAGCTCCTGCTGGCGGGATTGCTGTGGGTGCTGCTGCTGCGCTGGCGCGGGCTGACGCCGCTGGTGCTGCTGGTGTTCGCCATAGAACCCTGCCTGCGCAGCCTGTCGGCCCATCTGAAGCCCGTCACGGCGATGGGCACGCCGCCGGGCGCGGCGCTCAATTGGTGGGTTTTCCCGGTGCTCGTCCTGCTGCTGTTGATGTCGCTGTGTCCAGCCAAAGAGGAATTCGCACGTCACAGGCAATGAGTCCTCCTCTCGCCCAGTCGGTTGATTCAGAGCATGCGCAGCCCATATTGCGTGGGACCCCAATGTCTGCCGCATCGCTCTTCCATCCCGCCGTCGCTGCGTGGTTCGAGGCGAGCTTCGCTGCCGCCACGGTGGCGCAGGCTGATGCCTGGCCGTCGATCAAGGCTGGCCGCCATACGCTGATTGCCGCGCCGACCGGATCCGGCAAGACGCTGGCTGCCTTCATGGCGGCGATCGACGATCTGGTGCGCCAGGGCGTCGATGGCGGCCTCGGCGACGAGACGCAGATCGTCTATGTGTCGCCGCTCAAGGCGCTATCCAACGACATTCAGCGCAACCTCGAGGCGCCGCTCGCCGGCATCCGCGCCGAGCTCGCGCGACGCGGCCTGCCCGATGTCGACATCCGCGCCTGGGTCCGCACCGGCGACACGACCTCCGGAGAGCGCCAGCGCATGGGCCGCAAGCCGCCGCACATCGTCGTCACCACACCAGAATCCCTCTATGTGCTCCTGGGTTCGGAGTCCGGCCGCAAGATGCTGGTAACTACCCGGACGGTGATCGTCGATGAGATCCACGCAATTGCGCCAAACAAGCGCGGCAGCCATCTCGCCTTGTCGCTCGAGCGGCTGTCGGCGCTCAGCGGCGATCGCCTGCTGCGCATCGGCCTGTCGGCCACCCAGAATCCGATCGAGGCGGTGGCGCGCTTCCTTACCGGCGGTGCCGACTGCGCCATCGTCGACTCCGGTCATCGCCGCCACCGCGACCTCGCGCTCGAACTACCCGAGTCGCCACTCGAAGCCGTCATGTCGATGGACGTATGGGAGCAGGTCTATCGCCGACTGGCGACGCTGGTCGGTGAGCATCGCACGACGCTGATCTTCGTCAATACGCGCCGCATGGCCGAACGCGCCACCCGGCGGCTGTCAGAGCTTCTCGGCGAGACGAACGTCGCGGCTCATCATGGCAGCCTCGCCAAGGAGCAGCGGCTCGACGCCGAGCAGCGTCTGAAGACGGGCAAGTTGCGCGCACTGGTCGCCACCGCCTCGCTCGAGCTCGGCATCGATATCGGCGACGTCGATCTGGTCTGCCAGCTCGGTTCGCCGCGCTCGATCGCAAGCTTCCTGCAGCGCGTCGGCCGCTCGGGCCATGCCGTGGATGGCACGCCCAAGGGCCGGCTGTTCCCCCTGTCGCGCGACGAGCTGGTCGAATGCACGGCGCTGCTCGACAGCGTTCGCCGCGGCGAGCTCGATCGCCTCGCAATGCCCAATCAACCGCTCGACGTGCTGGCGCAGCAAATCGTGGCCGACGTCGCCGCGCGCGACTGGAGCGAAGATGTCCTGTTCGAGCGGGTGCGCCGCGCCTGGCCTTATCGCGACCTGCCGCGTTCCGATTTCGACGCCATCGTCACCATGCTGGCAGAGGGCTTCCACACGCGCCGCGGCCGGCGCGGCGCGCTGATCCATCACGACGCTGTCAATGGCGAGCTGCGCGGCCGGCGTGGCGCGCGGCTGACGGCGCTGACGGCCGGCGGGACGATTCCCGACAATGCCGATTATCAGGTGCTGCTCGAGCCGGAAAACAACGTCGTCGGTTCAGTGAATGAGGACTTTGCCGTCGAGAGCCTGGCGGGCGACGTCTTCCAGCTCGGTAACCGCAGCTACCGCATCCAGCGCGTCGAGCGTGGCGTCGTGCGCGTGGAGGATGCCCACGGCCAGGCGCCCAACATTCCGTTCTGGCTGGGCGAAGCGCCCGGCCGCAGCGACGAGCTTTCGGTCTCGGTATCGCGCCTGCGTGCCGAGGTCGCGGCGCGTCTGACGGCCGATCCAACGGGCGCTGGCGTCCTGCAGTGGCTGACCGGAGAGCTCGGGCTCGACGTCGCGGCAGCGGAGCAGCTCGCCGACTATCTGCGCGCCGGCCACGCCGCGCTGGGCTGCTTGCCGACACGCGACACCGTCGTCCTCGAACGCTTCTTCGACGAGGCGGGCGGGGCGCAGCTCGTCGTCCACTCGCCCTACGGCAGCCGGCTCAACCGCGCCTGGGGACTGGCGCTGCGCAAGCGCTTCTGCGGCAAGTTCAATTTCGAGATCCAGGCCGCCGCCACCGAGGACAACATCGTCATCTCGCTTACCGAGGCGCACAGCTTCGCGCTCGACGACGTGCCGCGCTACCTGCACTCGGCCTCGGCGCGCGATGTGCTGACTCAGGCGGTGCTGGATTCGCCGATGTTCACCACGCGCTGGCGCTGGGTGAGCGGCGTGTCGCTTGCCTTGCCGCGCTTTCGCGGCGGCCGAAAGGTGCCGCCGCAGCTGGCACGCATGGGCGCCGAAGACCTGATCGGTTCGGTGTTTCCCGACCAGATCGCCTGCGCCGAGAATCTCGTCGGCGAGCGCGAGATCCCAGACCATCCATTGGTGCGCCAAGCGCTCGGCGACTGTCTTGGCGAAGCGATGGATACCGACGGCCTGGAGCGCCTGCTGAAAGGCATCGAAGCCGGCGCGATCCGGGTGGTGACGCGCGACCTGACGCAGCCGTCGCCCTTGGCGCTCGAAGTCCTGACCGCGCGCCCTTACGCCTACCTTGACGACGCGCCGCTGGAGGAGCGCCGTACCCAGGCGGTGATGGCGCGCCGCTGGCTGGCGCCCGAGCAGGCGTCGGAGCTGGGCCGCCTCGATGCCGAGGCGATCGAACGGGTGAGGGCAGAGGCCTGGCCCGACGCGGCGAATGCGGACGAGCTGCATGACGGCTTGGTGTGGCTGGGTTTTCTTACCGAGCACGAGGTGCAGGCGGGCGTGAACTGGCGCGATTGGCTCGATGAGCTCGCGGCCGCCAAGCGTGCGGCGCTGATCGACGTCGCCGACGCAAAGCTCTGGATTGCGGCCGAGCGCCTGCCGCACTTCCGCGCCCTTTGGCCGGGTCTTGCGACAGCGCCAGCCATCGCCGCGCCGTTCGCCTACGACAAGGAGTGGTCGCGTGACGAGGCGCTGGTCGAGATCCTGCGCGGCCGGCTCGAAGGCCTGGGTCCGGTCAGCCAAGCGGCTCTCGCCGCACCGCTCGGCCTGCAGGCCGAGGCGGTCGCCGGGACGCTGGTGGCGCTCGAGGCCGAAGGCTTCGCGCTGCGTGGCCGGTTCACGCCTGACGCACCGGTCGATGAATGGTGCGAACGGCGCCTGCTCGCGCGCATCCATCGCTACACGATCAAGCGCCTGCGTGCCGAGATCGAACCGGTCTCGGCCCGCGACTTCCTGCGCTTCCTGTTTCGCTGGCAACGCATCGCGCCCGACACCCAGGTCGAGGGTCCCGCGTCTCTCGACGCCGTCGTCGGCCAGCTCGAAGGCTTTGGCGCGCCGGCCGCCGCCTGGGAAAGCGACATCCTGCCGGCGCGGCTGAAGGACTATCGCCCGTCGTGGCTCGACGCCCGCTGCCTGGCGGGCCATGCCACCTGGCTGCGGCTCGGCGCGCGCGCCGCGACCGGGCGGCCAACGACGGTGCGCACCACGCCGGTCACCCTGTTGCCGCGCCGCCATGCCGCCCTGTGGCGGGCGATGGCGCTGCCGGCCGACGCAGCGGCGCGCCCCACCGCGCAAGCCCAGGCCGTGGTCGACTACATTGCGGCCAATGGCGCGTCCTTCTTCGACGAGCTGCTGCAGCATTGTGGCCTGCTGCGGTCGCAGCTCGAGGAGGCGCTGGCCGAACTGGTGGCGCTGGGCCTCCTCACCTCCGACAGCTTCGCCGGCCTGCGCGCGCTGCTGGTGCCGTTCTCCGAACGCAGGCCGGGCGGTACGCGCCGCCGCCGCGCCGCCGCTTCGGCGATGGAGGATTCCGGCCGGTGGTCGCTGGTGCGCCCTCCCACGGCCGCCAGCACGGTCGACGCCGCGGCTGTCGAGCATGTCGCCCGTGCGTTGCTGCGCCGCTATGGCGTGGTGTTCTGGCGCATGCTGGAGCGCGAGGCGTCGTGGCTGCCGCCGTGGCGTGAGCTGCTGCGCGTCTATCGCCGGCTCGAGGGCAGCGGCGAGATCCGCGGTGGCCGCTTCGTGGCGGGGTTCACCGGCGAGCAGTTCGCTTTGCCGGAGGCGATCGGCACCTTGCGCGACGTGCGCCGCCGCCCGCCGACCGGCGAATGGACCGCGGTGTCGGGCGCCGATCCGCTGAACCTCGCCGGCGTCCTGACGCCGGGCGCACGGCTCGCGGCGCTCGCCGGCAACCGCCTTCTCTATCGTGACGGCGTGCCGGTCGCGACCCTGTCGGGTGGCGAGATCAGCTTTGTCGAGCCGCTCGATGCCGCGACCGAATGGTTCGCCCGCAAGGCGCTGGTGCGCGGCACGGGACGCGGCGCGTCGTTGGCCGCAGATTTGGCGGCACTGGACGACGTCGCACCGGCCGGCTCCTGACGCGATCACCGTTTGTTGAGCGGGTGACGGTACTGCTGGCATCGAAACTCACAAATGCCTGATACGGACCTACTGTCATCCCGAGCCCTTTCCTGCAACCTAAAGGCCCCTCGCTACGCTCGGGGTGACAGTTATCGGTACTAGGGCGTGGCGGCACGCCACCGCCGCTCTATCTCAGTGGCGGCCTGCTTCAGGCTGCGCAGGTAGCGCCTGGCGGCGACTTCGGTCGTCATCGCCGAGGTGAAGAACACGATGTTGAGGCTGCCGATCACCGGCCCGACACCGCCGATCGGCACGGCGATGGCGCTGATGCCCTGCTCGGTCTCATCGACCGACGAGGCGTAGCCGTCGCTTTTCGTGCGTGCCACGAAACGGCTGATGTAGCGGCGGTCGCGCGCGAGTGCAGCATCCTCCGGCACCAGCGAGGCGGTGATCTCCAGCATCTCATGCCGCTGGGCCGGGCTCGCCGCCGTCAGCACGGCGCGGCCGAGCGCACTGCGCACCAGCGAGCGGCCCAGCCCGACCATCGAGCGATGGACCGAGAACGGGCTGAAGGAGTGCGTGCTCTCGCGGATCATCATCCAGCCCAGCTCGAAGACGGCGAAGTCGCTGGGCCACGACACCTGTTCGAGCAGGCTGAACATCGGCGGCAGGGCGGCCTGCCGCGACAGGTCCTGCGTCGACAGTCCCTCACTCAACCGTCGCACCTGTGGCGTCAGGCTGAACAGGGCGCTGGCTTCGTCGAACGTGACGTAGCCGTCCTGCTGCAGGGTCTGCAGCAGCCGGTAGCAGGTCGTGCGATTGACGCCGCTGCGGCGCGCGAGCTGCTGGGCGCTCGACGGCCCGCTGGTATTGAGCTCGCCGATCAGCGCGAGGCCGCGCGACAGCGCCCGGACGGAGCGATGGATCGTCATGTTCGCGTCGCGAACATTCCAGATTCCGCCATGGAAGCCAAGCCGTCCCTGGCCTCAGGATGCGGGCGGAGAGGACCGCCATGCCCATCAAGACCGGCAAGCAATACATCGATTCCCTGCGCGACGGCCGCAGGCTCTTCATCGACGGCAAGGTCGTGACCGACGTCACCGACTATCCGCCGTTGCAGGGCGTCATCGGCACCATCGCCGGCCTGCACGATGACCAGCACGATCCGGCCCTGCATCATCTTCTTGCCTGCAAGTCGCCGACGACGGGCGAGGCCGTGAGCACGACCTATCTCGAGGCGCGCACCCGCGAGGAGTTTTCAGCGCTCGCCGGCTGCTTCCACCTGCGCGCCAAGCGCACCTTCGGCCTGATGGGGCGCCTGACAGACTTCATGTCGGCCTTCCTGGTCGACCAGGCGGTGGCGCTGCGGGCGCTGGGCAAGAACGAGGCGGCGGCGCGGGCGCAGGGCATGGTCGAGCTCTGCCGCGAGAACGACTTCCAGGTCACGCATGCCTTGATCGATCCGCAGTCCGACCGTTCGACGCTCGATGCGCCGTCGCAGGCGGTGCAGGTCGTCGAGCGCACGGCCGAAGGCGTGGTCGTGAGCGGCTGCCGCATGCTCTCGACCCTCGCGCCGGTTTCCAACGAGTGCTACGTCGGCCCGTACTATCCGCGTAAGCCCGGAGAGGACAAGTTCGTGCTGGCCTTCGTGGTGCCGATGAACGCGCCCGGCCTCTCGATCCTGTGCCGCGAGAGCTTCCATCACGGGCAGAGCACGTTCGACCGGCCGCTCAGCAGCCGCTTCGACGAGGGCGACGCCATCCTGATGTTCGATCGCGTGCTGGTGCCGGACGAGCGCATGATCATCGACGGCGATCTCGAGGCCTACAACGGCATGCTGGCGTCGCGGCCGGGCTACACGCCGATCCAGGCCACCATCCGCTCGACCATGAAGCTGCGCTTCCTGGCCGGCATGGCGACGGCGATCGCGCGCGCCAACGGCCGGGACAAGCTGCCGCGCTTCCAGGCCGCCATCGGCGAGCTCATCGCTCTGGTGAGCGTCGCCGAGGGCATCCGCGCCGGCGCGGTCGAGGAGGGGCTGCGACGTGCCGAGGCCTTCGCCCGCGGCGAGACCAGGATCGAAGGCGACGGTCTCACCGGACCCAAGACCGTCGGCGTCGCCGGCGGGGCCGCCATCAACTTCTTCTTCCCCTACGCCAACACCAAGGCGGCCGACGTGCTGCGCATCGCCGCCGGCTCGGGCGTGCTCGCCATGAGCGGCGCCGACTACGCCAACCCCGCGATCGGCCCGCTGATGGACCAGTGGCTGATCGGCCCCAACATCGACGCCAAACGGCGGCTCGAGCTGATGAAGCTCGCGTGGGACATGACCGGCAGTGAATTCGGCTCGCGCGCCGGGCTGTACGAGCGGCTGTACTCAGGCGATCCCGAGATCAACGCACAGCGCTGGTTCAGGAGCGGGATCACCAAGGAGTGCGAGTCACTCGTGCATGAGCTGCTGAAGGTTTGAACGGCCGGATGGCCGGGGTTGCAAGCAATGCTGGCACTCGGGCAGAGCGACACAAGGAATGGCGTGATCGTCGATTCGGTCCGCCAGAGGTGGCCCTCTATGGCACGAAAAAATTGGCAGAGAGCGAAACAGGCCGTAGCTAACTGAAGTTCTTGACGATCATGAACTGAAGTTATATTGTGATCCTGTTGCGTCGCTTCTCGCGTTGTCGCTCTTTGCATCGTCTGTCGGATCCACAACGGCCGGCGGGTTGGCCCGTTCGACTAGGCTGCGGTGCGCGAGGTCGACGGGCGCGCCAGGCGTGGGTGATGCGCCGAGACCAAACTCTCCCGACCGAAATGGCCATCGAAACTATCCTAATTGCCCCGAAGGCCAGAAAAGGCCCAAAACAGCGACTTTTGGCGGGTTGAATTCGGACAGGGCGAAACTGTCCGAATTCGTCTTAATTCCCGCCCACGACGAGTTCCTAGTTCACCTTGCCAACAAGCGGGCAACCGCCTTCGCTCAGCGGCCGGAACGCCTCGTTGCCCGGCACGGTCGCGACCATCTTCACCAGGTCCCATTCGCCCTTGGATTCCTCGGGCGTCTTGGCCTGCATGAGGTACATATCGCGGATCACGCGGCCGTCCTCGCGGACCTTGCCGTTCTTGGTCATGAAGTCGTTGATCGGCAGCTCTTTCATCTTGGCCATCACGGCCTTGGCCTCGTCGGTGCCGGCGGCCTGCACCGCCTTGAGGTAGTGCAGCACGGCGCCATAAGTGCCGGCCTGGATGAAGGAGGGCGGGCGCCCGATCACCTTGGTGAAGCGGTCGGTGAAGGCGCGCGCCTCTGGCGTCATGTCCCAGTAGAACGGGCTCGAGATCAGGATGCCCTGCGCCACCTTCAGCCCGACGCCGCGGATGTCGGGGAACTGCGCCAGCGGGGCGCTGATCTTCATGCCCTGCTTGGCTAGGCCGAACTCGGCCGCCTGCTTGACGCCGGTGATGATGTCGTTGCCGCCGTTGGCGAACATCAGGCCCTGGGCCTTCGAGGCCTGCGCCTGCAGGAGGTACGAGGAGAAGTCCGCGGTGTTCAGCGGATGGCGCACCGAGCCCGCGACCTTGCCGCCCGCCGCCTTGATGAAGCTGGTGGCGTCGGATTCGACCGCGAGGCCGAAGGCGTAGTCCACGGTGACGAAGAACCACGAATTGTCGCCGCCCATCTTGCTGATGGCGTTCACGATCGTCTTGGTCTGGCCGTAGGTGTCGTAGATCCAGTGGATCGAATGCGACGTGCACGCCTTGCCGGTGAGCTCCGACGTCGCCGCCGCCGTCGGCATGACGATGCGGTTCTTCTCCTGGGCGATGCGCACCAGCGCGAGTGCGATGGCCGAGTTCGGGATGCCGAGGATCATGTCGACGTTCTCGTCGTCGTACCAGCGCTTGGCGATGCCGACGCCGACATCGACCTTGCTCTGGAAGTCGGCGGTCACCAGCTCGATCGGCTTGCCGAGCACCGAGCCGCCGAAATCGGCGATCGCGAACCGCACCGCGGCGACGTCGCCGGGACCGGTATTCTCGGCATAGGGGCCGGACATGTCGTCCAGCACGCCGATCTTCACGGCATTGTTCTGGCTGAACGCGGGAACGCTGAACAGGACGCACGCCAACGCTGCCGCCGCGGCGGCTTTCACGTATCGCATCACTTCCTCCCAAACGTCGTTCTTTTGCCAAATCCTAGCACAAGCCCGGGCAGCGTGGTTGAATTGCCGTCAAGGTAATGGGGCCATCGGCGGGGGGAACGAATGGAATACCTGTTGTTGGTGACGTGGTTCCTGGGCGGCAATTCGACCACCAGCTACCAGGTCGCTTTCGCTTCGCGGCAGGCTTGCGAGATTGCCCTGTCCGAGTTGCGCAACGACGCACGCCGCCTGGGCGCCTTTGGCGATACGGTGCGCACCCCGGCCGCGCCGGGTGCGGGTGGCGCGGTGCGCGACGACGGCTCGCCCGCACCGGTCCTGTCGGCCGTCTGCGTCAATCAGCGTTGAACAAGGAGCAAGGCTTTCATGAAGATCGATTTCACGGGCAAGAAGGCGATCGTCTGCGGCGGCAGCCGCGGCATCGGCAAGGCGATTGCGATGGGCTTCGCGGCGGCGGGCGGCGACGTCTCGATCTGCGCCCGTGATCCCAAAGCGCTCGAGGAGACCAAGGCCGAGATCGCCAAGCTCGGCCGCAAGGCTCATGCCGCCAGCGCCGATCTCGCCAAGGGCGACGCCGTGCGCGGCTATGTGCGCGACGCCGTCGCCGCGCTGGGCGGCGTCGATTTCCTGGTCAACAACGCCTCGGCCTTCGGCTCGTCGGACGACGACAAGGGCTGGGGCGCCAATCTCGCGGTCGACATGATGGCGATCGTGCATGCGACGCAAGAGGCCTATCCGGCGCTGCAGCAGGCGCAGGGCAGCGTGGTCAACATCTCCTCGATCGCGGCCTTCCATCCCGCGGCGCGCCAGCCGCCCTACGGCGCCATCAAGGCCGCGGTGGTCCACTACACCACCACACAGGCCGCGATGTACGCCAAGGACCGCGTGCGCGTAAATTGCATCGCCCCGGGCTCGATCGAGTTCCCTGGCGGCGTGTGGGATCGCCGCAAGAGCAGCGATCCCAAGCTCTATAACGCCACCCTGGCGTCGATCCCGTTCGGCCGCATGGGCTATGCCGAGGAGGTCGCCAACGTGGCGCTGTTCCTGGCGTCGCCATTGGCATCATGGGTCACCGGCCAGGCCATCTCCGTAGCGGGCGGGCAGGGGCTGTAGCGGAGCGTCGCGAAGGCGGGGGGAATGACCGATGCGGACACTCGGCAACATCCTGTGGCATTTCCCCTTCTTCGGGTTTCTGACGGCGGCGTTCTACTGGCTGCTGGGGCTGTTGCTCACGATCCTGATCCTGCCGGCGCCGATCGGGCTTGGCCTGATGGAGTTCGGCAAGTTCCTGCTGGCACCCTTCGGGCAGGCGATGGTCAGCAAGGCGGAATTGAAGGTCGAGCAGAACCCGGCGTGGCAGGCCTACTCCACCATCATCATGATCCTCTACATCCCGTTCGGGCTCGTGTTCGTGGTGCTGAATGCCATCCAGGTCTTCTTGTTCTGCCTGAGCATCATCGGCATCCCCGTCGCGCTGGTGATTGCCAAGTCGCTCGGCACCGTCTTGAATCCGGTCAACAAGATCTGCGTTTCCTCAGCCGTCGCGGACGAGCTGGTGCGACGCAAGGCCAGCGAGGAGATCACCAAGTACGTCGGTCAGTAGTGGGCTATCGCTTTGCGGACCATGCAAGCGGCAGCGGCTGGAATTTTTTTGCATTGAGATCGGCAAGCTGATCCACTCGTGATCGCGATTTCGCACTGACGATCCCGGAGGCGACCGTGGCGCTCACGCTCAGCAGCACCAGCTTCAAGGAGGGCGAGACCCTCAAGATGGACCACATCCTGTCGGCCGATTACGGCTTCGGCTGCGGCGGCGGCAACAAGTCGCCGCATCTTGCGTGGTCGGGCGTGCCGGCGGGGACCAAGAGCTTCGCCGTCAGCTGCTTCGATCCCGATGCGCCGACCGGCAGCGGCTTCTGGCACTGGGTCGTGGTCAACATCCCGGCGGACACGACCGAGCTCAAGCTCGACGCCGGCAATCCCAAGGCCGGCCTGCTGCCCAAGGGCGCGCTGCAGACCCGCACCGACTTCGGCGCGCCGGGCTATGGCGGACCATGCCCGCCGGAGGGCCATGGCCCGCATCGCTACATCTTCACCGTGTTCGCCGTGAAGCAGGATGCGCTGCCGGTCAACGCCGACACCTCGGCCGCCATCATCGGCTTCCAGCTTCACTTCAATACCCTCGAGAAGGCGACGCTGACCGGCAAGTTCGCGCGTTAATGTCTTGCCGGACCGCGGGCCTCCAGGCCCGCATTCATGAATCATGAGCGGGCCTGGAGGCCCGCAGTCCGGCAAGAGGGAGGAAAAAAATGTCTACACCGTCGCCAAACGCCATCAGCTCGCACCTCGCAGTGCGACCTGAATGGCTCGCCAAGAGCCGCGAGGTGGCGCTCGAGCCCGACCTGCCGATCGTCGATCCGCATCATCACCTGATCGATCGTCCGGAAAGCGGCACTTACCTGCTGCCGGACCTGCTGAAGGACATCTCCGAAGGCGGCCATAACGTCATCGCCACCGTCTACCTCGAATGGCTGTCGATGTACCGCGACGACGGCCCCGCCGAGATGCGGCCCGTCGGCGAGATCGAATTCGCCAATGGCGTGGCGGCCATGAGCGCCAGCGGCGGCTACGGCAAGCCGCGTGTCTGCGCCGGCATCGTCGGCCATGCCGACCTGCCGCTGGGCGCGCGCGTGCGCGAGGTGCTGGAGGCGATGATCGTGGCCGGCGGCGGCCGCTTCCGCGGCATCCGCTTCATCGCCTCGGTTCATCCGGATCAGACGCAATGGGGCGCCACGGCCGTACGGCCGGAGGGCCTGCTGGTCGACAAAAAGGTCCGCGAGGGTTTCGCTCAGCTCGCCCCGCTGGGGCTGAGCTTCGACGCCTGGGTCTACCACACGCAGCTCGCCGATGTGATCGACCTCGCGCGCGCTTTCCCGGGCACGACGATCGTGCTCAACCATGTCGGTGGTCCGATCGGGCTCGGCCGCTACAAGGGCAAGCGCGATGAGGTATTTGCCGAGTGGAGCAAGAGCATCCGCACACTCGCGGCCTGCCCCAATGTCAACGTGAAGCTGGGCGGTCTCGGCATGCGGCTGCTCGGTTTCGACGTGCACGAGGGCGAGAGCGCGCCGAGCTCCGCGCAGCTTGCCGCATTGTGGAAGCCGTACGTCCAGACTTGCGTAGAGGCCTTCGGCGCCGACCGCGCCATGTTCGAGAGCAATTTCCCCGTCGACAAGGGCTCCTATGGCTACGGCGTGTTCTGGAACGCCTGCAAGCGGCTCGCCGCGGGAGCAAGTACCGCCGAGAAGAAGAGCCTGTTCAGCGGCACCGCGTCGAAGGTCTATCGCCTCGGCCTCTGAGTCGATTGTTGCAACGCAGCACGCGTTTGTCCTGTCATTCGGTGGCGTCCTGTCGAATCATCGCGCCAAGAACAACGATGAAGCGGGGGAATGACGACCGTCGTCGCTGAGGACAAAGGCGGCCTGTTCACGATCAGCGGGCGGCAGTGGCTCATCCTGTTGATGGTCCAGCTCGCCAACATGCTGTTCGGCATGACCATCACCATCGCCAACCTGGTGCTGCCGCAGATGCGCGGCAACCTGTCGGCGACGCAGGAGGAGATCTCCTGGGTGATCACGCTCAACCTGGTGGCCACCGCCGTCGCCACGCCGATGACCGGCTGGCTGGCCAGCCGGCTGGGCTGGCGCAACCTGATGTTCTTCACCGTGCTCGGCTTCACCATCACATCGCTGCTGTGCGGCTTCGCCGGCAGCCTGGAGACCCTGATCCTGGCGCGTGTGGGACAGGGCGCGTTCGGCGCGCCGATCATGCCGCTCGGCCAGGCCATCCTGCTCGCGACCTTCCCCAAGCATCTGCAGCCCACCGCCATCGTCATGTGGGGCATCGGCGCGGTGTTCGGTCCCGTGCTCGGCCCGATCGTCGGCAGCATGGCGAGCGAGGCCTACGACTGGCGCGCCGCCTTCTTCATCATCGTGCCGCCCGGCATCTGCGCTCTCACCTGCATCTGGTTCGCCCTGCGCGACTACACGGCCAAGAGCCCGGTCAAGTTCGACTGGACCGGCTTCATCGCGCTTTCCGTCGCCATCACCTGCGCCCAGCTGATCTTCGACCGCGGCCATCGCCTCGACTGGTTCGAATCGACGGAGATGGTGCTCTACGCCTTCACCGGCACGCTGGCGCTCTGGATCTTCGTCGTGCATTGCCTGACGGTGGCCGAGCCGTTCGTCAATCCGCGCCTGCTGCTCGATCGCAACTTCACCATCGGCATCCTGCTCGCCCTGATCATGGGGATGCTGAACTTCACCAGCATCGTGCTGTTCCCGACCCTGCTGCACGACCTGCGCGGCTACCCCGACAACGCCATCGCCATGCTCATCGCCGCGCGCGGCATGGGCAATTGGGCGGCGTTCCTGGTGGTCGTCCAGCTCACCCGCATCGCACCGCGCTCGGCCATCGTCTGCGGCATGGGCATCCAGGCGGTAGCGGGCTTCTGGATGGCGCACTGGAACATCAACCTGACCGACAGCGACGTGTTCTGGGGCAACTTCCTGCTGGGCTTCGGCCAGTCGGTCGCCTTCACGCCGATGACGGTGATGGCCTTCTCGACCCTGCCGCCGCGCCAGGTGACGGAGGGCTCGTCCGTCTTCACCCTGATGCGCAACTTCGGTTCCAGCCTGTTCATCTCTGTGGCCGTGCTGGTCGTCAGCCGGTCGACGGCGTCGAACTATTCGCGCATGACCGAATACATCACGCCTTACAACAAGACGCTGACGGAGCCCGGCCTGCCGCCGCAGTGGAGCCTCGACGGCGCCGCCAGCCTGCAGACCCTGTCGAACGAGATCCTGCGGCAGGCGGCGATGATCGGCTATCTCAATGCCTTCTACCTGATGGCCTTCGCCGCCCTGGCGGCGATGCCGCTGGCGGCCTTCATGCGCGGGAACAAGCGTGAGCCCTGAAAGTCCCGTCCTGACGGCATAGTCACCCTGCCGGGAAGGCGCCGTCGAACGCCTCGAATGGTCCGCCGTTTGCAAGGAGGCCCGCGGCTCCTGCAGAGAGGCGGATTTGGCGGCGGATCTCTTCCACCTTGGTTGGTTTCTCGGCAACAGCTTCGGCGTTCACGGTTGGAACCAGCTGTGGGGTGGCACCAGTGGCGAGGACTGGTCGCATCCCGACCTGCATGTCGACCTTGCCAAAGCGGCGGAACGGGCCTGCTTCGATTTCGTGCTGCTAGAGGATTCGGTGTTCGTGCCGGACAACTACGGCAGCTCGATGGATTTCTACCTGAAGCGTGCGCTGCGCGCGCCCAAGAACGATCCGCTGCCGCTGGTGCCGTTGATGGCGCAGGCGACCAGCCGGCTCGGCCTCGTGCCGACGATCTCGACCAGCTTCTATCCCCCGTACCTGCTGGCGCGGCTGATTGCGACGCTCGACCTGATGTCGAAAGGCAGGGTGGGATGCAACTTCGTGACCTCGACCGCCGAGCGGGCGGCCCAGAATTTCGGCCTCGATACGCATCTCGAGCATGACCTGCGCTACGAGATGGCCGCCGAGTTTGTCGAGGTCGTCCTCGAGCTGTGGTCGTCATGGGACGCCGACGCGATCGTGATGGACCGCGAGCGCGGCATGTTCGTCGACCCCGCCAAGGTGCGGAAGATCGACTTCAAGGGCCAGTTCTTCTCCTCGCGCGGGCCGCTCAACACCGCCCGGCCGCCGCAGGGCCAGCCCGTCCTGGTGCAGGCCGGCAACTCCCCGCAGGGCCAGGACTTCGCTGCCAAGCGTATGGATGCGGTGCTGTGCGCCGTCAGCACCGTCGAGGAGATGAAGGCTTTCCGTACCACGATGCGCAAGAAAGTCGCCGCAGCCGGACGCGATCCCGACAGCTGCAAGGTGATGTATGTCGCCACGCCGACGATCGGCGAGAGCGACGAGGAAGCCTGGGAGCGCGTGCGTCGCCGGCAGGCCCACCGCAAGGCAGCGCCCGAACTCGCGCTGGCCCAGATGGGCAGTCTGACCGACATCGATTTCTCCGTCTTCGACATCGATGCGCCGATCGGCGAGCTCACGACCAATGGCCAACAGGGCACGCTGAAGCGCTTCCTGAAGCAGGGCGCCACGCTGCGCGAGATCGCACAGAACTACAAATACAGCTACGAGGAGCTGGTCGGCACCCCCGACAAGGTCGCGGGCCAGATGGCCGCGTTGATGGAGGAGGTCGGCGGCGACGGCTTCGTCTTCACCGGCAACCTGACGCGCCGCTACATCGCCGAGATCACCGACGGCCTCGTCCCGGCGCTGCAGCGGCGCGGCGCGGTGCGGCGCGCTTACGAGCACCAGCACTTCCGCGACAACCTGCTCGGCTTCTGATGCCGCCGCTCGGCAAGATGATCCTGCGCCGCCTGCTCTGGGTCTTCCCGGTGGCGTTCGGGGTCGTCACCATGACCTTCTTCATGGCGCGGGTGCTGAACGGTGACCCGACCGAGCTCTACGCCCCGCCCGAGGCGACCGATGCGCTGCGTGCCGAAATCCGCGCCCGGCTCGGGCTCGCCGACCCGCTGCCCATGCAGTTCGTGAACTACATCAGCGCACTCCTGCGCTTCGATCTCGGCATCTCATTCACCACCGGCCAGAACGTCGCGGCCGATCTGTGGGATCGGCTGCCGGCCACGCTCGAGCTCGGTATGGTCGGCCTGTCGCTCGGCATCGCCGTCGGCATCCCGCTCGGCGTGCTGGCCGCCGTCCATCGCGAGCGTTGGCCCGACTTCCTGGTGCGCGGCACGACGCTGAGCGGCATGGCGCTGCCGCAGTTCTGGGTCGGGCTGGTGCTGATCAGCATCTTCTTCGTCGACCTGCGCTGGCTGCCGGGACCGGTCGGCCGACTGCCGATCGGCATCGCGCTCCCGCCCAAGATCACCGGTTTCCTGCTGGTCGACACGCTGCTCGCCGGCCGTCCAGACCTGTGGTGGCTCGCGGTCAAGCAGATCACTCTGCCGGCGCTGACGCTGGGCTTCAGCTCGGCCGCGCCGATCGCGCGCGTGACGCGCTCGGCCATGGCCGAGGCCATGCAGAGCGACTACATCCGCACGGCCATCGCCATGGGCCACAGCCCGCGGGTCGTGTGGTTCCGCTACAGCCTGCGCAATGCGCTGTTGCCGGTGGTGACGCTGATCGGCGGCGTCGCCGGCCACATTTTCGCGGGCGCGGTGCTGCTGGAATCGATCTTCGCCTGGCCCGGCCTCGGCCAGTACGCCCTGCAGGCGATCGAACGCTCCGACTTCGCCGCCCTGCAGGGCTTCGTCATCTACGCTTCTCTGCTCTACGTGCTGGCCTTCCTGCTGGTCGATCTCCTCTACATGTTCATCGATCCGCGGATCCGCTCATGACCCACGCCGTGCTCCGCGACCGCGGTTCGGCCAAGACGGCGCACAGGCGCCGGCGTCGGCCGCGGTCGTACTGGGCGCTGCGCATCGGGCTCGGCCTGCTCGCCTTCTACGTCGCAGTCGCGCTGATCTCCTTCGTCTGGACGCCCTACGATCCGCTGACGCCCGGCATCGGCGACGGTTACGATGCGCCGAGCTGGGCGTTTCCTCTCGGCACCGATCGGCTGGGGGCCGACATGCTGTCGCGCCTAATGGTCGGCGCGCGCTACGATCTCGGCATCGCCTTCGCGGCGGTGACCATCGCGCTCACCGTCGGCACGGTCCTGGGCGTACTGTCGGGCTATCACGGCGGCGCGCTCGACACCGCGATGATGCGCGGCGTCGAGATCTTCCAGGCCTTTCCCGGCCTGCTGTTCGCCATGCTGGTGGTGCAGGCGGTCGGCGCCGGCATCGTCAACGTCATCCTCGTGCTGTCGTTCGTCGGCATCCCGGACTACCTGCGGCTGGCCCGCGCCGAGATCCAGGCCAAGAAGACCTGGCAATACGCCGAGGCGGCGCGCATGGCCGGCAACCTGCCGTGGCGCGTGGCCTTCCGCCATCTGCTGCCCAACAGCGTCGGGCCGCTGCTTGCCTTCACCTCGATCAACGCGGCCTTCTCGGCGCTGGTGACCGCGAGCCTGGGTTTCCTGGGCCTGGGGCTCGGCCCCAACGTGCCGGAATGGGGCAACATGATCGCCCGAGGCCAGGACGGCATCATGACCGGCCAGTGGTGGGTGTCGTTCTTCCCGGGGCTGGCGATCCTCGGCCTGGCCGGCGGCCTCTACCTGCTGGGCGACGCGCTCGCCGACCTCACCGATCCGCGGCGGCGGCGATGAGCGACGCCCTGCTCGAGATCGAGGACTACAGCGGCGGCTTCGTGGGCGAAACCGGCGAACTCGCGCCCGTGCTGCACGGCGTGTCGTACCGCCTGAAGACCGGCGTCATGACGGCGGTGGTGGGCGAATCGGGCAGCGGCAAGTCGCTGGTGGCGCTGTCGGTCCTCGGCATCCAGCCGCCCGCCTTCGAGCGCACCGGGGGCCGTATGCTGTTCCGCGGCGTCGATCTCTTCGGCCTCGACGAGAGGGCCATGCGGCGCGTGCGCGGCGCGGAGATCAGCATGGTCTTCCAGGACGCGCGCGCCGCCCTCAATCCCGTCTTCACGGTCGGCCGCCAGCTCGCCGATGTCTGGCAGCTCCAGCACGGCGGCGGCCGACGCGCGGCAATGCGGCAGGCCATCGAGGCGCTAGGCCGTGTCTCCATCCCCGAGCCCGAGCGCCGGGCGCGGCAGTATCCCCACGAATTCTCGGGCGGCATGGCGCAGCGCGCGATGATCGCCATGGCCTCTCTGATCTGCCGGCCGTCGCTCTTGATCCTCGACGAGCCGACGACCGGCCTCGACGTCACCATCCAGTCCGACATCATGGAGCTGATCGTCGAGCTCAGCCACACGCGCGGGCTCACGACCTGCCTGATCACGCACGATCTCGGTGTCGTCGCCGAGACCTGCCAGGAGGTCGTGGTGATGAATGCCGGCCGCGTCGTCGAGACCGGAAGCGCCGAAGCGATCTTCACCCGGCCCGCCGACGGCTACACCCAGCGGCTTCTGTCGGCGAGCCAGCTCGTCGAGGCCGCCTGATGCAGGACGATCCCGTCCTCAACCGGCCGCTGCTGCAGGTCCGCAGCCTCAGGAAGACCTTCCCGGTCCAGGGCGGACGCCGGCTGGTGGCGGTGGACGGCGTCGACCTCGAGATCAAGGCCGGCGAGACGCTGGCGCTGGTGGGGGAGAGCGGCTCGGGCAAGTCGACGGTGGCGCGTTGCATCGTGCGGCTGGTCGAGCCGACCGGCGGCGACGTCGTGATCGGCGGCGATTCGATCCTGGGATTGCAGCCCAGCCGTTTGGCCGGGGTCTATCGCCGCATCCAGATGGTCTTCCAGGATCCCAACGCCTCGCTCAATCCGCGCATGAGCGTACGCCAGGTGCTGGAGGAGCCGCTCAGCCTGCATCTTTACCTGCTGCGCAGCGAGCGTGCGGCGCGCGTCAAGGAACTGATCGAGATGGTCGGGCTGACACCGGCCCACCTCGACCGCTATCCGCACGAGCTGAGTGGCGGACAGCGCCAGCGCGTCGGCATCGCCCGCGCCATCGCCGTGTCGCCGGAGATCGTCATTCTCGACGAGCCCACATCCTCGCTCGACGTGTCGATCCGCGGCCAGATCCTCGACCTGCTGCTCGAGCTGCAGGAGCGGCTGAACCTCGCCTACCTCTTCATCACCCACGACCTGCAGGTCGTGCAGCATGTCGCCGACCGGGTTGCCGTCATGTATCTCGGCGGCATCGTCGAGACCGGGCCGACCGGCGACCTGTTCGCCGATCCCAAGCATCCCTACACCAAGGCACTGCTGTCGGCCGCGCCCGTGGCGCGCTGGGGGGTGAAGCGCACGCGCACGCGCCTGTCGGGCGAGATATCGAGCGCCATCGACCCGCCCGACGCCTGCCGTCTCGCCGGCCGCTGCCCGCTCGTCCGGCCCTCCTGCTCGGCGAGCCGGCCGCCGCTGATCGATATCGGCGATGGCCGTGCCGTCGCCTGTCCCGTTGTCATCGAAAGGATCTCGACATGCTGATGCCCAGACGTCTGCTCTTCGGTTGCGCCGCGATGCTGGCGGCGCTGGCCTCGGCCGGCACGGCCGGCGCCAAGCCGCTGGTCCACGCCATCCCGGCCGACATTGCGAGCCTCGACCCAGCCGACATCCGCGGCCAGCAGGACCAGGAGATCGGCACCAACGTCTACGAGCGCCTGGTGCGCATGAAGTTCAACCCGAAGCCCGATGGCACGCTGATGGCCGACCCGGTCGAGGTCGTGCCCGAGCTGGCCGAATCGTGGACCGTCGACGGTCCGGTCATCACCTTCAAGCTCAAGCCGGGCATCAACTTCTATCCGACCGGCAATCCGATGACCTCGGAGGACGTGCGCTACAGCTTCGAGCGGCTGACCCGCATCGCCGGCAACGGCCGCAACCAGGCGGGCATCGCAGGCTTGTTCAAGGCCGAGCAGGTCGAGGCGGTCGATCCGCTCACCGTGCGCATCACCTTCACCGACGGTGACGGCAAGCCAACGGCCGTGCCTGTGGCGCTGACCTCGATGAAGTTCCAGCAGTTTGCCGTGATCGACTCGGTCGAGGTCAAGAAGCACGTCACGGCCGAGGACCCGTGGGCCAACGAATGGCTGAAGAAGAACCTCGCGACGACAGGTCCGTACTACATCGCCAACCGCACGCTCGGCCAGCAGCTCGAGCTCAAGGCCGTGCCCAACCACTGGTCGGGCAAGCAGCCAGCCTTCGAGGACGTGGTGCTGCGCATCATCGGCAATGCCGACCTGGTGTCCCTGATCAAGGGCGGGGTGGTGGACTATGCCGCCGAGGGCTTGACCGGCCGCCAGTACGACGCTCTGGCCGCGGCGGGCTTCCCGGTGCTGCACGGCGAGACGCCGTCGATCCTGCGGCTGCACATGGCCATGGACAAGGAGCCGTTCACCGATCCCAAGGTGCGCCAGGCCGTGCTCTACGCCATCCCGCACGACCGCATCCTGAAGACGGCGCTGTCGGGCCGCGGCAAGCGGCAGATCTGCCTGTACAACGCCGAGGACTGGACCTGCACCAACAACTACGAGAAGTACAAGGCCGACCTCAACAAGGCGAAGGAGCTCCTGAAGGAGGCCGGCAAGACGAGCCTGTCCTTCGACTTCTGGTACTCGACGGCGCTGCCCTACAACAGCGACATCGCCATCATCATCGCCGATTCGCTGAAGCAGGTCGGCATCACGGCCAACCTCAAGCCGACGCCGGCGCTGCAACTGCTCGACGCAGTGCGCGCCCGCATCAACGGCGTCGACCAGAATATGAGCGGCATGCTGCTGAACGAGGGCGTGATCTGGCTGAACGATCCCTCGACGCTCACCAACCTCGGCCTGGTGACCAAGACGCCGACCGCGGGCTTTACCAACTGGGCGCGCTTCAGCGACCCGCAGGTCGACGAGCTGCATCTCAAGTACCGCAACTCCAGCGACAAGGACGCGCGCCTGGCCGCCTACAAGACCATCCAGGAGAATGTGGCCAGTTCGGCCTCGACCTTGAACCCGGCAATCCTGGTCGGCCGCACCATCGTTGTCAGCCCCAAGATCACGGGCGTCACCTTCTCCCAGGATCCCTACGCCCGCTACATATACCTGAGGCCGAAGCAATGACCCTCGTTGGACCCAAACGCGATCTCATCGGCTACGAGGGCAACCCGCCCAAGGTGTCGTGGCCGAATGGCGCGCGCATCGCGATCTCGCTGGTCGTGAACTACGAGGAGGGCTCGGAGCTGGCGATCGGCGACGGCGATGCGACGCGCGAGCCGAGCGGTCCCGCCGACTGGCCGCTCAGCAAGCGTGACCTCGCGGGCGAGGGGCACTTCGAATACGGCTCGCGCTGCGGCTACTGGCGCCTGATGGACATCTTCGACGAGCAGGAGGTGAAGTGCACCTTCTACGCCTGCGCCGTCGCCCTGGAGCGCAACCGCGATGCGGCTCGCGAGATGCGGCCGCGCGGCCACGACGTGATCTCGCATGGCTGGCGCTGGGAGGACGTCTCGCTGCTCACCCGCGAGGAGGAGCGCGACCATATCCGCCGCGCCGTCGATTCCATTGCCGAGACCACCGGCGAGCGGCCGCTCGGCTGGTACTGCCGCTATGGACCCAGCGTCCATACCCGCGAGCTGGTCGTCGAGGAGGGCGGCTTCCTCTACGACTGCGACGCCTACAATGACGACCTGCCATACTGGACGGTGGTCGGCGCCAAGAAGCACCTGGTGATTCCCTATTCGCTCGCCACCAACGACGGCAAGTTCAACTGGGGCGCCTTCGGCTCGCCGGCCGACTTCGAGAAGTACCTCAAGGCCAACTTCGGCCGGCTGTACAAGGAGGGCGCGACGCATCCCAAGATGATGTCGATCGGCCTGCATATGCGGCTGGTCGGCCATCCCGGCCGGGCGCAGGCTTTGGCGAACTTCATCGCCTACGCCAAGAGCCATCCCGACGTCTGGTTTGCCCGACGCATCGATATCGCGCGCCACTGGATGGCGCATCACGCCTGATCGGGAGACGACTTTGTCCAAGACCACTTCCATCCCCGGTCCGGCGCGCGACGTCGTCGGCTACAACGGCAAGCCGCCCAAGGTCACCTGGCCGGGCGGCGCGCGCATCGCGATCTCGCTGGTCGTGAACTACGAGGAAGGCTCGGAGCTCGCGGTCGGCGACGGCGATGCCAATCCCGAGCGTGTGCTGTCGGAATCGGCGGTGCGGCCGTGGCCGGCGGGCAAGCGCGATCTCGCCATGGAGACGATGTACGAATATGGCGCGCGCGTCGGCTTCTGGCGGCTCATGGACATCTTCGACGAGCACGACGTGAAGAGCACCTTCTATGTCTGCGCCGTCGCGCTCGAGCGCAACCGCAAGGCCGCGCGCCTGATCCGCGAGCGCGGCCACGACGTCGTCTGTCACGGCTATCGCTGGGAGGACGTGACGCTGCTGAGCCGCGAGCAGGAGCGAGAGCATATCCGGCTGGCGGTGAAGTCGATCGAAGAGACCACGGGCGAGCGGCCGCTCGGCTGGTATTGCCGCTATGGACCCAGCGTCAACACCCGAGAGCTGGTGGTGGAGGAGGGCGGCTTCGTCTACGACTCGGATGCCTACAACGACGACCTGCCCTACTGGACGATGGTCGGGGACAAGAAGCACCTGGTGATTCCCTACTCGCTGGTGAACAACGACTCGCGCTTCGGCGCCGGCCATTTCGGTCCGCCGGAGGATTTCGAGGAACATCTGCGCTACACCTTCGACCGGCTCTACAAGGAGGGCGCGACCTATCCCAAGATGATGTCGATCGGGCTGCACATGCGTCTGGCCGGCCATCCAGCGCGCTCGGAGGCGGTGTCGAAGTTCATCGCCTACGCCAAGTCGTTCCCCGATATATGGTTCGCCAAACGAATCGACATCGCCCGCCATTGGCAAGAGAACCATGCGTGACTGACACAGCCGCCCTCAAGCAAGCTGCCTGCGCCGCGATCGACGCGGCGCAGGCCATCCTGTTCGACATCAGCGCGAAAATGCACGCTGACGTCGAGCTCGCCTTCGAGGAGGTGAAGGCGCAGGCTTGGCAATGCAAGGCGCTGCGCGACAGCGGCCTGCAGGTGGAGGAGGGGCTGGGCTCGCTGAGGACCGCCTTTCGTGCCACCGCGGTTTCGGCGAACCCGGGCCCGCGCATCGCCTTCCTGTGCGAGTACGACGGCCTGCCGGTCTACGGCCAGAGCTGCGGCCACAATGTCGTGGCGGCGGCGGGCGTGGGAGCAGCGATCGGCTACGCCAAGGTCGTGGGCGCGCTCGGCGGCACCGCCATGGCGCTGGGCACGCCGGGCGAAGAGGGCGGTGGCGGCAAGAACATCCTGCACCGCGAAGGCTTCTTCGACGGCATCGACGCCATGATGCTGGTCTATCCCGGCATGGACAACATCGCCCATTCCCGCACCGTCGGCGCGACCCGCGTGCAGGTCGCCTATTTCGGCAAGGCCGCGCATGCGGCGGCGCGGCCGGAGCTCGGCATCAATGCTCTCGACGCGCTGCTGCAGGCGCTGAACGGTATCGGCGCGCTGCGCCAGCAGTTGCCGTCAGACGTGCGCGTACACTGGATCATCACCAAGGGGGGGACGCTGCCGCAGGTCATCCCGGACCATGTGACGGCCGTGATCACCGTGCGCGCCAACAACGCCGAGACGCTGCAAAAGGTGATCCCGCGCATCGATGCCTGCCTGACCGGCGCGGCCGAGATGGCCGGCGCTCGCCTGGAGCGCACCTGGCGCGACAAGCCTGGTCGCGAGCTGCTGAGCAACGCCGCGCTCGCCGAACGCTACGATGCCAACATGCGGGTCCTCGGCCGGACGACCCGGCCGCGCGACGAGCTGTCGGGCGCCTGGTCGGGCGATACCGGCAACGTGAGCTGGTTCGTGCCGACCATCCAGCCGCAGATGGCGATGACGGCGCGCGACGTGCCGCCCCACAGCCACGAGTTCCATGCCGCCTCGATCGGCTCGGCTGCCGAGGCGTGCATCCTCGATTCGGCCAAGGCCATGGCGATGACGGCGATCGATATCGCAGCGGATCCCGCGCTCCTGCAGGCGGTCAAAGACGAATTCAGCCGGCGATAGCCCGGCCTGTCGTCTCGCGGGCCCGCTTTTTTGCAAGACTGGCATCACGACTCTCGATGGAGGTTGCCATGCCCGTCATCGCGTCGTTTGGCGTCTCGCGTCGCTTTCTCCTCGGTACGGCCGCCGCGGCCGGTCTCGTCGCCGCAACCGGTGTCCGGACGGCCGGCACCATCAAGCCCGGTCCGAAGTCGGCCCTGATCGTGGTCGACGTCCAGAACTGCTTCATCGACGGCGGCGCGTTGCCGGTGAAGGGCGGGGCGCAGGTCGTGCCGGTGATCAACAAGCTCGCGGCTTCGTTCGAGAACATCGTGGTGACGCGGGACTGGCATACGCCGGGCCATGCCTCGTTCGCCAGCGCGCACTCGGGCAAGAAGCCGTTCGAAACGACCTCGATGCGCCCTACGGCACGCAGGTCCTGTGGCCCGATCACTGCGTGCAAGGCTCCGATGACGCGGCCTTGCACAAGGACCTGAAGCTGCCGACCGCGGGGCTGGTCATCCGCAAGGGCTTCAACAAGAATGTCGACAGCTACTCGGCTTTCGAGGCGGACGGCAAGACCATGACGGGTCTGGCCGGCTACTTGAAGGAGCGCGGCGTCGACACGGTGTTCGTGACCGGCCTCGCCACCGACTTCTGCGTCGCCTGGACGGCGCTGGACGCGCGCAAGCTCGGCTTCACGGCCTACGTCATCGAGGACGCCACGCGCGCGATCGACCTCAACGGCTCTCTGGCAGCGGCGTGGAAGAAGATGGATGAGGCGGGCGTGAAGCGTATCCAGGCGAGCGACATCGCCTAGCGCACACTCTGTACGACTGGCGCACAGGTCTCGCCCTGGCGTCATGCTGGCATTTGGTCCGCGGCGGTGCGTAAACTCACATTGCCGTCGAAAATAATCGGCTACCTAGCGAACCCCTGGCGGGCGCTCGCTATTGCCTTGGCAGGGGGAACGGGTGACACTGACTGCACGAGTTGTGCAAGGTCGGGAGCCACCCGACAGACTGATGGGTTACGCCCGATGCGCGCTTGTCTCGTCACCGTTCTAGCTGGCTTCGCCGGCTTCTGTTGGAACACCAGCCCGGCGCAGTCCCAGCCGCTACGCACCGCCCTGATCGTCGCCAACGCACAGTATGCCGACCTGCCGCCGTTGCCTCGGTGCACCGCGTCGGCCGCGCTGGTGCGCGACGCCTTGAAGGCCAAGGGCTTCGAGGTGGTCGAGCGAAGCGACGTGCGACGGGGTGAATTCGACGCCGCCATCGGCTCCCTGGCCAAGCGCACCACGGCGTCACCGCCGTCGGTGGCCGTGCTGTACTATTGCGGCTATGCGCGGGAGTTCAACGGCCGCCCGTTCCTCCTGCCGGCTGCTGCCAACATCACGCGCGACAACGACGTCCTGACCCAGGGTCTCATCGCCAAGAGCCTGGTCGACAGCCTGGCCCGCGTCGGTGACAGCTCGGGCGTCGTCCTGCTCGACGGCTTCCAGCCGCCGGAGACCCAGGCGACCGGCCTGGCCAAGTTGGGCGAGCAGATCCAGCCGGGCAGCTTCGCCGTTATCGGCACCAACAACGACGCCGCGGCACCTGGGCCGACAGCAACGGCGCAGGCCTTGCGCGGCCAGCTCACGGGTGACGAGCTCAGCGTCGAAAAGTTCGTCGCCGGCATGCGGGCCGAGCTCGCCAAGGGCGGGGCCGGTACGGCCTTTTTCGTTGCCGCGACCGGCAAGCCCGCGTTCCTGATCGGCGGCAAGCCGCTGCCGCCTCCTCCCGCCCCGCCGCCTCCACCGGTGGCCGTGGCACCTCCGCCACCGGCCCCGGCGCCGACGCCAAGTCCGCCGCCGGCCGCGCCCGCCCCGGCGCCGCCGCAGCAGGTGATGGTGGACGAGGATCGCATGTCCGATCAGGACCGGCGGCAGGTCCAGGTGGCGCTGGCGACCCTGGGTTACTATTCCGGCCGCATAGACGCCACCTTTGGGCCGGAAACTCGCGCTGCCATCCGTCGCTATCAGTTCGAGATCAAAGGCGAAATGACAGGCCGTCTCACCGGCGAACAAGCGACGAAGCTCGTCAACAGCGTGCGTTGAGCGTCAAGACGCTAAGCATCAGGACAAGGGGTGGGTGCCGTGGGCCTCCGGACGAAATTCAATCTGGTCATGGTCAGCGCTTTTCTGATCGGCCTCGCGATCGCGACCTTCCTCGCGCGAGAGATCACGATCGAGGAAGCCAGGCGTCAGATGCTGAACGAAGCGAACCTCATCATGCGTAGCGGAACGGCGGTCCGCGGTTACACCCAGAATGAGATCCGGCCACTGATCGTCGACCAGCTCGCGGTGCGCTTCCTGCCCCATTCGGTCCCGTCCTACTCGGCACAGACCGTCCTGCACCAACTTCAGAAGGACTTCCCCGACTATTCCTACAAGGAAGCGGCCCTCAACCCGACCAATCCGGCCGACCGTGCCACCAACTGGGAGTCGGACGTCATCCACGCCTTCAAGAACGACCCCAAGCTCGGCGAGTTCGTCGGCCTTCGCGAGACGGCGACAGGTCCGTTCTTGACCTTTGCGCGCCCGTTTCGCCTGACCGACAAGGCCTGCCTCGCCTGCCATTCGACTCCGGCGGCGGCGCCGCCGACCATGATCGACCTGTACGGCAACAGCAACGGCTTCGGCTGGCAGTTGAACGACGTGATCGGGGCGCAGATAGTGTCGGTGCCGATGAGCGTGGCACTCAATCGCGCCAACCGCTCGCTGCTGGCATTCGTGGGTTCGTTGAGCGCAGTGTTCGTGGTGATGCTGGTGATTCTGAACGTTCTGATGCACTTCATCATCCTGAAGCCGATCCAGGAGATCACAGCGCTTGCGCGCGATGTCAGTGCCGGCAAGACCGACGTACAGGAATATCCGGTCAGGGGAAGCGACGAGATCTCTTCGCTGGGCCGCTCGTTCAACCTCATGCATCGCAGCCTTCAGAATGCCATGAGGATGCTGGAGGGCACATGATCGGTGTCCCGCGGGAACGGTAGCCATGGAGCCGCTCCCGCCCAACATCGGCCGCTACGTCGTCGAGGAACTGGTCGGCGTTGGCGGCATGGGTCAGATCTACAGGGCACACGATCCCGTCCTGCGCCGCACCGTCGCCATCAAGCTGATCTCGACCAAGCTGATGAGCGGCGCCGACCGCGCCGACTACATCAAGCGTTTCCGCCGCGAGGCCGAGGCGGCTGCCCGCTGCGCGCATCCCAACATCGTCGCGGTCTATGACTTCGCCCTTCACGAGGAGCAACCTTACCTCGCGATGGAGTTCGTCTCCGGGCGCAGCCTGCGCCAGCTGCTCGACGAAGCGCCGGTCATGGAAGTCGCGGACGCCATCGCCATCATGCTGCAGGTGCTCGATGCGCTGACCAGTGCGCACGAGCAGGGCGTGATCCACCAGGACATCAAGCCCGGCAACATCATGCTGACGACCGACCAACGGGTGAAGGTGGGCGACTTCGGCATCTCCAAGCTGATGAACGTGGAGACGACCACCATTTTCTCGACGATCGGCACGCCGTCCTACATGTCGCCCGAGCAGTGTCGCGGCGACGATGTCGTCGACGGCCGGTCCGACATCTTCTCGGCCGGCGCCACGCTGTACGAGATGGTCGCTGGCGAACGCGCCTTCCAGGGTCGCAACGTGACCGAGGTCAGTCGCCGCATCCAGAACGACAGCCTGCCGCTCCTGCCGGCGCACGTGCGCAATGCCGCGCCGCGCCTGCAGCTGGTGCTCGAGCGGGCCATGGGCAAGCATCCGGCCGACCGCTTCGACACCGGTACCGACATGGCCGATGCGCTGCGCCAGGTATTGCGGGAGGCATCACCCGACAGCACGCGCGTCGCGTCCGAAGCCAGAGTAACGACGGTAGTTGCGTCACCGCGCCCGCCGCGCGATGACTCAGGCGGCCGCAGGCCGCAATCGTCACTCGATCCTGTGCTGCTGAAGACGGTGGAGGACAAGCTCCGGACCTATGTCGGTCCGGTTGCGCGCGTCATGGTGCAGACGGTCGCCGGGCGCGGCCGTTCCGCCGCCGACCTTGTGGCGGAGCTCGCGCAATCGGTGCCTGGCGAAGCCGACCGCGAGCGGTTCCTGCGCGAGACGTCGTCACTGGCGCGGATCCGTTCGCCTGCGCCACCGGCGGGCGGCCCG
>NZ_BKAJ01000034.1 GCF_007992495.1 Reyranella soli
CCTCGGAGGGGGTAGCGCAAAATGCGGAAACTGCGGAAAATCCAATTCCGCTGACTGCAGTGCCTGCACTAGGCCCGCGCATCGGCGGCGATGTTGGCCGCCAGCGAGCGCAGCAGCGGGCCGAAGCGCGCGCCGGCCTGGGTCTCGGTCATCGTCGAGCGCGTGAAGCGCATGGTGACGCAGCCCAACACGCGCCCGCGCTTGCGGATCGGCACCGCGATGCCCTGAAGTTTTGCAGAAGGCGGCAGCACGGTGAAGGCGTGGCCATCACGGCGGATGCGGGCGAGGGCGGCGGCGAAGGCTGCGTCGTTGCGCACGCCGAGCTCGTGCAGCATTGCCCGGCGTTCCTCGTCCGAGCAGAAGGCGAGCCAGGCGCGGCCAAGCGCGCCGGTCAGGATCGGGCTGCGCCGCTGCAGGGCGATGCGCTCGAAGGACAAGGGACTCTCCGGCGCCGTGGAATAACGGATGGTGATGGCGCGCAGGCGGATCGCCCCGAGATAGAGCGGCCAGCCGTGCTGACGCGTGAAGCGCCGCATGTGCGGCGCTGCAGCGTCGACCAGGTGGTCGATGAAACGGATGCCTTGGGCCAGATCGAGCACGCGATCGGTCAGGCGATAGCCGATCTCGCGCGAGATGCGGGTCGCATAGCCCAGCTCGATCAGGGTCTGCAGCAGGCGTACGACGGTCGGCCGCGGCAGCCCCGTCTCGGCCGTCAGCTCGGAGAGCGTGCCGTGCGGGCGTCGGCTCAACGCCTCGAGGATGGTGAAACTGCGTCGGACAGGTTCGATGACCGTGGGCATGCCTGTAAGCATAGTCCGCATTACGGACTTCTGTGAGTTTCCGTGGGATAGTCGATGGCCATTAGGGCTAGCTTCGGTTCAATGATCAGAAGACGTCAGCTTCCCGCGTTGCTCGGCGCTGCCGCAGTATCGCGGAGCGCATTCGCTCAGCCAGCCAAATTCCCGTCGGGTCGGGTCACCATCGTTGTTCCGTTTCCGGCTGGTGCGGCGACCGACATCAGTGCGCGCATCTACGCCGAACGCCTGTCTGCGCTGTGGGGCCAGCCGGTGGTGGTCGACAACAAGGGCGGCGGCAATGGCATCCCTGCCGCCGAGTCGGTCGCGCGCGCCAAGCCCGACGGGCTCACCCTCTTCGCCACCTCGACGATGACCCAGGCGGTCAATCCGGCGATCTACGACAAGCTGCCGTACGATCCGATCCAGAGCTTCGAGGCGATCACGCGCATGGGCACCTCGCCGTTCGTGCTGCTGGTCGACAAGAACAGCCCGATCAACACGGCCGCGGAGCTGACGGCCAAGCTCAAGGCCGAGCCCGGCAAGCACAATTACGGCGCCGGTGCGCTGCCGGCGCGCGTCGCCTCCGAGCTCTACAAGCTCGCCGCCGGCGTCGATGTCACCTACGTCGGCTACAAGAGCAACCCGCAGGCGATCCCCGACGTGCAGAGCGGGCTCCTGACCTTCATGATGATCGACACGGTCAACGCCAAGGTCGCCATGGACCGCGGCGCACTGAAGGGCCTGTTCGTGACCGACGGCGAGCGCTATGCCGCCGTGCCCGACATGCCGACGGCGGCGGAGGCGGGCTATCCCGACGTGCTGCTCACGACCTGGACCGGCTACTACGCGCCCAAGGGGACGCCGCGGGAGATCGTCGACGGCATCAACGCCGACATCGCCAAGGTCGCCGCGATGCCCGAGGTCCTCGAGCGCCTGGCGGCCATCGGCGGGGTCCCCAAGCTGATGAGCCCCGCCGAGTTCGCCGCCTTCACCGCTTCCGAGAAAGAGCGCTGGGGCAAGATCATTCATCGTGCCAATATCAAAGTGGAGTAGGAGAGAGCCATGCAAGGATCGCTGCGAGGCAACGCCGGTCCCCGCTACCGGCACACGGCCGACGAAAGTGCGCCGTACGAGACCATCACCATCGACAAGCTGACGCCGATCATCGGTGCGGAGATCAGCGGCATCGACCTCAGCCAGCCGCTTTCGAATCGCCAGCACGACGAAGTGCACCGCGCGCTCGCCGAGAACCTGGTGATCTTCTTTCGCGACCAGCACATCACGCCCGACCAGCACCTGGCCTTCGGCCGGCTGTTCGGCGACCTGCACGTCCACCCCGCCGCGCCGCACGAGCCGGGCAAGCCCGACCTGATGATCATCCACGCCGACAAGGATTCTCCGCGCGCGAATGGTGAAGGTTGGCACACCGATGTGAGCTGCGACCTCGAGCCGCCGATGGGCAGCATCCTCTACATCAAGACCTGCCCGCCCAAGGGCGGCGACACGCTGTTCGCCTCGATGTACGCCGCCTACGAGGCGCTGTCGGACCGCATGAAGACGTACCTCGAGGGCATGACCGCCATCCATGACGGCGAGCAGGTCTATCGCGGCCTCTACAAGAACTTCGGCGTCGCCGACAAGCCGCAGTATCCGCGGGCCGAGCATCCCGTCATCCGCACCCATCCGGTGACGGGCAAGAAGGCGCTGTACGTCAATCGCGGCTTCACTCGCGCCCTGGTCGGCGTGCCGCGCGACGAGGGCGACGGCATCCTGCGCTATCTCTACGAGCACATGGAGAACCCGCTGTTCCAGTGCCGCTTCCGCTGGCGTGAGAACTCGATCGCCTTCTGGGACAACCGCTGCGTCCAGCACCGCGCCATGTGGGACTACTGGCCGCATACGCGCAGCGGAAACCGGGTTACAGTGGCGGGCGACAAACCCTACTGACGCCGGCTCCCTTCGGGGGCCGACCATCCGAGGCCGTTCTTGTTAGTGATCTTCGATTGCGACGGCGTGCTGGTCGACAGCGAGCCGCTCGCCAATGCGAGTTTTTCCCGGGCGCTCAAGGCGCAAGGCCTCGACTGGTCGGTCGAGGAGACGATGCGCCGCCTGATGGGACGGTCGCTGAAATCGTGCGTGGAGATCTGCGAGGTCGAGATCGGCCGCAAGCTGCCCGACGACTTCGTCGAGAAGATGCAGGCGGTGACCTATCAGAGCTTCCGCGACGCGCCGCTGCAGCCGGTCGCCGGCGTGAAGGATGCCGTCGAGGCGCTGCAGAAGGCGGGCTTCGACACCTGCGTCGCAAGCTCCGGCTCGCCCGACAAGATGCGCTTCACGCTCGGCCTCACCGGCCTGTGGGACCTGTTCGACGGCCGCATCTTCAGTTCCAGCCAGGTGCCGCGCGGAAAGCCGTTCCCCGATCTCTTCCTCCACGCCGCGATCAGCATGAACGTGCAGCCGTTCGACTGCGTCGTCGTCGAGGATTCGGTGCCCGGCATCCAGGCGGCGCGGTCCGCCGGCATGCGGCCGCTGGCCTATGCCGGCGCGCCCTACGCCGATCGTTCGGCCTTGATGGCGGCGGGCGGCGAGCCGTTCGACGACATGAAGCAGTTGCCGGCGCTGGTGCAGCCGTGACCGGCTCATGGTCCATGGGCAACGCCAGGCCGGAGCGCGTCGTCGTGGTCGGTGCCGGCATGTCGGGCCTGGTGGCGGCGCGGCTGCTGCATGACTCGGGCTTTGCCGTCACCGTGCTCGAGGCGCGCAAGCGCATCGGCGGACGGACCTGGACCGACGATTCGCTGGGCGCGCCGCTCGATCTCGGCGGCTCGTGGGTGCACGGCGTCGACGGCAATCCGCTGGCGCTGTGGTGCGGCAAGCTCGGCATCGCGCTCGTCGAATCGCAGGGCGATCGGTTGTTGATCGACGATCGCGCGACCGCGCCGACGCGCGAGGGCCAGCGCAGGCGGGCGATCGCGGGCCGCATGGCCTTCAAGGCCGCCATCGAATGGGCGAGCTGGCGCAGCAAGGCGATGGCGCGCGTGCGCGGGCCGCGGTCGATCTCGGTCAAGCAGGCGGTCGATCCGCTGCTGCACGCGTCGTGGCTGCCCGAGGTCGACAAGCTGGTGATCGGCACCTTCATCGAGATGTGCGAAGGCGTGCAGGGCGCGCCCTACGATGCCGTCTCGGCCGAGGAGTGGTTCCCGACCGAAGGGCTGGAGCGCAACGCCCAGCCGAAAGGCGGCTTTCGCACGCTGCTCGAGGACGCCGCCCAGAACATGGCAGTCCGCTTCGACGCCGCGGTGCAGCGCATCATCTGGAGCGACGCCGGCGTGACGGCGATCCTGGCAACCGGCGAGAAGATCGAAGCCGACCGGGCATTGATCACCGTGCCGCTGGGTCTGTTGCGCGCCGGCATGCCTGCCCTCGATCCGCTGCCGCCCGAGGAGCAGCAACGGGCGATCGGCCGCCTGGGCTACGGCGCCGGCATCCTGGGCAAGATCTACCTGCGATTCCCGAAACGCTTCTGGCCCGAGCACCCGAAATGGTTCGGCCGGCTGCCCGACTCGCCCGATCGGCGCGGCACCTTCAATACGTGGGTCAGCCATGAGCAGGAGACGGGGCAGCCGATCCTGCTCAGCTTCTGCAACGGCGCCACCGCCGCACGCCTTGACCGGACGGCAAGCGATGCCGAAGTGAAGGAGGTGGCGATGGCCTCGCTGCGCAAGATGTTCGGCGCGGCCGTTGTCGAGCCGGAGGCGATGGTCTATCCGCGCTGGCTGAGCGATCCCTGGTCGCGCGGCGGCTATTCCTACCCGGGCGTCGGCAGCGCGCCCGAGGATCGCGAGGCGCATGCAAGGCCGCTCGGCCGGCGGGTGTTCTTTGCCGGCGAGGCGACCGAGCCGGTCGAGTACGGCACGGTGCACGCGGCCCTGTGGTCGGGCGAGCAGGCGGCGGAAGCGATCTTCAGGGTCGCGACCGGGACGGATGCGAAGACAGATGCACGGCCGTGGTCGGGCGCACGCACAGGCGCCGGGCGGCACAACGAAGGACTTTGAACCATGACCCTCGCCAACATCCTGTTCGTCCTGGTGATCATCTCGGGCCTGGCTACGCTCGGCATGCTGTTCGTCGGCCTGTTCAGCATGGCGCGCAACACCGAGCAGACGGTCGAGGGCGGCAGGCGCAGCAACCGCTTCATGTGGTGGCGCGTGCGCCTGCAGTTCCTGACCATCGTCCTGATCGTTCTTTGGTATCTTGCCAGCCGGAGCTGAACCGATGGTGACGTTGACCCGCATCTACACGCGCGGCGGCGACAGCGGCGAGACCTCGCTGGGCCGCGGCGAGCGCGTCGCCAAGCACGATCCGCGCGTCGAAGCCTACGGCACCGTCGACGAGGCCAACTCCGTCATCGGCCTCGCCCGTCATGCCATTGCCGGCACGGCGCTGGGTGGCGAGCCCTATCATCAGGCCCACGCCATGCTGGGCCGCATCCAGAACGACCTGTTCGATCTCGGCGCCGATCTCTGTACGCCCGAGGGCGAGGCCAAGCGCGGCGAGCAGGCGCTGCGCATCGTGCCCTCGCAGGTCGAGCGTCTGGAGCGCGAGATCGACGCCATGAACGGCGAGCTCGAGCCGCTGAAGTCCTTCATCCTGCCCGGCGGCAGCGAGGCCGCGGCGTGGCTGCATCTCGCCCGCACCGTCGCCCGCCGCGCCGAGCGGCGCATGACCCAGCTCGCCGCCGAGCAGGCGGTCAATCCCGAGGCGATCAAGTACATCAACCGCCTGTCCGATCATCTCTTCGTGCTGGCTCGACGGCTGAACGACAACGGCGCCAACGACGTGCTGTGGGTGCCGGGCGGCGGCCGTTGACCGGTGCCGAGGTTCGCGACGTCGAGGCGGCTGATCATCCAGAATGGCATCGGATGTGGCTCGCCTATTGCGCTCTCTACGGTGTTTCGCAGCCGGCTGAGGATGACCGCGAACTGTGGCGCCGCATCATTGAGCCGGACTATCCGATGGGCACATTAGTATGCGGTGCACCGCTCGTCGGCTTTGCGAACTACGTGCTTCGCCCGCACACGTTCAGCAGCCGGATGGTCTGCTATCTCGAAGATCTCTGGGTCGAACCGTCCGCGCGCGGCGCCCGATGGGGCCAAAAGCTCATCGAGGCACTGGTCGCCCGCGGCCGCGACCGGGGGTGGCGCCGGATCTACTGGCACACGGAAGCCGACAACCCAGCGCGCCGGCTGTACGACCGCGCCGCCCGGCTGACCGACTATGTCCGCTACGACATCTCCCTGCCCTAGCACCGATCCGTTCGGTCCAATTTAGCGGCAATAATCGGGGAACCATCCAAATCGGATGGAATTGACCGTGACGGCTTGCGGCCTGCGGAATTACGACGGGCCGTGGGGTAGTGGTCATGAGTCCAAATCGTACGATCATCGTGGCGGCGCTCGTCGCGGCGCTGGCTGCGTCGGCTGGGCCGGGACACGCGCAGACGAGCGGCGGCGTGTTCAAAATCTATCATCGCGACAGCCCGCCCAGCGCGTCGATCCTGGAGGAGGCGACCAATTCGACGGTCGTTCCCTTTATGCCCGTGTTCAACAACCTGGTCGTCTTCGATCCGCAGGTGCCGCAGAACAGCGACCGCTCGATCGTCCCCGACCTCGCCACGTCGTGGCGCTGGAACAGCGAGCAGACGGAGCTCACCTTCAAGTTGCGGGAGGGCGTGACCTGGCACGACGGCGTGCCTTTCACCGCGAGGGACGTGGCCTGCACCTTCGACCTGCTGGCCGGCAAGGGCCGCGAGAAGCTGCGCCGCAACCCGCGCCGGGAATGGTATCGCAACATCGATTTCGTCGACGCTCGCGACACGCACGAGGTGACCCTCTACCTCACCCGGCCGCAGCCCTCGCTCCTCAGCATGCTGGCTTCGGGGTTCTCGCCGATCTATCCCTGCCACGTTTCGCCGTCGCAGATGCGCAGCCGCCCGATCGGTACCGGTCCGTTCAAGCTTGCGTCGTTCCGCGAATTCCAATCGATCAGCCTGGTCCGCAATCCCGACTACTGGAAGAAGGGCAGGCCCTATCTCGACGGCATCGAGTTCACGGTCAGCAACAGCCCGTCGACCGCCATCCTGAGCTTCGCCACCGGCCGTTTCGACATGACGTTTCCCTGGGAAGTGACGGCCGAGGAGCTGAAGATCATCCGCCAGCGCGCGCCCGCCGCGATGTGCGAGACGACGGCGATGAACCTCAATATCAACCTGCTGATCAATCGCACGACGCCGCCGTTCGACAATGCCGACCTGCGCCGGGCGCTGATGCTCGCGATCGATCGCGAGGCCTTCGTCGCCGCCCTCGGCCGCGAGGTCGCCGAGATCGGCGGCACGATGCAACCTCCCCGCGACGGGTTCTGGGGCCTGCCGGCCGCCGATCTCGCCGCGGCGCCGGGCTATGGCGGCGACGTCGCGCAAAACCGCGCCGAGGCGCGCGCTCTCATGGAAGGGCTGGGTTACGGGCCCGGCAAGCGGCTCGATCTCAAGGTCATCACCCGCGGTATCGGCACCTACACCGAGGCGGCGCCGACCTTGTTGAGCCAGCTGCGGGAGATCCAGATCGACGCCCAGCTCGAGATCGTCGAGACCTCGCGCTGGTTCGCCCGGCTTTCCCGCAAGGACTACGCCGTCGCGCTGAACGCAACCGGTAACGGCATCGACGATCCCTACCAGACGTTCTACGAGAACTTCGCCTGCGGCTCGTCCCGCAACTACACCGGCTACTGCAATCGCGAGCTCGAGGGCATGGTCGACGCGCAGTCGGCCGAGATCGATCCACACAAGCGCCAAGCCCTTGTTCACGACATCGACGCCCGGCTGCTGGCCGACGGCGCCCGCCCGCCGATCTACTGGAAGGGCGGCACGACCTGCCTGCAGCCGCAGGTGCGGGGCTACGTCAGCATGGTGAACAGCGTCTACAATGGCTTTCGCTTCGAGGACGTCTGGCTTGAGAGGGCGTCGCCGCGAAAAGGCCAGGGCGCGACGCGCAGCGGGTTCGCGGTGCGGGCGGAAGCTGCCCACCAGGCTGTCGCGGCTCCGTAACCTGTTGATTATCAGCCGGAATCCCGGTCAGGCGGCGATTTTGTGCAGTGCGCCATAGCCTTGACATGATCGGCTGAACACCCCTACACGAAAACCCCTTCGCCGGACGGAAGGTCTGGCGGCAACTCACCTATAGGCGCAACGCGATGAAAGTGCTGGTCGCGGTCAAGCGGGTCATCGACTACAACGTCAAGATCCGCGTCAAGGCCGACAACACGGGCGTCGAGACGGCGAACGTCAAGATGTCCATGAACCCCTTCGATGAGATCGCCGTGGAAGAGGCGATCCGGATGAAAGAGAAGGGCCAAGCGACCGAGATCATCGCCTTTTCCGCCGGTCCTGCGCAGTGCCAGGAGACGATCCGCACCGCCCTCGCCATGGGCGCCGACCGCGGCGTGCTGGTGCAGACCGATGCCGAGCTGCAGCCGCTCGCCGTCGCCAAGCTGATGAAGGCGGTGGTCGACAAGGAGCAGCCCGGCCTGGTGATCGTCGGCAAGCAGGCGATCGACGATGACTCCAACCAGACCGGCCAGATGCTGGCCGCGCTGCTGGGCTGGTCGCAGGGCACCTTCGCCAACAAGCTGAACGTCGCCGACGGCTCGGCCGAGCTGAAGCGCGAGGTCGACGGTGGCCTCGAGAACATCAAGATCAAGCTGCCGGCGGTGATCACCACCGACCTGCGCCTCAACGAGCCGCGCTACGCCTCGCTGCCCAACATCATGAAGGCCAAGAAGAAGCCGATCGAGGTCCTGGCGCCGGATACGCTGGGCGTCGACATCGCGCCGCGCCTCAAGGTGCTCAAGGTCGAGGAGCCGCCCAAGCGCAAGTCCGGCATCAAGGTGAAGACCGTCGCCGAACTGGTCGACAAGCTGAAGAACGAAGCGGGAGTGATCTGACATGGCCGTTCTGGTTGTCGCCGCCCATGACGGCAAGACCGTTCGCAGCAACGTCGCGAACGCCGTGACTGCGGCCTCTCAGATGGGTCCCGAGGTCCATGTGCTGGTCGCCGGCTCCAATGCCGGCGAGGCCGCCAAGTCGGCCGCCGCCATCCAGGGCGTGGCCAAGGTGCTCGACGCCGAGGACACGGCCTACGCCAACTGGCTCGCCGAGGATGTCGCCCCGCTGGTGGTCAAGCTCGCGCCGAACTACAGCCACATCGTGATGGCAGCCGATTCGGTCGGCAAGAACATCGCCCCGCGCGTCGCGGCTTTGCTCGACGTCGCCCAGGTCTCCGAGGCCATCCAGGTCGTATCGCCCGACACCTTCGTGCGCCCGATCTATGCCGGCAACGCCATGGCGACCGTGCAGACGGCCGACAAGATCAAGGTCGTCACCGTCCGCCCGACCAACTTCAAGGCGGCCGCCACCGGCGGCTCCGCCCCGATCGAGCAGATCGGCGGCACCGGCGCGGGCGGGCTCGCCTCTTACGTCGGCGCCGAGCTCTCCAAGAGCGAACGGCCCGAGCTCACCTCGGCCAAGATCGTGGTGTCGGGCGGCCGTGGCCTGGCCAGCGGCGAGAACTTCAAGATGCTCGAGGCATTGGCCGACAAACTTGGTGCCGGTCTCGGCGCCAGCCGTGCCGCGGTCGATGCAGGCTACGTGCCCAACGACTACCAGGTCGGCCAGACCGGCAAGGTGGTGGCGCCCGACCTCTACATCGCCATCGGCATCTCCGGCGCGATCCAGCATCTCGCCGGCATGAAGGACAGCAAGACCATCGTTGCGATCAACAAGGACGAGGAAGCCCCGATCTTCCAGGTTGCCGACTACGGCATCGTGGGCGATCTCTTCCAGATCGTGCCCGAGCTGACTGCCGCGGTGGAAAAGAAGTAACGCGGAGTATCGCGTCATGATCAAACGCATCGGCGTCATCGGTGCCGGCCAGATGGGCAGCGGCATCGCCCATGTTTGCGCGCTCAAGGGCTACGACATCCGCATCGCGGACGTCGACCAGGCGCATCTCGACAAGGGCATCGATGCGATCGGCCGCAACATGGACCGCCAGATCGGTCGCGGCATGATCCGGCCCGAGGACAAGGACTCGGCGCTGAAGCGCATTTCCACCAGCACCGACTTCAAGCAGTTCGCCGACTGTGACCTGATCGTCGAGGCGGCGACCGAGAACGAGGCGGTCAAGCGCGAGATCTTCAAGAAGGTTTGTGTCGACCTGCCGGCCAATGTGCTGCTGGCGACCAACACCTCGTCGATCTCCGTGACGCGTCTGGCTTCGGTGACCGACCGGCCAGGCAAGTTCATGGGCATGCACTTCATGAACCCCGTGCCGATGATGGGCCTGGTCGAGCTGATCCGCGGCATCGCCACGGAGGAAGAGACCTTCCGCACCGTGCGCGACGTCGTGGTCAAGCTCGACAAGAAGCCGGTCAACGCCGAGGACTTCCCGGCCTTTATCGTCAACCGCATCCTGCTACCGATGATCAACGAGGCGGTCTATGCCCTCTACGAGGGCGTCGGCAACGTCGAGGCGATCGACACCGGCATGAAGCTCGGCGCCAACCATCCGATGGGCCCGCTTGAGCTCGCCGACTTCATCGGCCTCGATACCTGCCTGTCGGTGATGCAGGTGCTGCACGAGGGCCTGGCCGATTCCAAGTACCGCCCGTGCCCCTTGCTGGTGAAGTACGTCGAGGCCGGCTGGGTCGGCCGCAAGGTCAAGCGCGGCTTCTACGACTACTCGGGCGAGCGCCCGGTCCCGACCCGGTAGGAATCTGAGCACGCGGGCATAGCCCAGCCTGCTCGCCCTGCGAGGAAAGCATTGTTCATCGGGCGTCGCGTTGCGACGCCGAATGCGAGCACGCGCCGCGGCGTGGTCGGGTACAATGGTCGCCCCAACCTCGAAGGCGAAAACAATGAACTCGAAGGCAACGCGTCTGTCTGTCCTCTCGGCTGTCGCAGTCGGTTTCGCCGCAACGCTCTTGCCGGCCGCGCCGGCCGATGCGCAATGGGTGTTCGTCGCCCGCAAAGCTCTCGGTCGCATCGAGCAGATGAGAGAGGGCCAGCAGAGCGGCGGCCGGCCGGGTTACGACTTCGCCACCGTCCTCCTCGACGTGCTGGCCGACAAGGTCTACGCGACGGCGCTGGAGCTCGCGCGCAAGAACACCGCGGTGCGCGTCGTGATGCAGGATCCCGCTCAGCGCCGTTTCTAGATCGCCGAAGGCGACCGCACGGCCACCTTCAATGTCGTCCACTTCAACGACGAAGTCTCGCAGATCATGATCGCCGGCCACGCCGGGCCGGGCGAGGGCTCGACCACGTCACGCGTCGTGCAGGCCGTGCTGCGCGTCTGCAAGGAGATGGGCAAGCACTGCCAGGTCGGCGGCTGACCCTCGCTGACATCGAGCAACTTGGCTGCCGTGACTCTTTAGCCGTTTGTTTCCTTCGCGTGCCCTGCGAGACTTCGGGCAATCGCAGTCGCGCAAGGAGTAGAGTCCGATGGCCCGCCGGCCGATCCGCATTGCCGTCCTGTATTTCGTTCATGAGACGGTAACGTTCCTCAGGAACGACACCACCTTCGACGACTTCGTCTACGAAGGCTCGCCAGCCAAGGGCGAGGCACTGCTGGCGCACGAGCCGAAGTCCTACATGGGCGGCTTCGTGAAGGTGGCGCGCGAGTTCGACGGCGTCGAGCTGGTCGGCATCGAATCGCCGCTGTTTCCCAAGACCGGCACGGGCTCGGGCTGGATAACGCGCGAGGCCTACGAGACCTTCGTTGGCCGCATGATCGACGAGATCGCGGCGAGCGGCCCCTATGACGGCGTCTATCTCAGCCTGCACGGCGCCATGGGCGTGCGCGGCATCCCGCGGCCCGAGGCCGACATCGCGCGGCGGGTGCGCGCGGTGGTCGGCCGCAAGGCCTTCATCGTCGGCACCTTCGATCCGCACGGCAACGAGGACGAGGAATTCCTGCAGCAGGCCGACATGGCCTTCACGGTGAAATACTTCCCGCACTACGACAGCCATCTGCAGGGCGAGCGCGCGGCGCGCATGCTGGTGCGCGCCATCCGCGGCGACTACAAGCCCGCCACCGTCACGCAGCGCGTGCCGATCATCTCGCCGACGGTGCTGCAATGGACCGGCGCCTCGCCGTGGATGGACCTGGTGCAGCGCGCACTGACCTGGGAGGCGCGCGAGCCCGACGTCTATGTGAACTTCTTCTTCGGCTTTCCCTTCGCCGACGTGCCGGATGTCGGCATGACCTTCCAGGTCATGACCAACGGCGATCCCGGCCTGGCGCGCCGCGTCGCCGACGACATGGCGTCGGCGGCCTGGCGCCAACGCAAGGCTCTGATCGGCTCGACCAGGGTCTACACGATCCCCGAAGGCGTGACGCTCGCCAAGGAGGCGATGGCGCGGGGCGCCACGCCGGTGGTGCTGGCCGACCACAGCGACCGCTCGGGCTCGGCCACCTGGATCCTGAAGGAGGTCATCGAGCAGGATCTGTCGGACGTGCTGATCGCGACCATAGCCGACGCCAAGGCGATCGATGTGCTCAAGGCCAGGGACGTGAAGGCCGGAGAGCCGTTCGACATGGAGGTGGGCGGGCTGGTCGACGAATCCGCCGGCGCGCCGGTGCGTGTCCGGGGCACCGTGCTGGCTGCCGTCGAGGGCCGCGGCCAGCTCTGGGTCATCGTGAAGTTCGGCCGCGGCAACGTGCTGGTGCTGAGCCGCTACCTCGTTCAGATCATGGAGCCCGGCTCGCTGGGCGCGCTCGGCCTCGACCTCGCGGCCTTCAAGGCCTTCGCCATCAAGTCACGTGTCCATTTCCGCCGCGGCTTCGACGACAGCGGCTTCGCCAAGACGATCCTGCTGGTTGAGCCGGTCGAGCCGTTCCTGGGCACTGTTAGGCTCGAAGGCCTGCCGTATCAGAATGTCGACCTGAAGAAGTTCTATCCCTACGGCGATCCGAAGTTTCCGTAACGGTCAAAAAAGACCGCTGAGCTCCCGGCGGCCGTCTATGACAGCGATGAGGTCTACTTCGTCCTTCCTCGAATCATACTCGTACAAAAGCAGGTAGTTGCCTTCGACCAGCATGCGCATGCCACGGCGGATGTCGTTGCGCAAGGCGCCGATCTGCGGGAATTGGCGCAAGATTTGTAGCTTTGCATCGATGCGCAGAAGAACGCGATCCGCGGCCGTCGAGTTGTCTGACGCGATGTATCGCCAGATCTCGCGGAGATCGGCCTCCGCTCGTCGGCTGACGAAAAGCTCAGCCACGCCGACGGGTGCGGCCTTTGAAAGTGGCTTGCTCTTCCGCGAGCACCCGTTTCACGTCCAGACGACCGGCTCGGCCGCTTGTCTTGCCTTCGTCCCAGCGATGGCGCAAGACAGCAACATCGCGTTCGCGTAGATGCCGGCGCGCTTCCCAAAGTCTCAGAGCATCGCGAATGACTTCGCTTGTAGAGGCGTATTCGCCGTTTTCGACAGCCTCGCGAACGGACTTAGCCATCGGTGCGGGCAACGCCACGCTCAGCCGTTCGATTTCCGCCATCTCTACGACCTCCTGCGCGAAGATAGCGTCGATGCGGATGCTGAAGAAGTATTAATTGTTATGAAAGCGGGCGCTCAGGTCATCGCCGCCCGCATCAGCGCGAGCCCTTCCGGCGTGTCCCAGTCGGCGTCGCCTTCCAGGCGTCCCAGCTCGCGGCCCTCCGGATCGACCAGGATCGAGGTCGGCAGCAGGGTCACGCCCAGCGTCGACATCGCCTTGCGGCCCTTGTCGTAATAGATGCGCAGGCTGAGCAGATTCTGCTCCTTGTAGAATGGCGCGACCTTGGGCTTGGACGGGCCGTCGAGCGAGATCGGGATCACCAGGAACCTGTCTCGTGGCATCTCGGCCTGCAGCCGGTCGAGGCTGGGCATTTCCTTCACGCACGGCGCACACCAGGTGGCCCACAGGTTGATCAATCGCGCCTGACCGTTGAGTTCGGACAAGCGTACCGGCTGGTCGTTGACGTCGAGGAATTCGAGATCCGGAACGGGCTTGGGCGGCCTGGTGAGCTTGAAGCGCTTCATCGCCCCCTTGATCAGGCTTGAGGAAATCTCGGCCCGGGCGGTTGCTGCGCTAATGAGTGTGGCCGCGCCGCCCATCACGACGGCCCTTCGACTGGGGAGGAAATCTTGAATGGGATATGCCATAAGCCGCGTTCCTAAAGCACCACTGGCTCATATTCATGGCACGGAAGAACACGACTGCGCGAGCGCCGAAGCGGCAATCCAACACGATGTGGGGCGGGCGCTACAAGCTCGGTCCGGCGGAAATCATGGAGAAGATCAACGCCTCCATCGGCTTCGACCGACGTCTCTACGCGCAGGACATCGCGGGCTCGATCGCCCACTGCGACATGTTGGTCGCCCAGGGCATCGTCTCGGCCAAGGACGGCCGCGCCATCAAGCGTGGGCTCGTGAAGATCCGTGAGGAGATCGAATCCGGTCGCTTCAAGTTCTCGACCAAGCTCGAGGACATCCATTTCAACGTCGAGGGCCGGCTGACCGAGCTCATCGGCCCGGCCGGCGGGCGGGTGCACACGGCGCGCTCGCGCAACGACCAGATCGCACTCGACGTGCGGCTGTGGGTGCGCGACACGATCGATCGCCTGGAGCCGATGCTGCGCGACCTGCAGGCGGCGCTGATCGATCGCGCCGACGAATATGCCGCGACCATCATGCCGGGCTTCACCCATCTGCAGACGGCCCAGCCCATCACCTTCGGCCATCATCTGATGGCCTATGTCGAGATGTTCGGCCGCGACCGCAGCCGCATGACCGACTGCCGCGCGCGCATGAACGAATCGCCGCTGGGCGCGGCGGCGCTCGCCGGCTCGCCGCATCCCATCGATCCGCGCAAGACCGCCAAGGCGCTGGGCTTCGACGGGCCGATGGCCAACTCGCTCGATGCCGTGTCCGACCGCGATTACGTCGTGGAGTTCATCGCCGCGGCCTCGCTCGCGGCGGTGCACCTGTCGCGCCTCTCGGAAGAGATCGTGCTCTGGTGCTCCGCACCGTTCCGCTTCATCGCGCTGTCCGACGCCTTCACGACCGGCAGCTCGATCATGCCGCAGAAGCGCAATCCTGACGCCGCCGAGCTGACGCGCGCCAAGGTCGGCCGCATCGTCGGCGCCTTCACCGCGCTCTGCATCATCCTGAAGGGCCTGCCGCTGACCTACGGCAAGGACATGCAGGAGGACAAGGAGCCGCTGTTCGACGCCGCCGATTCGCTGGAGCTCGGCATCGCGGCGATGACCGGCATGGTGCGCGATCTCAAGGCCAATCCCGAGCGCATGCGCGCGGTCGCCGCGGCCGACTACTCGGTGGCGACCGATCTCGCCGACTGGCTGGTGCGCAAGGTCGGCCTGCCGTTCCGCCAGGCCCATCACGTCACCGGCCGGCTGGTCGGCATCGCCGCCGACAAGGGCGTCGATCTCGACAAGCTCACCCTGGCCGAGATGCAGGCCGTCGAACCCAAGATCGATCGCAGCGTCTATCGTGTCCTGACCGTCGAGGCGTCAGTCAACGCCCGCAAGAACATTGGCGGCACCGCGCCTGCCAACGTCGTGCGCGCCGTGGCCGAGGCCCGGCGCCGCTTCCTGGGACGCGACAAGAGGGCAGGGCGATGACCTTCTTCTCCTACAAGAACGGCGAGATGCACGCCGAAGGCGTGGCGCTCGCCACCATCGCGGCCCAGGTCGGCACGCCGTTCTACTGCTACTCGGCCGGCGCCCTGCGCGCGGCCTGGAAGGAGTTCGCCGACCACCTCAAGGGCATGAACGCCGAGGTCTGCTACGCCATGAAGGCGAACAGCAGTCTCGCCGTGGTCCGCCTGTTCGGCGAGCTGGGCGCGGGATCCGACATCGTGTCGATCGGCGAGATGCGTCGCGCGCTCGCGGCCGGCATACCGGCCCGGCGCATCATCTATTCCGGCGTCGGCAAGAAGCCCTCGGAACTGATGGCGGCGCTGGAGGCCGGCGTCGGCCAGATCAACGTCGAGAGCTCGTACGAGCTCGAGACCCTGAATGCCGTGGCCGGCCAGCTCGGCGTCAAGGCCGACATCACCATCCGGGTGAATCCCGACGTCGACGCCAAGACCCACGCCAAGATCACGACCGGTCGCAAGGGCAACAAGTTCGGCGTCGACATCGACCTTGCCCGCGAGGCCTATGCGCTCGCCGGCAAGCTGCCGAACCTCAACGTGGTCGGCGTGGCCATGCATATCGGCTCGCAGCTCACCTCGCTCGATCCCTACCGCGACGCCATCGTGCGGGTGCGCGAGCTGGTCACCCAGCTGCGGGCCGACGGTCACAAGATCGACCGCTTCGACATCGGCGGCGGCCTGGGGATCGTTTACGCGCAGGAGAAGCCCCCGGCGATCGCCGACTTCCTGGCAATGGTCGCCCGCGAAACTGCAGGGCTGGGTTGCGCGTTGACCTTCGAGCCCGGGCGTCGGCTGGTCGGCGAGGCGGGTGTGCTCGTGAGCGAGGTGATCCTCGTGAAGCCCGGTGCTGCAAAGACTTTCGTCATCGTCGACGCGGCCATGAACGACCTGATCCGGCCCACTCTCTATGAGGCGTGGCACGATATCCTCCCGGTGCGTGAACGCCCCCAAGCCGCCACGATCCGCTGTGACATTGTCGGGCCGATCTGCGAATCCGGGGACTACCTGGCACAAGACCGTGATATGGCGCCGCTGGCTGCCGGAGACTTGATCATGATACGCTCGGCGGGCGCCTATGGGGCCGTCATGGCCTCGACCTACAATACCCGGCCCCTGGCGCCGGAGGTCATGGTCGATGGCACGCGATTTGCGGTCACCCGGCCGAGGCCTTCGATCGACGAGTTGCTCTCTGCCGAGCGGTTTGTGCCCTGGCAAGAGCCGGTAAAGTCTTAAGCGTAAGCGAAAGGACGGCGATGGACGCCAGCCAGACCACCACCTTCCAAGCCCCCGGCCTCAGCCGCAAGATCGGCTTGGCGTGGCTGGCACTGGCCTGGGAAGGGCTGTGGCCCCGGCTGGTGCCGGTCCTGTCGTTCGTGGCGCTGTTCATTGCCGCCGCCCATCTCGACCTGTTCGCCGGCCTCGACCCCTGGGTCCATACCGGCATCCTGGCTGCCCTGGCGCTGGCCCTGATCGGCCTCTGCTGGTGGCGCCTGCGCGATTTTTCGCTGCCCACGCAGGAAGCGGCCATCCGCCGCCTGGAACGCGACAGCGGCGTGCCGCACCGGCCGCTGGTGGCCGTGCAGGACCGCCTGGCAGCCGGCGAATCCGATCCGATGTCGGCCGCCCTGTGGGAGGCCCATCGCCGCCGCGAGGCCGAGCGTCTGGCTGGCCTCAGCAACAAGCCCGCTCACCCGGGCTTGGCCGTACTCGACACCTGGGCGCTGCGCTTCGTGCCGCTGCTGGCCTTGATCGTGGCCATCGCCGTCGCCGGCGGCTGGCGCAGCGATCGCATGGCTGCCGCCTTCACGCCGGCCTTCCCGCCGCCGCCGCCGGTCGTCGCCAACCTGTGGATCGCGCCGCCGGCCTATACCGGCAAGCCACCGATTTATCTGGACATGGCGGACAAGGACAAGGTGCTGCGCGTTCCCGTCGGCAGCAAGCTCGCGGGCTTCGTCGACGACGTGCGCGGCCGCAAACCGCCTCAGCTCAAGATCGACGGCAACGGCACCGAGTTCGCCACTGTCGGCAAGGGCAAGTACCAGGTTGAGCAGGTCATCACCGAGGGCAAGCAGATCACGCTCATGGCGCGCGGCGACGAGCAGGCGCGCTGGAAGCTGCATGTCATCCCCGACCTCGCGCCGACCATCGAGTTCGCCAAGCCGATTGGCGTCGACAAGTGGTCGACCAAGATCGAGTACATCGCCGGCGACGATTTCGGCGTGACCGGTGTCCAATTGCAGATCCGGCTCCATGGCAGCGTGCTGGGCGACGACATGCTGAGCGCGGACGAGGAGCCCGAGGTCATCCGCCTCGACCTGCCGGTCGCGGGTAACACCAAGAAGGTCGCCGACACCTTCGTGCGCGACCTCACCAGCCATCCGTGGGCCGGCCTCAAGGTCACGGTGATGCTGTTCGCCACCGATGCGCTCGGTCAGAAGGGCCGCAGTTCCGTCGAGACCTTCCTGCTGCCCGAGCGGGTGTTCAACGATCCGACCGCGCGGGCGCTAATCGTCCTGCGTAAGGCGCTGACGCGCGATCCGAAGGCCTTCCGCCCCGACGTCGCCGACGGCATGCGCCTGGTCCAGGCCAAGCCGGAGAGCTATCGCAACGACGCCGTGGTCCAGCTCGGCCTGCGCATCGGCGCGGCGCGGCTCGCCCAGAACGGCGATAAGGAGAACATCACCGAGACCCAGAAGCTCCTGTGGGATCTCGCGATGCGCCTGGAGAACGGTTCGATGACCGACGCCGAGCGTGCACTCGAGCAGGCGCGCCAGGAGTTGCGCGACGCCATGCAGCGCAACGCCGGCGACGAGGAGATCGAGCGCCTGATCCAGCAGCTCTACGACGCCATGGCGAAGTGGCAGAAGGAGCTCGCCGAGAAGATGCAGGATCCCGAGGAACGCCGCCGCATGATGGAGCAGGCGGAGAAGATGGATCCGAACAACACGATCACCGGCGACGACCTGCAGAAGATGCTGGATAAGATCCGCGAGATGGCCAAGAACGGCCAGCGAGAGGAAGCCAAGCGCCTGCTCGAAGAGCTGCGCAAGATGATGGAGAACGCGACCCCGATGATGGCCCAGCCCGGCCAGCAGCGTCAGCAGGGCCAGCGCGGCCAGCAGGGCCAGGGCAATCAGCAGGGCCGCGAGATGATGAACCAGCTCGACCGCCTGTCGCGCCGGCAGAACCAGCTTCTCGGCGAGAGCGAGCGCGAGGGCCGTCAGCAGCAGGGGCGCCAGGGCCAGCAGGGTCAGCGCCAGCAAGGGCAACAAGGTCAGCAGGGCCAGCAAGGTCAACAGGGTCAGCAAGGCCAACAGGGTCAGCAGGGCCAGCGCGGCCAGGGCCAGCAGCCCGGCGACGGACAGTGGGGCGAACAGCAGCGCGGCCAGCAGGAAGGCCTGCGCGGCCAACTCGGCGACTTCATGAAGAAGCTCGACGAGAACGGCATGGGCATGCCGGAATCGCTGGGTCGCGCCGAGCGCAACATGCGCGAGGCTGAGGATGCACTGCGCCGCGGCGATCCGCGCGAGGCTTCCCGCTCCCAGCGCCGGGCGCTCGACAACCTGCAGCAGGGCATGACCGACATGGCCGAGCAGATGCGCCAGCGCGGTCCCGGCAACAACCAGGACATCGCCGAGATCGAGGAGCGCGAGCGCCGCAGCGAGGACCGCGATCCGCTGGGCCGTTCCGACGGCAACTACGGCGACGCGGTCGACACCGGCGTCGACAAGGTGCCGCTGGAACTCGAGCGTCAGCGCAGCCGCGAGATCCTCGATGAGCTGCGCCGCCGTGCCGGCGAGCAGCGGCCGAAGGACGAGCTCGACTACATCGACCGTCTGCTCAAGACGTACTGACCCCATGCGATTTGCCGTCGCTTGTGCTGCCGCGACCATGGTTGTCGCGGCCGGCGCCGCTGTGGCCCAGAGCCAGATGGAGCTGAACGCCCAGGCCGGCAACGACCTGCGCAAGTCGGACCAGCAGTTGAACACCGTCTACAACAAGCTGCGGGCCAAGATCTCCGACGCTGGCAAGGCGAAGCTGCAGACGGCCCAGCAGTCGTGGCTGCGCTTTCGCGACCAGGAGTGTGAGTTCGAGACCATGGGAACCGTCGGCGGCACCATCCACTCGATGATCGTCGCCATCTGCCTGACCCGGCTGACCGACCAGCGGATCAAGGACCTCGAGGCCCAGCTGAACTGCAAGGAGGGCGACCTCTCCTGCGGTGGGCAGTAGTCTTTGTGGGAGCGCGGGCCTCCGGCCCGCATCATGATCATGAGCGGGCCGGAGGCCCGCGCTCCCAAAAGCGATGACGCGCCCCCGACCTATGACGTCTTCTCGACGACACCGATGTAGGGCAGCCCGCGGAAGCGGTGCGCCCAGTCGAGGCCGTAGCCGACTAAAAACTCGTCGCCGCACTGGAAGCCGACGAAGTCCGCGTCGAGCTGGGCGATTCGCTTGCCCGGCTTTTCGAGCAGGGTGCAGATCGACACGTGCTTGGCACCACGCTCGAGGAGGAGCTTCTTGGCGAAGCTGAGAGTCAGGCCGGATTCCAGGATGTCGTCGACCAGCAGAACCTCGCGCTGGCGCACGTCGTCGACGATGTCGCGCACCACCTTCACGCGCCCGCTGCTCTCGGTCTTGGTGCCATAGCTCGACAGGGTCAAGAAATCCATTGACCAGTCGGCGCCGGCGCGGCTCAGCGCGCGGATCAGGTCGGCCGCGAAGACGAAGCTGCCTTTCAGCACCGAGACCACCAGCGTGTCGGCCGGCAGCTTGACGGCAAGCTCGCCTGCCATGACATCGACGCGCGCGGCGATCTCGGCAGCAGAGAAACGGACAGTGACGGTGGGACGGCCGGGCATGGAGCGCTCGCTGGTCGATAGTTTAGGACGACGCCATTATTGCCTGAAAAGGCTGCGCAAGGTGTCGATATGAAGGGCGTCGCGCCACTCGGATGGCAGGACGGCCAGGATCTCGCCGCGGAAGGCGTAGGCGGCGATGACCAGCACCACCACGGCCAGGCCGGCAATCGACAGCCACTGGCCCCACTGCGTTTTGGGCGGTGGCGTGGCGAGTGCGGGCAGTCCGGAATTGTAGGTCGGCGGCCTGATCACGAAGTCGGGGACCGGGCGGGGCGGAGGCGGCGCCACCGCAGCGAGTGGCGCGGGCCGTTCATACCAGCGATGGCTGCAGCGGGCGCATTGGACGGTGCGGCCGGTCGGGCCAATCGCCAGCGGATCGACAGCATAGCGCGCGCCGCAATTGGGACAGGTGACCTGCATGGCTTGGCGAGGAGTTCCGCACTAGAGGTGCTTGCGGCCGGACATTAGGCCACTAAAAGTGGGGTTACAATGCTCGGCCTCCGGCTGCGTTCGCTCCTCTTCAACGTCGGCTGGTACGTCGGGTCGACGATCATCGCCATCGTCGGCATGCCGATCCTGCTGCTGTCGCGGGCAGCCAACATCGCCTGGGCCGATGTCTGGATCGACTTCTGCCTGTGGTGGGTCAAGGTCACTTGTCGCATCACCCATCGCGTGACAGGCCTGGAGAACCGGCCGGCTGGGCCCGTGATCCTCGCCTGCAAGCATCAATCGTCGTGGGAGACGCTCGCCTTCCATCGCCTGTTCCCCAATGCCGCGACGGTGCTGAAGCGTGAATTGCTTTTCATTCCTGTCGTCGGCTGGGCAATGGCGCGCGCCGGCAACATCGCGGTCGAGCGCGGCGACGGGCCCAAGGCCTTGCGCAGCCTGTTGCGCCAGGCCAAGGCGGCGGTGGAGGAAGGCCGCTCGATCTTGATCTATCCCGAAGGCACGCGTACGCCGGTCGGCTCGTCGCTGCCCTATCACGCGGGCACCGCGGCGCTCTATCGCCAGCTCGGCGTGCCGGTCGTCCCGGTGGCGCTCAATTCGGGCGTGTTCTGGGGTCGCCGCAAGTTCATCAAGTGGCCCGGCATCATCGAGGTCGAAATCCTCGATCCGATCCCGCCCGGCCTCGATCGCGAGACCTTCATGACGACCCTGCGCGAGCGCATCGAAGGGGCTACCGAACGGCTGGTGGTGGACGCCAAGCGCCTGTCCTAGGCCTTCCAGTTCTCTGTATGTTCTGATATGATCTTCGGCCGTCTTTGGGAGAGATGCAGCCCCTGGCCCTTTTGCCTTGAGAGGGCGGTGTCGACAGCCCAAGTTTGGTGGCCGTCCCCTAAGAACCTTGGGGCCGAGGGGGCCGGCTTACCACCAGGCTGGCGGGCGGAGAGCGTCGCTAACTTGGGCTGTGAACGATGGATTGGGCTCCGGTCTCCCAGCGTATCTGGGACATGAAATACCGTTTCCGTGACGCCTCTGGTGCCGCGGACGCCGATCTCGACGCGACCTGGTGGCGGGTCGCGCGCGCGCTCGCAGCACCCGAGCGCGATCCCGAGCTATGGGCCGGCCGTTTCCACGAGGCGCTGCAGGGCTTCAAGTTCCTGCCGGCCGGCCGGGTGATCGCCGGCGCCGGCACCGGCCGCACCGTCACGCTGTTTAACTGCTTCGTCATGGGCGCGATCCCCGACGACATGTCGGGCATCTTCGAGAACCTGCGTGAGGCCGCCCTCACCATGCAGCAGGGCGGCGGCATCGGGCACGATTTCTCGACCCTGCGACCGCGCGGCGCGCCGGTGAAGGGCGTCGGCGCCGATGCCTCGGGCCCGCTCTCCTTCATGGATGTCTGGGATTCGATGTGCCGCACCATCATGAGCGCGGGCAGCCGCCGCGGCGCCATGATGGCGACCCTGCGCTGCGACCATCCTGACATCGAAGACTTCGTCGACGCCAAGCGCGATCCCAAGCGGCTGCGCATGTTCAACGTCTCGGTGCTGGTCACCGACGCCTTCATGAAGGCGGTGAAGGAGGATGCCGACTGGGATCTCGTGTTCGGCGGCAAGGTCTTCCGCACGGTTAAGGCGCGCACTTTGTGGGAGCGCATCATGCGCGCGACCTATGAGGTCGCGGAGCCGGGCGTGATCTTCATCGATCGCGTCAATCGGCGGAACAACCTGCACTACTGCGAGAGCATCCAAGCGACCAATCCGTGCGTCACCGCCGATAGTTGGATCCATACCTCGGCTGGACCTCGGCAGGTCAGCGATCTGGTCGGCCGGCCGTTCGTCGCCCGTGTCGACGGCAAGGACTTCGACAGCGGCGCGGCCGGCTTCTTCGCGACCGGCGTCAAGCCGGTGCGCCGGCTGCGGACCAAGGCCGGTCACAGCCTGCGCTTGACGGACGATCATCTGGTGCTGAAGGTCGATCGCCTCACGCGCTGGTCGCGAGACACCCAATGGGTTGCCGCCTCGACGCTGAAGCCGGGCGATCAGGTCGTCTTGCACGACCATCGCACGGCGCCGCAGTGGCCGGGCGCTCACAGCGAAGCGGAAGGCTATCTGCTCGGCCTGTTGTTGGGTGACGGAACTCTGAAGCAGGACAAGGCCGTCATCAGCGTGTGGCGACCGGCCCAAGTCGCCAACGGCGTGGAGACGCGGGCTGGCGTGGACGGCGTGATGGAGGCCGCTCTCGCTGCCGCGCGGACCTTGCCGCATCGTTCCGATTTCGCCGGCTGGGTCGAGGTGAAGGATCGCAACGAGTGCCGGCTTTCACTGGGCGCGGTCAAGGCGTTGGCTGCTGCCTTTGGCATGGCGCCGGGCAACAAGACGCTTACTGCAGCGATGGAAAGGACCTCGTCCGATTTCCATAGCGGCCTGTTGCGCGGCCTGTTCGACAGCGATGGGTCGGTACAGGGCACGCAGTTGAAGGGTGTCAGTGTACGGCTGAGCCAGAGCAACGTGGCAACTCTGGAAACCGTCCAGCGCATGTTGCTGCGATTGGGGATTGCCTCCTCGATCTATCGAGAGCGGCGTCCGGCGGGCCAGCGGCTGATGCCCGACGGAAAGGGCGGCCAGCGCCTTTATGATTGTGCCGCGCAGCATGAGCTGGTGATTGCGGGCGACAGCGTCGGTGTGTTCGCCGAGCAAGTCGGCTTCGCCGACAGCGACAAGTCGTTGCGGTTGAAGGGTCTGCTGTCGGCTTACCGGCGGATGCCCAATCGCGAGCGCTTCGTCGTCGAGATCGACAGCGTCGAGCCCGACGGAACGGCGGAGGTCTACGACGCCCAAATTCCCGGCATCAACGCCTTCGATGCCAACGGCTTGTACGTGCACAATTGCGGTGAGCAGCCGCTGCCGCCATACGGCGCGTGCCTGCTGGGCTCGATCAATCTCGGCGCGCTGGTCAAGGAGCCGTTCACGCCGCGTGCACGGCTTGACGATGAGGCGCTGGAGCGACTGGTGCCGCTCGCCGTACGTATGCTCGACAACGTGGTCGACGTGTCGCGCTTCCCGCTGTCGCAGCAGGAGCGCGAAGCCAAGGCCAAGCGTCGCATTGGACTCGGCGTGACCGGCCTCGCCGATGCGCTGATCTTCTGCGGCGTGCGTTACGGCTCCCCCGAAGCGGTGAAGCTGACGCGTGAATGGCTGGGCGCCGTGCAGCGCCTGTCCTACTTGGCGTCGGCCGACATCGCGGCAGAGAAGGGCAGCTTCCCGCTCTACGATCGCGCGCGTTATCTCGCCGGCGAGACGGTGAAGGCGTTGCCTGACGACGTGCGCTCGGCGATCGGCCGCTACGGCATCCGCAATGCGCTGCTGAACTCGATCGCGCCCACCGGCACCATCTCGCTGCTGGCCGACAACGTCTCTTCGGGTATCGAGCCGGTCTTCGCCTTCTCTTTCGTGCGCCACGTGCTGCAGCCCGACGGCAGCAAGCGCGAGGAGAGCGTCGAGGATCATGCGATGCGCGTGTGGCGTTCGCTTAAAGGCGCCGAGCCGCCGCCGGCCGACATCTTCGTCGATGCCCAGACGCTCACGCCAGCCGATCACCTGGCGATGCAGGCCGCCGCGCAGGACTACGTCGACAGCTCGATCTCAAAGACCATCAACCTGCCGCGCGACATCTCCTTCGAGGCGTTCAAGGGGGTCTACGAAGAGGCCTATGCGACGGGCTGCAAGGGCTGCACGACGTATCGGCCCAACGACGTGACCGGCGCGGTGCTGGAGGTCAAGTCCGCTGAGGCCAAGCCCGCGGCCGCGCTTGTCCCGGCCGCACTTGTCCCGGCGGCGCGTGAGAGCGGCGTGGTCTACATCGCCCAGCCGCTCGACCGGCCCGAGGATCTGCCAGGCCGCACCTACAAGATCAAATGGCCGGGCAGCGATCATGCGATCTACATCACCATCAACGACGTGATGCAGGACGGGCGTCGCCGGCCGTTCGAGATCTTCATCAACTCCAAGAACATGGAGCACTACGCCTGGACCGTGGCGCTGACCCGCATGATCTCGGCGGTGTTCCGCCGCGGCGGCGACGTGTCGTTCGTGGTCGAGGAGCTGAAGGCGGTGTTCGACCCGCGCGGCGGGCAGTGGATGGAAGGCCGCTACGTGCCCTCGCTGCTGGCGGCGATCGGCGGCGTGATCGAGCGCCATCTGATCGAGATCGGCTTTTTGGCGCCGGCCGACCAGCCGCGCATCGCCGAGGCGGCCGAGCAGCGCCTGCGTCTCGCCGCCGGTGCGCGTGAGCCGGGAGAGGGCGGAGCACCCGCCGCCGCCCTCGGCCAATGCCCCAACTGTGGCGCCGCCGCGTTGACGCATCAGGAAGGCTGCGACGTCTGCCTGAACTGTGGCTACTCGCGCTCCCGTTAACCCAGCTCGAGTTGGACGCCTGCGGCCTTGCTGACGCCGGCCCACAGGATGGCGAACTCGCCGATGAAATTGGTGTACTCGGCCGGCGTCATCGCCTTGTCGCCGGGCAGCAGCACGACCTCCTTGAAGCGTTCGACGACCTCGGGCGCCTTGTAGGCCTTCTGCAACTCCTCGTAGAGCTTGGCGGTGACCTCGGGCGCCATGCCCTTGGGACCGGAGACGCCGACCCAGGTCGAGGTCGTGAGCTTGGGGAAGCCCTGCTCGGCGAAGGTCGGCGCATTGGGATAGAGGTCGATGCGCTTCTCCGAGCTCACCGCCACGAGCTTCACCTTGCCCGAGTTGATGTGCGGCACGTTGGTGGTGATGGGATCGAACATCGACGGGATGACGCCCGCCAGCATGTCCTGTAGCGACGGCGCCGACCCCTTGTAGGGGATGTGCTTCAGCTTGATGTTCGCTTCGCTCGACAGCAGCTCGCCCATCAGATGGGTGTTCGAGCCGATGCCCGAGCTGCCGAAGGCGATCTGGTCGGGCTTGGCCTTGGCGTCGGCGATGTAGTCGGCCAGCGTCTTGTAGGGCGAGTCGGCTGGCACGATCAGGACGTTGGGCGTGTGGCCGATCAGCGTGACGTGGGTGAAGTCGGTGACGACGTTGTACGGCAGCTTCGGATAGATGCCGGGGGCGATGCCAAGCGGCGAGGCATGCGAGATCACCAGCGTATAGCCGTCGGGAGCAGCCTTGGCGGCGAGGTCCGAGCCGATCGTGCCGCCGGCGCCGGGCTTGTTCTCCACCACCACCTGCTGGCCAAGGGCGGCGCTCAGCTTGGGCGCCAGGATGCGGGAAATCGTGTCGGCCGTACCGCCGGGCGGGAAGGTGGCTATAAGCTTGATCGGCTGCTTGGTCGGCCAGCCGGGGCTCGCTTTCACGGCGGGTGCTGCCAAAGTGGCGACCGAGGCGGCCAGGAGGGTACGGCGGGTGAGTTTCATTGGGCGCTCCTGTTTGTGCGCCAGACGCTGCAATGGATGTGCCAGCACAGGTGATTCGGCCCTTGATTTGACATAAGAGTGACCGCAAATCCGGACCAGATGTTGGAGGTTGAATGAATCGGCGGACGATTCTGACAGCGATGGTGTTGATGGCGGGCGCCCTGGCGGCCGGCCAGGCTGCCAGGGCGCAGCCTTTGCCGACCGATCGCAGCGATCTCGCCTATTCCTACGCCCCGCTGGTCAAGCGGGTGTCGCCGGCCGTGGTCAACATCTACACGACCACCACGGCGCGCGCGCAGCGCCGCCTGCCGTTCCCGTTCCCCGGCATGCCGCTGCCGCCGCAGGCCGGCGAGCGGGTGCAGAACTCGCTGGGCTCGGGCGTGATCGTACGGCCCGACGGGTTGATCGTGACCAACGCCCACGTCGTGAAGGGCGCCGACGAGATCCGCGTGGTGCTGGCCGACCGGCGCGAGCTCGAGGCCAAGCTGCTCACCCAGGATGAGCGCTACGACCTCGCCCTGCTGCGCATCGACGCCGACAGCGAGAAGTTCCCGTTCCTGGAGATGCGCGATTCCGATTCGGTCGAGGTCGGCGACATCGTGCTGGCGATCGGCAATCCCTTCGGCCTGAACCAGACCGTCACCAGCGGCATCATCTCGGCAGTGGCGCGCTCGGCAGGCGGCGTCAACGATTCCAACTTCTTCATCCAGACAGACGCCGCCATCAACCCGGGCAATTCCGGCGGCGCGCTGGTCAGCCTCGACGGGCGGCTGATCGGCATCAACACCGCGATCTATTCGCAGACCGGCGGCTCGGTCGGCATCGGCTTCGCCACGCCGTCCAACATCGTGACCCGCATGGTATCGCTCGGTGAGAGCGGCGGGCGCATTGTGCGGCCGTGGCTCGGCATCAACATGCAGCGCGTGACGCCCGACCTCGCCGCCGGCTTTGGCCTGACACGGCCGGCCGGCCTCGTCGTCAAGGAAGTCCATCCCGGCGGTCCCGGCTACAAGGCCGGGCTGAAGCGCAACGACGTCATCGTGGCCCTGCGCGACCTGCCGATCGACGACGAGGCGAGCCTGCGCTTCCGTCTTGCCACCCTCTCCGTTGACACCGTCGTGCCGGTGAAGGTCATCCGCGGCGGCAAGGAAGTCGTGGTCGATCTCAAGCTTGCCGCACCGCCCGAGGATCCGCCGCGCGATCGCTCGATGCTGGAGGGCCGTCAGCCGTTGACCGGCGCCGGCGTCGTCAACATGTCGCCCGCCGTCGCCGACGAGCTCGGCCTGGTCGAGTACCGCCCCGGCGTGATCGTCATCGAGGTCAAGCCCGGCGCCTATGCCGGCCGCTTCGTCCGACCGGGCGACATGATCGTCGCGGTCAACGGCCAGGACGTGAAGAACGTCGCCGACCTCAAGAAGAAGATCACGGGCGGCGTGTCGAGCGTCACCATCAGCCGCGAAGGCATGGTGAATACCGTCCAGTTCCGTTGACGCAGTGCCCGCCGAGCTCTTCGCCTCGCTCGCCCCGACACCGCTTGCCGAACGCCTGCGGCCCAAGACGCTGGGCGACATCCTGGGCCAGGATCATCTGCTCGGGCCCGAGGGACCGCTCGGCCGCATGCTGGCGGCGCGCAAGCTCAGCTCGCTGATCCTGTGGGGACCGCCGGGCTGCGGCAAGACGACGATCGCCCGCCTGCTGGCCGAGCAGACCGACCTGCATTTCGAGCCTCTGTCGGCGGTGTTCTCCGGCGTCGCCGACCTGCGCCGCATCTTCGAGGCCGCACGGCAGCGCCGCCGCGACGGCAAGGGCACGCTGCTGTTCGTCGACGAGATCCATCGCTTCAACCGCGCCCAGCAGGACGGCTTCCTGCCATACGTCGAGGATGGCACGGTGACCTTGGTCGGCGCCACGACCGAGAACCCGTCGTTCGAGCTCAACGCCGCGCTGCTGTCGCGCTGCCAGGTGCTGGTGTTGAAGCGGCTCGATGACGCGGCGCTTGCTGCGGTTCTGGATCGTGCTGAGACGGCACTGGGCCGGAAGCTGCCGATCGACGAGGAGGGAAGGCAGGCGATCTTCGCCATGGCTGACGGCGATGGCCGCTACCTGATCACGCTGGCCGAGCAGCTGGCCGGGCTCAAGGAGAAGGGGCCGGTGCCGCCGGCGCGTCTGGCGACGCTGCTGCAGAAGCGCGCGCCGCTCTACGACAAGGCGCAGGAAGCGCACTACAACCTGATCAGCGCCCTGCACAAATCCCTGCGCGGCTCTGACGTCGATGCCGCGCTCTACTGGTTCGCGCGCATGCTCGATGGCGGCGAGGATCCGAAATACATCGCCCGCCGCCTGGTGCGCTTCGCCGTCGAGGATATCGGCATGGCCGACCCCAACGCGCTCACCCAGACCCTGGCGGCGTGGGATACCTACGATCGGTTGGGCTCACCCGAAGGCGAGCTCGCGATCGCCCAGGCGGTGATCTATCTCGGCACTGCGCCAAAATCTAACTCGGGCTACACGGCCTTCAGCGCCGCCAAGCGGGCGGCCAAGGAGCACGGCTCGCTGACGCCGCCCATGCATATCCTGAATGCACCGACGCGGCTCATGAAGGACATCGGCTACGGCAAGGGCTACGAGTATGACCACAACGCCGAGGACGGCTTCTCCGGCCAGAACTACTTCCCCGACGGCATGGCGCGCGAGGAGTTCTATCAGCCCGTCGAACGCGGCTTCGAACGCGAGATTTTGAAGCGCCTGGAATACTGGAAAAAGCTGCGCGCCAAGAAGCGCTAAGGGAGCGCGGGCCTCCGGCCCGCCTCATGCTCTTCGCTGGGGGCGCGCCACTCCAGTGGCGCGATCATCTCTTGCCTCGACGAAGACGCGCGACTGGAGTCGCGCGCCCCCAGCAATGAGCGGGCCGGAGGCCCGCGCTCCCTTAAGGCTTCGCCATCGCGCGCACGACTCTGCGGTCGCGGCCGTAGACGTCGTCGCGGAAGGTCGGGACGCCCTGAGCGTCCGCGGTTACGGTCCGATACGTCACGTAGAGCGTGATCGGCTCGGGAAACGTGTAGTGCGCCTGCTGACCGGCATCGATCACCTGGCGCACGCGCTCCTTGTTGAAACCGTTCCTGCCGCCGAACGCCTTCTCGGTGAAGTCGAGCGGGTTCTGCAGGCGGATGCAGCCGTGGCTGAAGTTGCGGCTGCCCTCGGTGAACAGCCAGCGGCTGGCCGTGTCGTGCATGTAGATCCCGTACCTGTTGGGGAACGGGAAGAAGATATAGCCCAGCGCATTGCCGGCCCCGGGATTCTGCCGGATGCGATAGGGGAACGCCTTGGGATGGATCGAGCTCCAGTCGATCGAGGCAGGATCGACCTCGGTGTCGTCGCTCCAGTTCTCGAAGATCTTGAAGCCCGCGGCCTGCAGCGCGTTGGGATCGCGGCGCAGCATCGGCAGGTATTCCTCGCCCGAGATCGACTGCGGCACCGTCCAATAGGGATTGGTCTGGAAGCCGCGCATGGTCGACTGGATCTCGGGCGTCGGGTCCTTGGGTGTGCCGACGATCACCAGGCTCTGGAAAGCGACCTTGCCCTCGTCGACGAACAGCATCGAATAGTCGCCGGCATTGACGAAGACATAGCGATTGCCGAGATCAGCCGGCAGCCAGCGCCGCCGCTCGAGGTTGGCGATGATCTGTTCGATGCGCTCGTCGATCGTGGTGTTGAGCGACTGCGTGGTCTTGGCCCCGATGATGCCGTCGACCGTCAGCCCCTTGGTCTCCTGGTAGGATTTGACGACGGCGGCCAGCGGCTCGTCGTAGAGCTCAGGCGCCGCGCCGGCCGCCAGCTCGGGAACAGTGAGATCGAGCTCGGCCAACCGCTTGCGCAGGATCGGCACGCGCGGATCGGTCATGCCGGGCTTTAAAAGATTGCCATCGGGCAGTTGGGTGAAGACCGCCTTGGCGCGCTTGTCGCGCCATGTCGCCAGCGCCTTCTGCAAGGCCGGGTAGTCGCCTTTGGGCGCGAGGTCGGCGAGCCAGGCGGCGAAGTCGCCGGCGTCGGCCGCTGCCTTCAGCAAGTCGGCGCGCTCGACCTTGCGCTGGATGATATCGATGTCCTTGCCGACGCGGTTGGCGCGCACGCGCCCCGTCGACAGGTCGCTGGCATAGGCGACGAAGGCCGCCGTCAGCAGGGTTTCGGTGGCGGGATCGGCGCCCGCCTCGATCGCCTTCTCGACTTCGGCAAGCCCGTACCACTTGGGATCGAGTCCATGGTCTGCTGCCCCGCGAATCGCCTTGAGCAGCGCGCCGGCGCGGGCGCGACTGGCGCTCGAGCCGGTCCACAGAGTCTCGTTGGCAAGGGAGGGAAGGGATCCCGTGAGAGGGATCAAGAACGCCAGCAACGCGGCGACAAAGCGGAACCGATTCACGCAGCGTGTATAGCAGGAAGCGGCCGATTCGTCCATTGAGAGGCGAAGCCATGGGCCTGCAGGAAAGCCAGCAAATCCGCCGTCGCACGCTGTTTCAGCTCGAGTGTGCCGCCGCCGGCGCGGGCGCCCTTGGTGACGCAGTACTGGCGCGCCCAGGCCTGGTATTCCGGCTCGCTCATCGCCCGGCCGGCGGCCACCACGAAGTGGCGGCCGTCATCCTCGATGAAGTTGGTGCAACACGACCAGTTCTCGGCGTCCTTGATGTCGAATACAGGGCCGATCGATTCCCAGCCGTGATGGGCACTGCCGTAGACCTTGACCTTGATGCGGCCGTTGCCGGCTTTCCGCATACGCTCGGCATACTCGACGGCAAGCGGCGCCGGCGTGTAGTCGTCGCGCGCCGCCAGCATGAAGAACATCGGCTTGCCGTGGGTCCTGGGATCGCGGTGCTGGGCGGTGGCGCCCGGGCAGATCGCGACATGCAGGTCGAACAGGTGCGGGAAGCCGCCGCGCCAGCGCTGGCGCACGGCGACGGCGGCATTGAGCGCGGCGCCGCCGCCCTTGGAGACGCCCATGATGCCGATTCGCTCGGGATCGATGCGCGGGTCGGTCCGCAGCAGGGCCAGGGTGGCGAAGGCGTCGCCCTCCATCTGGGCGGCCGACACCAGGGTCTGGTCAGCCACGGTGCGGCGCACGCCGCGGCCGGTGAAGCTGTCGACGATCAGGGCGGCGACGCCGGCCTCGTTCAGCGCCTGGGCATAAAAGTGCTCGCGATGGCGCTGGACGCCGGCGCTCGAAGTCAGGAGCACCATGCAGGGCACGGGACTGCCGGCTTCGGGCAGGTGCAGGCTCGCCGTCAGCCGCGCCGGCCGGCAGGCGGCGGGGTGGTCGAAGGTCAGTGTGTCGAATGCCAGCGATTCCATGGACCCTGTTTACACACCCCTTCCTCCCCCGTCATACGGGGGAGGCCATGAACGCCAGCCCCAAGGTCCAAACCCGAGCCGTCGCCGACGACGAGGCCGGCCTGCGGCTCGACCGCTGGTTCCAGCGTCATTTTCCCGAGTTGGGCCATGGTGCGCTGCAGAAGCTTTTGCGCACGGGCCAGGTCCGCATCGATGGCAAGCGTGCCGAGGGCAAGGACCGGGTCGAGCCCGGCCAGACCATCCGCCTGCCGCCGGGCGTCACCGCCGCGCCGCCGCCCAAGCCGCGCGAGATTCCGACCGTGTCGGACCGCGACGCCCAGGAGATCCGCGGCCTGGTCATTCACAAGGATGACCAGGTGATCGTGCTGAACAAGCCGCCGGGGCTGGCCGTACAGGGCGGCACGGGCACCGAGCGCCATGTCGACGGCATGCTCGACGCCCTGCGGTTCGGCTACGAGGAGCGGCCAAGGCTGGTCCATCGCTTGGACAAGGACACGTCGGGCCTGCTGCTGATCGCGCGCACCGGCCTCGCCGCCCGGCGCCTCGGTGACTCCTTTCGCGATCGGGAGACCGAGAAGCTCTACTGGGCGGTCGTCGTCGGCATGCCGCCGCGGCCGGAAGGGGCCATCGACCTGCCCCTGGCCAAGCGGCCGGGTGCACGCGATCGCGAGCTGATGCAGGTCGACGAGGAGAACGGCCAGAAGGCGCTGACCCATTTCAGGGTGCTCGACCATGCCGGCAAGCGCGCCGCCCTGCTGGCGCTGTGGCCGCGCACCGGCCGGACGCACCAATTGCGCGTGCATTGCGCAGAGATCGGCTGCCCTATCCTGGGCGATGGCAAGTACGGCGGCGAGGAAGCCCTGTTGTCGGCCGTCGCCGATGCCCGCCGTCTGCATCTTCATGCCCGGCGCCTGGTGCTGCCGCATCCGTCGGGCAAGGGCGAGCTGGCAATCGATGCACAGCCGCCGCCTCACTTCCGCCGTACCGTTGAAGCATTCGGCTTCTCGTTCGACGCGGTTTGAGCGAGAATCGGCGGGTAATGCGCGTTCCCTGGAAGCGGTTGACCTGGATTCTCGCGGTGGCTGTGCCCGTCGCCGCGGTGGCCGGGATCATTTGGGTCGGCACGCGCGATCTCTCCCGGTTCCAGGGCCGTATGACCGAGCAGGTGCGCAAAGTGACCGGCCGCGAGCTTGCCGCCCGCGTGCCGCTCAGCATCAGGCTTGGCACCGAGCCCGCCATGGTGGCGGAAGGCGTGACGCTCACCAATGCGAGCTGGGCGTCGCGCCCGGAGCTCGCCCGGGTGCGCAAGCTCACCCTGTTCCTCGATCCGGCGTCGCTGTTCCTGGGCGAGGTCAAGATCGGCCGCGTCCTGCTCGAGGGCGCCGACATCCTGGTCGAGCGCAACGACGTGGGCGACACCAACCTCGACATGCTGCCGCCGCCCGACGGCTCGGGTCCGCATCCCGGCGAGAACCGCTCGCTCCGGCTGCGCACGGCGCCGGCCTTCCCCTGGATCAACACGATCGAGGTGCGCGATTCGGTCCTCACCATCGCCGAGCAAGGCCGCCCACCGGTGGCGCTGGAAATCTCGGCAGCGACCTTCAAGTCGCAGGCGCCTAACCAGCCGCTGCAGCTCGAGGGCAAGTTCGCAGCGCCTCAGGCCACGCCGCTGGAGCTCACCGGCACGGCGGGCACCTTCGACGGCTGGATGCGGGGACTGCCCGGCAACCTCGATGTGCAGGGCGGCTTCGGCGGCGGCAAGATCGCGATCAAGGGCAGCGTCAACGCCAAGGGCACCAACCTCGCCATCACGTCGGAAGGTCCGGACGTCTCGGTGTTCGGTCCCTACATACGCCTGCCGGTGCCGGCCGGTGGTCCGTATTCGCTCAACGCCAAGGCCGGCACCCTGCGCAGCAGCTTCAAGGTCGAGGTCACGACACTGAAGGTCGGCTCGAGCGAGCTCACCGGCGAGGCGCTGTTTCGCGTCGACCGCAAGGGCACACCGACCGTCGCCGTCAATGCCGACGTGAGCCGCCTCGACATCGGTGATCTCAAGGCCGCTCCGTCGACCGCGCCTGCCGCAAACACGCCGCAGGGACCGCCGGCGCGCCTGGTGCCGACCATGCCGTTCCAGGCGAGCTGGCTCGGCCGCTCGGCCATGTCGGTGACGGTGCGGCTGGGCGAAATCGTCGGGCTGGGCAGCAAGGTGCAGAACGCCTCGGTTACGCTGACCTCGGGCGAGACCCGTTTCGCCTTCCGCGCCGCCGCCACTGTCGGCGGCGGATCGGCGGGCTTCGACCTTGTCTATGATGCAACGGGCCGCATCGGCCAGGCGACGCTGACGGCGACGGCCAGTCGCGTATCGCTCGCCGATCTCACCACACTGCTGGGCTTCGATGTTGGCCTGCGGGACGCCGTAGGCGACATCGACCTGCGCCTGCGCGGCGGCGGTCGTAACACGCGCGACGCGCTCAACTCGGCCAGCGGCTCGGTCGAGGTCGCGGTCACCAAGGGCCTGTGGCCGCGCGGTCAGTTCACCAACTGGCCGGGCGAGACGCAGCGCCTGCTGGGCGGCGGCGACACGGGTGTGCCGTTCAACTGCGTCGCCGGCCGCTTCGAGGTGAGCGGTGGCATTGCCTACTTGCGACGACTGGTGGTCGACACGCCGCGCACAACCATGGTTGGCGGGGGCTATCTCAGTCTCAGGACCGAGGGCTTCGAGTTCGTCGTGGCACCCGAAGCCCGTGACAACCAGAACGTCGCGCTCGCCGTGCCCTTGCGCGTCAAGGGTGGCAGCGGTCGCGAGACCGCCAGTGCGCTCGAGCCCAATCTTGCCCGCCTGCTCGTCGGCGCCGGCGTCGTGCCGAGTCTCAGCGGCCAGGTGAACCAGGCGGCGAAGCAGCCCAACGCCAATCCCTGTGCGATCATGGCGCCTCGTGTCGAGGGCCTGCGGCCGGGTCTCAGGGCGCAGATGCCGGTGCCGTCGGTCGCTGATACACGTCATCGCGGCGGCCGCCCGCAGGCGCAGACGGCAGGACCGCAGCGCAGCCAGCGGTGACGTGGCTCGAGGACACTAATGATCGAGCCGGCCATGGAGACCCACGCCTACGGCTTCAAGAAATGGCGGCTGGCCGGCCTCATGATCTTCGGCATCCTTGTCACTCTCCTTGCCGTCCTGTTCTGTCTCGCCGCCCCGGCTTTTCAGCATGCGTGGCTCATCGGGATCGGTGGTGGTCTCGCGATTCTGCTGTTCGGTGGGACAACGGTCTTCACCGCCCGCCGACTGTTCAGCCGCAGGCCCGGACTTGTCCTCGACCACGAAGGGATCATCGACGATTCGAGCTACTCGAGCGTCGGCCGGATTCCGTGGTCCGCGATTATCAGTGTGCGGGTGGTACGACCCCCCGGGTTCCGCGGCAGCCTGTACGGCCCCACCATCCGGGTGCCCGCATTCCTGGTGCTCGATGTCCGTGACCCGCAACGCTTCATCGATGGCAGCGCTCTGGTGAAGCGCTGGCTCCTCCGCGGCAATCTCGCGTCGTTCGGCAGCCCGGTGGCGATCTCGCCGGCGAGTGTCCACATCGATGCCGACGAACTCGCCCAGTACATCCGCCGGATTGTCGGACCATCATGAAGCCGCTCTTGGCTCGCCGATGGTGGGCGTGTAAGCCCTCGGCTCGATGAAACGTTTCTACAAGGAGACGGCCGTCGACCTGGGCGACGGCGGCCATCGCATCCTGCTCGACGGCAAGCCCATGCGCACGCCGGCCAAGACGGTCCTGGCGGTGCCGACGCGCGCCCTGGCCGAGGCCATCGCGGCCGAGTGGGGCGAGGTGCCGGACAAGGCCGACATCAACGTCTCGCATCTGCCGCTGACCAGGCTTGCGGCGACCGGGCACGACCGTGTGACGACGCAGCGCACGCGGGTGATCGAGGACACCGCCAAGTACGCCGGCTCCGACATGCTGTGCTATCGCGCCAGCGAGCCCGAGACCCTGGTGAAGCGCCAGCGGGAGACATGGCAGCCCTTGCTCGACTGGGCGGCCGGGCGCTATGGCGCGCGGCTGGTCGTGGTCGAGGGCCTGGCCTTCGTCGACCAGCCGGCCGACGCCGTCGCTCGATTGCATGAGGCGGTCGCAGCGCACAGCGACCTCGGCCTGTCGGCGCTCTACAATCTCACGCACATTTCGGGCTCGCTGGTCGTGGCGCTGGCCGTCGCCGAGGGGCATCTTTCGGCGGCCGATGCGTTTGCCGCGGCCCAGCTCGACGAGATCTATCAGATCGAGCGCTGGGGCGAGGATCCGATCGCTGCCAAGCGCCATGCAGGCATCAGGCACGACATCGACGCCAGCGCGCGTTTCCTCGCGCTGCTGGCCGAGCAACGGTTGAAAGGATGACCATGACGGCGGGCGCAAAATTCCGGGACGTGCTGGCGAAGAGGGGCCTCGTCGAGGCGATGGCGGCGCACAGCCCGTTGTCGGCGATGCTGGTGGCCGAGGCGGGCTTCGACGCCATCTGGGCGTCGGGCTTCGAATTGTCGGCGATGTACGGCGTGCCCGATGTCAGCGTGGTGTCGATGACCCAGCACCTCGACATGACGCGCGCCATGGTCGACCGCTCGGGCCTGCCGGTCGTGGCCGACATCGACACCGGCTTCGGCAACGCCATCAACGTGCTCTACGTCATCGAGCAGTACGAGCGCGCGGGCGTCGCCGCCATCGTCATGGAGGACAAGAGCTTTCCCAAGGTCACCAGCCTGATCGCTGGCGGCCGCCAGGAGATGGTCCGCATCGAGGAGTTCCAGGGCAAGATCGATGCGGCGCGGGCGGCGCGCAAGGACAAGGACCTCGTGCTCGTCGCGCGCACCGAAGCGCTGATCGCGGGGCTGGGCCAGGACGAGGCGCTGAAGCGGGCACGCGCCTACGAGGCGGCCGGCGCCGACATGATCCTGGTCCATTCCAAGCAGAAGACGCCCGATGAGATCGAGGCCTTCGTCAAGGCATGGGACGGCAAGGCGCCGATCGCTCTGGTGCCGACGGCCTATCCGCAGATGACCGTGGCGCGGGTGCGCGAGCTCAGGAAGATCGGGCTGTTGATCTGGGGCAACCACGCCGTCCGCGCGTCGGTCGGCGCCATGCGCAAGACCTTCGCCCAGATCCGCAAGGATGGTGGCATCCATGGCGTCGAGGCGAGCATCGCCACCGTCGAGGATGTGTTCGACCTGCAGGGCATGGGCAAGGTCAGGGACGACGAGAAGCGGTTCCTGCGCTAGAGGCGGTTGTGAAGCGGCAGATTTGCGCTCTCGCGATCTCGCTCGCGGCCCTCGCGATGGAGGCCGCGCCGTCGGTTGCGCAGGATCTCAGCGGCGAGTGGCAGTTCAAGCGGCGCGCGCGTGAGGGCTGGCACACGGGCACGCTCGTCATCGACAAGGACGGCCAGGTCAGGCAGAGGGGTCGCAATCCGACCCAGGACTACTCGCAATGCGGTCACGTCGTCGCGGCAGGCGGCAAGGTCGAGATCGTCTTCACGTCGGTCAAGAGCAAGCACGGCTACAGCATCGATCACTTCTACTGCACCGTGCAGAGCGAAAGTGCCCTCAGCTGCTTCAATATCGACGGTATCGGCAAGGAAGACGATCTGTTCCGCATCGAGCGCGTCGGCGGCATGCCGGCCTCGCCCGAGGGCCGAACGGACGATGCCTGCCCCGCCCGGGAGAAGCCCCAGGTCTAGACCTCGCTGCCATTTTGGCCGACAACAGACGTAATGAGCCGGAGTTCGTGAATGCAACAGATGTTGGAAGAGCTTGAGCGTCGCCGTGCGGCGGCGCGCCAGGGCGGCGGCCAGCGCCGTGTCGAGGCGCAGCACGCCAAGGGCAAGCTGACGGCGCGCGAGCGCATCGACGCGCTGCTCGATCCAGGCTCGTTCGAGGAATACGACATGTTCGTCGAGCATCGCTCGATCGATTTCGGCATGGAGAACCAGAAGATCCCGGGCGACGGCGTGGTGACCGGCCACGGCACGATCAACGGCCGCCTGGTCTATGTCTTCAGCCAGGACTTCACCGTGTTCGGCGGTGCGCTGTCGGGCATGCACGCCGCCAAGATCTGCAAGGTCATGGACATGGCCATGAAGGTCGGCGCGCCGGTGCTGGGCCTGAACGACTCGGGTGGTGCGCGCATCCAGGAAGGCGTCGACTCGCTGGCAGGCTACGCCGACGTCTTCCAGCGGAACGTGCTGGCCTCGGGCGTGATCCCGCAGATCTCCATGGTCATGGGCCCGTGCGCCGGCGGTGCGGTCTATTCGCCGGCCATGACCGACTTCATCTTCATGGTGAAGGACAGCTCCTACATGTTCGTCACCGGTCCCGACGTGGTGAAGACCGTGACGCACGAGACGGTGACCCAGGAGGAGCTGGGCGGCGCGCTTACGCATACGCAGAAGTCTGGCGTCTCCGATCTCGCCTTCGAGAACGACGTCGAGGCGTTGCTGCAGCTCCGCCGCTTCGTCGACTTCCTGCCGTCCAACAACCGCGAGAAGCCGCCGCTTCGGCCAACGCACGATCCGGTCAACCGCGACGACTATTCGCTCGACACGCTGGTGCCGGACAATCCCAACAAGCCGTACGACATCAAGGAGCTGATCCTGAAGGTCGTCGACGAGGGCGACTTTTTCGAGCTCTCGCCGGAATGGGCGGCCAACATGGTGGTCGGCTTCGGGCGCATGGCCGGCCGCACCGTGGGCTTCGTCGCCAACCAGCCGATGGTGCTGGCGGGCTGCCTCGACATCGACAGCTCGCGCAAGGCCGCCCGCTTCGTGCGCTTCTGCGATGCCTTCAACATCCCGATCGTCACCTTCGTCGACGTGCCGGGTTTCCTGCCGGGCACGACCCAGGAGTTCGGCGGCATCATCAAGCACGGCGCCAAGCTTCTCTATGCCTACGCCGAAGCGACCGTGCCCAAGGTCACGGTGATCACCCGCAAGGCCTATGGTGGGGCCTACGACGTCATGGCGTCCAAGCACCTGCGCGGTGACGTGAACTATGCCTGGCCGGGCGCGGAGATCGCCGTGATGGGCGCCAAGGGCGCGGTGGAGATCATCTTCCGCTCCGACATTGGCGATGCCGCCAAGATCGCCAAGCGCACCGACGAATACCGCGAGAAGTTCGCCAATCCGTTCGTGGCGGCCAATCGCGGCTTCATCGACGACGTGATCATGCCGCACGGCACGCGCCGGCGCGTCTGCAAGGCCCTGGCGACGCTCGAGAACAAGAAACTCGAGAACCCGTGGCGCAAGCACGGCAATATTCCCCTATGAATGGGCTTCTGTGATCTCGATGGCCGTGCATCTCACGCCGGAGGAGCGCATGCGACGGGGGCGCAAGGTGCGCCTGCACCTCATCGTCGCGCTGCTCACCCTCCTGGTGCTGATCGCCGTCAACGCCCTGTTCACCAGCCGCTATCCGTGGTGGCTGTGGGTGCTGACGGCCTGGCTGCCGCTGATCGCCGGCCATACCGCCTGGGCCATGGGCCTGTTCGACCGCGCTAGAAAGGAACCGTGAGAATGGCCGCCAAGAAGAAGGCCGCGAAGAAGAAAGTCGCGATCAAGAAGGCCGCTGCGAAAGCGCCTGCGAAGAGCCATCCGCTGTTCGACAAGATCCTGATCGCCAACCGCGGCGAGATCGCTTGCCGCGTCATCCGCACCTGCAAGCGGCTCGGCATCAAGACCGTGGCCGTCTATTCCGAGGCCGACGCCGACGCGCTGCATGTGCGCGAGGCCGACGAGAAGGTGCTGATCGGTCCGCCGCCCTCGACGCAGTCCTACCTGCTGGTCGACAAGATCGTCGAAGCTTGCAAGAAGACCGGCGCGCAAGCCGTGCATCCCGGCTACGGCTTTTTGTCGGAGAAGCAGGAGTTCCAGAAGGCGCTGGCCAAGGCCGGCATCGTCTTCATCGGCCCCGAGGCGCACGCCATCCACGCCATGGGCGACAAGATCGAGAGCAAGAAGCTCGCCCAGAAGGCCGGCGTCAGCACGGTGCCCGGCTGGCTGCATGCGCTGAAGGACGCCAATGAGGCGGTGAAGATCGCCAACGAGGTCGGCTATCCGGTGATGATCAAGGCCTCGGCCGGCGGCGGCGGCAAGGGCATGCGCATCGCCTACAACGACGCCGAGGCGCGCGAGGGCTTCAGCTCGGCGACCAACGAGGCCAAGTCCTCGTTCGCCGACGACCGCGTGTTCATCGAGAAATACGTCGAGGAGCCGCGCCACATCGAGATCCAGCTGATCGCCGACGGCAAGGGCAACTGCCTCTACCTGTGGGAGCGCGAGTGCTCGATCCAGCGCCGCCATCAGAAGGTGATCGAGGAGGCGCCGAGCCCGTTCCTCGACGCCAAGACGCGCAAGGCGATGGGCGAGCAGGCGGTCGCGCTCGCCAAGGCGGTCAAGTACAAGAGCGCCGGCACCGTCGAGTTCATCGTCGACAAGAACCGCAAGTTCTACTTCCTCGAGATGAACACCCGCCTGCAGGTCGAGCATCCCGTCACCGAGCTCATCACCGGCCTCGACCTGGTCGAGCTGATGATCCGCGTTGCCGCCGGCGAGAAGCTGCCGCTCGAGCAGAAGGACGTGAAACTGAACGGTTGGGCCGTCGAGGCGCGCCTCTATGCCGAGGACCCGTTCCGCAACTTCCTGCCCTCGACCGGCCGCCTGGTGAAGTACCGCGAGCCCGCGGCCGGTCCCGACGTGCGCGTCGATACCGGCGTGTACGAGGGTGGCGAGATCTCGATGTTCTACGATCCGATGATCGCCAAGCTCTGCAGCTATGGAAAGACGCGCATCGACGCCATCGAGCGCATGCGGCGCGCGCTCGACGAGTTCTATGTCCGCGGCGTGTCGCACAACGTGCCGTTCCTGGCGGCGCTGATGGCCCACCCGCGCTTCCGCGCCGGCAAGCTCACCACCAACTTCATCGCCGAGGAGTTCAAGGGCGGTTTTACCGCGGCGCACCTGCCGCCTAAGGACCCAGCGGTGCTGGCCGCCGTCGCTGCCGTAGTCGAACGCGCAAGCGGCGAGAGCGAGCGCAGGGCGCGCAGCGAAGTCCTACCTCTACGGTATCGCTCCTATTCGGAGTTGATACCGCCGGATGACAGCAAAGTCGTCATGCTCAACCGCGAGCCGGTCGCGTTGACTGTGGCCGGGGAACATGGCCGCTTCACGGTCACTGCCGGCGACCGGAAGATCGCCATCGAGACCGGTTGGTTGCCGGGCGAGCCGCTGCTCCACACGATGATCGACGGCGAGCACGTCGTCGTGCAGATCGATGCTGTGGGCTCGGGCTGGCGGCTCTTCAACGAGGGTGGCCAGGCGGAGGCTTTGGTGCTGACGCCGCGCCAGGCCGAGCTCTACGCCAAGATGCCGGTCAAGGCCGCGCCCGACACGTCCAAGTTCCTGCTGTCGCCCATGCCGGGCCTGCTCGCCTCCGTGGCGGTGAGCGAGGGCCAGGAGGTCAAGGCGGGCGAGGCGCTGGCCGTGGTCGAGGCGATGAAGATGGAGAACGTGCTGCGCGCGGTGCGCGACGGCACGGTCAAGACCCTGCACGCCAAGGCCGGCGACAGCCTGCGCGTCGACCAGAAGATCATCGAGTTCGCCTGAACCGATGGCGCTGCAGGCCCACCTCACCATCAGCGGCCGGGTGCAGGGTGTGGGCTATCGTGACTGGACGATCACGACAGCGCAGCGGCTCGGTCTGACCGGCTGGGTGCGCAATCGGATGGATGGCGCGGTCGAAGCCTTGATCGTCGGTGACGACACGGCCGTTGGCGAAATGATAGACGCCTGCCGCCGCGGCCCACGTGCGGCGCGGGTCGACAACGTCGACATCGAGCCGGTCGACCTCGACGTCCTGCCGCAGGGTTTTACGCAGCTTCCGACGGTCTGACGCTGCCTTCGCCGAACACCTCGTCGAAGGTCTCGGCCAGCGCCGTATCCAGGTCGGCGAGCGTCACCGGCAGGCCGAGGTCGACCAGCGATGTCACCCCATGCTCCGCGATGCCGCAGGGGACGATTCCCGCATAGTGCGACAAGTCGGGCTCGACGTTGATCGAGATGCCGTGGAACGACACCCAGTGGCGGATGCGCACGCCGATGGCGGCGATCTTGTCCTCGCGCGGGCTGCCGTCGGGCAGGGCAGGCTTGTCGGGCCGCACCACCCAGACGCCCACGCGCCCGGCGCGGCGCTCTGCGGTCACGCTGAAGCGGGCGAGGGTGCGGATCGTCCATTCCTCGAGGTCGGACACGAACCGCCGCACGTCCTGGCGGCGGGTGCGCAGGTCGAGCATGGCGTAGACCACGCGTTGGCCGGGCCCGTGATAGGTGTACTGCCCGCCACGCCCCGCGGCATGGACGGGAAAGCGCATGGGCTGCAGCAGGTCCTGCGGCTTGGCGCTGGTGCCCGATGTATAGAGCGGCGGATGTTCGAGCAGCCAGACCAGCTCGCGCGCGTGGCCGGCCCGGATATCGGCGACGCGCTCCTCCATGACGGCAAGCGCCTCCGCGTAGGGCACCGGGCCGTCGGAAATGCGCCATTCCAGCTTGTCCATTGTGGCAAAATCGGTGCTCCGGCGGCCAAGCGCAATAGGGCGCATTCGCCCACGTATTGGCCCCACCGAGTTGCCTTGCCACTGCGGGGTCTATTTGGTATCCCCCGCCGCATCGACCGGCGCGGCCATGGCGGAATTGGTAGACGCGCTAGCTTGAGGTGCTAGTGCCGCGAGGCGTGGAAGTTCGAGTCTTCTTGGCCGCACCAAACTCGCCGGTTCGATCGAAAAGGTGATATGCCGCCCATTGGGGACCCCCCAATTGGCGGCCCTTTTTGTTAGGGATGACTGAGGAGGCGAGCTTGGCGGACGAACTTACCGAAAGCGCGCTTCGCTACCATCGCATCCCACGACCCGGCAAAATCGAGGTCGTCCCGACCAAGCCGCTGGCCACCCAGCGCGACCTGTCGCTCGCCTATTCGCCGGGCGTCGCCGCCGCCAGCAACGAGATCGTGCGCGATCCCGCCACTGCAGCCGAGCTGACGGGCCGCGCCAACCTGGTGGCCGTCGTGACCAACGGCACCGCCGTGCTGGGCCTGGGCGACATCGGACCGCTGGCCGCCAAGCCGGTCATGGAAGGCAAGGGCGTCCTGTTCAAGAAATTCGCCGGCATCGACGTCTTCGACATCGAGCTGGCCGAGAACGACCAGGACAAGCTGGTGGACATCGTGTCGGCGCTCGAGCCGACCTTCGGGGGCATCAACCTCGAGGACATCAAGGCGCCGGAGTGCTTCTACGTCGAGCAGAAGCTGCGCGAGCGGATGTCGATCCCGGTGTTTCACGACGACCAGCACGGTACCGCGATCATCGTCGGCGCCGCGGTCCGCAACGGCCTGGCCCTGGTCGGCAAGGACATCGCCAAGGTGAAGCTGGTGGTCTCGGGTGCCGGCGCGGCGGCGCTGTCGTGCATCGGCCTGCTCGAGAAGCTCGGTCTCCCCAAGGAAAACATGTGGGTCACCGACATCAAGGGCGTGGTCTGGAAGGGCCGCAACGAGCTGATGGACCCGTGGAAGGAGCGCTACGCCCGCGACACGCCGGCCCGCACCCTGGGCGAGGTGATCGGAGGCGCCGACATCTTCCTCGGCCTGTCGGCGGGCGGCGTGCTGAAGAAGGAGATGGTCGCCAAGATGGCGGCCAAGCCGCTGATCCTGGCGCTCGCCAACCCCAATCCGGAGATCACGCCGGAGGACGTCGCCGCCGTCCGTGACGACGCCATCGTCGCCACCGGCCGCAGCGACTATCCCAACCAGGTGAACAACGTCCTCTGCTTCCCCTATATCTTCCGCGGCGCGCTCGATGTCGGGGCGCGGACGGTCAACGACGACATGAAGATCGCCTGCGTGCACGCGCTGGCATCGCTGGCCCAGAAGGAGCCGTCCGAGGTCGTGGCGCGCGCCTTCGGCGAGCAGGCAGGCGGCGGCTTCGGCCCCAACCAGATCATCCCCAAGCCGTTCGATCCGCGCCTGATCGTCGAGCTGGCGCCGGCCGTCGCGCGGGCCGCCATGGACTCGGGCGTCGCCACCCGGCCGATCACCGACTTCGAGGCCTACCGCCAGCAGCTCAACCAGTTCGTCTTCAAGTCCGGCCTGGTCATGCGGCCGGTGTTCGAGCAGGCGCGAGCCAACCCCAAGCGCGTGATCTTCAGCGCCGGCGAGGACGATCGCGTGCTGCGCGCCGCCCAGATCATCCTCGACGAGGGCGTCGCCCAGCCGATCCTGATCGGCCGGCCTGAGATCGTGCGCCGGCGGGCGGAGCGGCTCGGCCTGCGCTTCCGCCCGGGCGTCGACGCCGAGCTGATCGATCCATCGAACGACCCGCGCTATGACCGCTACTGGGGCGCCTATCACCAGCTCATGGAGCGACGCGGCGTCACCGAGCCCACGGCGCGCAACCTGGTGCGCACCAGCCCGACCCTGATCGCCGCCCTGGCGGTGCGCCTGGGCGACGCCGACGCCATGATCGCCGGCACCTACGGCCGCTTCCGCACCCATTTCGCCCATGTCCGCGACGTCATCGGCACGCGCGAGGGCGTGCACCAGATGGCGGCGCTCAGCCTCGTGGTCATGCCGACCCGTTCGCTGTTCATCGCCGACACCTACGTCAACGACGATCCCGACGCCGACGCCCTGGTCGACATCACCCTGCTGGCGGCCGACGCCGTGCTGCGCTTCGGCATCCAGCCCAAGGTGGCGCTGATCTCGCATTCGAGCTTCGGTAGTTCTGATCACCATTCGGCGCGCAAGATGGCGGCGGCTGTGAAGATGCTGCAGCAGCGTGCGCCGGCGCTCGAGGTCGACGGCGAGATGCACGGCGATGCGGCGCTCGATCCCGAGATCCGCAGCAACGCCTTCCCGCGCTCGCGGCTGAAGGATTCGGCCAACCTGGTGATCTGCCCGTCACTCGATTCGGCCAACATCGCCTTCAATCTCTTGAAGAACGCGGTCGACGGCCTGCATGTCGGGCCGATGCTGCTCGGCACCGCCCTGCCGGCGCACGTGCTGACCTCCTCGGTCACCGCCCGCGGCATCCTCAACATGACGGCGCTGGCCGTCGTCGAAGCGCAGCGCCTGGCCGAGGCGCGCGGATGAGTGAGCCCGACGTCCTCGACGAAGTGACGCCGGAGCTGGTCCGGCGTGTCGAGGCGGCGCTCGCCGACGATCAGGCGGAAGATGTCAGGAGCCTGTTGGCTGGCCTCAGCGCCACCGGCCAGGCCGAGATCCTGGAGCAGGTTGCCGAACCCGAGCGCGACAAGCTGGTCGCCATCCTCAAGAAGGACCTCGATCCCGAGACCCTGATCGAGCTCGACGAGGAGATCCTCGAGGACGTTCTCGACCAGCTCGACAGCAAGGACATCGCCGCCGCCGCCCGCGAGCTCGAGACCGACGATGCGGCGGCCATCATCGAGGAGCTGCCGGAGCAGGAGCGCCAGGAGGTCCTGGCCGAGCTGCCGGCCGCGGAGCGCGCCGAGATCGAAAGCGCGCTCGCCTATCCCGAGGGCACGGCCGGGCGCCTCATGCAGCGCTCGCTGGTCAAGATCCCCGACGGCTGGACGGTGGGCGAGGTGATCGACCATTGCCGCGAGGCGACCGACCTGCCCGACGACGTCTATGACATCTTCGTCGTCGATCCGGAAGGCCGGCTGCGCGGCTCGGTGCCCCTGGGGCGCATGCTGCGCACCAAGCGGCCGGTGCCGATCGCCGACATCGTCGACCCCGACATCCCCTCGGTGCCGGCCAGCGCCGATCAGGTCGAGGTGGCGCATCTGTTCCGCGACAAGAACCTGGTGTCTTGTCCCGTGGTCGACGTGCGCGGGCGGCTGGAAGGCGTGATCATGGTCGACGACGTGGTCGACGTGATCGACGAGGAGGCCGAGGAGGACATCCTGAGGATGGGCGGCGTCGGCATCGACGACATGCATGCCCCGCCGGTGCGCACCGCGCGCCTGCGCGCCGTCTGGCTGACGGTCAATCTCGCGACGGCGATCCTGGCCTCGCTGGTGATCGGCCAGTTCGAGGGCGCGATCGAGAAGATCGTGGCCTTGGCCGTGCTGATGCCGATCGTGGCCTCGATGGGCGGCAATGCCGGCACGCAGACCGTGACGGTGGCGGTGCGCGCCCTTGCCACCGGCCAGCTCACCGCCGCCAATGCGTTGCGCTTCATCGCCAAGGAGGCGGCGGTGGGCGGCCTCAATGGCATGATATTCGCCCTGCTGATGGGCGCCGCGGTCGTCGGCTGGTACGGCGACTGGCGACTCGGCGCCGTGATCGCCGCCGCCATGATCTGCAACCTGATCGCCGCCGCGCTGGCGGGCACGCTGATCCCGCTCAGTCTGCAGAAGTTCGGCGTCGATCCGGCGGTGTCGTCGACGGTGTTCCTGACGACCGTGACCGACGTGATCGGCTTTTTGGCTTTCCTGGGATTGGCGACCGTCTTCCTGCTTTAGGCATCACCGCGCGAACTCGAGCCGCATGTCGCGGACGCCGCTGCGGCCGGGCCAGGGATGCGACGCGGCGGTGTCGCGCAGGGCTGTCAGCAGCTCGCCATCCAGCTCCTCGCGCCATCCCAGCATCACGCGCCGTTCCAGCGCGACCTCGCGGATCTCGGCCGACGCCATGCCCGGCCGCAGCAGCGAGCGCGGCATCAGGCTGACTCCGAGGCCCACCAACACCGCCGCGGCGCAGCGTTCCTCGTCGGCCGAGCGCAGCACGGCGCGCGGACGCACGCCTTCGGCCGCGACCAGCCGCGTCGCCTCGTCGTGCGCCTCGCAGGCGGCGCGCAGGATGAACGGCGTGTCGGCGAGGTCCTTGATCGACCAGCGATCGCGCGTGGCGACGAGGTGGTTCGATGCGGCGGCGAGCAGGTAGGGTTCGCGCCACAGCGAGGCCGCGTTGGCCGCCGTCACGGCCACGCGCGCGGGGAAGAGGGCGACGTCGCAGCGGCTGCGGCGCCAGCGCTCGGCCACCGCCTCGGCCGTGCCTTCGGAGATTTCGAGATCGAATGCGACCTGCCCCTGCGCCAGGGCGAGCCACTGAATGGCCGATGCCACCGGCACGGTCGAAGCGAGCGCGATCCGCACCAGGCGCGTCCGCCGGCTCGATCGCTGCTCGGCGCGCGCCAGCCGCCAGGCTTCGACCATGGCGCGGGCGTGCGGGAGCAGGCGCTGCCCCGCCGCCGACAACGCCGTGCGGCGGCCGCGGTCGAACAGGCGGCTGCCGATCTCCTCCTCGAGGCGGGCGACGCCGGCCGACAGAGTCGGTTGGGTGACGTGGCAGCGCTCGGCCGCCTCGGTGAAGTTGCCGGTGTCGGCGACGGCCAGGAAATAGCGGATGAAGGCCAGATTCACGTTATAGAGGATGACAATAATTCATAAAGAAACAATCGATTTCATCTATTCACCGTCCCGGCCTAGGGTCGGCGCATGTCGACCCTGAAACTCGCCGTCGCCAAGGACGGCATCGCTGTCGTCACCCTCGCCAACCCGCCCATGAACGCCATGGATGCGGCGTTACTGGAGGAGATGGCCAACCTGTTCGAAGGCCTGGCCGTCGATCGTGCCGTCCGCGCCGCCGTGATCACGGCCGACGGGCCGGCCTTTTCCGCCGGTCTCAATCTCAAGACGACGCCCGGTCTCGACCGGTTGGGACAGCGCCGGCTGGTCGACGCGCTGAACAACGGCTTCGGCACGCTCTACGCCTGGCCCAAGCCGCTGGTCGCCGCCGTCAACGGTCACGCCATCGCTGGCGGGTTGATCCTTGCGCTGTGCGCGGACTGGCGCATCGTGGCCGACACGCCCATGCACATCAGCCTGGCCGAAGTGCGCGTCGGCGTGACCTATCCCGTGGCGCCGCTGCAGATCGCGCGCGCCGAGCTCGCGCCGTCGGCGGCGCGTCGCCTGATCCTGCTCGGCGAGACCATCGACGCCGCCAGTGCCGAGGCGCTCGCCATCGTCGACGAGCGCGTGCCGCCCAAGATCCTGCTGGCCCGTGCTGTGGCCCAAGCCCAGCGCCACGCCGGCCTGCCGCCGCAAGCCTTCGCCACAACCAAGCGCGAACTGCGCGCGGCCGAGCTCGAGCGCATCGGCGCAGCGCGCGCCGGCCAGGGCGAGCCGCGGCTTGCCGCCTGGCTGGGCGAGGAGATGCGGCGCGCATCGGCCGCCGTGCTGCGCGCCTCGTCGGCGGTTTTACGCGGGGCAGCGTCAGGGCTATCGTGACGTCGGGGAGGAGGCCCGATGACGACGATCGTGCGCATGCTGGCGGTGATGGCGCTGATGCTGGCAGCCTCGCTTGCGCAGGCGCAGAACAAGGTGCCGACGGAACGCGCGCTCGAAGCGCTGGTCAAGACCACGCTGCTCACCTTCAACGACGCCAACGTCACCGGCAACTACGAGGTGTTCCACGCCAAGCTCTCCAAGCCGTTCCGCGAGCAGTTTTCGGTCGAGCGGTTGGCGCGGCGGTTCCAGGAGTTCAGCAAGAAGCACGTCGACTTCGACATCATCGCCGCCCTGAAGCCGAGCTACGATCCGGCACCCAAGGTCGACGACGACGGCAAGCTGCTGGTGAAAGGCCACTTCCCGACCGAGCCGAAGCAGGTCTATTTCGATCTGGAGTTCATCCCGTCCGATGGCGAATGGAAGCTGATCGGCATCAACGTCAAGATCGGCGACCCGAGCTGACGACAACCCCCTGACAGGCAAGAAATCATGATCCCCAACGCAATGCCGCCGTTCGATTTCGGTCTGGGCGAGACCGCCGACGCCCTGCGAGAGCAGGTCCAGCGCTTCTCCGCCGACCAGGTGGCGCCGATCGCCGCCGAGCTCGACAAGACCGACCGCTTCCCGCGCGAGCTGTGGCCCAAGATGGGCGACCTCGGCCTGCACGGCATCACCGTCGAGGAGGAGTATGGCGGCTCGGGGCTGGGCTACCTTGAGCACGTCATTGCCGTCGAGGAGGTGAGCCGCGCCTCGGCCGCCGTCGGCCTCAGCTACGGCGCCCATTCCAACCTTTGCGTCAACCAGATCCGCCGCAACGGCAACGACGAGCAGAAGAAGCGCTTTCTCCCGAAGCTGATCTCCGGCGAGCATGTCGGCAGCCTGGCGATGAGCGAGTCGGGCGCGGGCTCCGACGTCGTTTCCATGAAGCTGCGCGCCGACAAGAAGGGCGACCGCTACGTGCTGAACGGCACCAAGATGTGGATCACCAACAGTCCGGACGCGCAGGTGATCGTGGTCTACGCCAAGACCGATCCCGCCGCGGGCTCGCGCGGCATCACTGCCTTCATCGTCGAGACCGACCGCAAGGGCTTCAAGGTCGCCCAGAAGCTCGACAAGATGGGCATGCGCGGCTCCTCGACCGGCGAGCTGGTGTTCGAGGATTGCGAGATCCCGGCCGAGAACGTGCTTGGCCAGATCGGCAAGGGCGTCAACGTGCTGATGAGCGGGCTCGACTACGAGCGCGCCGTGCTGGCGGCGGGACCGATCGGCATCATGCAGGCGGCCATGGACGTCGTCGTGCCCTACGTCCACGAGCGCAAGCAGTTCGGCCAGGCGATCGGCGAGTTCCAGCTCGTGCAGGGCAAGCTCGCCGACATGTACACCACCATGAACGCCTGCAAGGCCTATGTGTACGCCGTCGCCAAGGCCTGCGACCGCGGCCAGACCACGCGCAAGGATTCGGCCGGCGCCATCCTCTACGCCGCCGAGAAGGCGACGTTGATCGCACTCGACGCCATCCAGCTGCTGGGCGGCAACGGCTACATTAACGATTATCCGACGGGCCGCCTGCTGCGCGACGCCAAGCTCTACGAGATCGGCGCCGGCACCAGCGAGATCCGCCGCATGTTGATCGGGCGGGAGTTGTTTGCCGAGACGGCATGACGCAGGCGTCGAAAAAGAAGGGCAAGCCGGCGCTCCATCGCGACGCCTATCCTGTCGGACGTGTGTCGACTGAGTTCTTTCTGCGCAGTTTCGAGCTCATCGGCCAACTGCACGACGACATCGTGAGCTGTCTGGTCATCGTGACACTGTGGCACGACTCACTTGCCGAGACGGGCAGGCGCAAGCCGATGGGCGTCCGCGAGCTCTCGCGCCGGCTCGACCTTCCGTTCGAGACGGTGCGCCGGCACGTCCGCAAGCTCGTTCGCAGCGCTGCCTGCGTCGTCGAGGGTGACGGAATTGCCCTTGCGGCGACGATGCGGCGGAGTGCGCGCATGACCGACGCGCTGCGCAAGATCTATCTCCATGCGGTCCGCATGCTCGGCGACCTCAGGCGAATCGAAATCGTGAACTACAGGCCGCGCCGATCGCCGTCGCCCGGTTCGCGGCAACTGGACAAGGAGCAGACCATCATCGCGGTAGCGGCGCTCGGCGTGCTGCTTGCCGCCATGAAGGTGTTGCGTGACCACTTCGGCGGCGACCTTGTGAACGGGTTGGTGTTCACGGCGATCCGCGCGGCCAACGTCAAGCACGTCACGAACACCGCGCCGGCGGCCAATCGCGACGTATTGCCGGATTCCGATCGGCTGCCGGTCAGCGTCATGGCGATCTCGGACTCGATGCGTCTGGCTTACGAGACGGTGCGGCGCCATGCCAGAAAGCTGGTGAGGGACGGCAAGTGCGTACGTGTCGGCCGTCAAGGCCTGGTGGCGCCCGAGCGCGCATTTCGGGAGATGACGGTCGAGGCCGAGGCTGTCCTTCAGCTCGTACGGGACTTTCTTGCCGAGCTGCGGGCTGCGGGCGTGAAGGTCTGACACCCCAGTTCAATCTACTGCGTGCGGGCGGACAAGAACAGAGCGGCTGACCCAATTTGGGGAACGCGGCGCTTGAGCGCCGAGCAGGCGCGATAGCAAATGAGCGCAGCTCTCGCACTGGTCGCGCATGCCGAATTTTGGTCCGTACGAATCCGAGGTCGCCTTCATTTCGGGCATCACCGATGCCAACACGGCCGCCGCCGTCAGCTACTACACGATGGAGTCCCTTCAGGGACCCGACGGCAAGTGGTTGGTCACGGTACCGACCGCCTACACATCGATGTCCGGCGCCATCAAATGGGGAGGCAGCGCGCAGCCGGGGACACCGGGCGGCACGGTCACCTATTGGTTCGATGCGGCCGCGAGCTGGACGCCTGCCGAGCAGGCGGTCTGGACGGGCGCCTTCGGCCTGTGGTCCGGCTTGGCCGACATCGACTTCGCGCTGGCGAGCAGCGCCGGCGCGGCCAATATCACGGTGAAGCGGCTGGCCAACCAACAGGCCTACGCTTCCTTCGGCGTCGACTGGCAGGTGCCGGTGGGCAGCGCCGTGATCAACGGCGCTCCCCAGACAGGCGCCTACGTCACGATCGACACCAGCCACGACACGTACGGGCCGCTCGACGGCGATCCCAACACCAAGGGCGGCTATCCCTACTCGACGGTCATCCACGAGATCGGCCACATCCTGGGGCTGGGACATGCCGGGCCCTACGACACCACGGTCGACTACCAGCAGCAGCAGTTCGGTCCGTACGACACCGAGCAATGGTCGATCATGTCGTACATCCATCCGAGCCGGACCGACACGCGCTACTTCGGCGACTATCCCGTCGGCGGCACCTACTGGGACACGACGACCGGTTCGGACGGCAAGGTCTACGACAACGAGCCGCTGACGCCGCAGATGCTCGATATCCTGGCGATTCAGCGACTCTACGGCGAGGCGACAGCAGGGCCGTTCTCGGGCAACCAGGCCTACGGCTTCAACGCGAACTTCGCCGATCCCTTCCTGCAGAGCATCTACGATTTCGGAAGCAACCCATCCGCTATCGTGACGATATGGAATTCCGGAACAGGCAACGCGCTCGACCTGTCCGGCTTCTCGCAGGATGCCAACGTCAACCTCGCGCCGGGAACCTTTTCCAGCGCCGGCGGGCTGGCGAACAACATCGCCATCGCCTTGGGCACCCGGATCGAGACGGCGTTCGGCGGCGGCGGCAACGACACCATCACGGCGAACAGCGCGGTCGCTTCGACCCTTCAGGGCAACGACGGAAACGACACGCTGACGGGCTGCAACCTCGACGACCAGCTCTTCGGCAACACCGGCAACGACGTCCTGCAGGGCGGCGGCGGCGCCGACCAGCTCTCGGGAGGCGACGGCGACGACTTCCTCGTCGGCGGCGACGGCTCGGACCGGCTGAATGGCGGCGGCGGCAATGACATCCTCCAGTCCGGAGCCGGCGGCGACGTCATGTCGGGCGATGGCGGTACCGACATCTTCCAGTTCGTCATCGGCCAGGCGCAGGGTGACACGATCACCGACTTCGCCAGCGGCGACGTCCTGCAGTTCTTCGGCTACGGCTCGGGCACTGTCACCAACGTCGCGGGCACCAACAATTGGCTGGTCACATCCCAGGACGGCTCCGTCACGGAAACGATCACGCTCGGCAACGGCGCGACGCTCACCTCGGCAGACTACGCCTTCTATTCGCCCTACACGCAGCTCGATAATTCGACGTTCCTCGACTTTGCGAGCTGGCGCTCCAACACGACCACGCCCCCGACCGGCGGAACGGCCGTCGGCAGCGGCGAGACGCTGGCCGTGGCCCTGGTGTTCGATCGCGCCAACGATCCGTCGAGCCTGCTCAGCTCGAGCTGGGCGTCGCGCCAGCAGCAGCTCGAGGCCCTGCAGCACACCAACTCGCTGTGGTCGACCTACGGCGCGGATCTGACCGACTACGAAGCCGCGAAGACGGTGCTGGACGGGCTGGGCATCCAGAGGATGGACGTGGTCGATCCCGGCAATTCGTACATCTCGTCGGCGCAGTCTCGCACGATCTGGGTGGAAATCACCGGCGACAGCTTCTCGACGCTGTTCGGGCCTTCGACGAAGCTGATGGACAGCGGCGGCAACTGGTACTGGACGGGCAGCCTGTCTCTGCCCACGGAGCTCACCGACCTCGGCGTATCCGGCCTGTGGTTCGACACGCAGAAGTTCCAGCCTCCGTACGGGAATACTTCCGTTCCGGCGGCCGTCCTTCCGCAGGGCTCGCAAAGCCCCGGCAACAATTCGACCCAGGGCTCGCTGGTCTACCCGCAGGTCGCCGTCCAGAACTACTACAACATGCCGCTTTCCGCCGACATGGCGACGGGCACGATCGGGCTGGTCGAACCCGTCATCGGCACGGCGTTGCCGGGCGACAATGGCGGCAGCGGCTTCCAGGCGGCCGTCGACGCCTACCGCGCCGGTGCGGGAGTGGCCACGGGTGCGCCGGTGATCACCGTCGGCAACCAGAACTGGGGCACCGCGCCCAACGGATCGGGCGAGCGCTCGCTCGACACCGGCATGGTCGCCGCCATCGCCCCGCAAAGTCCGCTCGTGTTCTATTCCGGCTCCGGCCTCACGCTCGCCGACGCCTTCACGGCTTACCAGTCGGCCTTCTGGGACGACGTAAACAACCCGCAGGTGATCACGTCGTCCTTCCGCTATACGCCGATGGTCGCCCCGGGTTCGCCGTTCTTCAAGGCCTCCGCCGAGCTCTTCGTCGACGCCGCGCTGCGCAACATCACGGTGTTCAACTCCAATGGCGACGGCGGCTCGGGATACGAGCTCCCCAACGGCCTCACCAACATCAACACCAGCCGCTCCAGCCCTTTCTCGGTGACCGTCGGCGGCACCTCGATCAGCTCGACTCTTGCCGCGCTCAACGACGACACGCTGCAGGGGATCGTCGACAAGGCGGCCAGCGGCGACCTCGCGACGATCTGGGACCTGGTTGCCGGCGGCATGACGCAGTCGCCTGTCGGCATGAGCGGCGGCAGCGCGGCCCTCATCGAGACGGCGTGGAACGTCTACTATCTCAACGGCACGACCTTCTCGAACCGTGTCGGCACGGGCTACCGGGAGAACAACACCGGCAGCGGCGGCGCCGATCCCACCTTCGGCATCCCGAGCTATCAGGCGGACTACGGCCTGGTGCCGTTCACCGCCGACCCTTACCACCTGGTCGGGCGCGGCACGCCCGACGTCTCGGCCAATGCCGGCGGCAACCTGTACTACATCGTCCCCACGGGCGACATGACGGGCACCGAGTCCAACGGCGGCACCAGCGCGGCGACTCCGCTGTGGGCTGCCCTCGGCGCACAGTTGAACGCGATCTTCGAGGACCAGAACCTGCCGCATCTGGGCTATGCCAATGATCTGCTCTACATCGCCTCGGCGATCGCGCCGGCCTCGTTCAACGACATCCGGACCGGCAACAACACATCGTCCTACGTCCTGGGCGGTGACTACACGAGCGACGGAGTCGCCATCACGCCGACCGGCTACGGCTATACGGCGGGCCCGGGCTACGACCTGACCAGCGGTCTCGGCACGCCCAACGGCGTGCTTCTGGCGCGCGCCCTGACCGGCATCGCCCATCACCAGATGTCGTTCGCCGACAATCCCGACCTCATCGACCTCGACGCCGCGGGCAACTGGATCACCGGCGACGTCCGGCAGAGCCTGCTGATCCAGGCCACGTCCACGAAGGGGACCGATACGGAGATCAAGGTGGAGATCGGCGGCTTCGATGACAGCTTCACCAATCACCGGTCGGGCGACTTCGCCTGGACGGCACGGTTCGCCCAGCAGTCGCTGCAGGCCGATTTCGATCCCAACCTGGTGCGCCTGTACGACAAGTACGCGCACGGGTCTCTGCTGCACACCGTGGCGGAGTCGAATGCCGACGTCTCGATGGCGATCGGCCGGGGCCTAGGTTTCGCCGACCAGGCGCAGCTGACGAGCCCCTACGGCATCGCGGACTTCGCGACCAGCTTCGGCACCGTCCATCTCGCGCGTGCCGTCGCCGTCGCCGAAACGGTCGGCGGCGCCAACGACCAGGTCGCCGTGGTCCGCATGCGCCAGAACGGCGAGGACACCCTCTCGGTCTCCCTGTACAAGGTCGACGACTACACCGGATCGATCGGCGGCCTGAAGCCGGGACAGGCCGGTTATGCCGAAGCGGCCGAGTCCCGGGCCTATCTGACCGGCACCGGCGGCACGTCCCTGCAGGGCGGCGGCTACGGCAACTACGCGCAGGGCCAGATCGTGGGTGTCGATGCCGGCGACCTGATCGCCATGAAGCTTACCAACCAGTCCACCGGCAAGACGTCCTGGGCGTTCGCCGAGGCCAATGAGAAGGTCGATGGCAAGGGCGTCGGCCATCTCTGGAACTACGACTACAACACCTGGGGCTGGGAGGATCAGCATGGCGGCGGCGATCGCGACTTCAACGATCTCGTCGTGATGCTCGATTTCACCAGCGCCTACGGCAACCAGTGGCTGATGTGAGGCGAAAGCGCCTGGAGGGGCCGGCAATTTCGCTCATCACGGCGCACTCATTGACGGGTTTTGATTTTTGATACACGCTGTGTATCGAAATGCCGCGTTATCTCACCGACCAGGACATCGCCGACTTCCGCGCCGAGCTGTGCAAAGTCGCGACCGAACGCTTCGCCCGCTTCGGCTATGAGGGCGTCACCATGCGCCAGCTTGCCGAGGCGCTGGGCTGCAGCCCCAAGACGCCCTACCGCTACTTCAAGGACAAGGCTGACATCCTGGCGACAGTGCGGGCCCAGGCCTTTGCCAAGTTTTCCGACGCCCTCGAAAAGGCGAGAGCAGGGGCCAGCGACCCCGCCGATCGTGGACGGCTGACCGGCGAGGCCTATCTCGCCTTCGCGCTCAAGAACCCGCACGCCTATCGCATCATGTTCGAGATCGATGCGCCGGTTGACGAGAAGCATCCCGAACTCGGGCCAGCCGCCGAGCGGGCGGCGCGCTACATCACGCGCGGCGCCGAGGAGATGGCGGCGTCGGGCGTCATCGAAGCCGATTCCAAGCTGTTCGGCTGGTCGATGTGGGCGGCACTCCATGGCATCGTCATGCTGCACCAGTCGGGTATGCTGGCGCACGGACCGGACTACAAATCGCTGTCCTATTTCCTCGGCTTGACCATGCTGAAAGGGGCCGGCGCCAAGTTCGGGCCGGGAGGCGTTGTGCAAGGCGGAAAGGGCAAGAAGAAATGACAGTGGGCGTGACGGCAGGCGAGCGCTTCCGGAGCTGGGCAGACATCCAGGCCAACGCTGCGCGCGGTGCCGGCGGCCTGGCCGCGCTCGGCCTTGGCGAGGACGACAGCGTTGCCCTGATGTTGCGCAACGACTTCGCGACCTTCGAGGTCAACTTCGCGGCGGGCCAGCTCGGCGTCTATGGCGTGCCGATCAACTGGCACTTCACGGCGGAGGAGGCGGGCTACATCCTGGCCGACTGCGGCGCCAAGGTGCTCGTGGTCCACAGCGACCTTCTGGCCCAGATCGCGAGCGGCGTGCCCGAGAGCGTGAAGGTGCTGGTCGTGCCCACGCCGGCGGAAATCGCCGCTGCCTACAACGTACCGGCGGAGAAGCAGGTGGCCCCGCCCGGCGTCGAGACCTGGGACGCCTTCGTGGCCCGCAGCACGCCCAACACCCAGCCGCCGAAGGCCGCACGCGGCAGCATGATCTACACCTCGGGCACCACCGGCCGGCCCAAGGGCGTGCGCCGTCGCCCGTCCTCGCCCGAGCTGCAGGCGCTGGCGGCGGGCGAGGCCGCCAAGTACTGGGGCGTCAAGGCCGATCCCTCGACGGTCGTGATGATGAACGGCCCGATGTACCACTCCGCGCCGGCCGCCTACGGCATGGGCAGCGCGCGGCATGGCCTGCACATGGTGCTGCAGCCGCGCTTCGAGGCCGAGGACATGCTGCGGCTGATCGACAAGCACAAGGTCAGCCATATGCACATCGTGCCCACCATGTTCGTGCGCCTGCTGCGCCTGCCCGACGAGGTCAAACGGCGCTACGACGTCTCGTCGCTGCGCTGGGTCACCCATGGCGCCGCGCCCTGCGCGCCGGCGGTGAAGCGCCAGATGATCGAATGGTGGGGGCCGGTCATCAACGAGTACTACGGCGCCACCGAGACCGGTATCGTGGTCTGGCACAATGCCGAGCAGGCGCTCGCCAAGCCCGGCACCGTCGGCCGTGTCGTCGAGGGTGCGGTGATGCGCATCGTCGACGAGCAAGGCCGCGACGTGAAGCAGGGCGACATCGGCGAGATCTACCTGCGCGGGCCGCACCTCGCCGAGTTCACCTACAACAACGACGACGCCAAGCGCCGCGAGATCGCGCTGGGCGATCTCGTGACCGTGGGCGACGTCGGCTACCAGGACGCCGACGGCTACCTCTTCCTGTGCGACCGCAAGCGCGACATGATCATCTCCGGCGGCGTCAACATCTACCCCGCCGAGATCGAATCGGTGCTGATCCAGATGCCGGGTGTGCGCGACTGCGCGGTGTTCGGCATTCCCGACGAGGAATTCGGCGAGCAGATCTGCGCCTATGTCGAGCCGCAGGCCGGGACGGCGATCGATGCCTCGGCCGTGCGGGGCTATCTCGGCCAGCACCTGGCGCGCTACAAGGTGCCCAGGATCGTCGAGTTCAGCGCCGCCCTGCCGCGCGAGGATTCGGGCAAGATCTTCAAACGCAAGCTCCGGGCCCCATATTGGGAGAAGGCCGGCCGTAGCATCTGAAGGAAGTCATGTCCGACGACGACGTCACCCTGTTTGGCAAGCTCAAGAACAAGCTCATAGACAGCAAGCAGAAGTGGGCCGAGAGCGGCCGGCTGCTGACCGGCAAGTCGGCCGCCCATTCGCAGCGCCTGCCGCCCGGCCAGCGCCAGGTCGAGAACTGGCCGGTGCTCGATCTCGGTATCCAGCCCGAGATCCCGACCCACGCCTGGCGCCTGTTCGTCGACGGTGAGGTCGAGACCCCGACGACCTGGAAATGGGGCGAGTTCACCGACCTGCCAAAGACCACGCTCACCACCGACATCCACTGCGTCACCGCCTGGTCGCGCTATGACAACAGGTGGGAAGGCGTGAGTGCGCGTGATCTCCTGGGGATCGTGAAGCCCAAGGCCGCCGCACAGCATGTCATCTTCCATTCCTACGACACCTACACGACCAACGTGCCGCTCGCCGACTTCTCGGCCGACGACGTCATGCTGGCCTGGAGCTGGAACGGCGAGGCGATCAGCCGCGAGCATGGCGGGCCATTGCGCGTGGTGATCCCAAAGCTCTATTTCTGGAAGAGCGCCAAGTGGATCAAGCGCATCGAATTCTCGGTGCACGACAAGCCGGGCTTCTGGGAAGTGCGCGGCTATCACAATTACGGCGATCCGTGGCTCGAGCAGAGGTATGACGACGAGTAAACCTCACCCTGAGGAGCGCCCGCAGGGCGCGTCTCGAAGGGTGGCGCGAGCACCTTGTTTGACCCCATGCTTCGAGACGGCCGCTGCGCGGCCTCCTCAGCATGAGGCGGTTTAGGGAGAACTGATCATGGCATCGGCACACGACTTCACCTTCACCACCATCGACAACAAGCCGCTCGACATGAAGAGCTTCGCCGGCAAGCCGGTCCTGGTGGTGAACGTCGCGTCCTATTGCGGGTTCACGCCGCAATACACCGACCTCGAGAAGCTGCACGAGACCTACGGGCCGAAGGGCTTGGTGGTGTTGGGCGTGCCGTCGAACGACTTCGGCGCCCAGGAGCCGCGTACCGAGCCCGAGATCGCCAAGTTCTGCGAGACCATGTACGGCGTGAAGTTCCCGCTGACGTCGAAGCAGAAGGTGATCGGTCCCGACGCGCACGCGCTCTATCAATGGATCGCCCAGGAAGCGGGCGAGGGGGCGGCGCCCAAGTGGAACTTCCACAAGTACCTGATCGGCAAGGACGGCAGCCTGCAGGGCGCCTGGCCGAGCCGCGTGCGCCCGGGCTCCAACGAGATAACCGGCGCAATCGAGAAGGCTCTTTAGCGAAGCGCGGCCCGCGGTCCGCGCTTCGCTACTTGAGTGCTTTGCGGACGCCCTCGAATACCTGGTGGAACATCTCGGTCGTCAGCCGGCCCGTGTTCGTGTTGTAGCGCGAGCAGTGGTAGCTGTCGGCGAGCATGAGCCCGGTCGGCAGGGCATGCAGCCGGCCGTGGATGAACGGATAGCTCCTCGCCGGCCGTACCGTCAGCGCGCGCAGCACCTGGTCGTGCGCGCCCTTGCCCAGCGCCACGATCACCTTGAGCGCGGGCATCACCGCAATCTCGGCCTGTAGGAACGGCCGGCATTGCGTGAACTCGACGGGCAGCGGCTTGTTCTCGGGCGGCAGGCAGCGCACGGCGTTGGCGATGCGCGCATCGACCAGGCGCAGCCCGTCATTCGGATCGGCCTTGTAGGTGCCCTGGGCGAAGCCGTACTTCAGCAGTGTCGAGTATAAAAGGTCACCGGCATAGTCGCCGGTGAACGGCCGGCCGGTCCGGTTGGCGCCGCGCATGCCGGGCGCCAGCCCGACGATCAGCAGGCGGGCATCGAGGTCGCCGAACGAGCGGACCGGCGCATTCTTCCAATCGGGATACTCGCCCTGGAGCCCGTGCCGGAAGGCGACGAGCCGGGGACAGCGCGGACAGTCGAGCGGCGGCTCCTCGAAACGCGACGCAGCCAAGATAGGCTAGGCCGACCGCATCAGGTGCTCGGGCGCGTGATCCTCGCCGAGATCGCCGTTGGCGACGGCGGGACGCTGCGGGCGCTCCGACGGATTGCGGGCGATCAGCGGCGCGAGTTCCGACAGCTCGATGAAGTCGTCGGCCTGGCGGCGCAGCTCGTCGGCCACCATCGGCGGCGAGGACTTGATGGTGCTGACCACCGAGACGCGCAGGCCCTTGCGCTGCACGGCCTCGACCAGCCGACGGAAGTCGCCGTCGCCCGAGAACAGGATCACATGGTCCAGGTGCTCGGCCATCTCCAGCACGTCGATGGCGAGCTCGATGTCCATGTTGCCCTTGATCTTGCGGCGGCCCATGGCATCGGTGAATTCCTTGGTCGGCTTGGTCACCATCGTGTAGCCGTTGTAGTCCAGCCAATCGATCAGCGGCCGGATCGGCGAATACTCCTGATCCTCGACCAGGGCGGTGTAGTAGTAAGCGCGGACCAAATGGCCCTTCTCGCGGAACACCTTGAGCAGGCGGCGATAGTCGATGTCGAAGCCGAGCGCCCGGGCGGCGGAGTAGAGGTTGGCGCCGTCGATGAAGAGCGCGACGCGCTCGTTCTCATAGAAATTGCCTTTCATGGCGGTTAATCCTTTTTCGGAATATGCGCAGAGGGAGCGAAAAATTTATGTAGCTGCAGGAGTTACGTAACCCACACCCCTCCTACAACGTCTTAAGTTTAAGCTATTATCCCATAGATCACAAGGGCTTGGAGCCATTTGCTGGTGGAAAACACCACACGATCACGGGTATTCATCGCGCTCGGGGCAAATCTCGAGCACCCCGTATATGGGGCTCCGCGGCGAGCTTTGGAGGCTGCCCTGGATGAATTGGGACGTCGCGGCGTCGTCATCCGGCAGGTCTCGCCCTGGTACCGCACGGCGCCCGTGCCGGCCTCGGACCAGCCCTGGTACGTCAACGCCGTCGCCGAGCTAGAAATCGACTTGGCGGCCGACGCGCTGCTGGCGCAGCTGCACGAGGTCGAGGATGCCTTCGGGCGGGTCCGCACCGTGCCCAACGCCGCCCGCCTGATCGACCTGGATCTACTTGATTTTAATGGAGAAATTGCCGCCGGCGGGCCGGGGAGGGCGACCCTGCCTCATCCCCGCATGGAGGGCCGGGCCTTCGTCCTGAAGCCGCTGGCCGACCTGGCCCCGGACTGGCGCCATCCGCGCACGGGATCCTCGATCCAGGCCCTTTTAGCCGCCCTGCCGGCCGATCAGGTGATTGAAAGGCTCTGAAGGTCCATCGAGGCGCGTATCATCCACCTCCCCCGTCATACGGGGGAGGCCGGGAGGGG
>NZ_BKAJ01000035.1 GCF_007992495.1 Reyranella soli
CCCCCTCCCTGCCTCCCCCGTATGACGGGGGAGGTGTATGAAGGGCGGATGAAGGCTTGTGTTTTAGGGACGGGCGCGTATAACCGCCCGCTCCCGGGAAATCAGAGGTCCGTATGGCCCGCGTCACCGTCGAAGACTGCATCCTGCAGGTGCCTAACCGTTTCGAGCTCGTCATGTTCGCCGCCCAGCGTGCGCGTGACATCTCGGCCGGCGCCCAGATCACGCTCGATCGCGACCGCGACAAGAACCCGGTCGTGGCGCTGCGCGAGATCGCCGAGACCAAGCTCGACCAGGCGATCCTGAAGGACTCGCTGATCTCGGGCATGCAGAAGCATGCCGACATCGACAAGCCCGAAGAGGTCAACGAGATGGCCGAGCTCGAGCAGGAGCTTGCCGCCGCGCTGGCCCAGGGTGGTGCGGAAGCCGCTCAGCCGAAGGCCCTGCCGATGGCCGAGGAAGACGACATCGTCGAGTAGCCGGCGGCGTCGCGCCATTAGCTGGGCCCAATAGACCAAGTAGGGCCAGCTATTCGCGCAAACAGCATGGAGTGAGCGCAATCGTCCCCATATAATGGACGATTGCCATGATTCGTCAGTTCGAACTTGTTGAGCGTGTGCAGTCCTACGATCCGGATGCGGACGAGGACATGCTGAACCGTGCCTACGTCTATGGGCTTAAGAAGCACGGCAACCAGCTGCGCGCTTCGGGCGATCCCTATTTCTCCCATCCCGTCGAGGTCGCCGGCATCCTGGCCGAGATGAAGCTCGATACGGCCTCGATCGTCACCGGCCTGCTGCACGACACGATCGAGGACACCGACGCCACGCGCGACGAGATCGCCGGCCTGTTCGGCGAAAACGTCGCCCGTCTGGTCGACGGCGTCACCAAGCTCAGCCGCCTCGAAGTCCAGTCGGAGAGCACCAAGGAAGCCGAGAACCTGCGCAAGCTCGTGCTGGCAATGTCGTCCGATATCCGCGTGCTGCTGGTGAAGCTCGCCGACCGCCTGCACAACATGCGCACGCTGCACCATATCAAGGACCCGGCGCGGCGCCGGCGCATCGCGCTCGAGACCATGGACCTCTACGCGCCGCTCGCCTCGCGCATCGGCATGGAGAAGGTCAAGCGCGAGCTCGAGGAGCTCGCCTTCGCCGAGCTCAATCCCGACGGCCGCGCCTCGGTGCTGGCGCGCCAGGACTATCTGCGCGAGCGCGGCGAGCGCCTGGTGCCGCAGATCGAGGTCGAACTGGTCAAGACCCTGAAGGAGGGCGGGCTCAAGGCGCAGGTCTCGGGCCGCGAGAAGATGCCCTATTCGATCTGGCGCAAGATGCAGAGCAAGAATGTCTCGTTCGAGCAGCTTGCCGACATCATGGCGTTCCGTGTCATCGTCACCGACGTCACGCAGTGCTACCAGGCGCTCGGCCTGCTGCACGGCCGCTACCAGGTGATCCCGGGCCGCTTCAAGGACTACATCTCGGTCCCCAAGCCCAACGGCTATCGCTCGCTGCATACCGGCGTGATCGGCCCGCTGGGCCAGCGCATCGAGATCCAGATCCGCACCGAGGAGATGCAGGACCAGGCCGAGCGCGGCGTCGCCGCCCATTGGATCTACAAGCAGGGCGGGCCGTCGACCGACGCGCCGCAATATGCCTGGCTGCGCAGCCTGATCGAAATCCTCGACAAGGCGCCCAACGCCGAGGAGTTCCTCGAGCACACCAAGCTCGAGATGTTCCACGACCAGGTGTTCTGCTTCACGCCCAAGGGCAAGCTGATCGCCCTGCCGAAGGGCGCGACGCCGATCGACTTCGCCTATGCCGTGCACAGCCAGGTCGGCGATACCTGCGTCGGCTCCAAGATCAACGGCCGCATGCTGCCGCTGCGCACGCAGCTCACCAACGGCGACCAGGTCGAGATCATCACCTCGAAGGCGCAGACGCCGTCGCCGACCTGGGAGCGCTTCGTCGTCACCGGCAAGGCCAAGGCCGCGATCCGCCGTTTCATCCGCACGCGCCAGCGCGAGCAGTACCTGCAGCTCGGCAAGTCGCTGCTCGACAAGACCTTCCACGAGGAGGGCTACGAGGTCACCGAGAAGGGCCTCGACGGCGTGCGCGCCAACTTCAAGCAGGCCACCACCGACGACCTGATCGCCGCCGTCGGCGCGGGCCTCATCACCTCGCGCGAGGTGATGACCGCGGTCTATCCCGGCCTCAAGCAGCCGCAGCGCAAGGACGGCGGCGCCGACGTCGTGCCGATCTCGCGCGCGCGCAACAAGGCGGCGGCCGATGCGGCCAAGGCCAAGAAGGACGCGGCCGGCGGCCAGATCGCGATCCGCGGGCTGATCCCCGGCATGGCGGTGCACTTCGCGCGCTGCTGCCATCCGCTGCCGGGCGATCGCATCGTCGGCATCATCACCACCGGCAAGGGCGTCACCATCCACACCATCGACTGCGCCACCTTGGAAAGCTTCTCGGAATCGCCTGAGCGCTGGATCGATGTCGGCTGGGATTCGGTGAGCGAGGGCGCGCCCGGCATCTACACCGGCCGCCTCAAGGTCACGGTGGCCAACCAGCCGGGCAGCCTGTCCAAGCTCTCGACCGTGATCGCGCGCCACGAGGGCAACATCTCCAACCTGCGCATCGTCAACCGGTCGATGGACTTCTTCGACATGGTGATCGACGTCGAGGTCAACGACGTGAAGCACCTCGCCAACATCACCGCGGCGCTACGCGCCACGCCGGCGATCAACGCGGTCGAGCGTGCCAGGAACTAGCTCTTCCACCTCCCCCGTCATACCCCGTCATACGGGGGAGGTGGATACGAATGAGCTGAGTGAGTGTAATGCCCGCGCTTCCCTATCAACGTCTCGGCGTCAACATCGACCACGTCGCCACCGTGCGTAACGCGCGCGGCACGCCGACGCCCGATCCGCTGCGCGCCGCCCATCTCGCGGCCAAAGCCGGCGCCGACGGCATCACCGCCCATCTGCGCGAGGATCGCCGGCACATCGTCGACGACGACATCGCCCGCCTGAAGGGCGCCATCGAGCTGCCGCTCAACTTCGAGATGGCGGCGACCGAGGAGATGGTGGCGATCGCCCTGCGCCATCGGCCGCACGCCGCCTGCATCGTGCCCGAAAAGCGCGAGGAGCGGACCACCGAGGGCGGGCTCGACGCCGTCGGCCAGCACAATCACCTGAAGCCGCTGGTGGCGAAGCTGAGCGACGCCGGCATCCGCGTCTCGCTGTTCATCGAGGCCGATCCGCGCCAGCTCGAGATGGCGGTGCAGCTCGGCGCGCCGGTCGTCGAGCTGCACACCGGTCGCTACTGCGAGATCGAGGGCGCCGAGCGCGAGGCCGAGCTTCTACGCATCCAGAAGGCGGCGGCGCACTGCCAGCAGCTCGGGCTGGAATGCCACGCCGGCCACGGCCTCAACTACGAGAATGTCGGACCCATCGCCGCCATCGCCAACGTGCGCGAGCTCAATATCGGCCACTTCCTGATCGGCGAGGCGATCTTCGTCGGGCTCGAGCCCGCGATCCGCGAGATGCGCCGCCTGATGGATGTGGCGCGCGGGGCCGCCGCGTGATCCTCGGCCTGGGCAATGACCTTTGCGACATCAGGCGGATCGAGAAGTCCCTGGAGCGCTTCGGCGACCGTTTCGTCCAGCGCATCTTCACCGAGGTCGAGCAGAAGCGTTCGGAAGGCCGGGCGACACGGGCCGCCAGCTACGCCAAGCGCTTCGCCGCCAAGGAAGCCTGCTCCAAGGCCTTGGGTACCGGCCTGCGCCGTGGCGTGTTCTGGCGTGACATGGGCGTCATCAACCAGCGCGGCGGCAGGCCGACCATGGCCCTGACTGGAGGGGCGCTGACCCGCCTGCAGGAGATCACGCCGGCCGGAATGTCGCCGCAAATCGACCTGACGTTGACCGACGAATATCCCATGGCGCAGGCGATCGTGATCATTTCGGCGGTTCCCCGCCCGTGATTCCTCCTAAATGCTTGATTTTGCAGCGCTCCCATGTCGCGGCGGGGGTGGGAGAGACAGCCGCGCTGTGCCCTGCTACAGGAGCGGTCGTTTGGACTGGTTACGGCGATGACAGACGTGGCTGAACGGCGCAAGCGTGGACAGGAGAAGGCGGGCGGCTGGGGCGAAACCATCCGGACGGTGGTATATGCTGTCCTGATTGCGCTCGTGGTGCGCACATTCGCCATCGAGCCGTTCAACATCCCCTCGGGCTCGATGATCCCGACCCTGCTGGTCGGCGACTACCTGTTCGTGTCGAAGTATTCCTACGGCTACAGCAAGCACTCCTTCCCGTTCTCGATGGGCATGTTCCCAGGCCGCATCTTCGGCTCGCCGCCCGAGCGCGGCGACGTCGCGGTCTTCAAGTACCCCGGCGACCAGGGGCAGGGGCTGAACCGCACCGACTACATCAAGCGCATCGTCGGCATGCCGGGCGACCGCATCCAGGTGACCAACGGGGTGCTGCACATCAACGGCCAGGCGGTCGAGCGCATCCGCATCGGCGACTACGTGAAGGGCAGCAACGGCCACTACCAGAAGGGCACGCTCTATCGCGAGACCCTGCCCAACGGCCGCAGCTACACCGTGCTCGAGTACACCGACAACGGCATGGCCGACAACACGCCGGAGTTCCTGGTGCCGGCCGGCAACTACTTCGTCATGGGCGACAATCGTGACGATTCGCTCGACAGTCGAACGCGGCTGATGCTGCGCGACTTCTCGGGTACGACGCGCGATCGCGACCAGCTCGGCTGGTACGTGCCGGCCGAGAACCTGGTCGGGCGCGCCGAGTTCATCTTCTTCTCGCACGATCCGTCGGCTGCCGGCTGGCTGGAGCCGTGGAAATGGCCAACAGCAATCCGCTTCAGCCGCTTCTTCCAGGCCATCCACTGAAGGCCGCTCCCGTGAATCCGGGCGACGTCGATCTCGCGTCGCTGAGCGAGAGGCTCGGGCATTCCTTCGAGCGCGCCGAGCTCGCCGTCGAGGCGCTGACCCATCGCGGCACCCTCGACAAGCGCCCCGACCTCAAGGCCGCCTTCCCGCACGGCAACGAGCGCCTGGAGTTCCTGGGCGACCGCGTGCTGTCGCTGGCCATGGCCGATCTGCTGCTGCGGCGCTTCCCTAACGAGCGCGAGGGCCAGCTTGCCCGCCGTCACGCCGCTTTGGTGAGCGCGCGCACCTTGGGCGAGATCGCCGAGGCGATCGGGCTCAGGGATCATCGCATCGCCTATCGCGGCGCGCCCAAGGCCACGCCCACCATCTTGGCCGACATGCTGGAGGCGCTTCTGGGCGCGATCTTCGTCGATGCCGGATTCGAGGCGGCGGCGGCCATCATCGAGCGGCTGTGGGGCGACCGGCTGGGCAGCCAGCATCCGGCGCCGCGCCCGCCCAAGACGCAGTTGCAGGAATGGGCCCAGGGCAAGGGACTCGCCCTGCCGTCCTACAAGCAGATCGGCCGCGAGGGCACCGAGCACGAGCCGGTGTTCCTGGTCGAGGTGACGGTCGGCAAACTCCCGCCGGCGCAAGGGCGGGGGCTCACCAAGCGTGAGGCCGAAAGCGCGGCGGCGACCCTGATGCTCGAACAACTGAGCAAGTCATGAGCAGCGAGCGTACACGCGCAGGATTCGCGGCCATCGTCGGCGCGCCCAACGCCGGCAAGTCGACGCTGGTCAACGCGCTCGTCGGCTCGAAGGTCTCGATCGTGTCGCCCAAGGTGCAGACCACGCGCATGCGCGTGATCGGCATCGCCATGACCGATCTTCCGCAGGATGGCGGCCGCGCGCAGGTCGTGCTGGTCGACACGCCGGGCATCTTCCGCATCGCCAAGCGCCGGCTGGAGCGCGCCATGGTCGCCGCCGCCTGGCAGGGCGCCGAGGACGCCGACGTCGTGGCCCTGGTCGTCGATGCCGAGCGCGGCGTCGGGCAGGAGACTCAGGCGATCATCGAGCGGCTGAAGGAGCAGCGTGCCCCGCGCTACCTGATCCTGAACAAGATCGACCTCGTGGAGCGCGAGAAGCTGCTGGCGTTGACGGCCGACCTGAACGCCAGGCTGCCCTTCGAGCGCACCTTCATGGTGAGCGCGCTGAAGCAGGACGGCATCGGCGATATCCTCACCACCCTGGCGGCGGCATTGCCGGAGAGCCCGTTCCTCTACCCCGAGGACCAGGCCGCCGACCTGCCGTTGCGCCTGCTGGCGGCCGAGGTCACGCGCGAGCAGGTCTTCCTGCAGCTTCACCAGGAGCTGCCCTACGAGGCCGCGGTCGAGACCGAGAAGTGGGAAGACCGGCCCGACGGCAGCACGCGCATCGAGCAGACCATCCACGTCCAGCGCGAGGGCCAGCGCGCCATCGTGCTCGGCAAGGGCGGCGCCAAGATCAAGCAGATCGGCGCACGCGCACGCCACGAACTCAGCCAGATGCTGGAGCGGCCGGTGCACCTCTTCCTGCACGTCAAGGTGAGCGAGCGCTGGGCCGACGATCCGGCGCACTATCGCGCGATCGGGCTCGACTACGACCCCTGACCGTGACTGATGTTCTCGCGGCCGGCTGGACTTGCGGCCGGTCGATGACTATCTTGACTACATTGACCAGAAAGGAGAACGGTCCATGACTGCTGCCACCTGGACGGTCGCCGAGGCCAAAGCGAGGCTGAGCGAAGTCATCGAGCGTGCCCGGTCGGGCGGCCCACAGACGATCACCAAGAACGGCCGCACAGCTGTCGTCGTCGTTGACGCCGAGGAGTGGGAACGCAAGGCCAGGCGCAGCGGCAATCTCGCGGAGTTCTTTGCGGTCTCGCCGTTGCGCAAGTCAGGCCTCAAGATCAAGCGCAGCAAGGAGGGGCCGCGAAAGGTTGTCTTGTGAGCTTCCTGCTCGATACCAACGTCGTATCCGAATGGGTGCGGCCGCGCCCGGATGCGGGTGTGGTCGCCTGGCTTGCAGAAGCCGATGAGGACCGTGTCTTCATCAGCGTCGTCACTTTGGCCGAGCTACGCTACGGGATCGAACGCCTGGCTGCCGGTCAGCGCCGGCGTCGCCTGGACGAATGGCTGCGGCAGGAGTTGCCGCTGCGCTTCGAAGGGAGGGTGCTGTCGATCGATGCCGAAGTTGCCGACGCTTGGGGGAGGTTGACGGCGTTGCGCGAAATCTCCGGCCGTCCCATCGGGGCGGCCGACGCATTCATCGCTGCAACAGCTGAGGCGCACAATCTCACACTCGTCACGCGCAACGTCTCGGATTTCGACCGAACGGTGAGGGCCCTCGTCAATCCTTGGACGACCTGAGATGGCCGTGGACCGATAAGCATGCCTCCTGACATGACCCTGACGTCTTTGTCTTCCGGACTGCGCGTTTCAAACGCGGCATCACCGCCGGCAGTTCCGTGACCAAGGGCGCCGCCTTCGACTTTTCCTACGTGATCAAGAATGCCGGCGGGGCCTCGTCGGGGATGAACTGGGCGGGCTACACGGTCGACCATCAGGTCGACTCGTCCCACTACACGGGGTTCGGCCAGACCAATGCGCTGGCGGCCGGCGCCACGCAGACCCTGAATGGCCGAACCGAAACCTCGAGCCTCAGCGTCGGCCAGCACACGCTCTACGTTGCGGCGGACTACTGGAACAACATGGTCGGCGAGAGCAACGAGTCCAACAACACGTTGTCGGTGACCTTCAACGTGACGGACCACATGATTTGATCTGCAAAGCCGTGAAGGCCTGGGCGGGACGCATCGTTGACACCAAGTATAACTGTCGTTATATTTGCCCGGGACGCACCGTGGGCGCGTCCCGTTCAAAGGGGAAGAGCGATGTCGCGCATGTCGCGATCTACGCGACATGCAGTCACTGCCAGCAACGGTCGATAAGGCCGGCAGAGCAAGGAATTGGGTGATGGTTCTGCGGCAGAGCACGAACGCGATCCTGGTTTCGGCTTGTCGCATCACAAGCGGCGGAGCGAACACCGGCCACCGCCTAGCGCGCCACCGTCAAAGCCGTCATACACGGCATCATGGAATGGACCGATCAGGGCATCGTTCTGTCGGCGCGGCCGCACGGCGAGGGCGGCATGATCGTGGCGTTGCTGACGCATGCGCACGGCCGCCACGCCGGCTTCGTGCCGGGCGGTGGCTCGCGCCGTGCGCGGCCGGTCTGGCTGCCGGGCAATCTCGTCGAGGTGAACTGGCGGGCGCGGCTGTCCGAGCAGCTTGGCAACTATGCGGGTGAGCTGCGCGAGGCACATGCGGCGCGAGCGCTCGACGATGCGGCCCAGCTCGCGGGCCTCAGCGCCGCCTGCGCTCTGCTCGATGCCGCCTTGCCGGAGCGCGAGCCGCATCCGGCAATGTTCGACGGCTTCTCCGCCTTGCTGGGCGCGCTCGGCCATCCCGGTTGGCCTGTGATCTATGTGCGTCTGGAGCTTGGCTTGCTGCAGGAGCTGGGCTTCGGTCTCGATCTCACAAAGTGTGCGGCAACCGGTGCCACCGAGGACCTGGCCTATGTCTCGCCCAAGACCGGGCGGGCGGTGAGCCGCGCCGCCGCCGGGCCCTACAAGGAGAAGCTGATCGAATTGCCGGCCTTTTTGTCCACCGGCGGCCTGCCGGCGGACAACGCGGAGCTGCTCAAAGGCCTCGATTTGACGGGCTATTTCCTCGAGCGGCACGTGTTTTGGCCACACAACAAGCCCTTGCCTGCCGCCCGGGCGAGATTTATGGAAACCCTGCAACGCTAACTACAAATGGCTGTGGCATGAACCGCAGCCAAGTTCCCCTCCGATCGGCCCCTCAGTCTCGGTAAATGGCAAAACGCAGCACTAACGTCGTCCCGCTGGCGGTCGTGAAGCCGGTGCAGTTCGGAGAGGCGCTCAGCGAGCGCTATCTGTCCTATGCGCTGAGCACGATCATGGCGCGCTCGCTGCCCGACGTGCGCGACGGGCTGAAGCCGGTTCATCGCCGGCTGCTCTACGCCATGCGCCAGCTGCGGCTCGATCCCAACAGCGCCTTCAAGAAGAGCGCGCGCGTGGTCGGCGACGTGATCGGCCAGTACCACCCGCACGGCGACCAGTCGATCTACGACGCCCTGGTGCGCCTCGCCCAGGACTTCGCGGCGCGCTATCCGCTGATCGAAGGGCAGGGCAACTTCGGCAACATCGACGGCGATAACCCGGCCGCCATGCGCTACACCGAGGCGCGGCTGACCGAGGTCGCCGAGGCATTGCTGGCCGGCATCGACGAGAACGCGGTCGACTTCCGCCCCAACTACGACGGTTCGACCGAAGAACCGATCGTGCTGCCCGGCGGCTTCCCCAATCTTCTGGCCAACGGCGCCGCCGGCATCGCCGTCGGCATGGCCTGCTCGATCCCGCCGCACAATGCCGGCGAGCTGTGCGATGCGTTGCTGCACCTGATCAAGACGCCCAACGCCCGCGTCGAGACGCTGGTCGACTTGGTGAAGGGCCCGGATTTCCCGACCGGCGGCATCCTGGTCGAGCCGCGCGAATCGATCGTCGAGGCCTACAAGACCGGCCGCGGCGCCTTCCGCCTGCGCGCCAAGTGGGAAAAGGAAGAGCTGCCGCGCGGCCAGTACCGCATCATCGTCACCGAGATCCCGTATCAGGTGCAGAAGGGCAAGCTGATCGAGCGCATCGCCGAGATCATCAACGCCAAGAAGCTGCCCATCCTCGAGGACGTGCACGACGAATCGGCCGATGACGTGCGCATCGTGCTCGAACCGCGCACCGGCCAGGTGCCGGCCGAGCTGCTGATGGAGCAGCTCTTCAAGCAGACCGACCTGGAAATCCGCTTCCCGCTGAACCTCAACGTCCTCGACAAGGACAACACGCCGCGGGTGATGAACCTGCGCGAGGCGCTGCAGGCCTTCCTCGACCATCGCCGCGAAGTGCTGGTGCGGCGCTCGACCTTCCGCTTGGCCGAGATCGAGCGGCGGCTGGAGATCCTCGACGGCTACCTGATCGCTTATCTGAACCTCGACAAGCTGATCAAGATCATCCGCGAGGAGGACGAGCCCAAGCCCAAGATGATCAAGGCGTTCGGGCTCACCGACCTGCAGGCCGAAGCGATCCTCAACATGCGGCTGCGCGCTCTGCGCCGGCTGGAAGAATTCGAGATCAAGGGCGAGCACAAGAAGCTCACGGCCGAACGCAAGGACCTCAAGGCGCTGCTCAAGGACGAGACGCTGCAGTGGGGCAAGATCGCCGACGAGGTGCAGGAGACCAAGAGGAAGTTCGGCGGCAAGACTCCACTCGGCCGCCGCCGCACCGAGCTCGCCGACGCGCCGGCCGAGGTCGAGCATGCGGTCGAGGACTTCGTCGAGCGCGAGCCGATGACCGTGATCCTGTCCGAGAAAGGCTGGATCCGTGCCGCCAAGGGCCATCTCGACGACAAGTCCGCGGCCGACCTCAAGTACAAGGAGGGCGACCAGGCGCGGTTCGCCGTGCATGCGCAGTCGACCGACAAGATCCTGGTGTTCGGCACCAACGGCCGTTTCTACACCTTGGGCTGCGACAAGCTGCCGAGCGCGCGCGGCCATGGCGAGCCGATCCGATTGATGATCGAACTCGGCAACGAGCAGGACATCGTGACGCTCGAGGTGCTGAAGGGCGGACGCAAGTTCCTGGTGGCGTCGGATGCCGGCCGCGGTTTCATCGTGCCCGAAGACGAGGTCGTGGCCCAGACCAAGAACGGCAAGCAGGTGCTGAACCTCGCCGACAAGGAGAAGGCGCAGGCCTTCGCCGTCGTTCCGGAAGGTGCGGATTCGATCGCCGCGCTGAGCGAAGGCCGCAAGCTCCTGATCTTCCCGATGGACCAGGTGCCGGAGATGGGCCGCGGTCGTGGCGTGACATTGCAGAAGTCCAAGGCGGACCAGCTGTCGGATGCGCAAGCCTTCCGGCTCGCCGACGGCCTGCCGTGGGCCAACCGCGTCATCCCGGCGAGCGAGCTGAAGTTCTGGCGTGGCGAGCGCGCCCAGGCGGGCCGCATGCCCGAAAAGGGATGGCCGCGCGCCAAGCGCTTCAAGGATTGATTGGATGGACCTGACGCTGATCTGGAAGACGGTGCTGATCGGCGTCGTCGAGGGCCTGACCGAGTTCCTGCCGGTTTCCTCGACGGGGCACATCATCCTCGCCGAGGAGGTGCTGGGCTTCCAGGGACCGCCCGGCAAGGTGTTCGAGATCGTGATCCAGCTCGGCGCGATCCTCGCGGTCTGCTTCCTCTATCGCCAGAAGATTTTTGCGACGGTGCAGGGCGTGCTGAAGCGTGATCCGGTGTCGCTGCGCTTTGCCGCGGCGATCGTCATCGCCTTCCTGCCGGCGGCCGTGATCGGCGTGGCGGCGCACAAGTACATCAAGTCGGTGCTGTTCAATCCCACGGTGGTGGCGGTGGCGCTGATCGTGGGCGGCATCGCCATCCTGGTGATCGAGCGCTACGCGCAGCGTCCGCGCATGAAATCGCTCGACGAGGTCGACCTCAAGACGGCGTTGTACATCGGCCTCTGCCAGTGCCTGGCCATGATCCCCGGCGTGAGCCGCGCCGGCTCGACCATCATGGGCGCGCGGGTATTTCGCGTGGATCGTGCGACGGCGGCAGAGTTCTCCTTCTTCCTCGCCATGCCCACCATGATCGGGGCCTCGGTCTACGACCTCTACAAGAACTGGTCGTCGCTCGACTGGCACGGCAGCGGCACCATCGCGATCGGTTTCGTCACCGCGTTTGTTTGTGCATTGCTCGTGGTGCGACCGTTCGTGCGCTTCATCAGCCGCCACGGCTTCGGCGTGTTCGCCTGGTATCGCATTGCACTGGGCGCATTGGCGCTCGCGCTGATCGTCATGCATTGAACCTTCAGGAGCCGGGTGCCGCGTGCCATAAGCCCGCGCAAATCAACCCGCTTCAGGAGTTCCTTGGTTCATGCAACGTCGTAAGTTCCTGCGTACCACCGGTGTCGGCGCGGCCGCTGCCGCCGCCTCCGGCGCGATCGCCGCGCCCGCCATCGCCCAGTCGGCGCCCGAGTTGAAATGGCGCCTGGCGTCGAGCTTCCCCAAGACGCTCGACACGATCTTCGGTGCGTCCGAGATCTTCTCCAAGTACGTCGCCGAAGCGACCGACAACAAGTTCCAGATTCGCCTGTTTGCCGCGGGCGAAATCGTGCCTGGCCTGCAGGTCGCCGACGCCGTGCAGAACGGCACCGTCGAGATGGGCCACACGGCCTCCTACTACTATGTCGGCAAGGATCCGTGCTTCGCCCTCGACTGCGCCATCCCGTTCGGCCTGAACGCGCGCCAGCAGGATGCCTGGATGAACTGGGGCGGCGGCCGCGAAGCGATGGCCGACTTCTTCAAGGACTACAGCATCCACGCCATGCCGTGCGGCAACACCGGCGGCCAGATGGGCGGCTGGTTCCGCAAGGAGATCAAGACCGTCGACGACCTCAAGGGCCTGAAGATGCGCACCTCGGGCTTTGCCGGCGAAGTCTTGAGCAAGCTCGGCGTGGTGCCGCAGCAGATTGCCGGCGGCGAGATCTATCCAGCGCTGGAGAAGGGCACGATCGACGCGGCCGAGTGGGTCGGTCCGTACGATGACCAGAAGCTCGGCTTCAACAAGGTCGCGCAGTACTACTATTATCCCGGCTGGTGGGAGGCAGGTCCGCAGCTCTCGGCCTACGTGAACCTGGCGAAGTGGAACGAGCTGCCCAAGAGCTACCAGGCGATCCTCGAAGCCGCGGCCGCCAAGGCCCACACCTCGATGCTGTCGAAGTACGACACGCAGAACCCCAAGGCGCTGCGCGAGCTGGTCGCCGCCGGCACCAAGCTCACGCCGTTCACCGCGCCGGTGCTGGAAGCCTGCTACGCCAAGGCCAACGAGGTCTATGCCGACACCATGGCCAAGAACCCGCGATTCAAGAAGATCTACGAGCCGTGGAAGCAGTTCCGCGGCGAGGAGGTGCTGTGGTTCCGCGTCGTCGAGAACACGCTCGACAACTTCATGGCCCGCCTGTCGGCCTCCAACAAGATCTGACACGCACCGCGCGGAAACATGGAGAACCCCGCTTCGGCGGGGTTTTTCTTGCCTTCCGTCGCCTTTCCAAGCCCGGGGTGCTGTGCCATAAACCCGCGCCGCCGGAGGGGCGGTTCGCGTCGCAGAACGCGATCACAAGAAAAAATCCCGAGGAGTTCTACCCAGATGCAACGTCGTAAGTTCCTGCGTACCGCCGGTGTGGGCGGTGGCGCGGTCGCTGTCGCGGGCACGCTCGCCGCACCCGCGCTCGCTCAGTCCATGCCCGAAGTGAAGTGGCGCCTTGCTTCGAGCTTCCCCAAGTCGCTCGATACGATCTACGGCGCGGGCGAGTTCTTCGCCAAGCGCGTCGCCGCTCTCACCGACAACAAGTTCCAGATCCGCGTCTTCGCCGCCGGCGAGATCGTCCCCGGCCTGCAGGTCGTCGATGCCGTGCAGAACGAGACCGTCGAGTGCGGCCATACCGCGGCCTACTACTACGTCGGCAAGGACCCGACCTTCGCCTTCGACACCGCGATCCCGTTCGGCCTGAACACGCGCCAGCACAATGCCTGGGTGTATTACGGCGGCGGGCTCGAGCTGATGCGCGAGTTCTACAAAGACTACAAGATGATCTCCTTCCTGATGAGCCACACCGGCGCCCAGATGGGCGGCTGGTGGCGACGGGAGATCAAGAGCCCTGAGGACATGAAGGGCGTGAAGATGCGCATCGGCGGCTTCGCCGGCCAGGTCATGGCAAAGCTCGGCGTGGTGCCGCAGCAGTTGGCCGGCGGCGAGATCTATCCGGCGCTGGAGAAGGGCACGATCGACGCCGCCGAATGGGTCGGCCCCTACGACGACCAGAAGCTCGGCTTCAACAAGGTGGCGCCGTACTACTATTATCCCGGCTGGTGGGAAGGTGGTGCAGCACTCTCGCTCTATGTCGGCGACAAGGCCTACGAGGCGCTGCCTTCCATGTACAAGGAAGCGATCGCCGCCGCAGCCGGTGACACGGTGAGCCGGTCGGTCGCCCAATACGACGCCCAGAACCCCAGGGCGCTGCGCGAGCTGGTTGCCGCCGGCACCAAGTTCCTGCCGTTCCCGCAGTCGGTGATGGAGGCCTGCTTCAACGCCGCCAACGAGCTCTACGCCGAGACCATCGCCAAGAACCCGAAGTTCAAGAAGGTCTACGAGTCCTGGAAGCCCTTCCGTAACGAGGAAGTCCTGTGGTTCCGGGTGGCCGAGAACACCTTCGACAACTTCATGGCGCGCCAGTCGGCGGCCAACAAGCTCTAGGCCCAAAAGGCCGTTTTAGACGGTCGGAAAAGCCCCGCTTCGGTGGGGCTTTTTCTTTGCGCGCGCCGTGCGGACATGGCAGGCTTCATTCCGCCGAATGGAATCTCGGTTAACAAAAATACGTTTCTGGGAGTGAAAAGCATGCAACGTCGCAAATTCCTGCGTACCGCCGGTATTGGCGGTGGCGCCGCTGTTGTCGCGAGCACCGTCGCAGCACCCGCCATCGCCCAATCGATGCCCGAGCTGAAGTGGCGTCTGGCCTCGAGCTTCCCCAAGTCGCTCGATACGCTGTATGGCGCCGGCGAGAACTTCACCAAGTTCATCGGCGAGATGACGGACAACAAGTTCCAGGTCCGCATCTTCGCCTCGGGCGAGATCGTGCCCGGCCTGCAGGTGCTCGACGCCGTGCAGAACGGCACCGTCGAGATGGGCCATTCGGCCGGCACCTACTACATCGGCAAGGATCCCACGCTCGCCTTCGACACCACGCTGCCGTTCGGCATGAACGCGCGCCAGCAGGAAGCGTGGATGAACTGGGGCGGCGGCAAGGAGCTGCTGGGCGAGGTCTACAAGGACTACAACACCATCTCGATCCCTTGCGGCAACACCGGCGCCCAGATGGGCGGTTGGTTCCGCAAGGAGATCAAGACGCCCGAGGACATGAAGGGACTGAAGTTCCGCATCGCCGGCATCGCCGGCATGGTGTGCGCCAAGCTGGGTTCGGTGCCGCAGCAGATCGCCGGCGGCGACATCTATCCGGCGCTGGAGAAGGGCACGATCGATGCCGCCGAGTGGGTCGGTCCGTACGACGACCAGAAGCTCGGCTTCAACAAAATCGCGCCGTACTACTACTATCCCGGCTGGTGGGAAGGCGGGCCGCAGACCTCGGCCTACATCAATCTCCAGAAGTGGAACGAGCTGCCGAAGGGCTATCAGTCCGTGATCCAGTCGGCCGCCGCCCGGGCGCAGGCGATCATGCTCTCCAAGTACGACGCCGAGAATCCCAAGGCGCTGCGCGAGCTGATGGCGGCCGGCACCAAGCTGCTGCCGTTCCCGCAGTCGGTGATGGAAGCGGCCTTCAACGCCTCCAACGAGCTCTATGCCGAGATCTCGGCGAAGAACCCGAAGTTCAAGAAGGTCTACGAGAACTGGAAGCCGTTCCGCAACGAGGAGATCCTGTGGTTCCGCGTTGCCGAGTTTACCTTCGACAGCTTCATGGCGCGCCAGTCGGCCGCCAACAAGCTGGGATAAGAGGGAGGACAGCATGAGACGGCGGAAGTTTTTAACGACCGCCGGCATCGGCGGCGCCGCGAGCACGCTCGCGGCGCCGGCCATTGCGCAGTCGATGCCGGAGCTCAAGTGGCGTCTGACGTCGAGTTTCCCCAAGTCGCTCGACACGCTCTATGGCGCCGCCGAATCGATCGCCAAGAAGGTTGCCGGGCTGACCGACAACAAGTTCCAGATCCGCGTGTTCGCGCCGGGCGAGATCGTACCGGCGCTGCAGGCACTCGACGCGGTGCAGAACAACACCGTCGAGATGTGCCACACGGCCTCCTACTACTTCGTCGGCAAGGACCTCACGATGGGGTTCGATTCCGGCGTGCCGTTCGGACTGACCGCGCGGCAGCAGAACGCCTGGATGTCGATGGGCGGCGGGCTCCAGCTGATGCGCGAGTTCATGGCTGACTACAACGCCGTGCCGTTCCCGGCCGGTAATACCGGCTGCCAGATGGGCGGCTGGTTCCGCAAGGAGATCAAGACGCTCGACGACCTCAAGGGGTTGAAGATGCGCATCCCCGGTATCGGCGGCCAGATCTGGGCCAAGCTCGGTGCCGTGCCGCAGCAGATCGCGGGCGGCGACATCTATCCCGCGCTCGAGCGCGGCGCGATCGACGGCGCGGAGTGGGTCGGGCCCTACGACGACGAGAAGCTCGGCTTCTACAAGGTGGCGCCCTTCTATTACTACCCGGGCTTCTGGGAGGCCGGCACGCAGATCACGCTGATGGTCGGCAAGCAACATTGGGATGCCCTGCCGGCGGCGTACAAGCTCGCGGTCGAGACGGTGTGTGGCGACGTCAACGGCGAGATGATGGCGCGCTACGACAATCTCAATCCGCAGGCATTGCGCCGGCTGGTAGCGGCCGGCACGCAGCTCAAGCCCTATCCGCGCGACGTGCTGGCGGCGGCGTGGAAGGCGACGCACGAGCTCTACGACGAGTTCTCGTCCAAGAACGCCAAGTTCAAGAAGATCTACGACCACTGGAAAGCGTTCCGCGACGAACAGTTCCTGTGGTTCCGCGTCGCCGAGCTCACCTATGAGAACTTCGCCTTCACCGCCAACCAGACGGTGAAGTGAAAGGAGGCAGTAGCGTACCCAAAGAAACGATCCAGGGAGGGATCACCATGCAGCGTCGCAAGTTCCTGAAGACCGCCGGCGCGGGGGCTGCTGCCGCCACGACGGTGGCAGCACCGGCCCTGGCGCAGGGCCAGCCGGAGTTGAAGTGGCGTCTGGCTTCGAGTTTTCCCAAATCGCTCGACACGCTATGGGGCGGCGCCGAGCTGTTCTGCCGGCGCGTCAGCGAGCTGACCGACGGCAAGTTCAAGATCCAACCCTTCGCCTCGGGCGAGATCGTGCCGGGCTTCCAGGTGCTCGATGCGGTGCAGAACGGCACAGTCGAGGTCGGCCAGACTGCGGCCTACTATTACATCGGCAAGGACATCACCTTCACCTTCGACACCGCCGTGCCGTTCGGCCTGAACAGCCGTCAGCACGTGGCTTGGTGGATGCACGGCGGCGGCCGCGAGGCGATGGCCGAGTTCTACAAGGACTACGGTGTCGTCGGCCACATGATGGGCGGCACGGGCGCGCAGATGGGCGGCTGGTTCCGCAAGGAGATCAAGACCGTCGATGACCTGAAGGGCCTGAAGTTCCGCGTCGGCGGTTTTGCCGGGCAGATCCTGGGCAAGCTCGGCGTCATCGCCCAGCAGATCCCCGGCGGCGAGATCTATCCGGCCCTGGAGAAGGGCACGATCGATGCCGCGGAGTGGGTCGGCCCGTACGACGACGAGAGGCTCGGCTTCTACAAGGTGGCGCCGTACTATTACTACCCAGGCTGGTGGGAAGGCACCGGCATGGGCACCGCCTACATCAACCAGAAGGCGTGGGACGGCCTGCCGCCGGCCTACCAGAAGGTCATCGAGACCACGGCCGACGAGGTCACGCTGTGGATGCTGGGCAAGTACGACAACGGCAACCCGGCGGCGCTCAGGCGCCTGGTGGCAGCCGGAGTCAAGCTGCAACCCTTCCCGACGGCGGTGCTGGAAGCCTGCTTCAATGCGACCAACGAGGTCTGCAATGAAATCGTGGCCAAGAACGCCAAGTTCAAGAAGGTATGGGACATCTGGAAGCCCTACCGTTCGGAGCAGGTGCTGTGGTCGCGCATCGCGGAAGGCGGTTTCGACGGCTTCATGGCACGGATGTATGGAGCCGGTAAGGTTTGATCGAATAGCGCTGTAGAATCGCGGAAAACCCCGCTCCGGCGGGGTTTTCTTTTGCCTAACTCCGACTGAAGTCGGCTTTTCAAACCTAATTCCGCGTGCCAGTCTTCGCTCGCCAAGGGGGCCATGTGGGCTGCCTGTAGGGAGGGTAAACATCAAATGCAGCGTAGAAAGTTCATCAGGACCGCGGGCATCGGCGCCGCGGGCGTAGCCGCCGCGTCGACTGTCGCCGCGCCGGCCATCGCGCAGAGCATGCCGGAAGTGAAGTGGCGTCTGACGTCGAGCTTCCCCAAGTCTCTCGACACGCTGTACGGCGGATCGGAGCTGTTCGCGAAGCTGATCAGCGAGATGTCCGACAACAAGTTCCAGATCCGGGTCTTCGCCGCGGGCGAGATCGTGCCGGGCCTGCAGGTCGCCGACGCGGTCCAGAACGGCACCGTCGAGTGCGGCCAGACCGCCGCCTATTACTACTTCGGCAAGCATCCGAACTTCGTGTTCGAGACCGGCCTGCCGTTCTCCATGAACCAGCGCCAGTACTATGCCTGGCTCGAGTTCGGCGGCGGCCATGAGCTGATCAACGACTTCTACAAGGAGTACAACTTCCGCTCGCTGACGTTCGGCGGCACCGGCTGCCAGATGGGCGGCTGGTTCCGCAAGGAAATCAAGTCGATGGACGACATGAAGGGCCTGAAGTTCCGCGTCGGCGGCTTCGCGGGCCTGATCCTCGAGCGTCTCGGCGTGGTGCCTCAGCAGATCGCCGGCGGCGACATCTATCCGGCGCTCGAGAAGGGCACGATCGACGCCTGCGAATGGGTCGGTCCGTATGACGACGAGAAGCTCGGCTTCAACAAGGTTGCGAAGTACTACTACTACCCTGGCTGGTGGGAGGGCGCGTCGGTCGGCTCGCTCTACATCAACAACAAGGCGTGGGACTCGCTGCCCAAGACCTATCAGGCGATGATGGAAGCGGCCGCCGGTCGCGTCACGTCGTGGATGGTGCCGAAGTACGACGCCGGCAACCCGGCGGCGTTGCGGCGCCTGGTGGCGGCGGGCACCGAGCTGCGCCCGTTCCCGCGTACCGTCCTCGAGCCCTGCTTCCTCGAGGCCTACAAGTACTACGACGAACTCGCCGCCAAGGATCCGAAGTTCAAGAAGATCTACGACAACATGAAGGCCTTCCGCGCCGACGAGAACCTGTGGTTCCGCGTCGCCGAGAACACCTTCGACAACTTCAACTTCTCGATGTCGGCACAAGGTCGCTAAAAAGGGGTCGGTAAGAGAAGTAACCGAAACGAGAAAGCCCCGCCGGCAACGGCGGGGCTTTTTCTTTTCTGGGAACGCGGGCCGGAGGCCCGCGCTGCAAGATGATCAGTTCTTCGGCGGAGCGCCGAAGACCGGCGGCGGGGCGTCGTCCGACGGCGGCGCCTGGATCTCGATCTTGACCTTGCTGGGATCGACGCCGCTCGGCTTGTCGAGGAAGACGGTCACAGTCCACGGCACGAAGATCACGATCGCCACCATGATGAGCTGCAACAGCACCCAGGGGATCGAGCCCCAGTAGATGTCCGAGCTCTTCACTTCCTTCGGCGCCACGCTGCGCAGATAGAAGAGGGCGAAGCCGAACGGCGGGTGCATGAACGAGGTCTGCACGTTGACGCAGATCATGACGCCGAACCAGATCAGCGCGGCGTCGGCGCCGACCACGGGAGTGAGCAGCTTCTGCGCCACCGGCGCCAGCATCGGGATGATGATGAAGGCGATCTCGAAGAAGTCGAGGAAGAACGCCAGGAAGAACACGAACAGGTTGACGACGATCAGGAAGCCCCAGACGCCGCCCGGCAGGCTCGACATCAGGTGCTCGACCCACCGGTTGCCGTCGACGCCCTGGAAGGTGATCGAGAAGCAGGTGGCGCCGACCAGGATGAAGGCGACCATGGCGGTGATGCGCATCGTCGCCTGGAAGGCCTGCACGATCAGGTCGCGCAACTCCTTGACCTGCCAGGCGCGCCAGCACAGCCAGACGATGGCCGCGAACATGACGGTGAAGGCGATCTTGAAGGGGATCGACTTGAAGGCGACCATGCCGATTAAGGCGCCGATCACGGCGGCCGCGCAGCCGGCGCCGAAGGTGAGGCGGTCGAACCGGGTGAGGGGAGCGTTGCGTACCACGGCTAGCACGATGGCGCCGATGGTGCCCATGGCGCCGGCTTCGGTCGGCGTCGCCAGGCCCATCATGATGGTGCCCAGGACCAGGAAGATCAGCACCGCCGCCGGGATGATGCCCCAGGCGCACTTGATCAGCAGGGCCTTTCCGAACAGCGTGCGCGGCACCCCCGGCAGGGCGTCGGGCTTCACCAGCGTGACATAGTAGGTATAGGCTGCGAAGAGCGCGATCTGCATCAGCGACGGGCCCCAGGCGCCAAGATACATGTCGCCGACCGAGCGGCCGAGCTGGTCGGCCAGCACGACCAGCACCAGCGACGGCGGCACCAGCTGGGTGATGGTGCCCGATGCGGCCAGCACGCCGGTCGCATAGCGCATGTCGTACTTGTAGCGCATCATCACCGGCAGCGTGATCAGCGCCATGGCGATCACCTGCGCCGCCACCGTGCCGGTGATGGCGCCCAGGATGAAGCCGACGATGATCGTCGAGTAGCCGAGACCGCCCCTGACGGGGCCGAACAGCTGGCCCATCGATTCGAGCATGTCCTCGGCGAGACCGCATTTCTCGAGGATGGCGCCCATGAAGGTGAAGAACGGGATGGCGAGCAGCAGCTCATTCGACAGGATGCTGCCGAACACGCGGCCTGGGATGGCCTGCATGAAGGCCATCGTGAAGTAGCCCATCTCGATCGACAGGAAGCCGAAGAAGAAGCCGACCGCCGCCAGCGAGAAGGCCACGGGGTAGCCGATGATCATGAAGACCACCAGCCCCGCGAACATCAGCGGCGGCATCCATTCCAAGGGGATCATTGCGTCGGCCTCTCGTAGTGCGCTTCGAGGCTCTCGACGGGGATGCCGTTGAGGAAGGCCACTCGCTTGATGAGCTCGGAGAGGCCCTGCAGGGCAACCAGCAGGAAGCCGATCGGCAGGACCAGCTTGATCGGCCAGCGCAGCAGGCCGCCGGCGTTGGAAGAGTGTTCGCTGACGTTGAAGGACTGCATGAAGAACGGCCAGCTCAGCCAGGCCAGGATGATGCAGGTCGGCAGCAGGAAGAAGAGAGTGCCGAGGATGTCGATCCAGAGCTGACCGCGGCGGCCCAGCGTCATGTAGAAGAGGTCGACCCGCACATGCTCGTTGCGCTTCAGCGTGTATGAGGCGCCGAACATGACGATGACGGCGAACATGTACCACTGCACTTCGAGCCAGGCGTTCGAGCTCTGGTCATAGGCGTAGCGGATCATCGCGTTGCCGCCGCTTACGATACAGGCCAGCAGCACCAGCCAGTTACAGACAACACCGATCTTCTCGTTGATCACGTCAATGATGGTGCTGAGACCCAGCAATGCGCGCATCCCACCTCCCCTGCGCGAGTTCTTTCTTTTCGCTCCCCCGTTCTCGCTAGCGGGGGGTCTTCTCATAACGTGGCGCCCACGACCACGCTAGCGTCCGGGACATTTCCGCGTATGCCGGGGGTGCGTCAAGTCGCTCCACCAGCGGCTTCTGCCTAGACCGTAGGCAGCTCCATCCACCCCTCGGGACCGAAGAACTCGAGCGGCCGGAAGGCGCGCTTGTAGGCCATCTTGCTGGAATCGGCGATCCAGTAGCCCAGATAGACGTAGGGCAGCCCGCGCTTGGCGGCAGCGTCGGCCAGCCACAGGATCATGTGCGTCCCCAGGCCCCGCCGCGGATCCTGGGGATCGAAGAAGCTGTAGACCGCCGACACGCCGCTCGACAGCCAGTCGACCAGGCAGGCGCCGACCAGGCGGCCTTCGGCCGAATCGTCACGGAACTCGATGATGGCCGTCTCGACCGGGCTTTCCTCGACCATGGCGCGGTAGTCGTCGAAATCCATGTCGGCCATGTCGCCGTCGCGATGGCGGGCCATCACATAGCGTGAAAATAGCGAGTACTGCTCGCCCGTCGCCAGCGCCTGGGTCTCCATGGCGTGGACGTGCTCGTTGCGTCGCAGGATGCGCTTCTGGGCGCGGCTGGGCTCGAAATCACGCACGCGGATGCGCACGGGCACGCAGGCACGGCAGCCCTCGCATAGGGGCTTGTAGACGAAGTGGTGCGAGCGCCTGAAACCTGCATCGGTCAGCGTGTCGTGCTGCGAGATGGCGTCGGGTCCGCTCAGCTCGGTGACAAGCTTGGTCTCCAGCCGGTGCGGCAGATACGGGCAGCGCATCGCCGGTGTGGTGCGGAAGAACCGCAGGGTCTGGATGTTTTGGCGGATGAACATTGCTTCGACGACAGTGTACCGCGGTCACCTGCGAAGGAAAGCACTAGTCGGTACGACCAAGGTCGACAGGCGGCCCCGAGTCAAGGTCTTTGTCGGATGCCGGCCAGCCGGCGAAACGGCACCAGCGCCAAGCGGACCAGCTTGGGCAGGAGCCAGATGAGCAGGGCCACGAACAGGGCGAGCAAGCACAGGAATGTGATCGGATGGGCGATGGCGAGCGCCAGCCCGCCGATCACGCTGATGTCTTCGGTAAAGGAGGCGGCGATGTTGCTGAACGGCTCGGGCGAGGTGTTGATCAGGGCCCGCGTGCCGGTCTTGGCGACATGGGTGCCGGCGGCCAGCGTGCCGCCCAGCAAACCGGCGATGATCGCCACCTCGGGACTCAAGCCACCCGCCGCGCCGTAGGCCAGCAGGGCGCCGGCCGGCACGCGCACGAAGGTCTGCAGCATGTCGTTGATGCTGTCGACGTAGGGGATCTTGTCGGCGAAGAAATTGAGCGCGAACAGGATCGCGGCCACGCCCATCACCCAGGGCGAGGCCAGCACCTGCAGGTCGTGCGGCAGGGCGACCAGGCCGAGCCGCTCAGCCAACCCCAGCACCAGGACGGCGGCATAGGTGTTGAGCCCGCTCGCCCAGCCGGCGCCCAGGGCGACGGCGATGGCGGCGATGACGTCGGTGCTCATGGCCCCATCATAGAGGATGGCCCGTCAGAGGGCGCGCCGCGCCTTGAGCGCGGTGGCGAGCGTGCCGTCGTCCAGCCAGTCGAGCTCGCCGCCCACCGGCACGCCATGGGCGAGGCGGGTCAGCGGCACGTCGCTATTGCCGAGACGCTCGGCGAGATAGTGGGCGGTGGTCTGGCCGTCGACCGTGGCGTTGGTGGCGACGATCACCTCGCGGATGCCGCCCGCGGCCACGCGTTTCACCAGCGCGGCAATGTTGAGCTCGTCGGGGCCGATGCCGTCGAGCGCCGACAGCGAGCCGCCCAGTACGTGATAGAGGCCGCGGAAGATCTTGCCGCGCTCCATGGCCCACAGGTCGCCGACGTCTTCGACGACGCAGATCAGCCCCTGGTCGCGATTGGGGTCGGCGCAGATCGAGCAGGGGTCGATCGTGTCGAGGTTGCCGCATGTCGAGCAGGCGCGGATCGCCCGCGCCGCGTCGGCGAGCGCGGTGCCCAACGGCTGCATCAGCGTCTCGCGTTTCTTCAGGAGATGCAGCGCCACCCGCCGCGCCGAGCGCGGCCCGAGCCCAGGCAACCGGCCGAGCAGCTGGATCAGTCGTTCTATTTCAGGGCCGTTCATGGGAGCGCGGGCCTCTGGCCCGCATCATGAGCGGGCCAGAGGCCCGCGCTCCCGGAGATCACAGTTTGAACCCCGGCGGTAGAGGCAGGCCGCCGGTGATGGTGCGCATCTGCTCCTGCACGGTCTGCTCGACCTTGGCGCGCGCGTCGTTGGCGGCGGCGACGATCAGGTCCTCGACCACGCCCTTGTCGGCGGGCACGAACAGCGACGCGTCGATCTCGACCTTGCGCGTCTCGTTCTTGCCGTTGACCGTCACCTTGACCAAGCCGGCGCCCGAGGAGCCGACGATCTCCATGCGCTCGAGCTGCGTCTGCAGCTCCTGCATCTTCTGCTGCATGGCCTGGGCCTGCTGCATCAGGCCGCCGAGATCCTTCAACTTGTCGAACATCAATACTCGCTTTCCGGGATGTCATCGTCCGCGGGATACTCTTCGGGACCCGGCGGCTCGTCACCGGCCTCGACCAGGCCCGCCACCAGCGAGCTCTGCTCGCCCTTGCGCCGCACGGCGTCGAGCCTGGCGCCGGGGAAGGTCTTCAGGATCGCCTGGACCAACGGATTGTTCTCGGCCGCGTTGCGCAGCTCGTCGCCCTTGGCCGCCTTCTGCTCGTTGAGCGTGGGCTTGCCCGGCGCCGACGACACCGTGGCGATCCAGCGCCGGCCCGTCCATTGGCTCAACAGCTCGCTGAGGCGCGGCGCCAGGTCGGTTGGCGCCTTGGGCTCGGGGCGAAACTCGATCAGGCCGGGCTCGCAGCGCACCTCGTGCACGTGATGCATGAGATGGTGCACCAGGCGGGCCTCGCGGCGCGCCTCGAACAGAGCGACGATCTCGGTGAAGCTTCTGGGATTGGGCTGGGCGACGGCCGGCTGGCTCGCCGCGGCCGTGATCGGCTGAGCAGCCAGACGCGCGGCCGCACCGCCGCCTCCACCGCCGCGCGGCACGGGCGCCGCGACGGCTGCCGCAGGACCAGCCGCCGCGCCGTTCTGCAGCGCCTTGATGGCGTCGGAGGGCGAGGGCAGGTCGGCGGCGTAGCACAGGCGGATCAACGCCATCTCGGCGGCGCGCAGAGGCGAGGGCGCCGACAGCGTCTCCTGCAAGCCCTTCATCAAGAGCGTCCAGGCGCGGGTCAGCGAGGCCATCGAAAGCTTGCCCGCCATGGCGAGCCCCTGGGCGCGCTCGCTGTCGGCCGAGGCGGCCGCGGCATCGGGCGCCACCTTGAGCCGGGTCACCCAGTGCGTGAGCTCGAGCAGATCCTGCAGGATGACCACGGGATCGGCGCCCGAATCATGCATCTCGGCCAGCGCCGCCACGACCGCGGGGGCATCGCCGCGCATGGTCTTCTCGAACAGCTCAAGCACGCGGCTGCGGTCAGCCAAGCCTAGCATGTCGCGCACTTGCGCGGCATCGACCACGCCGCCGCCATGGGCGATCGCCTGGTCGAGCATGGAAAGGCCGTCGCGCACCGAGCCGTCGGCCGCACGCGCCAACAACGTCAGCGCCTCGGGCGAGATCTCGACCTTCTCGGCGACGGAGATCTTGCTGAAATGATCGATCAGCGCCTGTTGCGGCACGCGCTTGAGGTCGAAGCGCTGGCAGCGGCTCAGCACCGTCACCGGCACCTTGCGGATCTCGGTGGTGGCGAACAGGAACTTCACATGCGGCGGCGGCTCTTCCAGCGTCTTGAGCAGCGCGTTGAACGCCTTCTCCGACAGCATGTGCACTTCGTCAATGATGTAGACCTTGTAGCGCGCCGACACCGGGCGGTAGCGCACGCCCTCGATCAGCTCGCGCACATCATCGATGCCGGTGCGGGACGCTGCGTCCATCTCGATCACGTCGACATGGCGGTCCTCGGTGATGGCCTTGCAGTTGTCGCAGACGCCGCACGGATCGACGGTGGCGCCACCCTTGCCGTCCTTGCCGATGCAGTTCAGCGCCCGGGCGATGATGCGGGCGGTCGTGGTCTTGCCGACGCCGCGTACGCCCGTGAGCATGAAGGCATGGGCGATGCGGCCCGTGGCGATGGCGTTGCGCAGGGTGCGCACCATCGCCTCCTGGCCGACCAGGGTGGTGAAATCGACAGGACGGTATTTGCGGGCGAGGACCCGATAGGGAAGCGTATCCTTGGCTTCCGGCATGGCGAGCGTCCTACCCGAAGGCGCCGTGGCCCCATGAGGCCCGGCGGTCGTCGCGCCCGGCCGCCTGCACCAGGCGGCGGCGCGCGCCTGGCGACAGGTGAGAGACCGGCATGACCCGAAGCGAATTCGTTACGGCTGCTTCCTTCCGGATCTGACCGGGTTGGCGACTGCTCCGCCCACACCGGCCCCTCGAGGCGGTTATATCAGGAGTCCGGCCACGGGACGCAAGAGCCGAACGTCGCTCTTTGTGGACGCTTGCGCGCGTCTGTGCACACGTGCGCCAACGCCTTGATTTTCAGGCCGAAATCCTGCCGCGCTGCTACTTGGTGAGGATCAGCTTGCCCGATGCGGTGAGCCGCAGGCGGTAGGTGTCGCTGCCGTGCCGGATGCGCAGCTCGCGATGGCCGTTCAGGAGGGCCGTGCTCTCGGCCACCGGGAAGTCGACGAGGGCGCCTTCTGGTCTCGTCTGGCCGGAGGCGGGGTCGGCTGCCTTTACGTGAAATTCCATCGTTGGCTCCTCTGAAGTTCTGCTATTGATAATTATTCGCAAATCATGCGCTGTCAACGCGGCATCGCTCGATTCCGCTTTCCGCCCGTGACCTTCTCCCCGACAGTCACGCAATGACGAGCGCGTTGATGATTGTCGACGTCCAGCAGGGCACGTTCGCAGTCTCCCCGCCCATTCATCGCGGCGAAGAGATCGTGCGGCGCATCGCGGGTCTCCTGGCCCGCGCTCGCGCCGAAGGCCGGCCGGTCGTCCATGTGCAGCACGATGGCGGCCCGGGCGATGTGCTGGGCAAGGGATCGGCGGGCTGGCCCCATCATCCCCTGGTGGCACCGCGGCCGGGCGAGATCGTCGTCGAGAAGCGGCACAGCAGCTCCTTCCACGACACCGACCTGCACCAACGCCTGACCGATGCCGGCATCGACCGGCTGGTCATCGCCGGCATGCAGACCGAGATGTGCGTGGATTCGGCCTGCCGCGGCGCGGTGGCGCTGGGCTATCGCGTGGTCCTGGTGGCTGACGGCCACACGACCTGGGACACGCCGGTGATCGACGTTGAGCGCATCGTCGCCCATCACAATCGCCTGCTTGGCCAAGGCTTCGCCGACGTCGTCGCCGCCGCCGACGTGACGTTCTAGGAGCGCCGAGCCGGGCGCTTCAGCCCGAGATGATCGCGCAGCGTCGTGCCGGTGTAGTCGGCGCGGAACAGGCCGCGCTCCTGCAGGTGCGGCACGACCTCGGCGACGAAGGCGTCGAACTGGCCGGGAAAGAACGGCGGCATGACGTTGAAGCCGTCGGCGGCGCCGGCGCGGAACCAGGTTTCAAGCACGTCGGCGATCTCTGCCCCTGTCCCGATCAGCAGCAGATGGCCGCGCGCCGCCGCCACGCGATAGTAGAGCTGGCGCAGCGTGAGCTTCTCGCGTCGTGCCATCTCGATCAGCAGGGCGGCGCGGCTCTTGAGATGTTCGGTCTCGGGCAAATCGGGCACCGGCTCGTCGAGCGGATGGACCGACATGTCGGAGCCCAGCCGCTCCGACAGCACGGTGAAGGCCTGCGCCGTGTCGATGTTGCGGTTGAGCTCGGCGAAAATTTCCTGCGCCTCGCCGGTCGTGCGGCCGACTACGGGGAACACGCCGGGCATGACCAGGACCTCGTCGGCCCCGCGGCCAAACCCGGCGACCTGCACCTTGACGGTGCGATAGAAGGCCTGTGCTTCGGTGAGATCGTTCTGCGCCGTGAACACCACGTCGGCGATGCGCGACGCCAGGGCCTGACCGGGACCCGAGGAGCCGGCCTGGATCAGCACCGGATGCCCCTGCGGCGAGCGCGGCACGTTCAGGCCGCCTTCGACCGTGAAGTACTTCCCGTGGAACGACGGCACGTTCAGGCTGCCCGGCCGCACGAAGGTGCCGGCCTTTTTATCGGCGATGAAGGCGTCGTCGGCCCAGCTGTCCCACAGGATGCGGCAGGCCTCGACGAACTCCTCGGCCATGGCATAGCGCTCGGCATGCGGCGGATGCTGGCGACCGAACACGGCGGCCGACTTGGAATAGGCGGTAGTGACGACGTTCCAGGCCGCCCGGCCGCCCGACAGATGGTCGAGCGAGGCGAAGGAGCGGGCGATCTGGTAGGGCTCGGCGTAGGTGGTCGAGCCCGTCGCCGCGAGCCCCAGCCTGCTGGTGGTCATCGCCAGCGCCGACAAGAGCGTCAGCGGCTCGAACTTGCCGATGGTCGAGGGATGCTCGCCGTAGCCCGTGGCGAAGCCGTCGCCCAGGAAGAACATGTCGAACTTGCCGCGCTCGGCCGTCGCGGCGATGTGCTTCATCAGGGCGAGGTTCGGCCAGCCGTCGACGACAGCGTCCGGATGCCGCCAGCCGCCGACGTGATGGCCCGGCGTCTGCACGAAGACGCCGAGGCGCATGTGGTGTTCCAACGCGGCCGCCATGCTCAATGCGCGAAGTTGCGCATCCCGCCGTCGACCGGGATCACCGTGCCGGTGATGTAGCGCGCGCGGGGCGAGGCGAGGAACGCCACGAGGTGGGCGATGTCTTCGGGCTCGCCGAAATGGCCCATCGGGATGTTTTTAGCAATGAAGGCGCGGCGGGATTCCTCGGTCGGATGCAGCTTCTCGAGGATCTGCTCGCTGTTGATGCGGCCGGGCTGGATGGTGTTCACCGTGACCCCCTCGGCAGCCACGTCGCAGGCCAGCCCCTTGGCCCACAGGTGCAGCGCCGCCTTGGCGGCGACCGCGGCGTTCAGGCCGCGCGGCTCCATGGTGCCGCTGATGTTGATGATGCGGCCCCAGCGGCGCTGGCGCATGGGGGGCAGCAGGTCGGTGGTGAGGCGTCGCGCCGAGGTGAAGTTGAGCGCGAACGCCTCGTCCCAGAATTCCTCGCTGGCATCGACCGTCGTCGGCCGCGAGCCGCCGGCGCAATTGACCAAAATGTCGACCCGGCCGAGGGCCTCGGTGGCGTCCCGGGCGAGGCGGGTGAGATCGGCGGCCGAGGTGATGTCGGCGGCGATCGGCGTGACGCCGGGATGCCGCTCGATCCGGTCGACGCGGCGCGCCGTGGCGGCGACCTGCGCGCCCTGGTCGGCCAGGAGACGGGCGATGCCGGCGCCGATCCCGGCGCTGGCGCCTGTGACCAGGCAGGTGCGGTCCTTGAGCTCGAAGTCCATCGGCCCTTGATGGACGAGCCGCGCCAGGTTGCCAACAGGCAGCCAGCGGCTTTGGCTTTGTCGGAGCCGCCAGGCGCGATAGAGTTTCGCAACCGCTGGGAGATGCCAATGGCTGCTCGGAAAAAGAAGTCTGGCTCCAAGAAATCGGCCGCCAAGAAGAAGGCGCCGAAGACGCGCAAGTCCCGTGTCGCGCCGAAGAAGAAGGCGGCGAAGGCGCCCAAGCGCAAGGTGGCGGCAAAGAAGGCCGTCCGGGCTCGCAGCAAGCCGGTGGCGGCGAAGAAGAGGCCAATGGCAGCGCCGAAGGCCGCCGTGGCACGGCCACGGCCTGCAGCGGCACCAGCAGCTGTACCTCCGCCCGCACCTGCACCCGTTGCCGCGCCGGTCGTCGAACTCGACAATCGCATCGCGATGGTGCGCGCCAACCTGCGCGAGCTCGTCGAGCAGGCGGCTTCATCGGCGGGCGCCGCCAATGAAGAGCTGCTGTCTCAGCGCATTGCCGAGCAGGAGGAGAGGCTCCGTCGCCTGACAGAGGAGCGCGACGCCCTGGCTTGATGAAGAGCAGGCGTCGTCCGGAAGTTCCCAAGACCGTCCTCGCGCGGCTGCGCAAGGCCTGCCTCGCCCTGCCGGAAACGCGCGAGGAGCAGGCCTGGACTGGCACGCGCTGGCGCATCCGCAAGGAGACGTTCGCGCACGTGCTCATGATCGCCGACGGATGGCCGCCGGCGTACGCGCGCGTCGCGGGCACCGATGGCCCTGCCTGCGTGCTGACGTTCCAGTCGCTGGGACCACGGGTCGATCCGGAGACTTTCTCGCGAGCGCCGTACTTTCGGCCACTCTGGCGTCCCGACATCGTCGGCCGCATCCTCGATTCCGATGTCGACTGCGCCGACATCGCCAAGCTTTTGACGGCGAGCTACTGCCTCCTGGCGCCGAAGAAGCTCGTGGAAGCGGTCCGCGCAGGCCAGGCGGCCGATCACAAGACCCGTAGCCAACGCAAGAAACGACAGTAGCGTCATCACCGTCAGCGACGGCCGGAGCGGCGGGCGCGCCTCCATTGCCATGGACATGTGGGACATGTGGTCATGCGATGCACCTTCGTGCGCGGCCGCATGTGCCGGTCGCACCGTCATCATGCCGTGCTTCAGCTTGTTCGCCACCAGCCACCAGTGCATCGGATAGGCGATGAACAGCAGCGACGCCGTGGCCAGCAGGAACCACAGCAACATCACGCCATCCAGCATCGAGCCCTCCCCCTTGGCGTCAACGGACGAGGACAAGGCAACTCAACGCATACCGACACCGGCATGATGACATGTGCGCCAGGCGCCGGAAATCGGCTACGCTCGACAAAACGACAGCGAGAGGAAAGGCCATGCGGATCGGCGTCACGATGTTTTCCACGGACTATGCAATCCCGCCGCACGAGCTCGCCGTCGAGGCCGAGAAGCGTGGCTACGAATCCGTCTGGTTCCCCGAGCACAGCCACATCCCGACCAGCCGCAAGTCGCCGTGGCCCGGCGGCCCCGAGCTGCCGAAGTGGTACTACGACACCTACGATCCCTTCCTTGCCATCGCCGCCGCGGCCGTCGTCACCAAGACCATCAAGCTCGGCACCGGCGTCTGCCTCGTCGTGCAGCGCGATCCCATCCATACCGCCAAGGAGGTCGCCACGGCCGACCGGCTCAGCAACGGCCGGGTGCTGTTCGGCATCGGCGGCGGCTGGAACGCCGAGGAGATGGAAGACCATGGCACGGCCTTCGCCACCCGCTTCAAGCTGATGCGCGAGCGCGTCGAGGCGATGAAGGAGATCTGGGCGCGCTCCAAGCCGAAATATGCCGGCGACATGGTGAAGTTCGACGAGATGATGCAGTGGCCCAAGCCGGTGCAGAAGCCGCATCCGCCGATCATCGTCGGCGGCGGTCTGCCACACGGTGCGCGCCGCGCCGTCGCCTATGGCGACGGCTGGATGCCGATCGGCGGCCGCGGCGGCGACACGCTCGGCATGCTGCCGGAGTTCCGCGAGATGCTGAAGCTTGCCGGGCGCAAGGACTCCGACGTGCCGATCACGCTGTTCGGCGTCGGCATGAACGCCGACGGCCTGAAGCGCGCCGAGGATGCCGGCGTCGACCGCGTCGTGTTCGGCGTTCCGCCCGAAGCCAGCGACAAGGTCCTGCCGTTGCTCGACAAGGGCGCGGCGTTGATCCGGTGACGCCCGGTCTTGCCAACCTCGCGGAGGTCCCGTCGGAGCCGATCCCGCTGTCGGTGCTGACGGGCTTCCTCGGCAGCGGCAAGACAACGCTTCTCTCCAGAATCCTCAATGTGCCGGACCTGAGCGACACCGCCGTGCTCATCAGCGAGTTCGGCGCGGTCGCCCTCGACCATCAGCTCCTCGAGGCGGCAGCCGACGATGTCGTCGAGCTGCCGAACGGCTGCACCTGCTGCGCCGTGCGCCAGGGCCTGGCCGACGCCTTCTATCGGCTGCTGCGATCGCGCCAGGCGTCCGGCCGGGCGCCGTTCCGGCGCATCGCGCTCGAGACCAGTGGCCTCGCCGATCCGGGACCCACGCTCTACACGCTCTCTGCCGATTCCTTTCTCGAAGCCTCGCTGCGCCTCGACCGTGTCGCCACGACGATCGACGCCGTGTTGGGCGAGGGCACGCTCGATCGCTATCCCGAGGCCGTCGCCCAGGCCGCCGTGGCCGATCTCTTGCTTCTGACCAAGAGCGACATGGCCCCCGTCACGGACAACCTTCTCCAGCGACTGGCGTCGTTGAACCCCACGGCGCCGATCGTCGATGCGCGAGATGCCGAGGCGAGCGACCTGCTGTTCGGCGGCGCGCCCCGGGCGCTGCCGCGGCCGCGACCGCATGCGACGGCGGTGCATGCCCATGGCATCCGCGCCCTGTCGGTGCGCCTGCAGCGGCCGATGAGCCGCCTCGGCTTTGCCATGGCGCTGGGCGGCCTGGCGCGCGATCACGGCGAGAAGCTTTTGCGCGTAAAAGGCCTGGTCGAGTTCTCCGACCGGCCGGGTGGACCAGCGGCGATCCACGCCGTGCAGCACACGCTCTATCCGCCGCGCTGGCTGGAGCGCTGGCCGGATTCCGACCGGGCCAGCCGGCTTGTCTTCATCGTGCGCGATCTCGAATCGGACGAGATCCTGCGCCGCTTCGCCGACGGCTCTCCGGTAGGAGTCTCCTGATGCTCGACCTCGCCATCACCGGCGGCACCTGCGTGCTGCCGACCGGAACCCAGGCCGCCGATATCGGCGTCAAGGACGGACGCATCGCCCTGGTCGGCGGCCCAGGCTCGCTGCCACCGGCGGCGCGCACCGTGTCGGCCAAGGACCGCCTGGTCATTCCGGGCGGCATCGACCCGCACATCCATTGCCTGATGCCGGTGCGCGCGCCGGGACGTCCCGACGTGCTGACCGATCCGCCGTCGCAGGTCAGCAAGGCGGCCCTGCATGGCGGCACCACGACCCTGATCGATTTCGTGCAGTGCGTGCACGACCGCACCATCCAGCAATCGATCGAGGCGACCCAGGCGCAATGGCGCAACGCCTGCTACTGCGACTACGGGTTCCATCTCACCTTGATGGGCGAGGTGCCGGTGCCGCATTTCGGCCAGCTCGCCGATGCCATGCAGGACGGCCATGCCAGCATAAAGATCTTCACCACCAACATCCGGCCGGGCAACCTCGGCCGCATGGTCCCGCACGGCCATATCTGGGAGGCGCTGAAGGTCGTGGCGGGGGCGGGCGGCATCGCATGCATCCATGCCGAGGACAACGACATCGTCATGTTCATGTACGACAAGCTGATGCGCGAGAACCGCGTCAGCTTCGAGCACATGGCCGAGGTCCACAACGCGCTGTCGGAGGAGCTCTCCTTCAACCGCGTGATCCGCCTTGCGGAGAATGTCGAGGGCGCGGCGCTCTACATGGTGCATGTCTCGGCGGCCACCGGCGTCGCCGCTCTCGAGTCATCGCGTGCCCGCGGCTTCCCGATGTACGGCGAGACCTTGCATCAGTACCTGCTCTACAACGCCGAGGATTATAAGCGGCCGGGCGGACAGATGTTCCATACCTATCCGTCGCTGAAGTACCCCGAGGATCAGAAGCGCCTGTGGGAGGCGACCAACCGCGGCGCCATCCAGGTCATCGCCACCGACGAGCTGTGCTGCCCGCTCAGGGTCAAGCTGCAGGGCAGCCGCATCGACGATACGACGGGCGGCAACTCCGGCGTCGAGCCGCGCGTCGGCCTGATGTACACCAACATGGTCACCAGGCGCGGCTACTCGGCCGAGCACTTCGTCGACATGATCTCGAGCAACGCCGCGCGCATCATGGGCCTCTACCCGCGCAAGGGCGCACTGGCGGCGGGCTCGGATGCCGACATCGTGCTGCTGCAGACCGGGATCGAGAAGACGATCCGCGCCGCCGACCTGCACGAGACCGACTACACGCCCTGGGAGGGACACGTCGTGACCGCGTGGCCGACCACGACCATCCTGCACGGCAACGTCGTCGTGGAGGACGGCGCCTTCCACGGCGACCTCAAGCACGGACAGTTCCTCAAGCGCAAGGTGGCGGACGAAATCCGCAGCCGTCCGGCTGTGTAGGTCTCCGCGGGCACCTCGGTTCCGACGCTCCAGCGTGCGAAGTCTCACATTCGCGGCGCCATCGCAGGCGTATCGTGGCCGTGGCCTCGTGCCCGGAGGAAGCGATGAACAGTGGCCCGCAGCTTGCGCTCGGCGCGCGCGGACGAGACGTTCTGCGCGTTCAGACCATCTTCGTGATGATGAAGATCATGGGCTTCGACCAGATCGACGGCGTGTTCGGGCCGCTGACCCGGAACGCCGTGATCGCCTTTCAGGAAGGCGAGGGCCTGCTCGCCGACGGCATCGTCGGCGACAGCACCTGGCAGCGCATGCCGGCCGACCCTGACACACCCGTATTGAAACGCCATTCGACGGGCAGCGCCGTCGCCGGCCTGCAGCTCGCCTTGCACAAGCTGGGCGGGCCCGGGTCGCCCACTGATCCCGGACCGGCCGACGGCGATTTCGGGCCGCGCACCGAAGCGGCGGTCAAGGCCTACCAGGCGCAGCATGCTCTGGCCGATGACGGCGTGGTCGGCCCGCGCACATGGTGGGTGCCGGCAGGCGGCGCCGGCGCGACGCTGGCATCCCTCGCCGGGCTGACGACGGCATAGCGAAGCAATCACTCTCTCGCGGAGGACATCGTCATGGCTGAACCCGTCCTGAAGCAGGGGTCGAACGGGCCCGACGTGCGCGACCTCCAGCAGGCGCTCAAGACGCTGGGCCATGATCCCGGGCCGATCGACGGTGTCTTCGGCGCCAGGACCACGAGCGCGGTGAAGGCCTTCCAGCAGGTGCGCGAAATCGCCGTCGACGGGATTGTCGGCCGCGTCACCTGGATCAACATCGACGAAGCCGACCAGAGCGAGCCCGTGCTGCGTCTCGGATCGAGCGGCTTGCCGGTGCGCCGGCTGCAGAGCCGCATGACCGCCGTCGGCTTCGACACCGGCGGCGTCGACGGCCGCTTCAGCCAGAAGACCGAGACGGCCGTGAAGGACCTGCAGCAGCGGTCGCGGCTGACGGTCGACGGCGTCGTCGGGCCGCAGACCTGGGCCGTGGTCGACGCGCTGGAGAACGAAGGCGGGGCGAGCTAGTCGCTCTTTACAGTGGTTTCGACGGGCTGAACCGCCAACGGGATCGCGTTCGCTTCGGGCGGCTTCGCTCGGGATGACGGAAAAGGTGGCGCCGGCAGGGCCGCTGACGGGCGCGATGATATCGGATGAACGATGCATAGAGCTGAGCCGCCGGAAAGCAAGCGCAAGGTCAATATAACTGAAGTGCTTTCACGAGTCAACTATGGTTCTAGTTTTTGCGTCCCATAGGCCATAGAGCGACGCAATTACTCCGGGGTCGGGGACCGGTGCCAGCAGTGCAGGCAATCCCACCGGCCCCGCGCCAACCCGTCATGATCACTGTGCAGAGCTACTAGCTGGTTCTCGCTGCGCGTTGCCGCGTCGTCGCGGCCTGGTCGACCACGCCTTTTGCCGACACCACGACGCCATAATCCTTGAGCGCCGTCTCGACCGAGATGACGCCGTCCAGCACGTCGTCCGCCACCTTGGCCGGATCGCGCTCGAGCGGATTGCCGTAGCCGCCGCCCGCAGGACCGTAGCAGACGAAGCGGCCGTCCTTGCCGATCCCCATGTAGGGCACCTTGGACGGCAGCGCCCTGGCGTCGTTGCTGCCGGGCACGAAGAGGTCGAGCTTGGCCGGCATGCCTTCGCCGCCGCCCAAGAAGCCCCACGGCCGGTAGCGATGGCCTTCGCCTTCGACCGAGGCGCCGCCGTCGCTCAGGAAGGTGAACTCGCGCACCGAGCCCAGGCCGCCGCGCCACTTGCCGGCACCGGCTACGTCCTCGCGCAGTTCGTAGCGCAGCACGCGCAAGGGCAGGTGGGTCTCGATGTCCTCGATCGGGTTGTTGCGGGTGTTGGCGTAGAGCGTGTCGACGGCGTCCATGCCGTCCTTGCCCAGGCGGCCGCCGTAGGAGCCTTCGAAGATCTCCATGTGCACCCAGTGGGTCTCGTCCTTCAGCCCTGAGAAGGCGATGACCTTGAGGTTGCCAATGCCCGCCGAGACGTTGCCCGGCATCGCCGCCGACAGCGCCTTCATCACCGTGTCGGCGAGCTGGTTGCCCGGGCAGAAGCGGGCGATGGTCGGCGCGGGGAAGGTCGGGTTGGCGAGGCACCCCTTGGGCGCGACGATGGTGATGGGCCGGATCAGGCCGGCATTCACCGGGATGTGGCCGTGCACTTCGGTATCGAGCAGCACCGAGCGGATGGTGAGCCAGATCGCGATGTCGGCCGTGCCTTCCAAGGGCATGTTGATCGGCCGGTCGGGCACCTGCGGCGCCGTGCCGGTGAGATCGACCACCAGAGAGTCGTCCTTCTTGGTGATGGTGACGACGATCGGCAGTTCCTTCTTCGACGGATCGTCGCTGTCGAGATAGCCGTCGATGGCGGTCTCGGCGCGATAGACGCCGTCGGGCAGCTTGGCGATGGCCTGGCGCATCAGCCGCTCGGCGTGGTCCATCAGGGCGGTGCAGGCGAGGTCGAAGGTCGCGAGCCCGTAGCGCTCGACCAACTCGGCCATGCGCTCGGCGCCGATGCGGGCGGCGGCGACCTGGGCGTCCATGTCACCGACGACGAGATCGGAGGCACGGATGTTGTCGCGCACGATCTGCCAGACCATGTCGTTCTTCACACCGCGGTCGTAGACCTTGATCGCCTTGAACTGCAGGCCCTCGGCATAGGCGTCGATCGCCTCGACGATGCCGCACGAGCCCGGCGACAACGCGCCGATGTCGAGATGGTGCGCGGTGGTGGCGGCAAAGCCGATCAGCTTGCCCTGGACGAACACCGGCACGATGAAGGCGACGTCGGGGCCGTGGCTGGCGCCGGAATAGGCGTCGTTGTGCATGACCACGTCGCCCGGCCGGAACTGATCGCCCCGCTCAGCCAGGATTCTCAGGACACCGCGGACATAGCCGGGAATCGGGCCGGACTGCAGCGGCGTCGACTGTGCGGACTCCGCGAGGCCACGGCCTTCGGCATCGACCAGAGCCGCTCCGAAATCCTCCGACTCGCGGATGATCGAGGAGTAGCTCATGCGCATGAGCTTGTAGCCCATCTCGACGGCGATGTTCTCGAGGGCACCCTGGATCACCGAGGTGGTGATCGGGTCGATGCGGTCGGGCTTGGGGATGGGCTGGCGTTGGGGGGCGGTGGCCATGGTCTAACTCCGATTCATCTCCTCCCCCGTCTTACGGGGAGGGTAGGGAGGGGGAGAGTTTCATCGACGATCTCCGCCCATTTCAGATCTGAAATTCTCAGAGGCCAGTGGGAGGCTTTCCCCCTCCCTACCCTCCCCCGCAAGACACCCGCAAGACGGGGGAGGAATGATCCTGCCTCACGCTAAGCATCGTTCTTCCGAATGATCAGGTTGCCCGCCGCGTCCGCCTCGAAGCTGTATTGCGGCGGCACCACGGTGGTCGAATCCATCTGCAGGACGATCGCCGGGCCGGGAATGCGTTCACCGACCGGCAAGAGGTCGCGGCGATAGAAGGTCGTGGGGTAGTCGGCGAGCTTGCCGCCTACACGGAACGTGCCGGTTCCCTCGCGGACCTTGGCTGCGTCGAGCGACTTGGCCGTGCCGGCCGTGGGCTTGGCGATCTTCGCCGCGCTGGCGGCGCCGATCAGGCGCAGGTTCACGATCTCGATGCCGGAGTCGGCGAAGTGATGGCCGTATTCGCGGCGGTGCACCTCGTGGAAGGTCTCGAAGACCTCGGCGAGCACCTTGCCGTCGATCGGCCCGTCGGGGATCGGCACCTTGAGCTCGTAGCCCTGGCCGACATAGCGCAGGTCGCCGCGGCGCTCGAAGGTGACGTTCTTGAGGTCGACGCCGTCAGCGGTGAAGCGCCCGGCGAGCTCCTTGGCCATGGCGGCGAAGTCGGCATTGATGCGCGCAAGATCGGCCGCTCCCGATACCTGGAACGAGGTGCGGATGGCATCGTAGCGCAGGTCGCTGATCAAGAGGCCGACGGCCGAGGTGATGCCGGGATGGGGCGGCACGATCACCTCGGGGATGCCCAGCATATCGGCCACTTCCGCGCCATGCAGCGGCCCCGCGCCGCCGAACGCCACCAGGGCGTAGTCGCGCGGATCGATGCCCTTCTGGACGGTCCTGGACCGGATGGCGTTGGCCATGTTGGCGTTGATCACCGTGATCACGCCCTCGGCCGCCTCGCGGTCGGTCATGCCGAGCTCGCGCGCCAGCTCGCCGATCACGCGCCGCGCCGCCACTTCGTCGAGCGACATGCTGCCGCCCAAGAAGTTGCCACGGTCGAGGCGGCCCAGCACGACGTTGGCGTCGGTCACGGTGGCGCGGTTGCCGCCGCGGCCGTAGGCGGCCGGTCCCGGCACGGCGCCGGCCGAGCGCGGCCCGACCTTGAAGGCGCCGGCCTGGTCGACGAAGGCGATCGAGCCGCCGCCGGCGCCGATCGTGTGCACGTCGATCATCGGCACCAGCACGGGGAAGCCCGCGATCCAGGTGTCGCGCGCCGTGGCCTCGCCGAAGCCGCCCTGGGTGACGATGCCGATATCGGCTGAGGTGCCGCCGATGTCGAAGGTGATGAGGTTGCGCCGTCCGGACAGGCCACCGGCCCAGTCGCCGCCGATCACGCCGGCTGCCGGGCCCGAGAGCAGGGTGAGGACGGGCCGCTCGGCCACCATGCTCGGCGTGGCGACGCCGCCGTTGGACGCCATGATACGCAGGTCGGCCTTGAAGCCCGACGACTCGATCTCCGCCTCAAGCCGCGTCACGTAGTTGCGCACCTTGGGGCCGACGAAAGCGTTCATCGCCGTCGTCGTGAAGCGCTCGAACTCGCGGAACTGCGGCGACACCGACGAGGAGGTCGTGGCGAAGCATTCGGGATATTCCTCGCGCACGATTTCCATGGCGCGCGCCTCGTGCGCGGCATCGAGATAGGAGAACAGGAAGCAGATGGCGATCGCCTGGACACCGGCTTCCTTCAGTTCGCGCACCGCCTGGCGGACGCCCGCCTCGTCGAGCGGCTCCAGCACCTCACCCTTGGGCGGCACCAGTCGTTCGGTCACGGTCTTGCGATGGCGGCGCTTGACCAGGGGCCGGTCCTGCCAGGGGATGTCCTGCATGATCGAGTAGTGCTGCGGCCGCTGATGGCGGCCGATATGCAGGATGTCGCGATAACCGCCGGTCGTGATCATGCCGGTGACGGCACCGTCGTGCTCGAGGATGGCGTTGGTGGCGATCGTGGTGCCGTGGAACACCACGTCGATCGTCTCGCGCGGGATGCCGTACTTGTCGCAAAGCGCCATCAGGCCCGCGACCACGCCGCGCGAGGGATCGTCCGGGGTTGTGGACACCTTGTGGACAGCCGTCTCGCCGGCCTCGGTGTCGGCATAGACCAGGTCCGTGAAGGTGCCGCCCACATCGACGCCGATCAGCCTCATACGCTTCACTCCCTCGCAATTCGTTGCCCCGCCGGCAGCAGGACCCGTGCCAAGGAGATGAGACTAGCTCATTGCCCGGGGCGCGTCTTACTGGAGCGCGGACCTCCAGGTCCGCTCATAATCATGATGCGGACCTGGAGGTCCGCGCTCCATATTATTTTACAGTACTGGCATGGGGCTTGCTTCCTGGGGGCACGATGGCGACGAAGCCCGACGTTGAACTTGTGGCCGTGACCAAGCGCTTTGGCGAGACCGCGGCGGTGGACCAGGTCAGCCTGCGTATCCCGGCGGGCTCCTATTGCTGCCTGCTTGGCCCATCGGGCTGCGGCAAGACCACGACCTTGCGCATGATCGCCGGCCACGAGGAGGCGAGCGAGGGCGACATCATCCTGGGCTCGGAGAACATCACCCACCTGCCGCCGGCGGCGCGCGGCACGGCGATGATGTTCCAGAGCTACGCCCTGTTCCCGCATCTCGACTGCACCGACAACGTCGCCTTCAGCCTGCGCATGCGCGGTGTCGACAAGGACAAGCGCCGCGCGCAGGCCCGCGAAATGCTGAAGCGCGTGCAGATGGAGCCCTTCGCCGGCCGCCTGCCGGCCCAGCTTTCCGGCGGCCAGCAGCAGCGTGTGGCGCTGGCGCGTGCCTTGATCACCGATCCGCAGGTGCTGCTGCTCGACGAGCCCCTGTCGGCGCTCGACCCTTTCCTGCGCATAAAGATGCGCGAGGAGCTGAAGGCACTGCAGACCCGGCTCGGCATCAGCTTCATCCATGTCACGCACAGCCAGGACGAGGCGATGGCCCTTGCCGACCTCGTCGTGGTGATGAACCACGGCAAGATCGAGCAGGCGGCCAGCGCCCGTGAAGTCTTCAACAAGCCGGCCTCGGCCTTCGTGGCGCGCTTCATCGGCGGCCACAACGTGCTGCCGGCCGCCGTGGCGCGCGCCAAGGGCGAGGGCGCGTTCGTGGCGATCCGCGCCGACCGCATCGTCGTACAGCCCGGCAATGCGCCGGTCGATGCGACGTCGCTCGCCGGCGTCACGCGCTCGGTGGAATATCTCGGCTCGACCGTGCAGGTCGGCGTCGATGTCATGGGTTTGGAGACCTTGTCCGCCGTCGTGCCGGAGGCGCGGTTCGACGCCAATCCGGTGGCGCCCGGCCAGCCTGTTGTTTTGTCGTGGGCGCCCAAGGATGTTCATGTCCTGGGGCGATAAAGAAGGAGGTACGTCAGATGGCATCTAATCGGAAATTCGGACGCCGCAGCGTCCTGAAGGGCACCGCAGGCATCACGGGTGCTGCGATCGGCAGCGGCGCGATCACCGGCTTCCCGGTGATCTGGGCGCAGAACAACAAGAACATCGTGCTGCGCCAGTGCGGCACCGGCGTGTCGGCGATCAACGAGATCGCCGAGAAGTGCAAGGCCGACTTGGGCATCACGCTGCAGATGACGGCGCTCGACTCCGACGCCGTCGTGCAGCGCGTCGTCACCCAGCCGAACTCGTTCGACATCGGCGACATCGAGTATTGGATGATCAAAAAGGTCTTCCCGGGCGGCAATCTTCAGGCGATGGACGTCAAGAAGATCAAGCTGTTCGATAAGATCGTGCCGATCTTCACCACCGGCAAGCTGAAGCCCGACAGCGTCATCGCCCAAGGCACGGCGCCCAGCACCGTGAGCTTCGTCGAGGGCCAGGGCTCGACCAAGTTCGCCAAGAGCCCGACCCAGTGGTTCACCATCGTGCCGACGATCTACAACGCCGACACGCTGGGCATCCGCCCCGACCTGGTCGGCCGCAAGATCGAGAACTGGAAGGACATCCTCGATCCGAAGTTCAAGGGCAAGACCTCGATCCTGAACATCCCGTCGATCGGCATCATGGATGCCGCGATGATCTGCGAATCGGCGGGCATCGTGAAGTACGGCGACAAGGGCAACATGACCAAGGCGGAGATCGACAAGACCATCGATTTCCTGATCAAGACCAAGAAGGACGGCCAGTTCCGCGCCTTCTGGAAGACCTTCGACGAATCGGTGAACCTGATGGCCTCGGGCGAGGTCGTGATCCAGTCGATGTGGTCGCCCGCCGTCTCGGCGGTGCGCGGCAAGGGCGTGCCTTGCGTCTACCAGCCGCTCAAGGAAGGCTATCGCGCCTGGGGTGGTGGCCTGTCGCTCGCCAAGCACCTGCAGGGCGCGCAGCTCGACGCGGCCTACGACTATATCAACTGGTACCTGTCGGGCTGGGTCGGCGCGTTCTTGAACCGCCAAGGCTACTACTCGGCGGTGCTCGAGACGGCCAAGGCCAACATGACGCCTGACGAATGGGGTTTCTGGATGGAAGGCAAGCCCGCCCAGGGCGACATCAAGAACCCGCAGGGCCAGGTGGTCGAGAAGGCCGGCGCGGTACGCGACGGCGGCTCGTTCTACGAACGCATGGGCGCCGTTGCCTGCTGGAACGCAGTCATGGATGAGGACCGCTACATGGTCCAGAAGTGGAACTCGTTCATCGCGGCGTAGGCCGGGACGAACAACTCATCGTTACGTGCCCCTCGTATTCCTCTCCCCCGTTAAGGGGAGAGGTTAGGTGAGGGGGCTTCGAAGGTTATCTGTAACCCCTCACCCCAGCCTCTCCCCCTAGCGGGGGAGAGGAGGCATGAAGGATCGGCGGCGGGCATCTTGCTCCAATGAAACGTGTCTCTGCCTGGGTGACCTATCTGCAGGTGGCGCCGCTGGCGCTGATCTTCCTGCTGTTCCTGGTCGTGCCGATCGCCACCATCATCGTGGTGAGCTTCTTCGACTACAACACGACCCAGATCATCCCGGCCTTCCTGCTGCAGAACTACGAGGAGCTGCTGCTCTCGCCGGTGACCTGGGCGACCTATCTGCAGACCATCCAGTTCTCCATCATCACCTGGGCGATCACCCTGGTGATCGGCTTCGCCGTGGCCTACTTCCTTGCCTTCGAGGTGCGCTCGACGACCTGGCAGATGGTGCTGTTCCTGGTCTGCACCATCCCGTTCTGGACCTCCAACGTGATCCGCATGATCTCGTGGATCCCCTTCCTGGGGCGCAACGGGCTCGCCAACATGACCTTGATGCAGCTCGGCCTGATCCGCGAGCCGCTGGAGTTCCTGCTGTTCTCGAACTTCGCTGTCGTGCTGACCTACGTGCACCTCTACACGCTGTTCATGGTGGTGCCGATCTTCAATTCGATGATGCGCATCGACCGCAGCCTGCTCGAGGCGGCGCGCGATGCCGGCGCCTCGAGCTGGCAGACGCTGTGGACGGTCATCGTGCCGCTGTGCAAGCCCGGCATCGCCATCGGCTCGATCTTCATCGTCACCATCGTCATGGGCGACTTCGTCACCGTGCGCATGATGAGCGGCGGCCAGAGCGCCTCGGTGTCGCTGATGATGATGAACGCCATGTCGCTGCTGCAGTATCCCGCGGCGGCCGCCAACGCCGTCGTCCTGCTGCTGCTGGTGCTGTTCACGGTCGCCGCCATGATGCGGCTGGTCGACATCCGGAAGGAGCTGTGAGGTGATCGGTCGCCGCCGCGGTCCTGGCTACTGGCTGCTGGCCGGCTTCTTCGGCCTGTTCGTGCTGTTCCTCTACGGGCCTACCCTCACCATCCTGGTCCTGTCGTTCCAGGGGCCGTCGGGCGGGCTCACCTTCCCGATGAACGGTGTGTCGGTGCACTGGTTCAAGAACCTGTTCGAGAAGCAGATGGTCGGCGACTTCGCAGGCTCGCTGCAGCGCTCGATGATCCTGGGCGTGGCCGTCATGCTGGTGACGGTCGCCGCCTCGTTCTCGGCCGGTCTCGCCTTCCGCAGCCGCTTCAAGGGATCGGCCTTCATCTTCTATCTCGCCATCGCCAGCCTGATCGTGCCCTCGATTCTGATCAGCCTGGGCATCGGCCTCCTTTATCGCGTGCTCGGTTGGGATGCCGCCTGGTACAGCTCGGCTTTCGGCGCCCATCTCACCTGGACCCTGCCGTTCGGGCTGCTGATCATGTTCGCCGTCTTCAACCGCTTCGACCGGCGCTACGAGGAGGCAGCGCGCGACCTCGGCGCCACCTCGTGGCAGACCATCCGCTTCGTGGTCATCCCGATCCTGCTGCCGAGCCTCATCGGCGTCGGGCTGTTCGGCTTCACGCTCTCCTACGACGAGTTCGCGCGCAGCCTCTACACATCGGGCACCTTCAACACCCTGCCGCTGGAAATCTACGGCATGACCACCAACGTCACCACGCCGGTGCTCTATGCGCTGGGCACGGTGACGACGGGCGTGTCGTTCCTGGTGATCGCCCTGGCGCTGGTCTCCTTCACCTGGGTGCGCCGCCGCCGCCAGCGGCACGGCAGCGACGCCGGCAAGGCGGCATGACCCGCCGGGCGAGGGTGCTGCGCCTGCCGACGGCCGGCCCACAGGACACCGTGCCGCTCGCCCAGGCCATCGATCGCGGCGAGATCGATCCCGCGACCATCGTCGCCATCGTCGGCAAGACCGAAGGCAATGGCTGCGTCAACGATTTCACCCGCGGCTACGCCACTCTGGCGCTGAAGCTGCTGCTGGCCGAGCGCCTGAAATGCCCGATGGCCGAGGTCGAAGGCCGCGTCGCCATCGTCATGTCAGGCGGCACGGAGGGTGGGCTGTCGCCGCATCTTCTGGTGTTCTGCCGTGAGACGGCGACCGCAGCGGCGACCGGCTCGCGTCTCGCTATCGGCGTCGGCCTGACACGGTCTTTCAAGCCTGAGGAGATCGGCCGCGCTCCACAGATCGCGGCGACCGCCGAGGCCGTCGATTCGGCCATGAAGGATGCGGGCATCGCGTCGGCCGGCGATGTCCACTTCGTCCAGATCAAATGTCCGCTGCTCACCAAGGAGCGCATCGAAGAGGCCGAGCGCCGCGGCGCCGGCGTAGCGACCGACGATACCTATCATTCGATGGCGCTGTCGCGCGGCGCCTCGGCGCTGGGCGTCGCCCTGGCGCTGGGCGAGATCAAGGATGCCCCGCAAGCCGCCGTCTGCCGCGACTGGTCGCTTTATTCCAGGGTCGCCAGCACATCGGCCGGCGTCGAGCTCTTGCGCAACGAGATCGTCGTGCTGGGCAACGCGCCGGGCTGGGCAGGGGATCTTTTGATCGATCACGACGTGATGACCGACGCCATCGACGCCGAGGCCGCGCGCCGCGTGCTGGCCCGGCTCGGCGGCGAGACCGTCGCCGTCCTGGCCAAGGCCGAGGCCTCGCCCACGGGCGAGATCCGCGGCCGGCGCCATACCATGCTCGACGACAGCGACATCCATTCGACGCGCCACGCCCGCGCCCTGGTCGGCGGCGTGCTGGCCGGCGTGATCGGCGACACGCTGCTTTACGTGTCCGGCGGCGCCGAGCACCAGGGCCCGCCGGGCGGCGGGCCGGTGGCGATCATCGCGAAGGTCTAGCGTTTCGGCTTGATGGCGCGGTGCAGCGCTTTCGAAGGTTGGGGTGCATGAGAAGCAGCGGTGCATGCACTGCTGGCAGCCAATTCTCGGACTTAGCGCCCTTTCCGCCCTTTCCGGTAGTCCCCGCGTAGTAGTTTTCACTGGACCTGCCCACTATCGGTAGGCCGCCCTCTGAATTTAGATGGTTAAGATAATTAAGATGTTGGAATCACGCTCGCGGTGAAGGCCGAGCTCGCTGGGGGACTCCAGTGGCGCGTCATCTCGTGCTCTTTCGGACTGCGCGCCTCCTGGCGCGCTCATGAATCATGAGCGAGCCGGAGGCTCGCGGTCCGGAAGACCATGACGCGCCCTCAGCGCACCCCGGTCCGGAGGCAAGCGACCGGACGGGCAGCGCGCGGTGTCTGACGCAGCGTTCTGGTCTCGGATCAACGATGCAAAGAGCGGGAGCGCACGGACGCAGCGCAACACAGCGATATTATAACTGAAGTGTGATTCAGTCAATAACTTCAGTGTGCGAGAACAGTTTCGTTTTCGTGGGTTTTTTTGCACCGTAGAGGCCCCTGAAGCTGGCGGGTCCATCCGGTCGTTGTGTCGACGCCGCGAGTGCCAGCACTGCTGTCACGCCGACTCTTCATCATGGTCCTGGCTGGCCCCCGCGCTGCGCAGTGCCCGCGCGTTCACGTCGGCCAGCTGCGCCGAATCGGGTCTCTGCCGTCCCAGCCGACGGCGGCTGCGCGGATAGCGTCGAAGATGCGCCGACGGGCCTCGGTCATGTGGGCCATCTCGATCACCGTCCCGGGATGGCCTTCGTTCCACAGATAGACGAAGCGGCCGCGGGCGCTGTCGCCCTGCTGGCCGACCGTGTAGCCCGATCCCAGCGCCTTCTTCAGGATCGCGTCGTAGTCGACCGGCCAGCTTGACCAGTGCTGCATGCCTTCGTGACCGGCGGCGAGGAAGTCGCGATACATGCTGGGCGTGGCGCAACGCTGCTGGATCAGCTCGAGCTGCACGTCGCCCGAGTTGGCCAGCGCGATCGAGACGTGGATGTCGTCGTAGCGCGTGCCGCGGTAGCTGAACTGCGTGACGGCAAGCTTGTCGGTGTAGAACCACGGACCGACACCGCAGACCTCGACCCAGTGCTTCATGGCGGCCTCGATGTCGCGGACAACGATGCCGACCTGGCGAAACTCACCGAACAGGCGACTCATCGCGAGTTCCTCCCATGTTCGGCGGATCGTGAAGCGCAGGCGGTTGGCGGGCAACAAGTCGATTCCGACAAGGCTCGGGTAGCGAAAGCCGCGATTATTGCAAGAATCTCCGATACAATGTGCCCCAACCCGCGAGGGAGGGACGGATCCGTCGGCGAGGCTTCATCAACCTTCTCGGTGCCGCGGCGGCCTGGCCGCTCGCGCAAGGCTCCGCATGGTCACAAGCAAGAGAAGCGGCCGAGCCGACGCCTGCCGAGCGGACGGCCATGGCCGAGCTGGCCGCGGCTTTCATGCAGCAGTACGCGGTGCCGGGATTTTCCGTCGCCATCGGTCGCAGCGGCCGGCTCCTCTATCAGGAGGCGTTCGGATGGGCGGATCGCGAGGCGGGCGAGGCAGCGACGACGGCGCATATGTTCCGCGTCTGCAGCATCAGCAAGCCGATCACCTCGGTTGCGGTCTTTACGCTCGTCGAGCAGGGGCGTCTCAGGCTGGAAGACAAGGTCTTGGGGCCGGGCGGCGTGCTTGGAATCGACTACGAAAAGCCGCCGTATGAAGACCATCTACCGGAGATCACGATCGAGCATCTTCTGACCCACACATCCGGGGCCTGGCCGAACAACTCGGTGGATCCGATGCTCGATCGCCCGGACCTGACGCAGGCGGAGTTGATCGATGCGACGTTGCGTTACCAGGCGCCGGTGACCCGGCCCGGTTCCGTCTTTGCCTATTCCAACTTCGGTTACTGCCTGCTCGGACGCGTGATCGAGAAAATCGCCGGCTGGCCGTATGCGGAGTTCGTCCGCGAGAGCGTGCTGAGCCGCTGCGGCATCAGCGCCATGACGATCGGTGGGAATACGCCGGAAGAACGTCGCCATGGCGAGGTGAAGTACTACGGCCAGAATGGCGGGGATCCGTACCGGGCGAACGTGAAGCGCCTGGATTCGTGCGGTGGCTGGCTGGCATGCCCCGGCGACCTCGTGCGCTTCGCCATGCATGTCAGCGGTTTCCCCGAGCCGGCCAATATCCTGAAGCCCGAAACCATCGTCAGGATGACAACGGCTTCGGCGCAGAAGGCGACCTATGCCAAAGGGTGAGCCGTAAATGAAGCCGGGACCTGGTGGCACGACGGTTCCTTGCCCGGATCCACCGCCATCATGGTGCGGACCAGTTCCGGCTTCTGCTGGGCAGCCGTCGCGAACACACGCGACAAGCGTCTAAGTAAGTCCTCCATGCTTGCCAGCATGTTCAAGCTTCTTCGGGCGATGGTCGGCGAAGTCCACGCCCGGCGTGCTTGAAGGCGCGAAGCTGTTGCGCAGGCCGCTCGACGTTCTGGCCAGTCGCGCTAAGCTCTATTCATGAGCGATCCCTATTCACGGCTCGGTGTCCGTCGCCGCATCAATGCCGCCGGCGCGCTGACGCGGCTAGGCGGCGCCGTCATGGCGCCGGATGTCGTCGAGGCGATGGCCGCCGCGTCGCGCGCCTCCGTCGACATCGGCGAGCTGCAGGACGCAGCCAGCGCGCGTATCGCCGAGGCGACCGGCGCCGAGGCGGGACTGGTGACGACGGGTGCGGCCGCGGCGCTGACCCTGGCGGCCGCAGCGTCGATCGCGCGCTGGGACGTGGCGAAGATGGCGTCGCTACCGCACGGCGATTTTCCGCGCGATATCCTGATCCCGCGCACCCATCGCACCGGCTATGCCCATGCGCTGGCCGCGTCCGGCGCGCGGCTGATCGACATCGGGCACAACGACCGCGGCACGGGCGCCGGCGTGCGCGGCCTCGAAGCGTGGGAGATCGAGGCGGCGCTGTCGCCTGCCGTGGTCGCCATGGCCTTCTCGGTGAATGCCACGAGCCTCGCCGATCTGCCGACGGCCGTTGCCGCTTGTCGCGCCGCCGGCATCCCGTTGATCGTCGATGCCGCCGCGCAGCTGCCGCCCAAGGAGAACCTGAAACGCTTCGTCGCCATGGGCGCCGATCTCGTCGCCTTCTCCGGCGGCAAGGCGCTGGGTGGGCCGCAGGCGTCGGGCATCCTGGCCGGCCGCCGCGACCTTGTCGCCTCGGCGCTCCTGCAGCAGCTCGACATGGACGTGGCGCCGGAGACCTGGTCGCCGCCCAAGCTTGTCGATCGCGCCAACCTGCGCGGCGTGCCGCACCATGGCATCGGTCGCGGCTTCAAGGCGGGCAAGGAGGAGATCGTCGGCCTGCTGACGGCGCTCGATCGTTTCGTGAAAGCCGACGATGCGTCCAACAATGCGCGGCTGGAAGCGCGCCTGAAGGCGATCGCGATCGAGCTCAACGGGCACAAGGTGACGCTGGTGCCGGCCTCGGTCACCGGCCGCGTGCCGGTGCTGGAGATCGCCGTGCCGGAAGCGCTTGCCGTGAGCGCGCGCCTGCAGCGCGGCGATCCGCCGGTGCATCTGTCGGAGCGGCACGCCGCGCGCGGCGTGCTCACCCTCGATCCGCAAGTTTTGCTGCCCGAGCACGATGCGCCGCTCACCGCGGCGCTGCGTGCCGCGCTTTAGGCCGCCTTCAGCAGTCCGAGCTGCTGCAGGGCGGTCACGCCGTCGTCGAGCCCGATCTCTTCCTTGACCTTGCCGTTCTCGATACGCAGCACGGTTGTGCCCGTGAAGTGCATCTTGCGGCCGGACTTGGCGGGCAGCGATCCGATCAGGAAGTCGCTGAAAGCGGGACCGGTGTGCGTGCCGCCGCCTTCCCAGCGGCCGACGACATAGTCGCCCTCGGCAATGAGGTCGGCGGTGCCGCCGAACGCGAGATCGGTGAAGGCCGCGCGGAAGTCGGTCATGAACCGCTTGATGTCGTCACGGCCGCGGCGCGGGGCGTGCAGCGAGTACTGCAGCAGCATGTCGGGGGCGGCGAGCTCGTCGACGACGGCGAGGTTGCAGGTCGTGCCCCAGAATTCCGTGAACCAGCGGCCGACGACTTCCTTGTTTTCCTGTTCCTTGGACATGATGGGATCCTTCGGGTTGGTGTTTCAGGCACCTCGACCGTAGGACTCCGGAAGCCGTCGGCGTTATCCGCCTGCTGATTGCAATTGGGACCTGCTACGCTGCCGCCGTGACGATCGCTCCGCTTCCCGCGGCGGCAAGTGCCGACCGCCTCGACGCCGCGCTTCGCAGATCAGGTGTGATCGGGTCGGCACGCGTCCGCGACGTCGCCGTCGTGAGCTCGCTGAAGAAGCTGCGGTCCCATACGCTGCGGCTCAGCCTCGGCTACGAAGGGCAGGCCGCCGACGCGCCGAGTTCCATCATCCTCAAGATGGGACACCTCGACTCGGCCGGCCGCTCGACCTACGCAAACGCCCGTGAAATCGCCTTCTACCGCGACATCGCCCAGGCCGGATCGGCGGGACTGGTGCCGCGCTGCTTCGAGATCGTCGAGGCGACTGACACCAGCGCCTGGCATCTGCTGCTCGAGGACCTGACCGATTCGCACTTCATCGCCACCGAATGGCCGTTGCCGCCGACGTTCGCCGAGTGCGAGAGCATCGTCCAGGCGCTGGCGCGCTTCCATGCCGCGTGGTGGGACAGTCCGCGTCTTGGCGCATTGAGAGGGGGATGGCCCGCCCTCGACGACCTTGTCCGGAACGTACACGGATTCGAAAAACGGCTGGCGCAGTTCACCGATCGCTTCGGCGAGGGCTTGATGCCCCCTGACCGGCGCGATCTCTACCGGCGGCTGCTCGATCAGGCGCCGCGCCTGCTCGGTCGTTACCAGTCGCATCGTCATCTGACGGTCGTCCATGGCGATGCACACTCGTGGAACTTCTTCCTGCCCCGTCAAGGCGGAGGCGTTCGGCTGATCGACTGGGAAGCGTGGAGCGTCGATACCGCTACAGATGACCTCGCCTACATGATGGCCATGCTCTGGTACCCTGATCGCCGGCGTCGCATCGAGTCGCTGCTGCTCGACCGCTATCATGCGGAACTCGTTGCCCAAGGCGTGACCGGCTACGACCGCGGGATGCTCGACGCCGACTATCGCCTGTCGGCGCTTTGGCTGATCATGAGGCCGGTGATGCAAGCGGCGTTCAACATCCCGCCACGGGTCTGGTGGAACAACCTCGAACGCATCATGCTTGCGGTCGACGACCTGCGCTGCCGCGATCTCCTGGCCTGAACGGGCGTTTCATGTTCTTCCGGACCGCGAGCCTCCGGCTTGCTCATGACTCATGAGCGAGCCGGAGGCTCGCGGTCCGGAAGAGTCTGAATCATTCGACTGAGGTGGCGCCCTCGTCTCGGTAAGCCCAGCACTGGTCGGGGGGCAGGGTCAGCGGGATTTCGCCGTCGTTGTGACGGGCCGCTGTGCCGAGCTCGAGCGCTTCGAGGCGTTGGCCGCCCAGCTCGACGTCGTACACCGTCTGCATGCCCTGATAGCGGCGCTCGACCACGCGGCCGGAGAAGGCATTGGCCGGACCCTTTTCGCCAAGCCGCACGTTCTCGGCGCGCAAGGCCACACGCGCCTTGTCGCCGACGGCGAGCGGCTGCGGGGTCCAGGCTTCGATGCGGCCGGCGGCGCCGAGATCGATGGTGGCCTTGTCGCCATTGCGCGCCAGCACCTTGCCCAAAAGGATGTTGGAGGCGCCGGTGAAGTTGGCGACGAAGGAATCGGCCGGTCGGTTATAGATCTCGGCCGGCGGGGCCATCTGTAAAAGCTTGCCGTCCTTCATCACGCCGATGCGGTCGCCGAGGACCACGGCCTCGGACTGATCGTGCGTGACGTAAAGTCCGGTCATGCCGGTCTGCTTCAGGATGCGGCGCAGCTCGTCGCGTAGCCGGATGCGCAATTTGGCGTCGAGGTTGCTGAGCGGCTCGTCGAGGAGGAGCAGTTGCGGCCGATAGACCAAGCTGCGCGCCAACGCCACGCGCTGCATCTGGCCGCCCGAGAGCGACGTCACCGGCCGTTCGGCGTAGTCGCCGAGGCCGACCAGCTCCAGCGTCTCGTTGACCTTGGTGTTGATGTCGCCGCCGCCGTTCTTTCGGCGGTGCTTCAGCGGATAGGCCACGTTCTGCCGCACCGTCATGTGCGGCCACACGGCATAGGACTGGAAGACCATGCCGATGTCGCGCTCGCGCGGACTGACCAGGAGGCCGCGTTGCGGCTCGGAGACGACGCGGTCGCCGATCGAGATGCGGCCGCCCGTCGGATGTTCCAGACCCGCCACGCAGCGCAAGGTCGTGGTCTTGCCGCAGCCCGAGGGGCCCAGCAACACCACGATCTCGCCCGCCGGGACGTCGAAGCTGACGCCGTCCACGGCGGGCTTGCCCGTCGCGAACTGCTTGACCAGGTCCTCGATGAGAAGTGCGCTCGTCACTGCCGGTAGCCGTAGGTCTTGTTCCAGTCGTTGAGCCAGGGCTCGCGCAGCTTCTCGAACTGCTCGAAGTTCGGCACCCACACCTTGACCACCTTGGGGTCCCAGCCTTTGGGGAAGGAGGGCGGTTCCTTCATCGAGGTGATGTTGCCGAGCTTGGCGATCTGGAAGGACTGGCCTTCCTTGCTGAGCCGCCAGTTCATGAAGAGCTTCGACGCGTTGGGGCTCTTCGATGTCTTGGTGATGCCGTCGGCGTAGGGGATGATCGGCACGCCCTCGGGCGCGAAGATCGCCTCGGCCGGCGCTCCCTCGACGATCTTGGTGTAGATGATGTTGTAGAGCAGGGGCGCGATCGAGACCTCGCCGCGCACCAGCGAGTCGGAGGCCGGCGCGCCCGACGGGTAGAGCGTGATGCCGAGCGCCGCCTGCTTGGCCCAGTAGTCCTCGCCCAGCACCTGGCGCTCGAACATGACGCGGGTCCAGGTCGTGCCGCCCGACGGGCCGACCACCTGGCCGATCTGCTTGTTCTTGTATTCGGGGTTGGTGAGGTCCTTCCAGGTCTTGGGGGCGTTCTTCACCAGCTGGGTGTTGTAGGCGATCGCCCAGCCCAAGGTGACGCCCGGCCACAGCTTGGGCGAGACCAGCGCGTCGGGCCGGTAGTCGGCGGCGTTGGGCGGCGTGTAGTCGGCGAACAGGTCCTGCAGCTCCAGCATCAGGCCGCGGTCGGAATGGTTGACGACGTCGGCGCCGAGCTTGCCGGCCGCCGCCTCGGTCTTGATGCGGGTGATGAGCTGGCCACCCGGGGCGCGCACCATCGACACCTTGATCTTGGGGAAGGTCTTGTTGAACTCCTTGATGACCTCCTGCTCGGTCTCGGCGAAGTTCGCCGTGTAGTAGGTGAGGCCGCCTTCCTTCTCGGCGGCGGCGATCTCCTCCTTGGTGCCGAACTTGTCCTGCTGTGCCAGCGCCGGCAAACCGGTCGTGATGAGTCCCGCGGTGCCGAGCACGGCGGTCCTGGTGAAGGTACGTCTCTTCATTGCTCTTGTTCCCTCCTGAAGCTTGTTCAATTGAATCGCGTGTTCTGCGTGGTCTCGCGCGAGATCCAGGTCGTGAGTCCCAGCAGGACTCCCAGGATCGCCGTCTGTACCAGGCTGAACGCTGCGGTCTTTCCGGTGTTGCCGCCCTCGTAGTAGTCGAGCAGCAGGACAGCCATCACGGTGGTGTCGCTGGTGTAGAGAAACAGCGAGGAGCCCAGCTCGCGGATCGCCAGCACAAACAGCAAGGTCATCGACGCCACGACGCCGGGCCTGGCGAGCGGCAGCACGATGGTGCGGATGGTCCCTAAAAGGCCGCGGCCGCAGATCCAGGCGGCTTCCTCGAGCTCCTTGTGGATCTGCAGGAACGAGGTCGACAGCGCCTTCACCGTGTCCGGCATGAAGCGGGCGACGAAGGCCAGGGCCAGGATCCAGATCGTGCCGTAGAGGCCGCCGGGCAGCCCGATCCACGCCCACAGGTAGGCGACGCCGACGACCAGGCCCGGGATGGCGACGGGCAGCGTCGCCAGAAGGTCGATCGAGCGGCGGCCGCTGACGGTGGTGCGGTTCACCGTGTAGCCGATGGCGAAGGCCAGCGCGCCGCCGGCCACGGCGGTGATGACGCCGACCTTCAGCGTGTTCCAGATCGACAGCATGGTCAGCGGATTGTCGAACACGCTGTTGAAATGGACCCAGCTGTACTGGCTCCAGTCGAACAGCGCGTTGAAGTCCTTGAAGAACAGGAACTTGCGGAACGCGGCGATGATCAGCGCCAGGGTCGGCAGCACCACGACGACGAACAGGTAGACCAGCGCCAGGCCGAAGGTGAACCAGCGCCACGAACCGAGATTGAGGGCGCGCGGGCGGAACGCCTTGCCGGCGACCGTGGCGTAGCTCTTGCCCGACAGCACCTTCTGCTGCGCCCACACCAGGATCGCCGTGACGACCATCAACAGGATCGCGACGGCGGCGGCGGTGTTGTAGAGCGGCGGGCTCCAGGCGGTGAGCTTGAAGATATAGGTGGTGAGGACGCTGATGTTGGCGGGCGCGCCCAGCGCCGCGGGCACGCCGTAGATGCCCAGCATCACCACGAAGGAGAGCAGGGAGCCCGCCAGGATGGCCGGCGCGATCAGCGGGAAAGTGACGGTGAAGAGCGTGGTGAAGGCCGAGGCGCCCGACACCTCCGAGGCTTCCTCCAGGCTCGGATCCATGTTGCGCAGCGCCGAGGCGGTGAACATGTAGACGTAGGGCGCGTAGTAGATGCCGAAGACGATGATCAGGCCGCTCATCGAGTAGAAGTCGAAGCGGAAGTCGATCCCCGCCCACTTGAGCATGGTGTTGAGCAGGCCGGTCTTGGGCGAGCCCAGGATGCCCCAGGCAACGCCGGCGACCAGCGGCGGCACGAACAGAGGGATCATGCTGGCGCCGGCGATGAAGCCCTTGAACGGCGTGTTGGTGCGCACGACGATCCAGGAGAAGGCGAGCCCGATCACCACCGCGAGGACGGTGCCGCCGCCGCACGCCGCGAGGGCGTTGAAGAAGGCGAGGTGGACGTTCTCGTTGGCCAGCACGTCGAGGAAATGCTTGGCCGACGGCCGGAAGGAGCCGAACCCGTCGACGATCGGATTGGAATCGCTCAGCGCGCCGAACACCAGCATCAACAGCGGATAGATCACCAGGAACGCCAGCACGATCAGCAGCGCGCCGACCCATAGCGGGGCGGCCCACCGTCGCGGCGCGTCCGTGGTGTCACGGGCAGCCGGCAGGGCTTCAGCACTCGTGGCCGTCAACGCGAACTACTCCTCCCAATATCCCAACAGCGGCTTCAGACGCCGACTTCTTCTTCATTCGCTGTGTAACCGTAGCGCATCGGCATTGTGCGCGCTACGCCCTGCGGGTGCGCGGAGTCGTCGCCCGGCGGTCTGCAGCCGGCTACTCGTCGCCGTTGACCCCGGTCAGGAATCTCTCCGAGTAGGAGTTCATGATCTGCTGCCAGCTCGTCTTGGTGCCGCGCGCCGACCAATTGAAGATCGGGGTCAGGGTCTTGATGGTGAAATCCGTCATCGAGCCGAACGAGCCGGTAATGCCGTTGGTGATGATGTCGGCGTTCTTGGTGCCCTCTGGATCGGCCTTCGAGGCCTTCGCTGCGAAATAGGAGAGATTGTAGTAGCTGTAGCTCGAGCAGCCGAAGAATCCATAGATCTGGTACTGGTCGAGATTCATCTTGATGGGCGCGCCGATCTGCTCGCCCATGTAGGTGAGATCGAGCAAGCCGACGCGGGAATGTCCCGAGTACAGGAAAACGGAACCCCGTTCCGCAGCCTCCTTCGCCATGCAGAAGAAGGCCTTGCTGTCCTCGCCGATGTTGGTGATGCCCCAGAACAGGCGGACGACGATCTTGCGCGCGCCATCCTTGCGGGCGAACTCCTCGACGTAGCCGGGCCAGTCGGCCAGCGGCTTGGAATTGCCGCATTCGCGCTCGCGCTCGTCGGCGGGGACGGTGCGCACCGAGAAGCCCTGATTGAGCAGGAACTTGCGGATGTCACGGTAGTTCGCGGCGTTGTAGTCCTTGTTGTTGCTGTCGGGGCCGGACTTGCCGTTCCTGTCGTCGTCGGCGCCGAACGTCAGCACGATGCGGATCTCGCCGTTGCCGTTGGCCAGGCGGTCGTAGGCGGGCGTCGTGTTGGCGGTGTTGGCCCGCTTCGCGACGATCATGCCGTCCGAGGTGACATAGTCGACACCGTCGACCAGCGCGCAGCCTTTGTTCAGCGGAGCCCAGAAGTAGGCCATGCGATACTTGTCGCCCCAGCTGAAGCAATTGTTGTTCGAGCGCTCCCACACCTCGTCCAGGTTGAGGGGCAGGCGGATTTTCACGACATCCTGAAGCCCGTTGTCGAGAACGAACGTGCCGGTGTAGCGATAGCGCACGTAGAGCTTGCCGGTCTTGCTGTCGCGATGCTTTCCGAGAACGTCGACTTTCGCGTCGTTCTTGGCGGCGGCCTTCTTGGGCGCGGCCTGAAGTGGGCCCGCGAGATACAGGAGCTGCCGGCTGATGTAGGAGGGCTGCAGAAGGAAGTCGGGCGCATCCTCGGCGATCTCGACCATGCTGGTGAAGGTGACCTCGCCTTCGTACGAATCTTTTGAGTAGTAGGCGAAGGCCGGGGAGCCGGTGGAGAGAAGCAGGCAGCCGGTGAGGGCAGCCGACAGCAGGCGCTCGAGCATGGTTCTAACCGTAGCCCTTCGTGATTTCCGACGTTAGTTTTTCGGAATGGAACTCAGAACACACAACCGCTACGGCTATGTGCCGCTGCGTGGCCGCGCCGACTACACCTGGCCGAGTGGCCGACGGCTCGCCGTCTATTTCGCCCTCAATCTGGAGCATTTTTCCTATGGCGAGGGCCTTGGTGCAGAGCTGGCGCCGAGTGGACCACATCCCGACATTCTCAACTACGCATGGCGCGATTATGGCAATCGCGTCGGCGCCTGGTACATGCTCGATGCCTTCGACGCCCTGCAGTTGCCGATGGCCGCCCTGGTCAACAGCGCGATGTATGACTATGCGCCGGCCCTGGTGGCGGCCTGCCGGGCCCGGGGCGACGAGATCGTGGGGCATGGCCGCACCAACGCCGAGCGCCAGGGCGACCTCGACGAGGCGGCCGAACGCGCCTTGATCGGCGAGGCGACCCAGCGCCTGACGGAAGCCGAGGGCCGCCCGCCGGAAGGTTGGCTCGGGCCGTGGATTTCGCACAGTCACGTCACGCCCGACCTGCTGGCGGAAGCGGGCTATCGCTATCTGCTGGACTGGTGCATGGACGACCAGCCGATCTGGTTCAGCTGCCGCGGCGGCAAGCGCATCCTCGCCGTGCCCTATCCACAGGAAGTGAACGACATTCCGCAGATCGTCGGCCGCAAGATCGGCGGCGAGGCGTTTGCCGACATCATCATCGACCAGTTCGACGAGATGCTGGAGCTGTCGCAGACGCGGCCGCTGGTGATGGGCGTGGCGCTGCATGCCTATCTGGTCGGCCAGCCGCATCGCCTGCGGCACCTGAAGCGCGCGCTGCGTCACATCGCGAAACACCGCGACCGCATCTGGCTCACGACTCCCGGCGCGATCGCGCGGCATTGCGTTGATCTCCCGGCCGGCGTTGTTCCATAAACGCCACCGTCATCCCGAGCGAAGCCGCCCGAAGGGCGGCGTAGTCGAGGGACCTGTTCTGGTCGACACATCGACAGAACAGGTCCCTGCGCTGCGCCTCGCTACGCTTGGCTCCGGTCGGGATGACGAGTAGGGGAGATGCCATGCGCCTGTTCACCGCCACGCTCGCGACCGAGACCAACACCTTCTCGCCGCTACCGACCAGCATCGACAACTATCGCGAATCGGTGTTCCTGCGGCCGGGTGAGCATCCGGCCGATGCGCCGCGCATGTGCACCGCGCCATTGTTCGTCGGCCGCAAGCGTGCCGAGGCGGAAGGCTTCGAACTGATCGAAGGCAGCTGCTTTGCCGCCAGCCCCGCCGGCACGACCAATCGCGCCGATTACGAGACGATGCGTGACGAGATCCTGGACCAGCTCAAGGCGGCGCTGCCGGTCGACGGCCTGTTGCTCGGGCTGCATGGCGCCATGGTGGCGCATGGCTACGACGACGTCGAAGGCGACATCATCGAGCGGGCAAGGGCAATCGTCGGGCCGAAGTGCGTGATCGGCGTCGAGCTCGATCCGCACTGTCATCTCACGATGAAGCGCGTATCAGGCGCCGACATCATCGTGCTCTACAAGGAATTCCCGCACACCGACGTCGTCGAGCGCGCCGAGGACGTGCTCGATCTCGTGCTGGCGACCTTGCGCGGCGAGGTGACGCCCGTGATGTCGGTCTACGACTGCCGCCAGATCCAGAGCTATCCCACGACCATCCAGCCGATGCGCGGCCTGGTCGACCGCATCAAGGCGATGGAAGGCAAGGAAGGCATCCTGTCGGTGTCGATCGCCCACTGCTTTCCCTATGGGGACGTGGCCGAGATCGGCACGCGCGTGCTGGTGATCGCCGACGGCGACAAGAAGAAGGCCGATGCGTTGGCGACGACGCTCGGCGAGGAGCTCGTGTCGCTGCGCGGCAAGACCCAGCCGCCGTCGTTCGACGTGGTCGGCGGTGTTGCCGAGGGCGTGGCTTTCAACGACCTGCCGGTGGTGATCGCCGATCCCGCCGACAATGCCGGCGGCGGCGCGCCGTCGGACAACACCGACATCCTGCGCCATCTGATCGCGAGCAATGTCGAGAACGCCTGTCTCGGCCCGATCTGGGATCCGATCGCGGTGCGCATCTGCTTCGATGCCGGCTTGGGTGCGAAGATCGGCCTGCGCTTCGGCGGCAAGATCGCGCCGAGCTCGGGCCAGCCGGTCGACGCCGAGGTCGAGATCATCGGTTTGAAGCGCAACGCCTGGCAGCGTTTCGGCCCGACCCAGGTTCCGGTGGGCGATTGCGCCGCCGTGCGCGTCGGCGGCGTCGATGTCGTACTGATTGCGAATCGGACGCAGGCGACGGGACTGGAATTGTTCACCAACGTCGGCATCGATCCGACGCAGAAGAAGATCGTGGTGGTGAAGTCGACCAATCATTTCATGGCGGCCTACGGGCCGATCGCAAAGAAGGTCGTCTATGTCGAATCGAGCGGACCGCTGCGCCGCGATCACAGAAAGGTCCCCTACACGAAGGTGGAGCGTCCGATATGGCCGCTGGATCAGGACGCGAAACCGCGGGGACTTATCTTCTAGATCATGGTCTTCCGGACCGCGCGCATCCTGCGCGCTCATGA